>CAISLN010000011.1 GCA_903886275.1 uncultured beta proteobacterium | reverse complement strand
TTGCCCACGCCGGTCATGCTCAAGCTCAACCGGGTGGTTCTCAGTCAGGCGGATGGCATTCCAGTGGTCGATGAGGACGGCGTGGCCGAAATGGGCGCGTATCTGGTGAACTGCACTGCTGACGTGACAGCAATGGTCGCGAATGCCAAGGAGCGGGCGGCAGCAGACAAAAAAGCCGCAAATCAGGATGCGGCAGGCGACAACCAAGCCCTCGCATTGAAAGAAATCAAGACCATATACAAGTTGGTTGGGGATGGCAAAGCCCCCAATCCTCCACTCACTGAAAAGGTTTGGCGCAAGGGCACGAAGGTGGAGTACCAGCGCCGGAAAGAAGCCATTAATGGTCTGGCAGCGCGTGGGCTAATCCGGGTTTCTGATGACGCTGGAACGGCGCGCATCATTACCTTGGCTGGTCTGAATCACTCCGAATGCTCCGAAGTTACTCCGATTCGGAGTGGTTCGGAGTTGACAAAAGACTCCGAAGTTAACTCCGAAGTTACTCCGAATGCTCCGAAATGACTCCGAAACATAGTCCCAGCGAATCAAAAGATTTACTCCGAATACTCCGAAACCCCCTTTATGTAATAAAGGGTTCGGAGCGGAGTAAAGATTCGGAGCTTTTGGCGCTTCGGAGTAAATCAGGGAAATCAGTGCAGTCGGGATCGGCGGGTGCAAAGTGATCAGACTGCCTTACCCGATCTCGGCCAACGTGTACTGGAAAATTGTCGGCGGCAAAGGTCGTGGCCCAGCTCGGCTGATCGTGAGCGCAGAGGCTCAAGCTTACAAGCGCGCCGCCGCCGTCGCGGTCCAACTGGCCGGGTTTGACCAAGACCCGTCCTGGCCCGCGCCGGTCGGGCAAGCGGTGGAGGTGTGCCTACAGCTTCACCCCAAGGCGCTTAAGGCAAAGCCGCAGTCCAAGCGCAGCACCGGCAAGGCAGGCCAGTCCGCGCAAAGCCACGGCAAGGCCACTGGATCGGCTCCAGAGTCGCTGACAGCATCAGCCGTGCTCATTGACCTGGATAACGCCATCAAGGTCACCCTGGATGCTTTAACCGCGTCGGGGCTGGTCTGGGTCGATGACCGGCAGGTCAAGCGCATCAGTGCCGAGTACGGTTCGCCCTGCGAGGGTGGTGGGCTGACGGTGTGGCTTGGTCACATCCGACAAGACGACACCAGCAGCATCTGTCCGGTGAGCCCCGAGTTCAGCGAGGTCGGTTTATCGTGACGCATCACGAAAATCCTGGATGGAGTCATGTGCGGGTCACCGCGCGCTTGGACTTGGCTCCGCGATTGCACCGCGATGCCGTGATTCGCGCCATTGAGGCCATGACCGAACGGGCGGTAACTGGTGCGGCTCTGCCCTGGACCATCGGCTTACTGGCACTCGTTATGAATCAGCGTGAGTACCGTGTGCGTGCCGCTGTGGGTTGGCTGATTCACCAAGGACGGGTCGCAAGGGCTGGGTGTGTGGAACAGACGAACTGGGCTACCGGACGGAAATATGTGGTGTCGCTGTACAGGCTGGTGGATGCCCCAAAAGCAGCCAACTGGTCTGATTTGTATGCTGCGTTTGCCTCGACTATTGACTGAATTGAAGGTAATAAAGCCATGAAACGATCAATTACATCAAATACAGTGTCAAAAGTAGGCGTGAAGCCGGTGAAGGCGGGGGGAGACGCCGCCGCCGCCGCCGCGCCGCTGCCGGACGATCACCCGAACTCCGAGGCCAACATCCAGCGCCGCCAGTCGCTCAAGATAGCCGAGCGCGATGAGCATGGGCGGCTCTACAAAGGGTCTGTGGTGACGTGCGGCCCGCGACCCCGCGGGCAGACAGTGACGGTCCTGGCCCGCACTTACACCGACAAAGCTATCAAGCTGCTCGGTGCCGTCATGGACGACGAGAAAGCACCGCAAGCAGCGCGTGTGACGGCTGCGCAGGCGCTCTTAGATCGCGGCTGGGGCAAGGCTCCCATCCAGATCGACCTGAACGTGCGTGCCAAGTTTGATGACTTCCTGCGCGACGTGGGCATTGCGGCGCGCTATGAGCATGACCATCCGATCGTGGCTGATGCAGCGCCTATCGCAGATGCTCTGATCAGGGGCGCTTTGGACGATTTTGACGAGCAAGATCGAAACGAGGACGAAAGCAATGGCGAATAGCTATAGCCTGCGACATTGTTCGAGTCCCATCGTGGGCAACGTACTCCAATCAGGCAGCAAAACAAGCTGTTTTGCGCGCACGGCTGGCAGGCCAGCGCGACTGCGGCAAGGGCGATGGCCGCGCCCTCCACCCGGCACCCCACTCCCACCCACCCGCCGCGCCGACCCCCCCCACCCGGCACCCGTGGACCGGCGCGGTTGAAACTCTATGTAGCCCCACGCCCCCAAAATTTTTATAGGCCATTTTTTTGAAAATTTTTTGAAAAAAAATATGTTCACCCACGCCACTCAGCCCGCACCGTCCTCGCAGTCCGTCCCCATCCCCGAGCCTGTGGCTGATGAGATTGAGGCCATATCGCCGCAGATGGATTTCAACCAACTGCGCCCGATATTCCAGCGGTGGTATCACGACCCTGTGGCCTTTGTGCATGAGGCGCTGCATGTCGCCTACATCGAGGTCTGGCAAGAGGCGGTGTTGCGGGACATGGCCGAACACAACCGGGTGGCGGTCAGGTCGGGGCATGGCGTAGGAAAGTCAGCCCTCCAGTCCTGGGTGGTGCTGTGGTACTTGTTCACACGCGGCCCGGTCAAGATCGCCTGCACTGCGCCCACCTCGCACCAGTTGTATGACGTGCTGTGGTCAGAGGTCAGCAAATGGGCGCGGCAGTTGCATCCCTTCCTGCTGTCCATGATCAAGATAAACACCGACCGTATCGAGTTGATGGACAACCCGGAAGAGTGTTTTGCGGTGGCGCGCACGGCGCGCAAGGAGCAGCCCGAGGCGTTCCAGGGCTTTCACAGCGAGAACATGATGTTCCTGATTGACGAGGCGTCGGGTGTGGACGACCTGATCTTTGAGGTGGGGGAGGGCAGCTTGTCCACCAAGGGCGCGAAGGCGCTGATGTGCGGGAACCCCACCCGCACTTCTGGCTATTTTTACGAGGCGTTTCACCGGATGCGCGAGGTGTGGAAGACGCACAAGGTCAGTTGCATGGAGTCCACCCGGTGCAGCCCGGACTACATGGAGGCGCAGGCGCTGAAGTACGGGGTGGACAGCAATGTGTACCGGGTGCGGGTGCTGGGCGAGTTCCCCAGGCAGGACGATGACACGGTGATCAGTTTGGCCCAGGTGGAGGATGCGTCCACAAGGGAGATTGAGCCGGATGGCCGCATCATTTGGGGGCTGGACGTGGCGCGCTTTGGCAACGACCGCACGGCGCTGTGCCGCAGGCAGGGCAACGTGGTGACGCACAAGGTGATGACCTGGAGGAACAAGGACACCATGCAGGTGGCCGGGATCATTGCCCGGATGTATGACGATTTGCCCACGCATGAGCAGCCGCAGACCATCGTGGTGGACGTGATCGGGATTGGCTCGGGCGTGGTGGACCGGATGCAGGAGCTGGGCCTGCCGGTGATCGGGATCAACGTGAGCGAGTCCCCGGCCATTGGGGAGAAGTTCAGTCGGCTGCGCGACGAACTTTGGTGGAAGGGACGCGAGTGGTTCGAGGAAATGAACTGCCGCCTGCCGGACGACGAGACGCTGATGGGCGAACTGGCGACGGTGCGCTACGCGATCAAGTCGGACGGCAAGATCAAGGTGGAGAGCAAGGACGAAATGAAGAAGCGTGGCCTGCCCAGCCCTGACGTGGCCGACGCCTTCATCCTGACCTTTGCCGAGGTAGGCCGTGGCCGTCAGAAGGTCAAGCGCACCCGTCAGTCGTCTTGGAGGGTGACCTGAGTCCATGGCGCTGTGGTTGGCTTGGGGCAGTTGCGGTGAAGTCGTGCGAATTCTTCCATGATGACTCCAGCCAGTGATGCGCGTATGGGTAGCGTTATCTTGTAGGTCTCTTTGCAATGTGTGCAGACACAGTTTTGGGCACTAAAGTCCCACAGAACGTGGTCGCCTTTGTGTGAGCGTTGAAGTTGGGTGGTCATGGCGTGGCTTGGTGCGCGCTGCGCCGAATCTGCGCGGCAACACTTTCGAGCATGGATGCGATGTAGCACATCTGGTCCCAGGTGGGGCAGCGTAATTCGAGGGGTACGCTGACCGGTTCCCAGCCGCCCCCATCGCTGGCTATGACCGTGAGATCAACATACGAGTTCGGGTTCTTGGCGGGCACTTGGAACAAGCCGTTGTTTCCCTCACTGGCGTCTGATTCCATGGGGCCATTGGGCATGCGGAATTTGTCAGGGACGTGGAACATCGTGGGCCTGTGGTGCTTTGCGGCTACTCATTCGTCAAAAGGGAGGTCGTCGCTTTGCGGGTAGTTGGGGTAGTCACGGTGTTGTCTGGATTCGGCAATCTCCACCGTGGCCCGGTGTAAGTCTTCGGCCTCTTCCCAAGTCGAGCAGAGGTTGCACTCTATAGTCGAGCCATCCTTTGCGTAGGTGACGGTTTTGAACAGCTCTGGAATGCAATTAAAAAAGTTGAAGTCCACACCGTGAAAGAAAGTGCGGATGAAGCGGTCATGCACAATTTTTTCGGCCACGATGTGGTGCTGCCGGTGGCCCGATATAAATGCGCCCCACTCGGCAAGCGTGCAAGTCACTGGGGTCTGGCCGTTTAGTCGGTAGAGTACGGGGTAGCTACGGTGATTCATGGCATATCTCCCTCTATGCGAATTGGCGGCTGCTATTGACGACCGGTGGTGGTCACACTGTTTCGGTTGGTTCGGGTATGCGGACCGGTGCTTTGCATCTCTGGTGCAGCCGCTCAAAATTTTTCTTGACTACAGCGAATATTGTCAAAGGAACTGGAAGTGTCACCGGGTAGGTCTTCTTGCAGTGCTTGCATACGAAAGCACCGGTTCCCCTGTCCCAATAGACATCCTTGTCATAGGGTGCGGTGTTGTAAGTTGCGGTGGTCATGCCTTGATCCTCCTTAGTGATTCGCGTACTTCCCATGCGGCCAATTCACCCGCAGTGACTGATTCATTTATAGCCCTGTTCGGCTTCATTCATGGTTCGCTCGGGTTGAACATGCCCCGCAGTTCGAGGTACAGAGCGTAGGCTTCGCGCACGCTCATGCTGTCCAGTAGTACGGCTGCTGGAGAGGTTTTAAGCCCCGTAGGTGCCGCTATTGCAGGAGGCGTGGGGGGCTGCGCACCGGAGCGTGCCTGAGCAAGCCCAGCCGTACCCACTAGGACGAACGGCTCCGCTGCGTTATTTTTGCTGCGTCTGGCCTTGGCGCGTCGTTCTTTGGCAGCACTGGAAATGGGCAGCAGTTCAAACTTCTTGAGCTTGGCCGGGGCGCTGAAGTAGTGGACCGTGTGCCCGGTGGTCTTATCGAGTTCCGGTTTGGATACCAGCAAGGCGCGGTCGCGCAGTTGGCCGAGTTGACTCGACACCGTGTTGGCAGGAAGGCCCAGACCCGCTGCGACCTGGTTGGTGTTGAGCGCACCCTTGTCTTTGACGAATTGCCAGATGCGCCGATTCATGGGAAGCGGGCGAATGCCAATTTCGGAAAATGCGACTTCGATGGCTTTGGGCAAATTCCGCTCCTAATTTTATTGTGGTGTGGCTCCATCGTTGCCACCGCGCCAATGGCGCTTCGCAAGCGATGGATCACAAAACGCTCTGCAATGTGCGAATGCGTGTTCAATCTTAAGGCGGCTTCTACTATTTGGTAAAAAATTTAGGCTATTTGCAGTCTGGGGTTGAAAATTGCAGGCCGCTGAAGTCAGCGATTCCACCCATGGTGTGCAATCTGAGGTTGAATTGAGTGAAAAACTTATGATCCGCAATGTGCAAAATTTTGCAACTGAAGGGGACCCCCGTCCCAGTGGAGATCGACCTATGACGACCGTAAAAGCCCAGAACCGCTTTGATGAAGTGGTGACGCAGGAAGTCCTAGAAAAGGCAATCAAGCGCGTTGGTCAGCGAGTAGACACCGGCGTACATGCCCAACAGGTGCAGTACCTGCACAGTCTGCAATCGTTGCTGATTGTTTTTGCAGACCAAAGTGCGGTGTCCCTACCCATCAAAAACTACCCCGAACTTGGAACGCTCCAGGAGAGTGAGCTCAAGGCTTTGGAACTGGGTTTTGGTGGCAGTGCACTTTGCCTCGATGCGCGTGATCTGCACATATCCATCGCCGGATTGGTGTCTGCAAGTCAGCCACTGATGGAGATGGCCGCCACGCTGATTGCTGCTCGCAACGGCAGCAAGACCAGCGATGTAAAAGCACGTGCTGCACGACAGAATGGCAAGAGCGGAGGTCGCCCACGTATTTTGCGTGCCGACCCGGCAGGCGTGTAGGGTTCATCATTTTTGGAATTCGGATAAGGGCTGGGAACTGTCATAGAGTTTTCCGATCTGCCTGCCGGATTGCTGACATTGGAGGCTACGATTACCTGATGCAACGGGAAAGCATATTAAGTTAATTACGCCACACGCGATTTCTGACAGGCGCCAATCACCATATCC
>CAISLN010000010.1 GCA_903886275.1 uncultured beta proteobacterium | reverse complement strand
CCCCTACCCCATCACACCTAGCGGCGCCACCGGTGGAACCTTCGCCCCTGGCAACTACAGCATCAGCTATGTCAACGGTAGCCTCACGGTGACGCCCTTGGTCATCGCAGTGGCAGCCAATAACGGTGCCACCCGCGTGTATGACGGCAGCGCCAACGCCGCCGCCAGCCTATTGAATGTTTCAAACGCCATCAATGGCGACATAGTGAACTTAAGCGGCAACGCTACTTTGGCCAGTGCCAACGCAGGGGCAGAGACGATAAGCAGCATCGCTGGACTGACTCTGAGCGACACCAACTACACGGTGGTGGGCGCTAGCGTCAGCGGCAGCGTCGCAGTCAGCGCAGCGCCGTTGACGGTGACCGCCAGCAACGCCAGCAAGGTCTATGGCCAGACGCCCACCTTGAGCAGTTTTACCAGCAGCGGGCTGGTCAATAACGAAACGATAGGCAGCGTGACCGGGACCAGCAGTGGCACAGCAGTGACGGCAGGTGTCGTAGCAGGCCCCTACCCCATCACACCTAGCGGCGCCACCGGTGGAACCTTCGCCCCAGGCAACTACAGCATCAGCTATGTCAACGGCAACCTCACCGTCACGCCCTTGCCCATCAGTGTCGCAGCCGTGAGCGGGGCTTCGCGTGTGTACGACGGCAGCAGCAACGCAGGCGCCAGCCTCCTGACAGTGACCAACGCCATCAACGGTGATACGGTGGGCCTCATTGGGGACGCTGTGCTGGCGTCTGGCGAAGTTGGCACCCAGGTGCTGAGTGGCATTGCCGGACTGAGCGTAAGCAACACCAACTACACGATGGTAGGTGCCACCGGCAGCGGCAGCGTTGCCATCGAGGCACCTGCACCGGCAAGCAACGCACCAACGCTGGCCAATACGATCGCCAACGCCATCAACATTCCGGCGAACACGCAGCTCCCCAGCCCGGACTTGCCGAGCGTCTCCTCGCCTGCAGCGGGCAACTCCAATGCTTCTGGCCAGCCCAGCACGTTTGTCAACGTGACCAATCCACTGCCTGCAATAAGTGCAGCATTTGGCCCGGGTGAACGCTTTGCGGTGGTCTCTTCGCCCAGCGCCAATGAGCCGACCCAAGCTGTGACGCTCTCGCAAGCCCGCGCCATGATGCAAAGCCCCGGCCAGACGGGTGCAGGCGGCGCTCCCGCAGGCGAGCGTGAGGTGCGCGTGCCAGCCAGCCGCAACTCGCTGGCAGAAATCGTCAATGGCGGCGTCAGACTGCCCGATGGCGTTGAACAGCAATTGTTTGTCGTACAAGCCAACTAATAAAGAACGAAGATGAATCTCCTCCATGTCAATCGGGCGCAAGTCGCCGTCGCTGTTTCCCTGTTTTTTGCCACTTCACTTGCCGTGGCCCAATCCGCACCCACGATCGGTGACGCCCTGCGCCAAGTCCAACCGCCAGTCCCCGCCAAACCGGCCACAGCCTTGCCCGCTGTGGGTGGCGCGGCGCAAATAGAAGCCCCCATGACTGCCTTGCCTGGCGGCCCGCAGGTGGAGGTGAAGCAAATGGAGGTGGTGGGTAACCGCGTCATCGACACCGCCACCCTGACCGCGCTGGTGGCCGATGGCGCGGGCAAGACACAGTCCCTGCCCGCGCTCGAAGCCCTGGCCCAGCGCATCACCAAGCATTACCGTGCGAACGGTTACTTTGTGGCGCGCGCCTACATCCCGGCGCAAGAGGTCAGCAGCGGCAAGATCAAGATACGCGTGGTCGAAGGCAACTACGGCGAGTTTCACCTGAAGAACCAGTCCCTGGTGCGCTCCGACATCGTGCAGGCCATGCTCGACGATGTGAAGAGCGCAGACATCGTGTCGCTCGACACCTTGGAGCGCGTCATGCTCATCATCAACGACACCCCCGGCGTGCAAGTGACGCGCGCCGACGTGATGCCGGGCACCAAGGTGGGCACCTCGGACTTTGCAGTCGATACCCAGGCCACGGCGGCCTACGGCGGCTATGTGCTGCTGGACAACTATGGTTCGGTCTACACCGGCAAAGACCGCCTGAGCTTCAGCCTGGACACCAATTCCATCAGCGGGCGGGGCGATCGCTTGTCACTCAGTGGTTTGGCAACGGGTACCGGAGGCTTGCTGAATGCGCGTGCGGGCTATGGCTTGCCGCTGGCCGCCAATGGCTTGCGCGGCGAGGCGGCGCTTAGCCAAACCCAGTACCAGTTGGGCAACACCTACAGCAACCTCAACGCCAAGGGCACGGCCCAAGCACTCGATGCCACGCTCACCTACCCGGTGCGCCGCATTCGCGCCCAGACGATCGAAGCCAGCCTGAACTTGGCCTACAAAGACCTCGAAGACAAGGTGGAGTCCACCAGCACCCGCACGCCCAAGACCTCCAGTGCGGTGACCTTGGGACTGTTGATGCGTGACGAGTCCAAGGTGTGGGGCGCGGACGGCTTGACCCGGCTTAGCCTGAGCCTGACGGCGGGTGAACTCAGGATCAACGAGGCATCGGCCTTGGCGCTGGACGCGGCGGGGGTCAACACCCAGGGCAGTTTCAGCAAAGCCAATCTGAGTTTGAGCCGTGTGAGCCTGTTGCCCAATGCGTTTAGCCTGACCGCTTCTGTTTCTGCACAGCAGGTGCTGACGGACAAAAACCTCGATGGCAGTGAGCGCATGTCGGTGTCAGGCAGCAACGGGGTGATGGCGTATCCGTCGGGGGAGCTGATTGGCTCTAACGCAACGCTGGTGCACCTGGAACTGGCCCGGCCCTTGCCCGCCTGGGGCAAGCTGCAAAGCAACTGGCTGCTGTTTGGCAATTGGGGGCAAGCATCGGCAGCCAAGCCGCTCGCAACCGATACCAGCCGCGAGATCAGCGACGTGGGTATTGGCTGGTCGGCCAACTACAGCCGCGCCATCATCAAGGCGCATTGGGCGCACCGCTTGGATAGCACTGCGGCGCTGAGTGAGAAGACGGAGCAGGACAACTTCTTGCTGCAAGTGGGCTGGGTGTTTTAATCCGCGCATGCCAATGAGGCTGATGTTTTTTCAAGGAAAGTGGTGCAATGGCCCCCAGATTTGTTGGTGTAACTGGACTACCCCGAGCGGGCTCGACCCTGCTGTGTCAGCTGCTGGCGCAGCATCCTGAAATCCACTGCGAGGGCAGCAGCTCGCCCCTGTGCAACACCTTGCTGGGCATAAGGCGCATGGTGAGCGACGACCAGTTCTTTTTGTCGCAATTGGATACGACGTTTAAGACCAGCTATGGCCACTTGATGTCTGCCATGCAGGGCTATTTGCGCGGTTGGCACCACGATTGCGAAAAGCCCGTAGTGGTGGATAAGAACCGAGCCTGGCTGCATGCCATCGAGATGCTGTTGCACATTGAGCCCGACGCCAAGCTGATTGTGTGCGTGCGCGATCTGGGGCAAATTTACGGCTCGATTGAAGCCCAGCACCAGCGCACCATCCTCATAGATTTCATAGACCATCTGGCCGATTACGACCGATTCGGCCGTGCCGATGTGCTGTTTGCCAAGGACAAGGCCATCGGTGCGCCGCTGATCTCTTTGCATGCCGTCCCTGATTTGCCCAAGCATGTGCAAGAGCGTCTTTATTTTGTGCGCTTTGAAGACCTGATGGCGCAGCCTGCGGCCTGCATGTCACACATCTACGCCTGGTTGGGTGTGGCTCCGATGCGCATCAATACCGAAGAACTGCAAGTGGGTGTGCAGGAAAGCGACAGCCACTACCACATGAAGTTCACGCACACGCAGTTCACCAAGATCACCGCACCCAAGCTGCATGAAATCCCGCCACGCATCCAGACGCTGATCGAAACCGCCTACGCCTGGTTCTACCAGCTCTACTATCCCCACCTGAAGAAATGACCTCCGACTCTGCCGCCAGTCGCAACGTGGTGTGGCAAACCGAAACGGTAACCAGAGCGCAGCACGAGGCGCGCAATCAGCACCGAGGTGCCGTGGTCTGGTTGACGGGCTTGCCGGGTTCCGGGAAATCAACCCTGGCCAGGGCTGCCGATGAAAAGCTCCACCGCGCGGGCTTTCGCACCATGCTGCTTGATGGCGACAATTTGCGCCACGGTCTGTGCGCCGATCTGGGTTTTAGCATGGCGGATCGCAATGAAAATGTTCGCCGCACAGGCGAGGTGGCCAAACTGTTGCTCAACACAGGGACCGTCGTCCTCGTGGCACTGGTATCCCCCATTCGCGCGGCCCGCGATGCAGTAAAACAAGGCCTGCGGGATGGCGACTTCCTTGACGTGTACTGTGACTGCGCACTTGACGTGTGCAAGAACCGCGACCCCAAGGGGCATTACGCCCAGGCAGAAAGTGGCGCACTGCCCAACTTTACAGGTGTCTCATCGACATACGAAGCACCCATGAGCCCAGCGCTGACGCTGAACACCGGCATTGAAAGTATTGATGAGTCGATGGAACGTCTCATGCGATGGATGCTGAGCCATCTGCGACGGTCGCAATAGCAAGCAATCCCAAAGCCAGGTCGTGCAAACGTGCTGCCCTAATGGAGCAGTCATTTGTGTATCCAAGCCTTCTGGCGGGGACCCATTTCCCAAACCAGGGCGACTTTGCACGCTACTACCAGCGCCAATTTGGAGAATTGCCCTCGCAAACCCTCGCCCGTCAGCGGCGCTGACCCTTTTTCAAGCGGTCTTAGGCCTGCTGAAAACAGCACTTTCAGTCATTTCACTCTTTTCGATGATTTTTCGCAAAGTCGATAGACGAATTTTCTGATGGGCGTAAGACTCGCGTCTTTTACCGAAATGCCCCTCAAAGGAACGCGCATGAACCACGTCTATCGACTCGTCTGGAACCCGACCCTGCAAGCGCTGGTTGCGGTTTGCGAGAGTGCTCGCGGACGCGGCAAAGGCGGCAGCAAAGCCAAGACTACCGGTGCCTTGCTGAGTGATTGGCTGGTCGGCCAACTACGGCCGCGCCATCATCAAGGCGCATTGGGCGCACCGCTTGGATAGCACTGCGGCGCTGAGCGAGAAGACGGAGCAGGACAACTTCTTGCTGCAAGTGGGCTGGGTGTTTTAATTGCGTCAATGGGCTGCAGCCACTCAGGGTGCAGCCCATTTGCCACCAGCGCGCAACCGGATCTACCCTGGCGCGCAGCGCTCTTGGCACGGATGTGGGGCGACACGATGGTGCTGACGCGCTGCATCACCGCGGCAATGTCCAAGCCGCCAGCCTCAGGCTCGCGTTCATGGGCGTGCGAATTTCGTGGCTCACTTTGAAGCGCATGCGCGCCTGCTGCGAAATAGCGCTGGCGGGAAAGCGCAGGGAATTCATGGCCCCGCAGTAAGCACCCACCTGCGAGCCCGGTGGGATGCCCCTCACTCCGTATTGCGCCTTGCCTATCCAAAAAGCCCTCGTTCGCTATTCATACCTATTCAATAGGCCCTGCACCGGCGCGACACACCGTGCGCCATGGCTGGGATGGACCCATCACCAATGGCATGGGGCTCCTCAGGCAGACCGCGCCGGTACCGATCGAATGCTTGCCCCCCCAAAAATCGGAAATAAATATGCCGGCAGATGACTCCAAAATCACCCCGGCATGACCCAGCACCGGCCTATGCGCCGAAATGAGGGATTGTCCGATTCCATACCTATGCGATGATGACCCTTGCTGCAATGGTGCGACTTGCACCCCAAACAGCGCGATGCATTGGCTTGCATGTTGCGCACACAAGAGATCAGCAATGACTCCATTACCTGGCTACCCAGCCGGTGGCGCGATGGCGCTGCTGGCCTTTCCCTTGACTGCGCCCCCCTGGTCTGCTGAACTGCCAGCACATAGGACCTGCGTTTTGGCTGACCGCAAGGGCGCAGCGCCATGAAAGTCAGCCCTAAAATCGGGGCAACGCTTTTGGTAGCCGTGGCGCTGTTGGCCAGCGGCGTGGTGCTGGGCCTTCAGACCTACGAGCAAGTGGCCGTCACCGCAGAGGCACGCCAGCACGCGACCATGGTCATGGGCGATGCGGACGACTTCATGTCGGCCTTGAAGGATGCAGAGACCGGCCAGCGCGGCTTTTTGCTGACCGGCAACGAGGCATTTCTGGCGCCCTACCTGGCGGTGCACGATAGATTGAATGCCCAATTGCAAGCTTTGCGGCAAAAGGTGCGTGTGGAATCGGCCAAACCACTGATCGATATGCTGACACCCCTGTTGCAGGCCAAACTGGCCGAACTCGCACAGGGGATTGAGTTCAGACGCGCCAACAAATCCGCAGAGATGCTGAATTTGCTCAACGCCGGCCAGGGCAAGAAGCAGATGGATGCCATTCGTACGCAGTTGCAGTCCTTCAATCGTATAGAAGAGGCCCATCTGGCCGCGCATGAGGCCAAGTACCAAAAGACGATGGGGCAAATGTTCGCATTCATCCTGGCTGCCAGCATCTGGGGACTATTGGCCGCTCTGGGCTTTGCCTGGGTGATCTACCGCCAGGGCTTGCTGCGCCTGAACCAACAGGTGCTTGAACAAACCCGGCATTTGCTGGAGCAGCAGGCGGCGCTGAACCAGGAGCTCAAGCTCAGCAACCAGGCCTTGCAAGTCAACTCGGAGCAGTTGGCGGTGACGCTCAATTCGATAGGCGACGGCGTGATCACTACCGATGCGCAGGCCCGTATTACGCGGCTGAACCCGCTGGCTGAAAGGCTCACCGGCTGGACCGATGCGCAGGCCCAAGGTCACTCTATCGAAGAGGTGCTGCACATCGTCAACAAAAGCAGCCGACTGCCCGTGGTCATACCGGTGATGGCGGCCTTGCTGCATGGCTCGGTACAGGTACTGGCCAACCATACCGTGCTGCTGTGCAAGGACGGCAGTGAATATGACATTGCCGACAGCTGTGCGCCCATCAGGGCGCGTGACGGCGAAGTGATTGGTGCCGTGCTGGTGTTCCGGGACGTGACCGAAGAATATGCCGCGCAGCAGGTCCAGCGCGACAGCACCGCCCTGATTCAAACCGTCCTCAACACCGTGGCCGATGGCATTCTCACCGTGCACTGCGAGGGCATGCGGCTGAAAATGCTCAACGCCCAGGTGGAGCGCATGTTCGGCTATAGCGCTGCCGAACTATTGGACCAAGACATCCATGTACTGATTCCGGCCTTGGATGAAAGCCCCTGCTGGATCGACAGCATGGCGAACCCTAGCGACGTCGATGCCGCCTATGCCCCTTGCGAAGTCGTGGGCCAGCGCAAGGATGCCAGCAGCTTTGCCTTGGAAATTACGTTCAGCAAAATGCGTCTGGGTGACGCGGTCCATTACACCGGAATTTTGCGCGACATCAGCGCACGCAAGCGCTCGGAAGAAGCCTTGCGCCGGGCAGATGCCTTGCAAAGCGCTATCTTTACCAGTGCCAACTTCTCCAGCATTGCCACCGATGCCAAGGGCGTGATTCAGATTTTCAACGTGGGTGCCGAGCGCATGCTGGGCTACACGGCGCTGGAGGTGATCGACAAAATCACACCCGCCGATATTTCCGACCCCCAGGAGATGATTGCCCGCGCCTTCGCCCTGAGCAAGGAGCTGGGCACACAGATTGCGCCGGGCTTTGAGGCCTTGGTGTTCAAGGCTTCACGCGGCATGGAAGACATTTACGAGCTCACCTATATCCGCAAGGACGGCAGCCGCTTGCGGGCCATGCTGTCGGTCACCGCCTTGCGCGATGACGCACAAGCCATCATCGGCTACCTGTTGATTGGCACGGACAACACGGCGCGCAAGCAGATTGAAGAAGAGCGCAAAAAGCTCGACCAGCGCTTGCGCGACCAGCAGTTCTACACCCGCTCGCTGATTGAGGCGAATATCGACGCCATCATCACCACCGACCCCTCGGGCATCATCACCGACGTCAACAAGCAAATGGAGTCGCTCACCGACTGCACGCGCGATGAGTTGATTGGCGCGCCGTTCAAGACCTACTTCACCGACCCCGAGCGTGCCGAGGCCGGCATCAACCTGGTGCTGAGTGCCAACAAGGTCAGCAACTACGAGCTCACCGCACGCACCAGGGATGGGTTGGAGACCGTCGTGTCCTACAACGCCAGCACCTTCTACGACCGCGACAGAAAGCTCCAAGGGGTTTTTGCAGCGGCGCGCGATGTGACCGAGCGCAAGCGCCTGGACGGGGTGCTAGAGGATAAAAATGTGGAGCTCGAAGCGGCCCGCGCGTTGGCAGAGAAGGCCAATCTGGCCAAGTCGGAATTTTTGTCGAGCATGAGCCATGAGTTGCGCAGCCCGCTCAACGCGATTCTGGGTTTTGCCCAGTTGATGGAGTCCGATGAGCCCGCGCCCAGCACCGGGCAGCAAGAAAGCATTGCACAAATTCTGCGCGCCGGTTGGCACCTGCTCAAGCTGATCAATGAAATCCTGGATCTGAGCAAAATTGAAGCGCGCCAGATTCCACTGTCCAAGGAGGCGGTGCTGCTCAGCGAGATCCTGTCCGAATGCCAGAGCATGGTAGAGCCCCATGCAAGGCAACGCGGCATTGAGATGCGCTTTCCGCCTGGTGATGCGGCACTGCATGTGCTGGCGGACCACACCCGCCTCAAGCAAGTGCTGCTCAACCTGCTGACCAACGCCATCAAGTACAACAGCGCGCAAGGAACGCTGGAAGTGGGTTGCACCCTGCAGCCGCAAAATCGCATTCGGGTGAGCATTCGCGACACCGGTCAGGGCATGCGCCCGGACCAGCAGGCGCAGCTGTTCCAGGCCTTCAACCGGCTGGGGCAAGAGGCCAGTGGCGTGGAGGGCACGGGCATCGGACTGGTGGTGGCCAAACAACTTGTCGAACTGATGGGCGGCAGCATAGGCGTGCAAAGCACGGTAGGCGTAGGTAGCGTGTTCTGGTTCGAGCTGGACGCTGTGGATGCCCCCTTGGCGGCCCTAGAAAGTGGCCATGTGACGCTCAGTTTGCCGGTGCGTCCCTCCAAGGCGCACACCCTGCTGTATGTGGAGGACAACCCGGCCAACATGAAGCTGGTGCAAAAAATCATAGAGCGCCACCCGGAGCTGCGCCTGCTGATGGCCAGCAATGGGCTGGCGGGCATTGAGCTGGCCCGCTCGGAACGGCCCGATGTGATCCTGCTGGACATCAACCTGCCCGGCATCAGTGGGTTCGAGACCCTCAGGTTGCTGCGCGAAGACGCGCGCACGGCCCATATACCGGCCGTGGCCGTCAGTGCCAACGCCATGGCGCGCGATGTCAAAAAAGGCCTGGAGGCCGGCTTTATGCACTACCTGACCAAGCCCATCAAGGTAGACGAATTTTTGCTGGCCTTGCATGCGGCACTAGAAGTCTCTGAGAGAAGCAAACCATGACAAGCATTGAACCGGTGCCGTTTGCGGCACGCATTCTGGTGGTGGACGACACGCCCGCCAATGTGGAGTTGCTGGTGCGCATGCTGGCACGCCGCGGCTATGCGCCCCAGGCTGCAAGCAGCGGTGCCGAGGCCTTGGCAGCGGCGCACAATGCCCCGCCGGATCTGATCCTGCTCGACATCAACATGCCTGGCATGGATGGCTTTGAGGTCTGCCAACGGCTCAAGTCGGACCCTGCTCTGCGCGACATACCGGTGCTGTTCATCAGTGCCCAGCATGAGAGCAGCGACAAGGTGCGGGCCTTTGAACTCGGTGCGGTGGACTATGTGACCAAGCCCTTCCAACTGGCCGAGGTTTTTGCCCGCGTCGAAACCCATCTCAAGCTCAGCCAACTGCAGCGCGAACTGACCGGCTACAACCTGCATCTGGAAAAAATGGTGCTGCAGCGCACGCAGGAGCTGGAAACTTCTTATGCGCGGGTGCAAGAACTTAGCCGCCTGCAGGGCGAATTTTTGTCCATGATCTCGCACGAAATGCGCACCCCGGCCCATGGCCTATTGGGCGTGGGGGATCTGTTGCTGCTCATGTGTCCGCCCTCTGAAGAACTGTCCGAATACGCCGACATGTTCAACCAAAGCAGGGACCGATTGTTGTGGCTGTTCAATGATGTCGAGCTGATCGCCAAGGTGGACCGCTTGGTGCGCGATCAAGCGCAGCCCAGCCCCAGCGCCGAACTGCTGGAGCGGTTGGCGCTGCCTGGCGTGCAGGTCACACTGGACTGCGTGGATAGCCTGCGCGCCGGGACGCTTTGCGACAGCGGCGCCTTGTGCGACCGGGCCTTGCACATCACGCTGCAATTGGCCTTGGCCTTTTCAAGCCACAAGCAAGCGCTGCATCTGACGGGACACAGCGACGGCCCACACTTGTTTCTGCGCGCAGAACTCGATGCGCTGACCTTGTCGGATGCACAGGCGCAAGACTTCTTTGCGATCGGGTCCTCTGCCAGGTCTTCTTCTGTGGCCGAGCACTTGGCGCTGGCGCCGGTGGTGGCGCACCAGATCCTGCGCGCCTTTGGCGGTGGCTTGAAGTTGGTCAAAGGCACGGGAAACACAGGCTATCTGGAAGCCACTTTGGTACGCGGGGCAGAGCCTGTGCCAGCCGCGTCCTGAAATTTCCGACCACCTTAAATTTCGACCTTGGAGCCCAGCTCCACCACCGCATTGCTGGGAAGGCTGAGGAAGTCTGCGGCGCCACTGGCACTGCGGTGCATTTGGGCAAACAGCTTCTCGCGCCACTGCGCCATCTCGCCGCCCAGGGTGGGCACCACAATATCGCGCGACAAAAAATAGCTGGTGACCATGGGGTTGTAATGCCAGGCCGGGTTGCGGATGTGCTGCAAGGCCCTGGGGATATCCGGGTCGTCCAGAAAACCGAATTGGATAATGACCTGCCAGCAGTCGTTTCCCAGCGGCGTCATGGTGGCCTGCTCGTCCACGGCGACCTTGGGGATCTCCTGGTTCTGCACCGTCAGGAACAAATTGGTCTTGTGCAGTACCTTGTTGTGCTTGAGGTTGTGCAGCAGCGCATTGGGCACTATGCCCACGCTAGACGACAGGAACACCGCTGTGCCATCCGGGCGCACCGGTGGATAGGTAAACACCGCCTCCAAAAAGCCGGGTAGCGCGATGGCGTCCTTGCGGAATTTTTCGGACAACAGCAGGCGCCCGTCCTTCCAGGTGGCCAGCACCAGGTACAGGCTGGCCGCCATCAGCAGCGGGAACCAGCCGCCGTCGGCGATCTTGAGCAAATTGGAGGCAAAGAAAGAAACATCGACTGCAAAGAAGACGCCGGTGGCCGCCAGGCACAGCGGCAGCGGCAGCTTCCAGCCATAGCGGATCACAAAGAAGGTCAGCACCGTGGTGATCACCATCACCAGGCTCACCGAGATGCCATAGGCCGCGGCCAGTGCGCTCGAAGAGCGGAAGATCACCACCGACATCACCACACCAATGAGCAGCGCCCAGTTGACCGCTGGCACATAGATCTGACCGGTGTCGCTCTGCGAGGTGTGCAAAATCGTCAGGCGCGGCAAATAGCCCAGCTGAATGGTTTGCTTGGTGGCCGAGAAGGCGCCCGAGATCAAGGCCTGCGAGGCAATCACCGTGGCCGCCGTGGCGAGCGCCACCATGGGCATGGTGGCCCAGCCCGGCAGCATCAGAAAGAAGGGGTTTTCCACGGCACCCGGGTCGGCCAGCACCAACGCACCCTGGCCAAAGTAGTTAAGGATCAGGCAGGGCATCACCATGCCAAACCAGGCCACGCGAATTGGGCGTTTGCCAAAGTGGCCCATATCGGCATACAGGGCCTCGGCACCGGTGACGCACAGGAACACCGCGCCCAGGGTGATAAAGGCCACCTGGTAATGGACAACAGCAAAGTGCAGCGCGTACCAGGGCGAGACGGCCTTGAGCACCTCGGGGTGCGCAGCAATGGGCGGCAATCCCATCAGGCCGATGGCAACAAACCACACCACCATGACGGGGCCGAAGAATTTGCCCAGCAGATCGGTGCCGCGCTTTTGCACTAGAAACAGCAGCAACAGCACCACCAACGAAATCGGCAATATATAGGGCTTGGCCGCAGGGGTCACAATTTCAAGACCCTCCACGGCCGACAGCACCGAGATGGCCGGCGTGATCACGCCATCGCCAAAAAATAGCGCCACACCAAACACACCCAGAGTCATCAGAACGCGGCGCAGTTCGGGTTTGCCCTGCACCGATTGAGACGCCAGCGCCAGCAAGGCCATCAGACCGCCCTCGCCATGGTTGTCGGCCCGCATGATCAGCAGCACGTATTTGATGGAGACGATGACCGCCAGCGTCCAGAAGAACAGCGACAGAACGCCCAGAATATTGTCGGTAGTGACCGGCACATGGCCACTGATAAACACCTCCTTGAAGGCATACAGGGGCGAGGTTCCAATGTCACCATAGACCACGCCAATGGCGCCCAGGGTCAGCGCGGCCAGCGAAGATTGCCGGGTCTTCATACCGGTACTGCGCTGACTGGGCAGAACGGGAGGACCGGGGCGAGCCGGTGACGCGTGGAATGATTGGGTAAGGTCATGTGGTCATCTTGCGCCAAGCACCGTAAGGAATGCATATGGAAGCGCAGCGACGCCGCGCTCGAACGCTAAAACAGTGCCGCGTTGGCCTGCAATACCTCGGGCGCAAAGCGGTAAATTTTCATGCCGTCCACGCCGTAGGCACCCAGACCCTTGTAGAAATCTATGCTGGGCTGGTTCCAGTCCAGGCAGGCCCATTCGAGCCGTTTGCAGCCGCGCGCTATCGCCAGTTTCGATAGATAGGCCATCATGATTTTTCCCAGGCCCTTGAAGCGCATCGACTCGTCCACAAAAAAGCCGTCGATGTACATGCCGGACTGCCCGATAAAGGCCGAACTGGTCTGGCAAAAATAGGCAAAGGCAACGGTCTGCCCCGCGTAGCTGCCAAAAATCGCTTCGCCCTTTTGGGCCGCAAGCAGGCTGTGCAGCCCGGCTTCGGTAGCCACGATTTTGTCGGCCATCTTTTGGTAGCTGCCGAGCTTGCGCATAAAGCCCAGCACCATGGCGGCGTCGTCGGGTTTGGCAAAACGCAAGTTGAATTGGGGGTCTTTGGTTGGGATCAAGGTGCTTGGACCTGGCACCAGGGGGCGGGAGCTCCCTGGCTACAACAACGGTCACCGGTAAACCGTGAGTTTAGACTGCTTGGGCCGCGAGGTCGTACACTCGCGCCCTGACCAACTATTGCCCAGCGCAACATGACAACAGCACCAAAAAAAGAATCTGCCTTCATGAAGGCACTCAAACCCAGCGTCGAACTGGCCGCCGTAGTGGGCGCAGCCCCACTGCCCCGCACCGAAGTCATCAAACAGCTGTGGGTCTACATCAAGGCCCACAAGCTGCAAAACCCAGCCAATATGCGCAATATTTTGTGCGATGCAAAGCTCAAGGCCGTGATGGGCAAGGACGAAGTGACGATGTTTGAACTCACCGGCCTGGCCGGCAAACACCTTTCCTGATGGAACGCAGGCACAGCTGCGGCTGTGACTGCGCAACTGCATGCCCCGTGCGGTTTAGCTGCGTCGCCTAGCCGACGCAGCCAGGGCATTGCCTCTGGAGGGCGCTGCAGCAGTCCTGGCCTCGCTCAGGTTAAACGCAGCAACGGTTGCCACCAAATCGCCAGCCTGTGAGCGCAGACTGCTGGCCGCCGCCGCCATCTCCTCCACCAGCGCCGCATTTTGCTGTGTCACCTGGTCCATTTGCGTAATCGCCTCCCCCACCTGCATGACGCCCAGGCTTTGCTCCTTGCTGGCCGAACTGATCTCACCCATGATGTCCGTCACTCGGC
This sequence comes from uncultured beta proteobacterium, assembly GCA_903886275.1. Taxonomy (GTDB): domain Bacteria; phylum Pseudomonadota; class Gammaproteobacteria; order Burkholderiales; family Burkholderiaceae_C; genus Allorhodoferax. The sequence continues at coordinate 17,934 of CAISLN010000010.1, read as the reverse complement.
GAATGCTAGACACCACGTCTTGCATGGTCGCACCCGCGCCATCGACCAGGGCGGTGCCGTGCTCCACGCGCGACACGCTGTCATTGATAAGGGACTTGATCTCCTTGGCCGCGTCGGCCGAGCGACCCGCCAGACTGCGCACTTCGGAGGCCACGACCGCAAATCCGCGCCCCTGTTCGCCGGCCCTTGCCGCTTCCACGGCGGCATTGAGCGCAAGAATATTGGTCTGAAAGGCAATGCCGTCAATCACACCAATGATGTCGGCAATCTTGCGGCTCGAGTCGTTGATGTCCTTCATGGTGTTTACCACCTGCAACACCGCGTCACCCCCCTTTTGCGCCACGGTGCTGGCATTCAGAGCCAGTTGATTGGCCTGCAGCGCACTGTCGGCGTTCTGCTTGACCGTGGCATTGAGCTCTTCCATGGAGGCCGCCGTCTGTTCCAACGCGCTGGCCTGGCTTTCGGTGCGAGAGGACAGGTCCTGGTTGCCCGAGGCGATTTCCGCGCTGGCGGTGGCCACCCCGTCCGCCCCCTGACGCACCTTCCCCACGACCCTGGACAGGTGATCGCGCATCTGCCGTAAAGCCTGCATCAATTGACCCAGTTCATTGGTACCACGCACTTCCACGTGCACCGCCAGATTGCCCGCAGCCACCGCTTGCGCGACCTCTACCGCCTCGGCCACCGGACCGGTAATGCTTTGGATAAAGGCCCTGGCGATGAGCAACACCGCCAAAAAACCTGCCGCCAGCAGGGAAAAAACCATGATTTGCGTGCGGCGCAGGCCCGAGCGCCTGGCGTCCAGTCCCTCGGTGAGCGTGGTCATGGCCGTTGCATTGAAGGCGTAGAGCCCGTCAATGGTACGGGTGAAGGCATCAAAGTAATCGGGCGCGGGGTAGTTGATCTCGCTGGCATTGATCAGGGCCTGGTCCGCCAAGGCCAGCGCCTTGGTCACCGAGGCCTGTGCCTCTTGCGCAGGTGCCGCAAGGCTTTTCTTCATGCGCGCATTGGCATCCATGGAACGCAGCAGATTGCGCGACAACTCGTTGCGCAACTCGGTGGCCCGCTTGTTCAGCGATTGCAGCGTGGCCCGCCCCTCGGGTGGCAGCGCGCCCTGCGTCAGAAAACCCGCACCCTGCGCCCGCATGATGCCCAGGCTTTCTGCCAGCCAGGGCAGGTTGATCAAGGAGGCCTGGATCAGGTAGTAATTGTCGGAGGCCGTGTCCATCGACAGCCCATATTCGCCCAGCACTTCCTCATTCACCGTCAGCAAATCCGTGATGAGTTGCGTGTGCAGCTTGGTGCTTTCTGCGGCCGCGATCTGCCCGGAGGAAACCTTTTGTTCCAGCGCCGTCCAGCGTTGTTGCAAATCGGCCCATGGCGCCATAATTTTTTGCGAGGCCCCTGCGGCCTTGATTTCTCGGTCAAAGGCCACCATGGCCTGCACCACCTGGTCCCGCATGGCCGGACGCCTGCCCGAGAGCGCCTGGTTGCCGTTGAGCGCACCAGCGGACAAACCCCGGTGCGTTTGCGTAAGCTGCACCACCTTGTTCAAGGCGACCACCGAGGTGCTGGCCCTGACCTCCAGGAGCGAGGCATCCATCTCGGTGAAGCTTCTGGAAAAGTAGAGGCCTGCGGGTAGCAGCACCATCAGTAAAAATATCAATCCCAGGATGAGAAACTTTTGAGCCAAATTCAGGCGATGAAGTATGTGCACGTTGGCCCCTGCATTTATTTAGTGAAATCCAATTCGACGAAAATCCACTATACCCGCCAGACTGGCCGACTGTGGGTCAATCGGCAGCAAAAGCAGCGCGCAGCCTGGAACTATCTCTGCAACAGGCTCGCCGATGTAGGCGAACAACTGCAGTCCGGCCGCATCGGCGACCCTGCGCGAGTTTGGATAGGGTTCCAGGTGACCCACAACCAGACGGTGCAACTGTGAGGGATACCTTTTCAGATCTTGAATTATATTTTGTAAAAGCATAAGATCCGCCGTCCCGAGATTAGTTAGTTCATTGCATTAAGTGGAGTTCCATGTCGTTATCATCCAAAGATTTGTCTTCTATCCAAAAGGCCGGACAGGCCGTTCATGCCGCATCGGAGGCCATCGCCGCCACTGTGCACGCCCAGGCCGGCAGCATGGTCGCAAGCGTTGCCAGCCAGCCATTTGGCGTGGAATCTGAACAGGCCATCGTACGGTTCAAGACCCTTGCTCGCCTGAGCCAGGGTCTGGTGACCGTTGAAGCCCAGCTCCAAGAGCTCTACGCAGTGGCCGCAGAACTGGCCAACCCGGCCTCCGATGTGATCGTTCTGCCCACCCTCTCCAAGCGCAAGGCGATCTCCAACGCAGCCGTCGTGGACGTGGTGGCCAAGCCGGCCAAGGCCAAGGCTGTTGCGGCAGCAGCAAAGGGTGCCGCGCCCAAGCCAGCGGGCGCACTCACCGCCAATGACAGCGTGCTGCTGAAATACCTGCAAGGTGCGTTAAAGGTCGGCAGCTGGACCGCCCAAACCGGCGTGGTCATGGCCGCCGGCTCCGGCCTGCCCCTGGGCTCGGTTGGCATTTCGCTGCGCAAGATCCTGGCATCGGGCGCCGTCAAGGCCGGTGAGCGTGGCATGTTCCAACTACCAGCCACTTCGGCTAAAGAGCAACCCGTGGTGAAGGTCGCGCCTGCAAAAAAGGTTAAGGCTGCTGTCGCACCCAAGGTCAAGGCTGCCGTCGCACGCAAGGTCAAGGCAGTTCGCGCCGCCAAGCCTACCGCTGCAGCCGAAGTACCGGCTGCAGAAGCCGCGCCGGTATAAGCGCACGGCGCATCAGCGCTGACTGAGAAAGGGCCCCTAGGGGCTCTTTTTTTCGCCCAAAAAATTGGCGTATAGGTTGGCCCATAAAGGTGAGCCATTTCTCGGGCACGCTGCGGCGTATATCGCTCAGAAAATTTTCAGGCGGCTTGCTGCGGACTTGGATAGAGCGGTGCAGCTCTTCGATAGCCGGGTGCGCCATGCAGACTCCCCATTGGATAGGGCAAGTATCACGATAGCCACGCTGCTGCTGCAACACAGGCCTCTTTATACTGTGGCATGCGCCATTGCAAAACGCACCGCCGCCTCTGAAGTGACCAGCCTCCCACCCACAACCCGCCTGCGCCGCATTGCGCATCTGGACATGGATGCGTTTTACGCCTCGGTGGAACTGCTGCGCTACCCGCAGCTCAAGGGCCTGCCGGTGGTGATTGGCGGGGGCCGAAGGCGCGAGGACGATTTGCTGGGCCGCTTGCGTGCGGCGCACCCTGAGCAGGAATGGAGCAGCGCACATCTGCACCACATACCGCTGGACTTCTTTCCCCGCCTAGATGGCTACACCGGGCGCGGCGTCATCACCACGGCCACCTATGCCGCGCGCCAGTTTGGCGTGGGCTCGGCTCTGGGCCTGATGAAGGCGGCCAAGCTCTGTCCACAGGCGATTTTGCTGCCGGTGGACTTTGATCAGTACCGCCATTACTCGCGCCGCTTCAAGGCCATCGTCACCGACATTGCGCCGCTGATGGAAGACCGGGGCGTGGACGAGGTCTACATTGACTTTACCGACGTGCCAGGCGGCCAGCGCGAGGGTGGGCGGGTGCTGGCACGCCTGATTCAAAAAGCCATTTTTGATGACACCGGACTGACCTGCTCGGTGGGTGTGGCGCCCAACAAATTGCTGGCAAAAATGGCCAGCGAGTTCAACAAGCCCCGTGGTATTTCCATCGTGTGGGAAGAGGACCTGGAAGACACAATCTGGCCGCTGGCCTGCCGAAAGATCAACGGCATAGGCCCCAAGCTGGAGGCCAAACTCCAGAGCCATGGCATTGAAACCATTGGCCAATTGGCAGCGCGCGAACAGCAGTGGCTGATGGACAACTTTGGCGAGCGCAGCGGTGCCTGGCTGCACGCCGCCTCCCACGGCCAGGACGCGCGCGCCGTGGTGCTGGAGAGCGAGCCGGTCAGCATGAGCCGCGAGACCACGTTCGATGCCGACCTGCACGCGGTGCGCAACCGCGCCGAACTCGGCGCCATTTTTACCAAGCTGTGCGAACAGGTGGCGGGCGATTTGCAGCGCAAGGGCTATGTGGGCAAGACCATTGGCATCAAGCTGCGCTTTGACGATTTCCAGATCGTCACGCGCGACCAGACGATTGACCACTTCACCGCCGACGCCCAAGAGATCCGACAGTTTGCCGGGCAATGCTTGAAGCGCGCGCCGCTGCAAAAGCGATTGCGGCTATTGGGCGTGCGGGTGGGGGCGCTACTCAAGGCAGAGGATGCGGCCGAGCGCGCAGCCAACAGCGCGTCCCATGACCAGGGTGCGGATGGGCTGACCGGGCAGTTGTTTTAAAAGCCTCACCCCAACAGCGCCCTACTCCGTAAACACCGCCATCTCGCGCAGCAACCACTCCTTGAAGGCCTTACTGGCTGGGCGGGTGCGACTGCCCTCAGGAGCAATGAGGTAATAGGCTTCCTTGAGCGGAATCGAAAAATCAAAGGGCCGCACCAACTGACCCGAGGCGAGCAAATCCTTGGCAATGGTCTCGTGCGCCAACGCCACACCCAGCCCGCGCTGGGCCCACTCCAGGCTCAGGGCCCAGGTGCTGGCACGGTGCACCACGGGCGGTTCGAGCGCGCCACCCTCGGGATGGGCCTTGAACCAAGCGCCCCAGCTTTGGGCGGTTCCGGGCAGGTCAAACAGGCGCTGCGCCAACAGGTCGTCCAGGGTCTTGATCTGCTTGGCCCGCTTGGGGCTGCACACCGGAAAGATGCTGTCGCGCGTCAGGCGTTTGCCGTTGATGCCTTCTTGCTTGCCCAGGCCAAAAACTATTTGCAGGGCGGCCGCGTTGTGGGGCCGCTCCTCGGTCCAGACCGAGGTGGCCAGGTTGAGCTGCACCTGGGGGTTCTCGTCCATGAACTGCGCCAACCTGGGCGTAAGCCAGAACAGGGCAAAGGACAGGTTGACCTGCAGCTCCAGCACATCGGGGTCGCTGCGCCCTTGCAGCAAGGTGGTGCCCTCTTCCAGCAGGGCAAAGGCGGCCTGCACCGTGGGCAAATAGCCGCGCCCCTCGTCGGTCAGCTCCAGGCCACGGGCGCGGCGCCTGAACAGGGCACGGCCCATGGCGCTCTCCAGGCTCTTGATTTGCTGGCTCACGGCCGACTGCGTCATGCTCAGCTCCTGCGCCGCTTCGGTAAAGCTCAAGGCTCTGGCCGAGGCTTCAAAGGCGCGCAGCCAGTTCAGCGGTGGAAGTCTTGCCATGGGGTATCCATAAGTGAGCCAGTAGTGAAACTAATCTTATACCGGAAGTTTTTTCGTTTGAAAAATGCACCCGACTCCAGCAGACTCGCGTCACATTTGCCTCTGCAAACAACCCCGCCAACGGAGCACCCGCCATGCCAGAAATTCTTGTCCAGTCCGAGCCGGGCCATACACGCGTGTTGATGCGCGATGGCGCGACAGATACCGATCTGCCAGCGCTGTGGCTGCGCGCGCGCAGCACCGACCCCAGCCAGCGCGATGCCGTCACCGGCCAGCGCCTGATGAACCCGCACCTGCTGCCAGACGATTTGCACCTGTTGGAAGCACGCCTTGAGAACGCGCTGCTGCATCTGTCCTTTAGCGATGGCTTTGCCGGCAGCTTTGATCCGCAGGAGTTGCTGCAGGGCTCGGTGCTGCACACCGGCTGCCCCGCAGCCACGCCCTGGCAGGCCGACCTGCAGCGAAAGCCACAGTACCGCTGGGCCGATCTGCAAAGCGATGCGCTGCACTACGCGGCCCTGAAAGACTTTATCGAACTGGGCTTTTTGCTGGTCAACGAGACCCCCACCGAGGCCGACTCGATTTTGCAAATTGCACAGCGCTTTGGCTTTGTGCGCACCACCAATTTCGGCAGCTTCTTTGAGGTCTATTCCAGGCCCGATTCAACCGACCTGGCCTACCGCCCGGTGGCCCTGGGGCCGCACACCGACAACCCCTACCGCACGCCGGTGCCCGGCATCCAGATTTTGCAATGCCTGCAAAACGAGACCTCAGGCGGCTTCTCCACCCTGGTCGATAGCCTGGCCGTGGCCGCACAGGTGCGCGCAGAAGACCCGGATGGGTTCGCGTTGCTGAGCCGTATTCCGGTGCGCTTTGAGTACCGCGACGCCAGCACCCATCTGGTGTCGGTCAAGCCCATGATCGAACTCGACGGCCAAGGCCAGATGAGCGGCGTGCACTACAGCCCGCGCCTGGATGACATTCCACTGATGTCGCAACAAGACACGCGCCGCTACCACGCGGCCCGCAAGCGCCTGGGCCAGCTGTTTGTTGACCCACAATACGAACTGCGCTTTCGCCTGAATGCCGGCGAGATGATGATGTTCGATAACAACCGCGTGCTGCACGGGCGAACCTCTTTCGACCCCGCAGAGGGCCACCGCCAGCTGCAGGGCTGCTATGTGGACCGCGACGGCCCGCGCAGCCAGTACCTGGTGCTGCAACGTACATTCGGCTGAATTTTTTTATCCAACACCCACAGGACAAGCACATGGAATCTGTTTCGTTTACCCAGATGAAGGACGGCACGCAGGCCGAATATGTATTCCTGCAAAAGTTGGAGCACGACTACATACGCGCCCTGCCCGATCGGATATTGCTGGCGCTGGAGCGCCTGGGCGGCTCCTTGCAGGGCTACCAGCTCTCGCGCCTGGAGCATTCCCTACAGACTGCCTCGCGCGCCGAGGACGATGGCGCGGACATCGAAATGGTGGTGGCCGCGCTGGTGCACGACCTGGGCGACGAGCTGGCACCCGACAACCATTCGCAATTTGCCGCCAGCATCCTCAAGCCCTATGTGCGCCCCGAGGTGACCTGGGTGGTGGAGATGCACGGCCTGTTTCAGATGCAGTATTACGCGCACCATTACGGCCGCGATGACAAGGGCCATCTGGCCTACCAAGACCACCCCTGGTTTGCCTCGGCCCAGCGCTTTGTCGAAAAGTACGACCAGGCCGCGTTTGACCCGGCCTACCCCAGCCGGCCTCTGAGCCACTTTGAGCCTATGGTGCGCGAGGTCTTTGGCCGCGCGCCCTTTGCGCAGACGCCCTTTACGCCGACACCAGTTACTGCGGCGTAGCTTGCTCCAACGCAGCCAGGCGCCACAGGGAGGTGATTTCCGCATTGCGTGCCACATGCAGCGGATCGGAGGCGTCCACCGCCTTGGCATGCATGGGCTTCACATCCATATGCGCCTTGACCCGCAAACCGGCTGACGCAATCGCTGCCAGCAGTTCGGCCCTGGTGCGCAGGCCCAGCTGTTCGGCCAGGTTCGACAGGATCAGCCAGCCCTCGCCCTTAGGTGTCAGGTGTGCGGCCAGGCCATTCAAAAAGCCCAGCAGCATGGCGCTGCCTTCGTCGTAGACCGCATGCTCGATCGGTGAGCTGGCACGCGCGGGCAGCCAGGGCGGGTTGCAGACGATGATGTCGGCCAGGCCTTCTGGGAACAGATCGGCCTTTTGCAGGTCCACGCTGGCACTCACCTCCAGCTGCTCCAAATTGGCGGCGGCGCAGGCCAGGGCACGCTCATCCATGTCGGTAGCGACCACATGGCCGATGCCGCGTCGCACCAGCACCGCAGCCAACACGCCGGTGCCGGTGCCGATGTCGAAGGCGGTGAGCGCCGCCGGGTTCTTGGGCACCGGCGCGGTGGCCACCAGACCGACATACTCACCGCGCAGGGGCGAGAACACGCCGTAATAGGGGTGGATGCGGTTGTGGGGTGCCTCGCCCAGTGCGTCCACTTCGACGCCGTTCTTGCGCCATTCGAAGGCGCTGATCAGGCCCAGCAACTCGCGCATGGAGGCCACGCTAAGCGCCTCGCCTTCTGCGGGCTCACCCCAGGCCTGGGCGCAGGCCTGGCGTACATCCGGGGCGCGGCGCAGGCTCAGGGCGTAGTCGCCGCCAAACGACAAGAGCACCATGCCCAGCACGCGGGCGCGCTGCGCCTGGGCCTGGCGGTGCACATGAAAGCCCTTGGCGGCCGCAGCGGCTGCCTCCTCGGGGCTGTGGCGCACATCCTGAAAACCGGTCTGGCGCGGCCGGCGGCCCCGCTTGTCGGTGCTGGCGGACTGGTCTATGCGCCGGCCCATGGCCTGCAGCAACTGGCGCGCATTTTGGAAGTCGCCGCGCCACAGCAGGGCCGTGCCTTCGCAGGCCAGGCGGTAGGCCACATCGGCGCTCAGGGTGTCATCGGCCAGCACCACTTTTTTGGGCGCAGCGGCGCCGCGCTCGGAACGCCAATGGGCGCTGCAATCGATGCCGCCCTCTTGCCAGTGGAGGGTGGGCGGGGCGGTAGTTGGTATGGTTTGGGTCATGGCTTGCGGCTATTGCCGCGCGGTGCGGGTGTTGACAGGCAGGGCCTGCGGATGGCTGGTACGAAAAGGGTTGATGTCGAGTCCACCGCGCCTGGTGTAGCGCGCATAGACGGTGAGCTTGGCTGGCTTGCAGCGGCTCCAGATATCCATAAAGATGCGCTCCACGCATTGCTCGTGGAACTCGTTGTGGTTTCTGAAACTCACGATGTATTGCAGCAGGCCTTCCTGCTCGATCTGCGCCCCGGTGTAGCTGATCTGCACCGTGCCCCAGTCGGGCTGGCCGGTCACCAGGCAATTGCTTTTGAGCAGGTTGCTGACCAGCACCTCGGTCACCGGCGGCAAGTCGGCCTGGTTGGCGCTGAGCAGATCGGGCGCGGGTTGGTAGCGGGTGCATTCCACATCCAGGCGGTCCAGGCTCAGGCCGTCGAGTTCGTAAATCGGCTCGCGGTCAAACAGCTCAGGGGCGATCATGCGCACGCCGATAGAGGCCTGCACCACCGCACCGCGCCATACCGCTTCGTTGATGTCGGAACGTAAGAGGGCCAGCACCTCTGAGGCGTCGGCAAAGCGGCTGTTGTTAAAGCTATTGAGGTAGAGCTTGAAGGACTTGCTCTCCACGATGTTGACCGACTCGCAGGGGATGGTGAAGTGCACCAGTGCCAGCTGCGGTTTGCCGCGCAGATTGAGCCAGCTCAGCTCATAGGCGCTCCAGATGTCGGCGCCAAAAAAGGGACTGTGGCCGGTGATGCCGATCTCGGCACGCTTGGCCGCGCGTGGAATGGGAAACAGCAGCGAGGCATCGTACTGGTCCACGTAGGCCGAAGACTTGCCCAGTTGGGATTGCTCGGGGGTGTTGCTTGAGGATTCGCTCATGGGGCTCTTTAGGAGATATCGGGACGCTGTAAGGGGATGTCAGGCGGAGGTGGCGGTGCGCAATTGCGCCGCCAAAAGATGCGGCAGCAGCGCCGCCAAAACAGGCGGCACGGCCTGCTGTGGCAGTTCGTGGCCCAGGCCCTCTATGCCAAGCAGCGTGGCGCCCGCTATGCGCCGCGCGGTGTCCTCGGCGCAGGCAAAGGGCACCAGCGGGTCAGACCGACCATGCAGCACCAGGGTCGGGCTGCTGATCTGCGCAAGCAGTGCCGCGCGCGTGGTGTCGGCCATCACCGCCAGCATCTGGCGCTTGATGCCCAGCGGGCGGTAGCTGCGCCTGTAGGCTTGGCTGATGTGTTGGCGCAACTGCTCGGGTGGCGTTGCATAGGCCGGGCTGGCAATGGCCTGCAGCACCTGCAGGGTGTGCGCTACCACCGAGGCTTCATCCTGTGCGCCGGGGCGCTGCATCATGGCCTTGAGCACTTGCGGCGTGGGCCCGGGCAGGCCCTTGGCGCCACTGCTGCTCATGAGGCTGCACAGGCTGAGCACACGCCGCGGCGCGGCAATGGCCATGCGCTGCGCTACCATGCCTCCCATGCTCATGCCCAGCACGTGGGCGCGCTCTATACCCAAGGCGTCCAGCAGCGCAAAAGTATCGGACGCCATGTCACCCACCGTGTAGGCCGGGTGCAGCTCCAGGCCCATCTGAAAGCGCAGCAGCGACCAGGTCAGTTTGGGCTTGCCCAGGTGGTCCAGCGCCGAGCTCAGGCCGCTGTCGCGGTTGTCAAAGCAAATCACACGGTAGCCCGCGTCCTGCAGCTCCTGCAGCAGGGCTTGCGGCCATTCGATCAGCTGCAGACCCAGGCCCATGATGAGCAGCAGCACCGGGCGCTGCAGATGGGAGGGGTAGGTGCTGGCCGAGTCTTCGACCTCAAGCTTGATACCGTTGACCAAGAGGTTCATGCGCTACGCCTGAATACGAGTTTGGCGGGCGTGGAGGCCTTGGCGTCAAAGCCATAGCCCTCTGCATCAAAGTCCTTGAGCTGGTCGATGTGGCTGAGCTGGTTGACGGTGGCGTAGCGGGCCATCAGGCCACGCGCGCGCTTGGCAAAAAAGCTGACGATTTTGTATGCGCCGCCCTTGTTTTCCTGGAACACACATTCCACCACCTGCGCCTTCAGGGCCCGGGTGTCCACCGCCTTGAAATATTCGTTGGACGCCAGGTTGATCACCACCGGGCTGGCATCGCTGCGCAGCCGGGTGTTGAGGTAGTCGGAAATGCGCGAACCCCAGAAGGCATAGAGGTTGCGCCCAACCGGGTTGGCCAGTGGCGTGCCCATCTCCAAGCGGTAGGGCTGCATCAGGTCCAGCGGGCGCAGCACGCCGTAGAGGCCACTCAAAATGCACAGATGGTCCTGCGCCCAGGCCAGCTCATCAGAGGCCAGGCTGCGCGCGTCGAGCCCGCCGTAGACATCGCCATCAAAGGCCAGCGCCGCCTGTCTGGCATTCTTCTCGGTCGCACGGCTGGACCAGGCCAGGTAACGCGCCACGTTCAGCGCACTGAGCTTGTCGCTCAGGTCCATCAGCTCGGCGATTTGCTGCGGCGACTGCTGGCGCAGCACATCGATCAAGACCTTGGAGTCCTTCACAAACAGCGGCGCCGTGTGCGGCTGAGCGCCCAGCGGGGTGTCGTAATCCAGGGATTTGGCGGGTGAAAGTAGGAGCAGCATGGCCCCATTATCCCGAATGGGGTGAAGCGGCCCCTTGGCGCCCACCGAAACCCCGCTCAAGACGCGCCCGTACTACGTGGGTCGCGACCCTAAAAGGGTGTGGCCCGGCACGTTCTCACACCCAATGCCAGCGCGTGAGCTCCATGCTGCCGTCGAGTCGCATCCAAACCACGGCAATCACCAAGCGGCGCTGGCCTTCGCTTTGCACCAACAGGTTCATGCTGTAGTGGGTACCGGCCACCACCTGCTGGCGCACATGTTTGATGGCCAGCAGCTTGAGCGGATTGCGGGTCTGTCTGATCTGTTCCACCAGGGCGAAGTGGGCGGCCTTGACCACCACCGCGTCCCTGGATACCGCAGCGCTCCAGCCACCCGCCAGGTTTGAAACCGGCAGACCGCCCGCATGGGCAGGAGAGACCATGAAATAGAGGGCCGGAACGAACGCCAGGGCCAGCGCGGCCCAGGCGCCGCGGGTGAGGCTGCGCATGTGGATTACCTTTTTGCTTGATGGGGGGGGGTAGGCCTTGGGAACGCGCAACGGCGTCGGCTTCTTTTTTTGGCGCGAGTCTAGGCAGAGGGATGCCTCAGACAACGCCGCTTTGTACGCAAGCGGTCAGTAGCATGCCGAGCCGTTGGATGTTTGCAAAATAGCCTACGGCGCCGGTTGCAACGGCCACGCCGCCGCCAGTGTTCAGTCGGGCCGGTAAAATCCGCCTTCGCTCTCAATGATTGACCATGACCGACCACGCCACCCCCAGCCCCTCCGCACATCTGACCCCCATGCACACACCCGAGCAACCGGGTTTGCAGTCTCTGTCCAAATCGTTTGAACCGGCCGCGCTGGAAGCGCACTGGGGCCCCGAATGGGAGAAGCGCGGCTACGGCATTGCCGGCTACCGCGGCACGCAAACCGCCTTGGCCAAGGCCGCGGCCTTTGCCATCCAGTTGCCGCCGCCCAATGTGACAGGCACCCTGCACATGGGACACGCCTTCAACCAGACCATCATGGACAGCCTGACGCGCTACCACCGCATGTCCGGTTTCAACACGGCCTGGATTCCCGGCACCGACCACGCCGGCATTGCCACGCAAATCGTGGTGGAGCGCCAACTGGCCGACCAGAAGGTCAGCCGCCACGACCTGGGCCGCACCGACTTCGTCAAAAAAGTCTGGGAGTGGAAAGAGAAGAGTGGCAACACCATCACCACCCAGATGCGCCGCATGGGCGACTCGGTGGACTGGAGCCGCGAATACTTCACCATGGACTCCAAGCTGTCCAAGACGGTGACCGAGACCTTTGTGCAGCTCTACGAGCAGGGCCTGATTTACCGTGGCAAGCGCCTGGTCAACTGGGACCCGGTGCTGATGAGCGCGGTGAGCGATCTGGAAGTGGAGAGCGAGGAAGAAGAAGGCAATATGTGGCATATCCGCTATCCGCTGGTGGATGCGGACGGCAGTCTTGCGGCGGCCGGGCTCCCCACTTCCATCACCGTGGCCACCACCCGCCCCGAGACCATGCTGGGCGACGTGGCCGTGATGGTGCACCCCGAAGACGAGCGCTACACGGGACTGATCGGCAAAATGGTGAAGCTGCCGCTGTCGGGTGATACGCCTGCGGCTTGGCGCGAGATCCCGGTGATTGCCGACGACTATGTGGACAAGGCCTTTGGCACCGGCGTGGTGAAAGTGACCCCCGCCCATGACCAGAACGACTATGCCGTAGGCCAGCGCCACAAGCTGCCCATGATCTGCGTGCTGACCCTGGACGCCAAGATCAACGAGAACGCCCCCGCCGCCTACCAAGGCCTGGACCGTTTTGTCGCGCGCAAAAAGGTGGTTGCTGATCTGGAGGCCGCAGGCTTTTTGGTCGAGGTGAAGAAGCACAAGCTGATGGTGCCGCGCTGCGCCCGCACCGGCCAGGTGATAGAACCCATGCTGACCGACCAGTGGTTCGTGGCCATGAACAAGGTCAGCCCCATCGACGCCACCGGCAAGTCCATCGCGCAAAAAGCCATCGACGCGGTGCAAAGTGGCGAGGTGCGCTTTGTGCCCGAGAACTGGGTCAACACCTACAACCAGTGGATGAACAACATCACCGACTGGTGCATCAGCCGCCAGCTCTGGTGGGGCCACCAGATTCCGGCCTGGTACGACGAGGACGGCCATGTGATCGTCGCGCGCAACGAGGAGGAAGCCCAGGCCAAGGCACCGGGCAAGACATTGCGCCGTGACGAAGATGTGCTCGACACCTGGTACTCATCGGCGCTGGTCCCCTTCAGCACCATGGGTTGGGGCAATGAAGAAGCGCAGGAGCGCGCTGATGGCAGCGGTGCCAACGCAGCAAGCCTTTCCGACTACGACCTTTACCTGCCGTCGAGCGTCCTGGTCACCGGCTACGACATCATCTTCTTCTGGGTGGCCCGGATGATCATGATGACCACGCACTTCACCGGCCGGGTGCCCTTCAAGCATGTCTACATCCACGGCCTGGTGCGCGACGCGCAGGGCAAGAAGATGAGCAAGTCCGAGGGCAATGTGCTGGATCCGGTGGACCTGATAGACGGCATCTCTTTAGAGCCCCTGCTGGAAAAACGCACCACCGGACTGCGCAAGCCCGAGACCGCACCCGCAGTTCGCAAGAACACGCAAAAGGAATTCCCCGAGGGCATACCGGCCTATGGTGCCGACGCCCTGCGCTTCACCTTTGCGGCGCTCGCCTCCCTGGGGCGCAGCATCAACTTCGATAGCAAGCGCTGCGAGGGCTACCGCAACTTTTGCAACAAGCTGTGGAACGCCACCCGCTTTGTGCTGATGAACTGCGAAGGCCAGGACTGCGGCCTCTTAGAGCACAGCAAGGAGCAATGCTCCGTCGGCGGTGACGCCCACGGCTACCTGAGCTTCACGGCAGCCGACCGTTGGATCGTTTCGCTGTTGCAAAAGACTGAAAGCCAAGTGGCCCAGGGCTTTGAAGAATACCGCCTGGACAACGTGGCCAACACGATCTACCAGTTTGTCTGGGACGAGTTCTGCGACTGGTACCTGGAAATTGCCAAGGTGCAAATCCAGACCGGCGACGACGCGCAAAAGCGTGGCACACGCCGCACCCTGATCCGCACGCTGGAAACCATTTTGCGTCTGGCGCACCCGGTGATTCCGTTCATCTCCGAGGAGCTGTGGCAAAAGGTCGCACCCGTGGCCGGGCGCGCTGGCCCGTCGGTCAGCATCGCCGCCTATCCGGTGTGCCAGCCCGAGCGCATCGACGAGGCAGCGATTGCCCAAATCGCCAAGCTCAAGCTGCTGGTGGACGCCTGCCGCAACCTGCGCGGCGAGATGAGCGTGCCACCCAGCACCCGCCTGCCGCTGTATGTGCTCGCACAGACCGAGGCCGAAGGCGCGTTCCTGAAGGAGTCAGCGCCCATATTGCAGGCCCTGGCCAAGCTCAACGAGGTCAAGCTGTTTGCCATTGAGTCCGCCTGGCAGGCGGCGGCGCAGGCCGCACCGGTGGCCGTGGTGGGCGATGCCCGCATCTGCTTGCACATGGAAGTGGATGTGGCGGCCGAGAAGCTGCGCCTGGCCAAGGAAGTGGCGCGCCTGGAGGGTGAGATCGCCAGGGCTACGACCAAGTTGTCCAACGAAGCCTTTGTGGCCAAGGCGCCGCCGGCAGTGATTGAGCAGGAGCGCAAGCGAGTGGCAGGCTTCTCCGACACGGTGCTCAAGATGCGCGACCAACTGGCGCGACTCGGTTAAGTGCAGGACAGCCCAGCGGTCCTGTGGACCGTTGGCTGCAACAGGAAGCGGGCTGCAGGGCCCGCTTCTGCATTTAGCGGCGGCGCAGGTAGTGGATGTAGTCCGTATCCAACGTCTCTTGCTCCAGCAACTCGTTGCCGGTTTGCTTGGCAAAGGCCTGAAAGTCGCGCACCGAACCGGCATCGGTCGAGATGACCTTGAGCACCTGCCCACTGTACAACTCGGAGAGCGCCTTTTTGGCCTTGAGTATGGGCAGCGGGCAGTTCAGGCCACGGGTATCAATTTCTTTGTCGATCTGCATAGGGGTTCCTAGGTCGTTTGCATGGTAGCTTGCGGGCAGTGCTTGGGCCGCGCTCAGGCCGGAAATACACCGGTGGACAAATAGCGGTCGCCGCGGTCGCAGACCACAAACACCACGGTGGCATCGCGCTCACGCGCGGCAATTTGCTGCGCCACCCAGCAGGCACCGGCCGCCGAAATGCCGGCAAAAATGCCCTCCTCGCGCGCCAGACGGCGGCACATGTTTTCCGCATCCGCCTGGCTCACATACACCAGCTCATCCACATTGGCTGGCTCGTAAATCTTGGGCAGGTATTCCTGGGGCCACTTGCGTATGCCAGGAATGCGTGAACCCTCACTGGGTTGCGCACCGATGATGCGGATCGCCGGGTTCTTCTCCTTTAAAAAGCGCGACACACCGGTGATGGTGCCGGTGGTACCCATGGCGCTGACGAAGTGCGTCACCCGGCCCTGCGTGTCGGCCCAGATCTCGGGGCCCGTGGCCTCGTAATGGGCGCGTGGATTGTCGGCATTGGCGAATTGGTCGAGCACCGTGCCCTGCCCTTCGCGCACCATCTTGTCGGCCAGGTCGCGGGCGTACTCCATGCCGCCGCTCTTGGGGGTCAGGATCAGTTCGGCACCAAAGGCCTTCATGGTCTGCACCCGCTCGATCGACAGGTCCTCCGGCATGATGAGGACCATTCGATAGCCCTTGATGGCCGCAGCCATCGCTAGCGCGATGCCAGTGTTACCCGAGGTGGCCTCGATCAGGGTGTCGCCGGGCTTGATTTCGCCGCGCTCTTGTGCGCGCTGGATCATGGACAGCGCCGGGCGGTCTTTCACCGATCCGGCCGGGTTGTTGCCTTCGAGCTTGCCAAGCACCACGTTGCCGCGCTCCTGATTAGCCTGGGCCCCGATGCGCTGCAGCGCAACCAGAGGTGTCTTTCCGATGGTGTCTTCGATGGTTGGATATTTCATGCTGTTTAATGTGCCATAATTTAGCTCGTTCTTCATACCTTGCCCGGGTGGTGAAATTGGTAGACGCAGGGGACTCAAAATCCCCCGCCGCAAGGCGTGCCGGTTCGATTCCGGCCCCGGGCACCATCTGATCATTTCAGACGGTTTCAAGTAGTATCAAACCCGCGTAGCCCCATAGCTACAGCGGGTTTTTTTACGCCTCACGTTGTATCAGGGCGTACCATGCCATCGCGGCACTTTGTCGGTACTTTTGTCGGTATCAAGTTGCTGCCGCCAAACGACATACCGTCAAAGGGAAAACATGGCACTCACAAACACATTTGTCCTACAGGTAAAGCACAGCGGGGCGCCAGCCGGGGACAAGCACGCGGACGGTGGCGGCATGTACCTGCTGGTCAGCGGCAGGGGCAAATACTGGCGCATGGATTACCGCTTTGCCGCCAAGCGCAACACCCTGGCCATGGGCACCTACCCAGAGGTATCGCTGAAGAAGGCCCGTGATCGCCGTGAGGCGGCGCGTGAGCAATTGGCAGACGGCATAGACCCGAGTGCCGCCAAGAAGGAAGCCAAGGCCAGTAGCGCAGCGGCAGCGGCCAACACCTTTGAGATGGTGGGCCGCGCATGGCTCACGAAGTCCGCAGGCGAGCGCATGGCCAGCACCCACGGCAAAGTCACCACATGGCTGGAGAAAGACGTTTTTCCCCATATCGGCAAGATGCCCATATCCGCCATTGGATCGCGTGACGTACTGGCAGCGTTGAAGCACATGGAGGCCAGAGGTGCCCTAGACAGCCTGCAACGGGTAAAGCAAGTGTGCGGTCAGGTGTTCCGCTACGCAGGTGGACAATGCATTGAAGTTTCGCTTCGTTCTGATGGATAGTTGGTTCTCTTCAGAGGAGAACTTCAATTTCATAACGGACAAGGACAAGCATTTCATTGCTGCACTCAAGGACAATCGGCTGATCGCCTTGAGCGAAGAGGATCGGAAAAAAAAGCGTTTTATCCGAGTAGATGAAATCGACTTTCTGGAGCATACCGTAGTGCAAGGCTGGCTAAAGGGATATGCGAAAGCAGTCCTAGTCGTCCGCCAAGTCTTTAAAAACAAGGACGACAGCACAGGGATATTGCATCTGGTTTGCAGTGATTTGACTTGCGACTATGACACCATCACCACAAGCTACAAAAAACGGTGGCAAGTGGAGGTTTTTCACAAATCCTTAAAGTCCAATGCCAACCTCGCCAAGTCCCCCACGAGGACGCTGCGAACCCAAAGTAACCACGTCTTTATGGCGATTTACGCCACGTTCAAGCTCGAATGCTTGAGCCTTTCCAACAAGCTCAACCCTTTCGCGCTTTGTCGAAAACTACTCATCAACGCATCTCGCTCCGCCTATGCTCAGCTTCAGCTGTTCAGGGCTGCTGCGTAACATCAGTCAATCAGGAAGTCCTGCCAACTATTGGGGGCCAGGGCTTCTTCCAGGCCCCGCTGGCGTTGGGCGTAGACGATGCGCAAAAAGTCACCCAGCAAGCGGCTGTGTTGGATAGATGCCGCCAGCAAGAGTTGGTTTGCCACCTCGTTCTCACGCGTGGCAATCGTTTCCCAGGCTTGGGGCTCCAGGGTCATCAGGTGCTTGCGTATCAGCCTGGCCTGCCTGCGCGCGGTGGAGCGCGTCTTCTTTTGCAGGATGTTTGCACCTCGATGGCGTGCCGCCAAGCCGCCTCATCGGGCTGTGAAAGCAGCAAGGCAGCAATGCGTTTGCTTTCCAGGGGCATCAGCGAGCCTGCGGAAATTTCTGCGTTGTAACGGGTAACGGTTGCCTTGGGCATGGAGACTGGGCACTTCTTCTTGTGAAGAACGCAATATAGCCGCCTGCACCGGCCCAAAATGCTGCGCCAACGGGGCAATGGCGTATTGCGGCACCCATTTGTCATCCCTTGCCCTGAAAAGGGCCTG
>CAISLN010000009.1 GCA_903886275.1 uncultured beta proteobacterium | reverse complement strand
GTTGCCTTGGGCATGGAGACTGGGCACTTCTTCTTGTGAAGAACGCAATATAGCCGCCTGCACCGGCCCAAAATGCTGCGCCAACGGGGCAATGGCGTATTGCGGCACCCATTTGTCATCCCTTGCCCTGAAAAGGGCCTGTCGCTACCGCCAGATCGACCTCAGCACCGAATTTCTACGGCTTACGGCTGCGATGCAGTTTCGGCTCGCAGGCTCAACAGGTGACCACTCGCTGAACACGCACCGCGCCTTCGCAGATTTTTCGGCGCCTCCACAATTGCTCCATATTCGCCCGGCACAGTCCCCCTCATTGCAGTGACCCACCACACCTTGAAGGAGAATTTGATGCCGACCATCCGCACCCCCTTGCCGCGCCGCTGGATTTACCTGGCCCTACTGGCCCTGCCCCTGTTGGCGCTGGCCCGGCCCGCTTTCCACCAAGGCCAGAACGTGGGTGGCAACAAGCCGATGGCAACAGTGGTCGCCGCGCCGTTGGGCGTACCAGGAGACGTGGCAAGCCTGGGCGAGGCCATCTTCAATGACAAGAACCTGTCCGAACCCCAAGGCACCGCCTGCGTGTCCTGCCACGGCGCAAGCACCGGGCTGGCCAGCAACCATGGCTCCACCCTCGGTGTGGCCGTGGGCAGCAAGCCCACTTCGATAGGGCTGCGCAACACCATGGCCAACGGCTACACCAGCTTTATTCCGGCGCTGAAGTTCATCACCGACAAGGACGAGACCGAGGCCAGCGGCGGCCACTTCTGGGACGGCCGGGCCGACACCATGCAGCAGCAGGCGCTGGGCCCGCTGCTCAACCCGCTGGAGATGAACAACCCCGACCGCCAGTCGGTCGTGAACAAGATTGCGGCCTCGGCCTACGCGAGCCTGTTTCGCCAAACCTTTGGCGCCGCCATCTTTGCCGACAGCAACTTGGCGTTCGAGAAAATCGGCGTGGCCATTGAAGCCTTTGAGCGGGCCAGGCTTCAACCCTTTAGCTCCAAATACGATGCCATGGTGCGCGGTAAGGCCGCGTTCAGCAGCACCGAGCAGCGCGGCATGGCGCTGTTCATGGATCCGAAGGGCGCCAACTGCGCCGGCTGCCACCTGATGAACCCCAAGAGCACCAAGCCCGAGGACTCGCTGTTCTCGGAGTTCACCTATTACGCATCGGGCATACCGCGCAACAAAGCCATTCCGCGCAACGCCGATCCGCGCTTCTTTGACCTCGGCCTGTGCGGCCCCGAGCGTAGCGCCCCGTCACTGCCTGCCACTGCGCCCGCAGACGTGCACATCGAGGATTTCTGCGGCAAGTTCCGCATGCCCACGCTGCGCAATGTGGCACAGCGCGAGGCCTTTATGCACAACGGCTATTTCAAAGACCTGCGCGAAGTGGTGCGCTTTTATTCCACGCGCAACTCGAACCCACAACACTGGTACGGCCTGAGTGGCAAGCCCAACGACCTGCCGGCGCAGTACCTCGGCAACATCGAAAAAGAAAAGGCGCCGTTCAACCGCGACGGCCACCTGGGGCCGCTGCTGAGTGAAGAAGAAGTCGGCGCGATGGTGAGTTTTTTGCAAACGCTGAGCGACGGTTACACCGCGCGCTAGGCCCTACCATTACCCATGCCCACACCGCCCTTTCCCAAACTCAAAATTGCCCATCAGTTGTCGCTGCTGATGGTGGCCCTGGTGGTGCTGGCGGTGGTGGTGGTGGGCGGCCTGACGGTGTGGAACCTCAAGCGCGGGTTTTCTGAGTACCTGCGCCTGCGCGACGATGAGCAGCTCGCAAGGCTGGTGCAACTGGTCGAGCGCCGCGCCGCGCACGAACCCGACATGGAGTGGCTGCGCGGCAACCGCCAGGCACTGCGCGAGCTGCTAAGCGAACTCGCAGGGCGCGAACCACGCAATATCCAGGACGGCCGAGATGACCCACCGCCGCGTGAGCGCCCACCGCCCCGCGACAACCCTGCGGGTGATGACCGCCCACCGCCCCGCGACGACAGCAATGCGCGTGATGACCGTCCACCTCCACCGCCGGGCAGCCTGCAGCAGCGGGTACTGATCCGCGACACCCAGGGCCGCCGCCTGGTGGGGCGCGAGGTGCCCGGGGGCGTGCGCGTGTCTGTGCGTGAGGTGAAGGTGAAGGGCCAGGTGGTCGCAACCCTGGAGTTGCTGCAAGAGGCCCAGCCCGAGGGCGTGGATGCACGCTTTTTGCAGCGCCAGTACGTGGGCCTGATCACAGCGGCGCTGGGCACCATCGTGGCCGCGATCCTGGCCGCGCTCTGGATAGGCGGGCGCTGGAGCCGGCCGCTGCGTGCGCTGCAGGCTGCAACCCAACGGATTGCGCACGGCGACCTGTCGATGCAAATTCCGGTCGGGCGCGCGCCAGGGGCCCTGCACAGCGGTGCAGTGGAGATCGACGGCCTGATTGCCGATGTCAACGCCATGGCGCAGGCACTGGCGGAACTGGAATCCGCGCGCAGCCGCTGGATCGCCGAGATATCGCACGAACTGCGCACGCCGCTGGCGGTGCTGCGTGGGGAACTTGAGTCGATCGAGGACGGCGCGCGCCAGCCGACCCAAGGGGTCATGTCCAGCCTGCGCGAGGAGGTGATGCAGCTGACCCGCCTGGTGGAAGACCTGCACCTGCTGGCAGTGGCCGATATCGGCGCCATGCCCTGCGAGATGGTCCGCGGCGACGCAGACGAGGCGCTGCGGCGCATCGCGCGGCGCTTTGAGACGCGGGCCAACCAGCTCGGGCTGCACATGGAGATTCTTTCCCCGGGCAAGCCGGTGGCGGTGCAGTGGGACTTTGGGCGCATCGAGCAGCTGCTATCGAATCTGCTGGAAAATTGCCTGCGCTACACCACGGCGCCAGGAAACATAAGGGTGTGCTGGCAGGTGCAGTCGCATGTGCTGACGCTGGTGGTCGAGGACAGCCCGCCGGGGGTGGCCACAGAGCATCTCGTGAGAATGTTTGCGCCGCTGTTTCGGGTGGATGCGGCGCGCGGTCGCACCGGGCAGCAGGGCAGCGGCCTGGGCCTGTCGATTGCGCAGGCGATTGTGCGCGCCCACCGCGGCAGCGTGACGGCCAAAGCCTCCGCGCTGGGCGGCGTGGCCATTACAGTCGAGCTTCCACTGCAACCCCAGCGCCTAGAGCGACGCAAATCCAGAGCATGACCCACAGCGCACCCATACTGATCGTCGAGGACGACGCCAAGATTTCCGACATGCTGGCGAACTACCTGCAGATGCAGCAATTTGCCACCCTGCAATGCGGCGATGGCCTGCAGGCGGTGGATTGGGTGCGCAGCAAGAGCCCTGCGCTGATGCTGCTCGACGTGATGCTGCCAGGTCTTGACGGCATGGGGGTGTGCAGCGCGGTGCGGCAATTCTCGACGCTGCCCATCATCATGGTGACGGCGCGGGTCGATGAGATAGACCGCCTGCTCGGTCTGGAAATCGGTGCCGACGATTACGTCTGCAAGCCCTTTAGCCCACGCGAAGTGGTGGCGCGCATCCGGGCGCTGCTGCGTCGCACCCAAGGCGTGCTGGCCGCAGCGCCGCACCCTTGCGGATTTGCGCTGCAAGCCGAGCGCCATCAGATCCGCTGGCAGGGCCAATTGCTGCCGCTGACCCAGGTGGAGTACAGGCTTTTGCGGCTGCTGTTGTCGCGCCCGGGCCAGGTGTTTGGCCGCGCGCGCCTACTCGACAGCGTGCATGAAGACCTGCGCGATGTCAGCGACCGAGCCGTGGACAGCCACATCAAGAACCTGCGCAAAAAACTCGAACAGGCCGGCACCGGCGACAACAGCATCGCTTCAGTCTACGGGGTGGGCTACCGCTTGGACCTGGCACAGGCGGCCTGAGGCAAGGCTTTTATGGGCGCTACTTTTTCTTGTTGATGATGTCAGGGGTCACGGCATCGAGCACATTGACCGCCGTTTTGGCACCGTAAACGACGGCCGATCCGGCGGCATCGGCAATGGCCAACACCGTGCAGGCCTGCACATTCAGGAGCAGGAGCAGGCTAAAAAAAAGCTTCATAGGGATTCCATCAAAATAAGTGCAGCAGGTCTGGGGATCTAAACGGTTAGGTCTGCACCGTTAGCTGTAATACGCGTCAATTATTTTGTCCACTTGCGCATCGAGACTTTCATTGGTCGAGTTGTCAAGCGCGATGTAAGTCTTTTGGGCGTCCAGATCGCGCAAAAAATAAGTTCGAAAACCCAGCCACGAACCGGTGTGACTGACGAAATTTCCGCTTTCGAACAAATCCCAACCAAACCCATAATACGAGATTTCACCCGTACTGAGTTCAGCAGGCACATAGGCCTCTTTCAATATTTCCTGGCTGACAAGCTGATCCGTAAACAAGGCTGCATGGTATTTAACCAAATCTTCGACATTGGAAAATATACTACCGTCGCCAATAATACCGTCCAGATAAGAGGAAGGGTTTTCGCTGCAATCACCATCCGCATCGCGCTCAAAACTGACCACAGTTTCAAGAGGCGGCTCCGTATCGGAAAAACGATAACCAAAAGAATTATTCATTTGCAGAGGCTGAAAAATGTGCTCTTGCAAGAAATCTTCAAACGATTTTTCCGAAACCCGCTCCACAATACTTGCCAAAAATACATAACCGGTATTGCAATAATCGTATTTTTTATTGGGTTTGAACAATAATTCAGGTTGGTGCTCAGCAAACAGTTCTATTACATTGTCATTGCTTACGACTTCTTCCTCATCCTCCCAATGCTCCTCCAGCAACTCCATGTAGTCAGGCAAGCCGCCGGTATGTTGCAACAGGTTGCGAATGGTGATTTTTTCGTAATCGGTATCTTTAAATTCTTCAATATAATCAGAAATAGCATCATCATAATCGAGCGCATTATCTTCACGCAGCCGCATAATACACAAAGCAGTAAATTGCTTGCTTACCGATGCCAAATTAAATACATCCGATATTTCAAGTGGTTTTTCATCAAGATTCGCAATACCCAATGCACACTGATATGTAATCTGGTCATTTTCTGCTATCGCAATCACACCGTTGAATTGTTTTTTCCGATAGTGTTTTTCAAAAGCTTCAGCAAATGCCTGTTCGATGTTCATGTTGTATGGGCCTTAACAAGATGGTGGAATATTTTTACCGCAGCGCCCATTGTGTCAGGATCGCCAAAGGACGCACCGCATAACACCCACTTCATTAAGTGCTATAGAAGACACTGGTCACCCAGCAGGCTTTTCAAGTCACGGCATCGGCAATGGCCAACAGCGTGCAGGTCTGGCAATTCCAAACACCGCATCAGCGCTCCAAGGGGCGCAGCAGTTCGGCCAGATCATGCTCGGTAAACAGAGGCTGCTTGCGCCCGATGGCGCCGCTGTACATGCTGTCTGCCAACGCCGCCTTGCGCTCCTGCAATGCCAGGATGCGCTCTTCGATGGTGCCCTGCGCCACCAACTTGTACACAAACACGGTTTGCGTTTGGCCTATGCGGTGGGCGCGGTCGGTGGCCTGGTTTTCGGCCGCTGGATTCCACCAGGGGTCGTAGTGGATCACGGTGTCGGCCTGGGGCAGGTTCAGCCCCACCCCACCGGCCTTCAGGCTGATGAGAAAGATGGGCACGGTGCGGTCCGTAAATTGCTGGATCAGCGCCTCGCGGTTTTGGCTCTGGCCGGTGAGCTTGACCCACTGCAACTGGTGCTTTTTTAGCTCGGCCTCGATCAGCGTGAGCATGCTGGTGAACTGCGAAAACAGCAGGATGCGCCGCCCCTCGGCCACCATCTCTGGCAGCATCACCATCAGTTGCTCCAGCTTGGCCGAGGTCTTGATCTTTTGGGCCGCGGGCAGCTTCAGCAGCTTGGGGTCGCAGCACACCTGGCGCAGCTTGAGCAGGGCATCGAGTATGGTGATTTGCGACTTGGCCAGGCCCTTGGATTCGAGTGCCTCGCGCACGGTTTTTTCCATGCCCAGGCGAATCGTTTCGTACAGGTCGGCTTGCTTGCCTTCGAGCTCCACGCGCACCACGGTTTCCACCTTGGGTGGCAATTCGCCGGCCACCAGGGCCTTGGTACGGCGCAACATAAAGGGGGTGATGCGGGCGCGCAACTGGGCCATGCGCTCGGGGTCGCCTAGCTTTTCGATGGGCGTGCGAAACAGTTCCTGAAAGCGCTTTTGGCTGCCCAAAAAACCGGGCATCAAAAAATAAAACAGGCTCCAAATTTCGCCCAGGTGGTTC
The DNA here is from genome assembly GCA_903886275.1 of uncultured beta proteobacterium. Taxonomy (GTDB): domain Bacteria; phylum Pseudomonadota; class Gammaproteobacteria; order Burkholderiales; family Burkholderiaceae_C; genus Allorhodoferax. The sequence goes on along the minus strand of CAISLN010000009.1, from coordinate 38,087 downwards.
TCCATCGGCGTGCCCGACAGGCACAGGCGGTGGCGGGTGTTGAGCTGCGCCACGACCTGCGCGGCATGGGTGCTGGCGTTCTTGATGTTTTGCGCCTCATCGAGCACTACCAGATGCCAGGCAGCCTCCAGCCACAGGTCCTTATCGCGCTGCAACAGCGAATAGGGGGCGATCACGATGTCGTGACTGGCCATGTCGCTCACCACTTCGTGGCGGTCCTTGCCGTGGACGACCAGGGTGCGCAGCTCCGGACAAAAGCGCGCGGCCTCGTTGCGCCAGTTGCCCATCAAGCTGACCGGGGCAATGATGAGGGCCGGTCGCGTCAGGCGCCCGGCATCTTTTTCAACCTGGATATGCGCCAAGGTCTGCAGTGTTTTTCCCAGGCCCATGTCGTCGGCCAGGATGCCGGCCAGGCCATGGGCACGCAAAAATTGCAGCCAGTTCAAACCCTGCTGCTGGTAGGGGCGCAGCGTGGCCTTGAGGCTCTTGGGCACCGCCACCTCGGGCATTTCGGCGCGCCCCGAGAGCTGCTGCACCATCTCGCGCAGGGCCTGCGCGCCCTCCCATACGGCACCCTCACCCAAGGCGGCCGTGGTTCGCATGGCATCGAGCCGGGACAGGCGCAGGCTGTCGCCCGAAAAGTCGTGGTTTAACAAATCGAGCAGGGCCGCGATCCAGGGCTTTAAGGCCTGCGTGGGCAGGCGCACAAAGCCACCACCGGGCTGGCTCAAAAAGAGGAAGGCGGGCAGCTCGGGCTGACCGGTCAGAGGGTCACGCGGACCGCTTGCGGCAGCGGCAATCAGCTCGGGCAACCAGGGCAATATGTTGTGGCGCTGGCCGTTGATTTCTATGCCCAGCGACAGGTCAAACCAAGGTGAGGTGGCGCCCTCCTCGCCCTCCTCGCCCTCCAGCGCTTCGCCATGGGCCTTCAGGCTCACGTCCAGCGCATCAGCGCGGCTGATCCAGCCTTGCAGGCCTTCACCGACGCTGACTTCAAAGCCGGCCTCGCGCAGTGCAGCGTAGTCGCTATCGGCCCATTCCAGCCAAAGTTGCTGGGATGCCAGGCCGGCCATACCAAAGTTGCCCCGCCCGTCGCTGCTCAGGCCCCATTGCAGCAACTGCGTGGTGCATGCCAGCTCGGATGCCAAATCGCGCTCGAGCAGGCAGCGTGTTGCACCGGCGTTCACCACTACCCTTTGCGCCTGCCCCGCCCACCAGCCCCTGTGGCCACCGTAATCAAAACGCAGCTCGGCCTTCACCAAGCCCTGCTCCGCCACATGGGCCGTCGGCGTCAGGCTCAGCTGCAGGCAGGCCTTGGGCGTCAGCCCGGACAAGAGGGGCAGCGGCTTCAATACGGGCGGCAGAGGCACCACCCCGATCCGCTCTGCGATGGAGGACTGGTGCTTTTGCAGCGCTTGCGTTGGCATGGCCGGCGCCTCCAGCAACACCCTGACCTGCTCCAAGGTCAGGCCCTTGGCCTCTGCCAGTCCGCACTCGCCGGCCTCGGCATCGAGGTACAGCAGGGGTTCGTTCAAACAGAGTGTGCCCAGACCACCGGCCAATTGGGCGCGCAAGGCCCAGGCGGTCCCACCGATTTTGGCGTTGGCCACTTCCTGCCAATCCCACTCCACGCTGCGCGGTGCACCCCATTGCAGCTGTGCCTTGGGCATGCCCTTGCCATCCGACGCGAACAGCCGCCCGGTGGCTGCCGCTTGCTCCAACAGCGCCAGGCCGTAGCGACCCTGTATCACGACCTTGGAGCGTTCGTGGTAGCTGTAATAGGAGGCGGTACAGGCTGGCATGGCGAGCAGGAGTTGCAACACATCTCGGTCGGCGTCACTGGCCGCATCAAATATCGGGTCGCCTCGGCCCACGGGCGCACGCAAGGCTTTGGGTTTGGCCCAGTCACCATTGAGCTTGGGGTAGGACACCACGGCTTCAAATTGCAATTGGGGCTTGGCGTTCTTGGCCTGCGAAACGCTCAGAAGATACAAAATCTGCTCCGAGATCACCACCATGGGTACGCCGTACTGCAGGCCACGCTTGACCGGCACCTCGTCGCCCGCCGCAACGCGCTCGAGCGCGACCAACCATTGCAGCAATTGGCGCTCCGCCTCCAGGCCCGCGAGTTGCTGCAGGCGCTGCAATTCCGCTTGCTGCTGCGCCTCGCGCTGGACATCGCTCAAGGGCGCTGGGCGCGCTGGCGCATCACCGCCACCCAATAGTTGCTGACCCTTGTAGGCGGCCTTGATCAACAGCGCGACGGCATGTTTGCAGTGGTAGCCCACAGGGCAGGTGCAATCGCCTTCCCATTCCACAATACGGCCCTTTTTATCCAAGATCAGATCGACGCTCACTGCATAGGGTTTGCGCTGGCTACCCTGCACCTGGCCCTCCAAAAACCAGCCGCCCTTTACCGGCACGATGAACAGGTCCAACACCTTTTGCACCCGGTACAGCTCCAGCGCGCGGGCATAGGTTGCATCGTCGGCCTGGCGCACCAGCGAGGACAGGTCCAGCCAATGGCCAGTCACCGAGGCACTCCCTTGAGGGGCAGTTGCTGCCACCTGCTTATCCGCTTTAGTCAAGATTTTTTCCTTAGTAGTGTCCGCGCTGTGTGGCGACCATGCCAGCTTGAAAGCCACTTGGGCGGCATTCGAAAGCAACCGCATGGGTGGCATTTGCGGCGCCAACTGCGTGGTCACCGAGGGGCAAATTGTATCGGGTGGCCTGCCATTACCTGTGCCTGCTTCCCGGGAAAAACGTCCAGTCGCAAAAAACCCAAGCACCGCGACAGCTTGCGAAAGCATTCAACACCGTTCCTTACATTAAATTTTAATATTAAATATAAAGTATTTAAATATTAAAGATAGTTATCCATTTATATCTATCATTCGCACGGCATTCATCTTTTTACGGCAGGCATGCCACTGCGTGCGATGGGTCTTGCCATTCACCTCTGGTTTGCCTGGGTAAGCACCTGCGCTGAATGCGCTTGCTGCAACAGCCTGACCCACTTAACGAGACACAGCCCATGTTGTATATATTCAATTCACTTCGCGCAAAGATCGTCACAGCGGTTGGAATTTTGCTGTTTCTCGCCTTATTGATCCTGTCATTGACCAGTATTTTTACGGCGCGTCAACAGGCCATGGCCACACTAAAAATCCAGACCACGGACCTGACGACAGCCCACGCGCAAGGCGTCGCCGAATGGGTCAAGGGCAGGCAACAGGTGGTCTTGTCCATGGCCGCTGCTGCCAATGAAGCAGAGCCCCTGAAGTTTTTGGAGCAGGCCAAGATTGCCGGTGGTGTCGATTCGGCCTATATAGGCTACGCGGACAAGAAAACGGCTTTTTCGGAAAAGCAAGATCTGCCCGCCGATTACGACCCGACCAGCCGGCCCTGGTACCAGCAAGCGGCAAGGGCCAGCACAGCGGTCATTACGGAGCCCTATCTCGATGCCGGGTCGCACAAGCTCGTGATTACCTTTGCTGCGGCGGTACAGGACGCAGGCCGCGTCAAGGCGGTTACGGCGCTGGATGCATTCATGGATGACGTGGTGCGCAATGTGGCGTCCATTCGACCCACACCCGCAAGCTATGCCTTTGTCGTATCCAAAGGTGCAAAGATCGTGGTCCATGAAGATACCAAGCTGCTGCTCACCGCACTGACCGACATCGCGCCGGAGCTGACCCCTGCAGGCCTTGAGGCTTTGGACAAAAATGACGAACTGCAGAGCGTGCGCATCAAGGGCGAAGACCGGCTGGTGCACGCAGCACCGATCGCAGGCACCGATTGGATGCTCGTAGTGGCACTGCACCGCAGCGAGGCGCTGGCTGGCATTACGACCATGATGTGGTACACGGCGGTCAGCAGTTTGGTGCTGGCGCTGGCCTCGGTCGCGCTGATCGGCGCCCTGGTTACCAAACTGCTGGGCCGGCTGACCGATTTGCGCAACGCCATGCATGCCATCGGATCGGGCCATGGCGACATGACCCTGCGCGTGTCCGCTATTGGCCATGACGAACTGGCCGCTATCGGCAATGGCTTCAACCAGTTTGTAGAAAAAATAGAGACCGTGATACGCCAGGTGCGCAACAGCGCCGAAAGAGTGGCTACGGCCAGCGCCGAGATCGCACATGGCAACAACGATATGTCCGCACGCACCGAACAGCAAGCCAGCGCACTCGAACAAACGGCGGCATCCATGGAGCAACTCAGCGCCACCGTGAAGCAAAACGCCGACCGCGCGCGCCAGGCCAATCAACTGGCGATGAGCGCCAGCACGGTGGCCATCTCGGGTGGCGAGGTCGTGGGCCAGGTGGTCCAGACCATGAAAGGCATCAACGAATCGAGCCTCAAGATCAGCGACATCATCAGCGTGATCGACGGCATTGCCTTCCAAACCAATATCTTGGCGCTCAACGCTGCGGTGGAGGCCGCCAGAGCCGGCGAGCAAGGGCGCGGCTTTGCGGTGGTGGCGTCCGAGGTGCGTTCACTGGCCGGGCGCAGCGCCGATGCTGCCAAGGAAATCAAGAGCCTGATCAGCGCCAGCGTAAAGCGGGTAGAGCAAGGTGCTACGCTGGTCAACAAGGCCGGCGTCACCATGACCGAGGTGGTGAGCAGCATCCGGCGCGCCACCGACATGATGGGCGAGATCAGCGCAGCCAGCAACGAACAGGCCTTGGGTGTGGCACAGGTGAAAGAGGCCGTGACCCATATGGACCAGGCCACCCAGCAAAATGCGGCCCTGGTAGAGCAAATGGCCGCAGCCGCCAGCGGCCTCAAGGGCCAGGCCGAGGACTTGGTGGCGGTAGTGGGTTCGTTCAAATTGGGCGATGTACAGAAATCGGTGTCGCCCGCAGCAGCCAAGGCAGTCGCCCTGCCCCAAGCTGCGAGGCGGAAAAAACCCACCCCAGCAAGCGGCGATATCGACTGGGAAACCTTTTAGATAGCAAGCCCCGCCCCTTGGAGGGGGAAAATATATTTCAATAATGTACTAAACAGTGCACCTCAACAGGCGCATTGCAAGGCGCGACCGGCTTAGAATCCGCGCGGCACTGGAAATCCACCGCCGCAGGACCTGCCGGTTCAACACGGGCCCTGGGCCGCATGGCGCCCATGCGACGGATTGAAGAGCCGCACAAGCGAGCCCCATACCCCTTCAATGCTTAGTCACAGGAGTCCACATGTTTCCCGAATACCGCGATCTGATCACACAGCTCAAAACGTCAGACCCCCATTTTGGTCGCTTGTTTGATCAGCACAACGCCTTGGACCAGAAGATCCTGAACATCGAATCGCGCATCGATGCAGTCACCCGCGAACAAGTCGAGGTGCTAAAAAAAGAAAAGCTGCAGCTCAAGGATCAGCTCTACGCTATTCTTCGCAAAGCCAGCACCCCAAGCTGAAGCCCCGCAATGGCCACACCAGCGCCTGTCAGCGGTATGCATGGCACCCACCGCCATGCTTGACTCCGCACCTTTATGACCCAGATCCTCGTAGTTGATGACAACCCCATGATCCGAAAATTGCTGGGGATGGCCTTGAGCCGTCAGTTCAGCGTCTGCGAAGCGGCCGACGGCGCATCCGCTCTGGAGACCATCATGCGACACAAGCCGCAGGTGGTGTTTCTGGACATCATGATGCCCGCGGCCAACGAGGGTTTCGATTTGCTAGACATGCTGCGTCGCGACCCGCAAACCCGGAACATCGTGGTGGCCATGATCACCAGTCGCACCGGTACGGCCGACCGCGAAATGGCCATGGCCAAAGGGGCCGATGGTTTTTTTAGCAAGCCCTTCAATCTGCAGGAAATCGTTCGCTGGGCCACGCAGCAGTTGCGCCCCGGCGAGGCGGTCAAATAATGTAGAGGCCTTGGTCCACCGTTCTTTGGGCCGCCAGCGCTTCAAACGCGCTGTTGACCGAGAGATGCACCTGGCCCGACAAGGACCGCCACAGCGGCGAATGCAGCAGGCGGTCCTGCACCGGGCCCTTGACCTCGGCCAGATGCAGGCGGATACCGCGCTCCATCAGGTCGCGGTTCATATCGGTGAGCACCTCCATGGCCGTGGTGTCAATCCGATTCACCGCGCTCAGAATCAGCACCAGGTCCTGGATGCGACTGTCCTTGATCAGCTCTGCCGCCAGGCGCGCCTCCACCGCATTCAGGTTGCCAAAGAACAGGCTCTCGTCAATGCGCAGGAACAGCACGCCAGGGATGGTCTCCACACCATGGCGCTCCACGTTGCGAAAGTGCTCGGTGCCGGCAATGCGGCCTATGACGGCAATGTGCGGCGTGCTGGCCCGTACCAGCAGCGTCACCAGGGACAGCAAAATGCCGATGGCAATGCCCTGCTGCAGGCCCAGCAACAGCACGCCTGCGGCCGCGCCCAACAGGGCCAAGGCATCGGCACGGTCGTAATGCCAGGCCAGGCGAAAGGCCTTCACGTCAATCATGCTCAGCGCCGCCACCACAATGCTGGCCGCCAGCACGGCCAGCGGCATGCGGGCAAACCAGTGGGTGCCAGCCAGCACCATCAGCAGCATGCCCAAGGCCGACACCATGCTGGCCATTGGCGTGCGGGCACCGGCCGCCAGGTTGATGGCCGAGCGCGACAACCCGCCCCCCACCGGCATGCCGCTGTAAAAAGCCGCCATCACGTTGGCAGCGCCCAGGCCCACCAGTTCGCGGTTCGCATCCAGCCGCTCACGCCGCTTGGCGGCCAAGGCCTGGCCCATGGTGATGTTTTGCACCGTGCCGATAAAGGCCATGATGAGCGCCGGCACCAGCAGTTCGCGCAGCGCATCCAGACTGGGAACAAACAGCGTGATACCGCGCATACCGGCCTGCACCGCACCCACCACGGCCACCTGGTGACGGCCATCCCAATCCAGCGCCACCACGGCGATGCTGGCCGTGGCCAGGACCAGCAGCGGCATCACGCGCACCCAGACCTCGGCGCTCTTGCGCGCAATGCCCAGTCGCACGGCAAACCCGGTGAGGCCGTAGCGCGACAGCAGCAGCCACAGCATGGCGGTGCCGGCAAGGGCCAGGGTGTAGGGATTGGTCTGCGCCAGATGCTGCTGCAGCGACAGCAAGGCCTGCCAACTGTTGGCGCCGCTGGACTCGATACCCAGCAAAAACTTCAGCTGGCTGATGATGATCAGCACGGCCGAGCCGGAAATAAAACCACTGACCACCGGGCGGCTCAGCAGTTGCGACAGGAAGCCAAGGCGCAGCAGACCAAAGGCCAGGGTGAGCAGGCCCGAGCACAGCGCCAAACCGGCCGCCAGCAAAATATATTCGGGACTGCCAGGTGCGGCCAGGGGGCTGAGCACCGAGAACGTCATGATGGCGGTGATGGCCACAGGCCCCACCGCCTGCAGGCTGCTGCTGCCCAGCCAGGCATAGACGATCACGGGCAGAACGCTGGCGTACAGACCGGCCTGCGGCGGCAGCCCGGCGAGCAATGCATAGGCCAGACTTTGGGGAATCACAAGCACCGCAACCATGATGCCGGCGATCAGATCGCTGGACAGGTTTTCACGCCGATAGTGGACAAGCCAAAGAGGAAGCATTAAGCAAGCGGTTGAGGTTCTATGGCAGGTTAGCATAGCCCCTCACAGATACGGCATTCCTGCCTTGCCCCGCACCCATGACCGACCCCTCACCGCCCGCAACAACTGACACCAACACACCGAGACTGTACCTGTGGGTCACTGGCCTGGCCCTGTTGGCCGCCCTGGTGCCTACGCTCTGGACCCCGATGGACCTGCAGGCAGCGGCCCTCTTTTTCGGACCGCAGGCCCGACTGCAGGCGGTGGACTGGTGGTGGGTGCGGCTGATCAATGCCTATGTGCCCACGGTCTTTCGCTGGTGCTTGCTTGCCGCCCTGCTGGGCTGGATTGCGGCCAGCTTGAAGCCACGCTGGCGGGCCTGGCGCCTGCCCCTGCTCTTCGTGGTGGTGTCCGGCATCCTGGGGCCTGGCATGGTGGTGAACTGGGGCTTCAAGGAGCACTGGCAGCGCGCCCGCCCCTACCAGGTAGAAAATTTTGGTGGCCCGCAAAAATTCAGCCGAGCCGCCGTGATGACCGACCAGTGCGACAACAACTGCTCCTTTGTCAGCGGCCATGTGTCGTGCGGCGTGTTCCTGGTCTCGCTGGGACTGGTGCACCGCAGGCGCCAGCGCCGCTGGGCGGCCGCAGGCGTGTTGTCTGGCCTGCTCATTGGCTTTGCCCGCATGGCCGACGTGGCGCATTGGCTCAGCGATGTGCTGTGGGCCTTTCCCATCACCCTGGCGGTGAGCTGGCTGGCCTGGAAGGCAGTACTGGCGCTTTACCGCAAACCCTCGGTCACGCTCGGGTAGCGCAGGCGCAGACCCAGTTCTTGCACCATGCGCCGGTTCACTAGGCGGCGCGACTCGCTCATAAAACTCAAGAGCATGGTGGGCAACTGCTGTTGCGCGCTGCTGCGGGCCACGCGGGGCGGCCGAGGCAACTGGTAGAGGTCGGCGGCCAGATCAAAGTAGTCGCCCATTTTCAGCACCGTGTGGTCGCAGACGTTGTAAGTGCGCTGGGACCTGCCCTTCCACAGTGCGGCCACACAGGCACGCGCCAGGTCATCGGAATGGATATGGTTGGTAAACACATCGTCCTCGGCGCGCAACACCGGCGTGCCCCTTAGCAAGCGCTCGCGCGGTGTGCCGCCCACTCGGTCGGGGGCGTAAATGCCGGGGATGCGCAAGACCTGCGCACTGACATGGGCCGAGCGGCCAAAGAAACGCAACTGGCTCTCGGCGTCCACGCGGCGCTGGGCGCGGGCGGTGCCGGGCTTGACGGCGCGCGTCTCGTCCACCCATGCACCATCGCAGTCGCCATAGACACCGCTGGTCGAACCGTACACCAGTTGCAGGGGATGGGAACGCCTGCGCAGCGCGCGCAGCAGGGCCAGCACGCGGGGGTCGGTCCAGCCCTCGCTGGCCGGGGGCGCTAGGTACAGCACCCGCGTGGCCAGACCGGCCAGACGCTGCAAGGTAGCCGGGCGATCCAGGTTGCCAAGTAAGGGCACGATGGCGCGACTGCGCAGCTCTGGCAGACGCGCGGCCGACGAGGTCAGCGCCAGCACCCGCATGCGCGCCTGCAAGCTCGCGGCAACGCGCAGACCGATGTCGCCGCAGCCAACGATCAAGACGCGCTGGCGCCTGAAGCGTGCGGGCATCGCGCCCAGGGGGTTTTGGTTTGAAGGCACAATTCGGGCTGCTAAAAAAACACAGCCCACAGGATACCCAAAAAGATGACGACAGACAGCGCAGCCCCCTTCACGGTCACCGTACAACCCAGTGGTCGCAGCTTCACGGTAGCGCAGGACGAGGCGATTTTGCCGGCCGGCATACGCCAGGGCATTGGCCTGCCCTATGGCTGCAAGGATGGCGCCTGTGGCAGCTGCAAATGCAGAATGCTGTCGGGCTCGGTGGTGCACGGAACGCACCAAGAAAAAGCCCTGAGCAAAGAGGAGGCCGCCGCCGGCCTGATCCTCACCTGCTGCGCTGTGCCGCAAAGCGACCTGTTGCTGGAATCGCGCCAGGTGACTGCGGCCAACGCCCTGCCGATCAAGAAGATGCCGGTGCGGGTGGCCAGCCTAGAGAAAAAGTCGGATGACGTGGTGCTGATGAAACTGCAGCTGCCGGCCAACGACAACTTCCAGTACCACGCCGGCCAGTACATCGAATTTTTGCTGCGCGATGGCGCGCGGCGCAGCTACTCCATGGCCAATGCACCCGCCGAGGGGCAACAGATGGAGCTGCATATCCGCCACATGCCGGGCGGCAAGTTCACCGACCTGGTGTTTGGCTCCATGAAAGAGAAAGACATTTTGCGCATCGAAGGGCCCTTTGGCTCCTTCTTCCTGCGCGAAGACTCAGAGGCGCCCATGGTGATGCTGGCCTCTGGCACCGGCTTTGCGCCTATCAAGGCGCTGCTGGAGAACATGCAGCAAAAGGGCATCACGCGGGCCACCACCCTGTACTGGGGTGGACGCCGGCCAAGCGACCTGTACATGGACGCCTGGGTGCGTGAATTTGCTAGCGCGCACAGCTGGCTGACCTATGTGCCGGTGGTGTCCAACGCCCTGCCCGAAGACGGCTGGACGGGCCGTGCCGGCTTTGTGCACCTGGCCGTGCTCGACGACCTGCCCGATCTGTCTTCTTATCAGGTCTATGCCTGCGGCGCACCGATTGTGGTGGACTCGGCCAAGCGGGATTTTTGCTTTCTGGCCGGCCTGTCGGAAGACAGCTTCTTTGCCGATTCGTTCACCAGCGAGGCGGACAAAGCGCAGGCCTGAAACCAGTGACCGGGCAGCGCGCCGGCAGTTGGCGCGGCCTCAGGTCGCGCTCGCGCGTGCGGCCGGTTTCCATTCACTGAACACCACGGCAAACACCACCACGCCAGCGCCTATGGCAGCGCGCAGGCTCAAGCCCTCGGACAGCCAAGCCCAAGCAAACAGGGCGGCAAACACCGGCTCCATGGCATAGATGAGGGCCGCCTTGTCAGCCGACACATGGGCTTGCGCACGCGCTTGCAGGAAGAGCATGGCGGCCGTGGCCACCACACCGAGGTAGGCCAGGCCCCAAAGAATTTCGGCATTCAGGCGGCTACCCAAGGTCTGCAGCCGGTCGGTGCCCAGCGCATCGCCCAGCATCCACAGACCACCGAGCGCGGCCATCCAGACAATCTGCGTGGCCGCCAGACTGCGTGCGTCGTGGCGGGCAGCGCGGGCCGACAGCAAAATCACATACAGCGCGTAGCCCAGCGCGCCTGCCACAGTGGCCGCGTCGGCCGCGAGGTTGGCGCCACCGTCCCAGGACATCAGGCCAATGCCGGCGCAGGCCAGCAGCGCTGCCAGCACCACCCGCAAGGACAATCGGTTACCAAACACCACGCCCAGCAAGGGCACCATCAGCACATTGAGGCTGGTGAGAAAGGCGCTGCGGTTGCTGGAGATGAATTGCAGCCCATAGGCCTGGGCCACATAGGAAAACAGCACCAGCGCTCCCAACATGGCCCCATCGCGCCAGGCGCGGCGCTGCGCACGCAAGGCCCAGGGCAGCATGCACAGCGCCGCCAGCAAAAAGCGCAGCGCTGAGACCTCAACGCCGCTGAGCTGCGCCGTAGCAATTTTGAGCACCGGAAAGGTGGCGCCCCAGACCAGGGTGACGAGCAGCAGGGAAAGAACGGAAGTATTCATGGAGGCCCAAAAAGTAGCAAAGCCACAGGGGGTTGCGCCCTGTGGCTTTGCAGACTGGCTATCGCAAGGGAGCTATTCGCCCAGGTAGGCGGCGCGCACTTTCGGGTCGTTGAGCATTTGCTTGGCGTCACCGCTCATGGTGACAATGCCCGACTCCATCACATAGCCACGGTTTGCAATGCCCAAAGCGCGGCTGGCGTTTTGCTCCACCAGCAAGACCGTTACGCCCTGCGCATACACGTCTCTGACCACCTCGAAGATCTTGTCCACCATGATGGGCGACAGGCCCATGGAGGGCTCGTCGAGCAGCAGCACCTTGGGGCGACTCATCAGGGCGCGGCCCATGGCCAACATTTGCTGCTCGCCACCCGACATGGTGCCGGCGAGCTGGTCGCGCCGCTCTTTGAGGCGCGGGAAAATGCCAAACACCTTTTCGATGTCGGCCAGAATCTCGGGCTTATCGTCGCGGATGTAGGCGCCCATTTGCAAGTTCTCAAGAATGGTCATGCGGGTGAATACGCCGCGGCCTTCGGGCACCATGGCCAGGCCCTGCTTGACCAGGTCCCAGGGGCCCTGGCCCTTGATGCTCTTGCCCATGTATTCGATGTCGCCGGCCTTGATCGCCAGAGTGCCGGTAATGGCCTTCATGGTGGTGGTCTTGCCGGCACCGTTGGAGCCGATCAGGGACACCAACTCGCCCTCGCGTACTTCGAAGTCCACGCCCTTGACGGCCTGGATGCCGCCATAGGCAACCTGCAGGCCGGTTACTTTAAGCAATACTTTTGTAGTCATGTCTGTCCTTAGTGCCCGCTGGTGCCCAGATAGGCCTCAATCACTTTTTCATTGCGCTGCACATCGGCCGGCGTGCCCTCGGCAATTTGCTTGCCGTAGTCGAGCACGGTGACGCGGTCACACAGTCCCATCACCAGCTTCACATCGTGCTCGATCAGCAAAATGGTGCGGTTGTCCTTGCGGATGCGGTCTATCAGCTCGCGCAGCATGACCTTCTCGGTGGCGTTCATGCCGGCGGCCGGTTCGTCCAGCGCAATCAGTTGCGGGTCGGTGGCCAGGGCCCGGGCAATTTCCAGGCGGCGTTGGTCGCCGTAGCTCAGCGTGCGCGCCTTGTAGTCGGCGAACTTGCCAATGCCCACATAGTCCAGCAGCTCTTGCGAACGCTGGGCGATCTCGGCCTCTTCTTTCAAGAAGCTCTTGGTGCGCAGCATGGCGCCGAACAGGCCGCTGTGGGTGCGGATGTGGCGCCCCACCATCACGTTTTCCAGCGCCGTCATTTCAGAAAACAAGCGGATGTTCTGGAAGGTGCGCGCAATGCCGGCCTTGGCCACCAGGTGCACGGCAGTGGGCTGGTAGGGCTTGCCGGCGAGCTCGAAGCTGCCGCTGTCAGGCGTGTAGAGACCCGTGAGCACATTGAAGAAAGTGGTCTTGCCGGCGCCGTTGGGCCCGATCAGGCCATAGACCTGGCCACGCTTGATCTGAATGCCCACGTCACTCAAAGCCTGCAGGCCGCCGAAGCGCTTGGAAACGCCTGAGACGTTCAATACGGTATCTGTCATGTTGGTTACCAAAGCTTAGGATTTGGCCGGCTGCAAGGATTTGCCATGCTCGGGTGAGGGCCAAAGGCCGCGCGGACGCATCAGCATGATGGTGATCATGGCCAGGGCAATCAGCAGCTGGCGCAGGATGGAGGCATCGAGCCGACCACCGGTTAAGGCTTGCAAAGGCCCAGCCACATAGCGCAGCACCTCGGGCAGGGCCGACAGCAGCACGGCGCCCAGGATCACGCCGGGCAAATGCCCCACGCCGCCTAGCACCACCATCGCCACAATCATCACCGACTCCATCAAGGTGAAAGATTCCGGCGAGATAAAGCCCTGGAAGGCACCAAACATCACGCCCGAGACGCCGCCAAAGGTGGCGCCCATGCCGAAGGCCATCAGCTTCATGTTGCGGGTGTTGATGCCCATGGCCTTGGCGGCAATTTCGTCTTCACGAATGGCCATCCAGGCGCGTCCCACGCGCGACAACTCCAGGCGGTGGCAGATCACGATGCTGAACAGCACCAGGGCCAGGAACAGGTAGTAATACAAGGACACCGACGCCACCACAAAATCGCCCACCACGAGCTTCTTGCCCAGGTCCAGACCGAAGAAATGCAGCGAATCGATCGAGCTGATGCCCTTGGGTCCGTTGGTGATGTTGATGGGCGCGTCCAGGTTGTTCAGGAACACGCGGATGATTTCACCAAAGCCCAGCGTCACGATGGCCAGGTAATCGCCGCGCAGGCGCAGCGTGGGCGCACCCAGCAGCACACCAAACAGGCCGGCCATGCCGGCACCAACCGGAATGATGAGCCACAGCGGGGTGTGCAAGCCGTCCGGGAACATGGCGGCAATGGCCGGGAAGGACTCGGTCAAATGCGGCGAGGCCAGCAGGCCGTACATATAGGCACCGATGGCGAAGAAGGCCACATAGCCCAGATCGAGCAGTCCGGCGTAGCCGACCACGATGTTCAGGCCCAAGGCCAGCAGCACATACAACAGGGCCACGTCGGCAATGCGCACCCAGGCATTGCCAAAGGTTTGCAAAAACAAGGGCAGCACCAGCAGGGCGACGCCGGCGACCAGGAAGGTGATGATTTTCTTTTGTTGTGTCATGGCAAGGTTCTCAGGCACGGTCCGCAACGCGCTCGCCCAGCAGACCCGAGGGGCGCAGGGTCAGGACCACGATGAGCACAATGAAGGCAAAGATGTCGGAGTAATGGCTGCCCAGCACACCGCCGGTGAGGTCACCGATGTAGCCCGCACCAATGGACTCGATCAGACCCAGCAGGATGGCACCGACCACGGCGCCAGCCAGGTTGCCGATGCCGCCGAACACGGCTGCGGTAAAGGCCTTCAGACCGGGCAGAAAGCCCATCGCATGTTGGGCCGTGCCGTAGTTGGAGGCGTACATCACGCCGGCAATGGCTGCCAGGATGGCGCCAATGATGAAGGTGGCGGAAATCACCATGTCGGGCTTCACGCCCATCAGGCCGGCCACGCGGGGGTTCTCGGCGGTGGCGCGCATGGCGCGACCCAGCTTTGTGTAGTTGACCACCCACATCAGCAACGCCAGCGAGGCAGCGGTCACGCCCAGGATCATCACTTGGGTCGGTGTGATCACGGCGCCCAGCACATCAATAGGCGTGTTGGGCAAGAGCGTGGGGTAGGACTTGTAGTTGGGCTTCCAGATGATCATGGCCAGCGTTTGCAGCAGGATGGACATGCCGATGGCGGTGATCAAGGGAGCGAGTTTGGGACTGTTGCGCAGCGGGCGGTAGGCCACTTTTTCGATCACAAAGTTCAGCGAGGCAGCCACCACACAAGCAATGACCAGGGCAATGATGAGGATGACCGGACCGGGCGTGCCGGGCATGGCCGACTGCATCCAACCAATGATGGTCCAACTGGTCAGGGCCCCGACCATCATCACTTCGCCATGGGCAAAGTTGATCAGGTTGATGATGCCGTAAACCATGGTGTAGCCCAGCGCGATCAGCGCATACATGCTACCCAACACCAGACCATTGATGATCTGCTGCAACAAAATATCCATAAAACTTATCTCCGATTTGTGGCCGGCGCTTGAAGCAACAAGCTGTGTTTGCAATTTGTTGACAAGCGGCTCGGCCTTGTGGGCTCTACCTGTTCCTAAGCAAGAAACTCGCCACGCAGATGGTGCGGCGCTTGAGTCGGGGGGATTGTAACGAAAGGGGGGACAGGTTAAGTGCCGCAGCGGACGGGGTTTACCCTCGCGTTGACGCTAATCATTGGGCATTAGTTGCCCTTATGTTTTTTTTCATTCAGCGCATGCAAACTGCGCATCTTCTCGGCAATGCGGATTTCCAGTCCGCGCTCCACCGGCTGGTACCAACGCAGGTCTTTCAGACCATCGGGCAGGTACTGCTCGCCGGCCGCAAAGCCGCCCTCCTCGTCATGCGCGTAGCGGTAGCCTTTGCCGTAGTCCAGCTCCTTCATCAACTGGGTCGGCGCATTGCGCAGGTGCATGGGCACTGGCCTGGTGCCATCTTTTTTGATGAAGGCCCTGGCCGCGTTATAGGCCTTGTAGACGGCATTCGACTTGGGCGCGATGGCCAGATAAATCACGCATTCGGCCAGTGCCAGTTCGCCCTCGGGCGTGCCCAGGCGCTCGTACACCTCGGCCGCATCCAGCGCCAGACGCAGGGCGCGCGGATCGGCCAGGCCTATGTCCTCGCTGGCCATGCGGATCAGGCGCCTGGCCATGTAGCGCGGATCGGCCCCGCCATCGAGCATGCGCACAAACCAGTACAGGGAGGCATCGGCATCGGAGCCGCGCACGCTTTTGTGCAGGGCCGAGATGCTGTCGTAGAACTGCTCACCGCCCTTGTCGTAGCGGCGCATGCGCTCGCCCAGCACCTTGAGCAGCCAGGCATCGGTGATCTCTGCGGTCTGCTCTTGCATGGCGGCAATGGCCAGCGTCTCCAGGGTATTGAGCAGCCGGCGCGCATCGCCATCGGCATAGGCAATCAGCCGCTCCACGGCAGCCGGCTCGATCGGGGGGATGGCGCTTTGCGCCAGGGCGCGGTCCACGATGTGCTGCAGGTCGTCGGCGCTCAAGGGCTGCAGCACATAAACGGCCGCGCGTGACAGCAGCGCAGAGTTCACCTCAAACGAGGGGTTCTCGGTGGTGGCGCCAATAAAAGTGAACAGGCCGCTTTCCACATGCGGCAAAAAGGCATCCTGCTGGCTCTTGTTAAAGCGATGGCATTCGTCCACAAACACGATGGTGTGGCGCTGCTCCAAGCCATCGCGCGCAATGTGCGCCTGCTCCACCGCCTCACGTATGTCCTTCACGCCGCCCAGCACCGCGCTGATGGTGATGAACTGGGCGTCGAAGGCATTGGCCATCAGGCGCGCAATGGTGGTCTTGCCGGTGCCCGGTGGCCCCCAAAGAATGCAGCTGTGCGGCTGGCCCGATTCAAACGCCAGGCGCAGGGCCATGCCCTCGCCCAGCAGATGCTGCTGCCCTATCACCTCGCTCAATGTCTTGGGGCGCAGGCGCTCGGCCAGGGGCTGCTGCGTGGAGGTGTGTTTGCGCGGGGCTTGGGCCATGCAGGGAACGCCGGCGCTACTGCTGGATCAGGTCGGCACCGGCAGGCGTCTTGAACTGAAAGAGTGCAGCCTCCAGCGCCAAGTTGATACGCAAACCGCTAAAGCGCATGACGGACAGTTGGCCAAAGCTGTCCAGAATTTCCAGCACCGCCAAATCAGCGCCCTTGAAACCCACGCGCACCGACTGCAACAGACCGTCTTTGGCCTTCGGGTTGGCCAGCACCCATTCCAGGCCATCCCTGTCGGGCGCGGCACTCAGAACAAAGTCGCCCTGCAAGGCCTTGATGTCGGGCGCAGAGGCAATCAGGGCCGCAGGGCTGGAAGCCAGCACTGCCGACTGCTTGCGCGCAGTCACCTGGTTGAGGTCCAGGTCATACAGCCACAGGGTCTGGCCGTCGGCGACTATGGTCTGCTCAAAGGGCTTGCGATAGACAAACCTGAAACGGTTGGGCCGTGAAAATTCAAACGTACCGGTCGAGCTCTTGCTGCGCGCCGCCTGCCCTTCCTTGGCAGGGGCGGTGACCACCTGGGTGAATTCGGCGCTGCCGGTCTTGGCGGTTTTGACAAAGGCCTCCAGGCTGTCCAGGCCCGAAGCGCGGGCGGCCGTGCCAAGCGATGCAAGCAGGGCCAGAAAACAAACTGCGATTTTTTGGGTGAACATATTTACTCGTTACGGGCTGGAACCAGAATATCGCGCTGGCCGCTGCTGCTCATGGAGCTGACCAGGCCGGCCTTCTCCATGTCTTCGACCAGGCGCGCGGCGCGGTTGTAGCCAATTTTGAGGTGGCGCTGCACCAGCGAAATGCTGGCCTTGCGGTTCTTCAGGACGACCTCCACGGCTTGGTCGTAAAGCGGGTCTTTCTCGCCACTGGAATCACCACCATTGCCGTCATCGCCCTCCACCGTGCCGCCTTCCAGAATGCCTTCAATGTAGTTGGCCTCGCCCTGCTCCTTGAGATAGCTCACCACGCGGTGCACCTCTTCGTCGCTGACAAAAGCGCCGTGCACGCGAATGGGTAGGCCGGTGCCGCTGGGCATGTAGAGCATGTCGCCCATGCCCAGCAGGGCCTCGGCGCCCATCTGGTCGAGGATGGTGCGGCTGTCGATCTTGCTCGACACCTGAAAGGCAATGCGGGTGGGGATATTGGCCTTGATCAGGCCGGTGATCACGTCCACGCTGGGGCGCTGGGTGGCCAGGATCAAATGGATGCCTGCGGCGCGCGCCTTTTGCGCCAAGCGCGCAATCAGCTCTTCGATCTTTTTGCCCACCACCATCATCAGGTCGGCCAACTCGTCGATCACCACCACGATGTGCGGCAGGCGGTCCAGCGGCTCGGGACTTTCGGGCGTGAGGCTAAAGGGATTGCCAATCAGCTCGCCGCGCGCCTTGGCCTCGTCCATTTTGGTGTTGTAACCGGCGAGGTTGCGCACGCCCATTTTGCTCAGCAACTTGTAGCGCCGCTCCATCTCCATCACGCACCAGTTCAGGCCATTGGCAGCCTGCTTCATGTCGGTCACCACCGGGCACAGCAGGTGCGGAATGCCTTCGTAGACCGACATTTCCAGCATCTTGGGGTCGATCATCAACATGCGCACATCGCGCGCCTCGGCCTTGTAGAGCAGGCTCAGAATCATCGCATTGATACCCACCGACTTGCCCGAGCCGGTGGTGCCAGCCACCAGCACATGCGGCATCTTGGCCAGGTCGGCCACGATGGGGTTGCCGATGATGTCTTTGCCCAGGCCCATGGTGAGCAGGGACTTGGCTTCGTTGTAGACCTGCGAGCCCAGAATCTCGGCCAGGCGGATGCTCTGGCGCTTGGCATTGGGCAGCTCCAGGGCCATGTAGTTTTTGCCCGGAATGGTTTCCACCACACGGATAGACACCAGGCTTAAAGAGCGCGCCAGGTCCTTGGCCAGCCCCACAATTTGCGAGCCCTTGACGCCAGTAGCCGGCTCAATCTCGTAGCGGGTGATCACAGGTCCGGGCTGGGCCAGCACCACGCGGGCCTCGACACCAAAGTCCTTGAGCCGCTTCTCAATCATGCGGCTGGTCATCTCCAGGGTATCGGGCGACACCGTTTCTTGGCGCAGCAGAGCCGCGTCCAGCAGGGCCACCTGGGGCAGCTTGCTGTCGGGCAGGTCGGTAAACAGAGGCTTCTGGCGCTCCTTGGCCACGCGGGTGCTGATCGGCAATGCGACGGGCAACACCGGCTCGACGATCACCGGCGCCACATAGTGCGCCACAATTTCCTCGCGCTCCTCCAACACCACTTCCTCGCGTTCGCGCATGGCCTGCTGGCCGATCTCCATGTCCTGCGCCAGCTCGCGCTTTTCGCGCTGCTGCTCGATAAAGGAATAGATCCAGGCGCCCAAACGTTCTGCCACCTGCATCCAAGAAAAACGAAACACCAGGGAACAGCCCACCAAGCCCAGCGCCACGGCGACCAAGCCAGAGCCCGCAAAGCCCAGCCAGCGCACACTCCACAGGCCCAGCACATAGCCCACCACGCCGCCACTGTGGCCCGGCAGCCAGGCTTCAAAACGGTACATGCGACTCCATTCCAGAGTGGCACTGCCGTACAGCAGCAGGCCCAAGCCCAACCAAAAGGCCCAGCGGTGTTCCTGCAGGGGCGTGGGCGCTCCCGCGTGCACCGCCTCAGGTGGCAGGCCATCACCGCGCAGGCGCTGCGCCAGCAGAGACAGCCACTGGCGAAAGGCCACGGCCAGGCACCACCAGACCGAAAAGCCCAGCAAAAAATAGCTCATGTCGGCGATCCAGGCACCCAGGCGCCCGGCCCTGTTGATCAAGCCGGCACCGGTACCGGAACTGGACCAGGCCGCATCCTGGGGCGAATAGCTCAGCATGGCGATCAGCCAGATGGCGAGCGCCACAAAACCGGCAACCAGCACCATTTCGTTGGCGAAGCGGGCCAGGCCAGTCGGCGCGGACGCGGGCCGCCGCGCGGAAGATTGAAGCGTATGAAGCGAATAAGTCATTTGAAAAAACCAGTGCCTGCAAGCTTAACCCAAGCCACCCATTTCATATCCTGCCTAGCTCCGGGGCCAAAGCGCAGGTATTTACAATGGCGCGCTTGGGCCGCAAACACACTTGCCCAGCCCCCTGCCCCCTTCTCTGAAAGCATCCCATGTCCGCATCCAAACACGCCAAGGTCCTGATTCTGGGCTCCGGCCCCGCCGGCTACACCGCCGCCATTTACGCCGCCCGCGCCAACTTAAGCCCCATGCTGGTCACCGGCATCGCCCAGGGCGGCCAACTCATGACCACCACCGAGGTGGACAACTGGCCGGCTGATGTGAACGGCGTGCAGGGCCCGGAGCTGATGCAGCGCTTTTTGGACCATGCCGAGCGCTTCAAGACCGACATTGTGTTTGACCACATCCACACCGTGGACCTGAGCCAGCGCCCGTTTACCCTGAAGGGTGATACGGACACTTACACCTGCGACAGCCTGATCCTGGCCACCGGCGCCTCCGCCAAGTACTTAGGGCTTCCGTCTGAGACCGCCTTCATGGGTCGCGGCGTCTCCGGCTGCGCCACCTGCGACGGCTTTTTCTACCGCGAAGAGGTCTGCTGCGTGGTGGGCGGCGGCAACACCGCCGTGGAAGAGGCGCTGTACCTGTCCAACATCGCCAAGAAGGTTTACCTGGTGCACCGCCGCGACAAGTTCAAGGCCGAAGCGATCCTGATCGACAAGCTGATGGCCAAGGTGGCTGCCGGCAAGATTGAGCTCAAGACCTTTGTCACACTCGATGAAGTGCTGGGCGATGCGTCGGGCGTAACCGGCATCCGCTTGAAAAGCACGGTAAACGGCAGCACCGAAGAGCTCACGCTCAAGGGCTGCTTTATCGCCATTGGCCACGCGCCCAACTCCGACATCTTCAATGGCCAGCTGGAGATGAACAACGGCTATTTGGTGACCAAGGGCGGCTTGAACGGCTTTGCCACCATGACCAGCGTGCCCGGCGTGTTTGCCGCCGGCGATGTGGCCGACCATGTCTACCGCCAGGCCATCACCAGCGCCGGCACCGGCTGCATGGCGGCCCTGGACGCACAACGCTTTTTAGAACAAGAATAGGCACACAGCGGGCTGCAAAAGGCCCGCTGCGCCGTCAGGCTATAATCTGCGGCTTTGCTGGAAACAGCATCAGGGTTACCGCCACCCTTTTTCTTGGCGAGGTGAGGCTAAAGCGAGATCAGGCAGTTTTGCATCCGCAAAATCTTTTTGATCGTCAGTGATAGCCGTCTATATCGGAGTGTCCTCATGGCACGCGTATGCGAAGTAACGGGTAAAGGCCCGATGGTCGGAAACAATGTTTCCCACGCCAACAACAAAACCAAACGCCGGTTCCTGCCGAATCTGCAATACCGCCGTTTCTGGGTCGAGACTGAAAATCGCTGGATCCGTCTGCGTATTTCCAACGCCGGTTTGCGTCTAATCGACAAGAACGGTATCGATGTTGTGCTCGCAGATCTGCGCGCACGTGGCCAAGCGTAAGGAGCAGCACCATGGCAACCAAAGGCGGACGCGAAAAAATCAAGCTTGAATCTACAGCTGGAACCGGTCACTTCTACACCACCAGCAAGAACAAGAAAACCATGCCCGAGAAGATGCTGATCAAGAAATTTGATCCCAAGGCTCGCAAGCATGTGGACTACAAAGAAATGAAGCTGAAGTAATTCTTCTGCTTCGCTCACAAGAAGGCCCGCTTAGGCGGGCTTTTTTGCGTCTGGTGGTGGTGTCACGGATTGCATTCGGTATTGCAGTACACCGCTAAGCCATCACCGGCGGGCGATGGGGTGTAGTCACTGGTCGATTTGTGGTGGCCCACCATGAGGCCAGTGGCTATACCACGTCGCCCGCCCGAACGAAGGGGCAGTTGCTGTCGGCCCATCAGAGGCTATTCGATCTTCAGGGTTTGGGTGCCACCCGAAATCTGCTTCTTGGGCAGGGTGAGGGTGAGCACCCCGTTCTCGTATTTGGCCTTGGACTTGGCGGAATCGACATCCACTGGCAACTGAAGGCTGCGTGCGACCGCGCCGTAATAACGCTCACTGCGCAACAACTTTTCATCGCTGCCAGATTTATCCTCCTGCCGGACCTCGGCGCGCACCGTCACCACATTGCCGTCCACCGACACATGAATGTCCTCCTTGCGCACACCGGGCACCTCCGCATGCACTAGAAAGGCAGCGTCGCTGTCCTTCACATCCAACTTGATCTTCCCAGGGCTTGGCAGAGGGTCGCCATGCAGCGGACGGACATAGTAGCCAGAGGCCATTTCATTGAACAAATCATCAAACCAGTTCCCACGTCGCGCTATTGCGTTCATTGCGTACTCCTTGTCCTGCAGTTATAGGCCAAGGCCAACCCGGCCACGGCTCTGCGCAATATTTAAGCGTATGCACCACAGAAATGCAAAGATCACTGAAGCCGCTTCAACCCCGCCCGTTCAGACGCTGCACCACAGCTGCGGCGCATACAAAAAAGCCCGCTTGCGCGGGCTGTGTTGCGTTAGCAGTGACTTAAACGCGCGCCGCCCTTAGCCGCAGTGAGAAGTCGCGCAGCGTGGCGATGCCACTCTCCTCGGCGCGGTGGCACCAGGCCTGCAGGTCCAGCGCCAGTTGGTCGCGCGACACATGGGTGCTCAGCCACATCTGGCGCAACTCCTCGCGCATGGTCACCAGCTTGTCGAGCACCGGCGAGGCAGCCAACACCTTGGCCAGCACCGGGATCATCAAGGCCGGCACCTTTTCCTGGTCGCGGTGCGTCCAGCGGCGCGCGGCCTTGATGACGGCGGCGTCAAGGCTGCGCGTTTTCACGGCCTCAAACTCTTCGCGTGCGGCCTGGCGCACACCCTTGGCGTAACTCGCCATGATTTCGTAGCGGTTGGCAATCAGGGCCTCCAAGGTCTTCTCGTCGGCCACCGGGCGGATGTCGCCATAGGCAGCCTTGGGCGGTGTCTTCTTGACCCTTGCCAGACCGGCCATCTGCATCAGGCGGATATACATCCAGCCAATATCGAACTCATAGGGCTTGACCGACAGCTTGGCCGAGGTGGGATAGGTGTGGTGGTTGTTGTGCAGCTCTTCGCCCGCAATCAAGATGCCCCAGGGGCTGATGTTGGTGCTGGCGTCGGGCGCTTCGAAATTGCGATAACCCCAGTAGTGGCCGGCGCCATTGATGATGCCGGCCGCCATGATGGGCGTCCAGGCCATTTGCAAGGCCCAGACCGACAGACCCGCAGCGCCAAACAGGCTCAGGTCGATGATGAGCATCAGGCCCACACCCTGCCAGGAAAAACGCGTGTACAGGTTGCGCTCCAGCCAGTCGTTGGGTGTGCCGTGGCCATAGCGGGCCATGGTTTCACGGTTCATGGACTCGGCGCGGTAGAGCTCGGCGCCGCGCAGGAGCACGGTCTTGATGCCGTAGACATGGGGGCTGTGCGGGTCGTCGGGCTGCTCGCACTTGGCGTGGTGCTTGCGGTGGATGGAGGCCCATTCCTTGGTCACCTGCCCGGTGGTCAGCCACAACCAGAAGCGAAAGAAATGCGAGGCAATGGGGTGCAGGTCCAGCGCCCGGTGCGCCTGGTGGCGGTGCAAAAACACCGTCACGCTGATCATGGTGATGTGCGTCACCGCCAGGGCAAACAGCAGGATCTGCCACCAGCTCAAACTCAAGGCACCATGGGCCAACCATTCGATTGCTGCGTTCAACAGGGTCCAGTCAGGTAACAACATAGAAATACCAATTTATGTAGGAATAAGAGCGGTGGGACAGGCGCCCCACCCAACGATGTGCAGCGCTATTTTAGGTGCCAGGAACAGGCCGACTTGGCAGCGTTTTCCCTGCCCTACTTGCGCTGCCAGACGGCAGCAAAGAAACCGTCGGTCTCATGCATATGGGGCCACAAGCGCAAATACAACTGCCCGTCTTCGCCGCCGCTGCACAGTCTGGCGGCGTCAGCCACCTTCAAGCCGGTGAGCACCTCGCCCACAGGCAATGCCACAAAGTCAGGGTTGGCGGCGCTAAAGGCTTCGGCAATGGCCTCGTTTTCCTGCGGCAACACGCTGCAGGTGGCATAGACCAGACGCCCGCCAGACTTCAGCAGGCGCGAGGCGCTTTGCAAAATGGAGGCTTGCTTGACGGCCATTTCTTCGACCGACTGCATGGTCTGGCGCCACTTCAGGTCGGGGTTGCGCCGCAGCGTGCCCAGACCGGTACAGGGTGCATCCACCAGCACGCGGTCGATCTTGCCCGACAGGCGCTTGACGCGCTCGTCGCGCTCATGGGAAATCGCTGCCGGATGCACGTTTGAGAGGCCACTGCGCGCCTGGCGCGGCTTGAAGGAGTCGAGCCGGTGCGCCGAGGTATCAAAGGCGTACAGGCGCCCGGTGCTGCGCATGGCAGCGCCCAGTGCCAGGGTCTTGCCACCGGCGCCGGCGCAAAAGTCCACCACCATCTCGCTGCGCTTGGCATCGACCAGCATGGCCAGCAGCTGCGAGCCTTCGTCCTGCACCTCGAAGTCACCGCGCGTGAAGGCCTCCATCTTGTTGAGCGCCGGGCGCCCGGAGATGCGCAGACCCCAGGGCGAATAGGGCGTGGGCAAGGCCTTGATGCCGGCCTTGGCCAGCTCTTTTTGCACATCGGAGCGCTTGGCCTTGAAGTCGTTGACGCGCAGGTCCAGGCCGGCGCCCTTGTTCAGGCTTTCCACCAGGGGCCAGAAGCCGGTTCCCAGTTGGTCCTTGAGCGGCTGCACCAGCCAATCGGGCAGGTTGTGGCGATGGCGCTCCATCAGATCGGCCGGGTCCACCTTTTCGCATTGGTCCAGCCAACGGGTTTCCTGGTCGGTCAGCGCGCTGCGCAGAAAGTCGCCAGGGCCGTAAAAGCCCAGGATCGCCAGGCGGCGTTCCTTGGGCCCGCTGCCCGAAGGCGCGAGGTGGTCGAACAACTGCTTCTTGCGCAGCACGGTGTATACCGTCTCGGCCATGGTGGCGCGCTCGCGCGGCCCCAGGCCACGGTTGTCGCGAAAGAAACGGGCCACAATGGCGTCAGCCGGGTGGTCGAATTTGAGAGAGAGCCTGACCAGTTCGGCGCAGGCATCCAATAAGGCTTTTGGGTGCATAACCGGGTATTGTCCCATGCGCGCGTATCGGCTCGCCCCACGCAAACGAGAACCACCGTGTGATGCACACAGGTATTAGCCAATGAGCAACGACAACCTTCCCCCACTGACCACCACCCCACCGGGTTTGTACCGCCATTACAAGGGCAATTTGTATGAAGTGGTAGACACCGTGCGCCACAGCGAGACCTTGGAGCCTATGACGCTGTACCGCGCGCTCTATGGCGAGCGTGGTCTTTGGGTGCGACCCGCCGCCATGTTCCAAGAAGAGATTGCGTTCAAGGGCCTGCGCCAGCCGCGCTTTGCCAAAGTGGCCGACGACTAGGCCGGCTGAGCCGCAACGATCAACCGCCCTGCAGCAGCCGCGCAATAGCGCGCGGGTACATCAGATGCTCCTGGGTCAGCACACGCGCTGCTAGACTGTCTTCGGTGTCGCCCTGCAGCACCGGCACCACCGCCTGATCCAGGATGGGCCCATGGTCCAGCTCGGCTGTCACCAGGTGCACGGTCGCGCCAGCAAATTTGCAGCCCGCCGCAATAGCGCGCTGGTGCGTGTGCAGGCCGGTAAAGGACGGCAACAGCGAGGGGTGGATATTGGTCAGGCGCCCGGCAAAGCGCTCCACAAAGGCGGGGGTGAGGATGCGCATAAAACCAGCCAGCACCACCAGCGCCGGTTGCCCCGGACTGTCGTACCCGCCAATCAGATCGGCGAGGGCCGCATCAAAGGCCTCGCGGCTGGCATAGGCCCTGTGGTCCAGCAGCTCGGTGGCAATGCCCTGGCTGCGGGCAAATTCGAGCCCCTTGGCATCGGCCTTATTGCTGATGACGGCCGCAATTCTTGCGCCGTAGCGCTTGGCCCAGTTCTCACGCGAGGCCGCGCGCACCAAGGCGGCCATATTGGAGCCGCCGCCAGAAATCAGGATGACAATGTTTTTCATGTGCGGGGATTTTGTCACGCCCCATGGAACGTATCACTTTAGAACCGGGAAAACGCGGCGGGCGCCCTTGCGTGCGGGGTCTGCGCATCACGGTATACGACGTACTTTCCATGCTGTCTGAAGGCATGACACATGCAGAAATACTGGGTGACTTTCCGGAACTCGAAGCCGAAGACATACTGGCCGTCTTGGCTTTCGCAGCAAACAGAGAGCATTCGGTTGCGTCACTGAAACTGCAATGAAGCTGCTGCTGGATAACCGCGACGCCATTCATGCCGCACTCGTTGATGAAGGCGCGCCCTCCATCGAGATCAGCGCCTGACCGGCGCTGCCGCACCCCAGCTACTCTGCCTGCCTGACCCGCAGGAAACTGGCGAACCTGGGCAGGCCGGTTGCGGTGCGATCGCGGTAGCGGTAGCTGACCAGGGCGCCCACCGGCGGCGGGTTGGCACGCAGGGCGTCGCTAAAGCCGCTGCCCAGGGCAAAGCGCTGGCCCTCGGGCGTCTGCAGCAGCAGCGCGCCCATGCGGCCCTGGTATTTGCCGCGTCCGGCAATATGTGCCAACACCAGCCCCTCCTCGTCGGGCACGGCTTTGAGCTTGCGCAGGGCGTCGCTGCGACCCGGCGCCCACAGGGCATCGGCGCGGTGCAGCACCAGGCCTTCGCCGCCGGCTTCCACCACCTCGTTCAGGCGCAGCTGCAAGGCGGCCGCGTCAGCAACCCTGGTTTGGCTCACGGCCTGCAGCCAGGGCTGCTGCGAGGCCTCCACCAGTTCGGACAGGCGCAAGGCGCGCTCGGCAAAGCGGCCCGCATCTCCCGGCAAATCGAAAACCCAGTAGACCAGGCTGCGCCACTCGCCATCCACAGCAAGCTCCTTGCGCACCACGGCGGACAGCGCATCAAAGCTGCGCCGCCCCAACCACAACTCGCCATCGAGCTTCGCCTGGGGCAAGCCGGCCAAAAACCAGGCGGGCGCCGCGATGGGTCTGCCGCTGCGAAAGCGCAGGGTATTGCCGTCCCACAGGGCGCGCACTCCGTCGAGCTTTTCGCTGACCAAAAAGTCTGCCGGGTGGAGCGTGGCCTGCCAGGGCTTGGCCAGCATGGGCTGCAATGGGGTGTGCGTTGCTGCCTGACCGGGGAGGACCCAGCAGGACAGGGGAAGCAGCATGCCCGCTGACAACAGGGCACGGCGGTGGCGGAAAAAAGGATGGGGGGATGACATGGTCGGATGCACTCCTTGTGAATGGCGATCCGCGCTCTGAAAAAAATCGCCAATACCCAGACTGTGCGCCTGGCTACAGCAAATGCAAAATATCAGGCCAGCAGCCGCGACGACCTCGGCACATGGGCCATCAAGAACTCCATCTGGTCGGACAGGATGCGGCGGTTGCGCAAAATAAAGTCTTCCCACAGGCTGGGCACATAGGGGGTGTAGAGCAGTGGCATGTGGGCCTGCTCGGGCGTGCGACTGCTCTTGCGGTGGTTGCAGGGCCGGCAAGCGGTGACCACGTTCATCCAAGTGTCTATGCCCTGTTGCGCAAACGGGATGATGTGCTCGCGCGTCAGGTCGCCCTCATAAAAATGGCCGCCGCAATAGGCGCAGACATTGCGGTCGCGCACAAACAGCTTGCTGTTGCTCAGGCCCGGACGCATAGAGAAGGGGTTGATATTGGACACACCGCGCGTGCCAATGATGCTGTTGACGCGGATAACGGACTGCAGCCCGGTGCGCGCATTGTGGCCACCGTGAAACACCGCGACCTCCCCACCCGACTCCCAGCGCACTTCGTCAGAGGCATAGTGGATCACCGCCTGCTCCAGCGAGATCCAGGACTGCGGTAGCCCCTGGGCTGACAACTTCAAGACTTTCACTCAAGACCTCCATCAACGGTTACTAAAACCACCAACACGGACTGCAAATGCCTGATGCGCCAGGCCCCCAACGAAAGGGGTTCGGCGCTCGGTGACAATATACAGGGTTTCAATGACTACTTCGCTTCACCAGCAGTGCGTGCCAGCATCGCCTACTCTCAAAAAGACAACAAATCCATGAAGGTTTTTCGCGGCTTCAAGCACCCCGGCGTGGCCACAGCCTGCGCCCTCACGATTGGCAACTTTGACGGCGTGCACCGTGGCCACCAGGCCATGCTCTCGCTCTTGCGCGGCGAGGCGGCGCAGCGTGGCGTGGCCAGTTGCGTGCTCACCTTTGAGCCCCACCCGCGCGACTTTTTCGCAGCCCTCTACCACCAGAGCGACCTGGCGCCGGCCCGCGTGGGAACCCTGCGCGACAAGCTCGAAGACCTGGCTACCTGTGGCGTAGACCAGACCATCGTCCTGCCCTTTGACGCGGGACTCGCAGGCCTGTCGCCCCAGGCCTTTATCCAGGACGTGCTGGTGAGCGGTCTGGGTGTGCGCTATGTGCTGGTGGGCGACGATTTCCGCTTTGGCTCCAAGCGCGCTGGCGACTATGCGACCCTGGACGCGGCGGGCGACTTGCTGGGCTTTGATGTGGCGCGCATGAACAGCTACGAAATTTCCTACCGCCACGTGCAGCAGCCAGAGGCGGCCCAGAGCGCTGAGCATGCGACCCGGCGCGCCAGCGACACGGCACACGGCCTGCGCGTCTCCAGCTCCGCCGTGCGCCAGGCCCTGGGCGAGGGCCGCATGCAAGACGCCGCGCGCCTGCTGGGCCGGCCCTATTGCATCTCTGGCCATGTGGTGCATGGCCGCAAGCTCGGCCGCACCCTCGGTTTCAAAACCCTGAACCTGCGCTTTGCCCACTGGAATCCTGCCGCCAGCGGCATCTTTGTGGTGCTGGTGCATGGACTGGCCGAGAAGCCCCTGCGCGGCGTGGCCAACCTCGGTGTGCGCCCCTCGATAGACCCCAATGATGTGAACGGTGGCCGGGTGCTGCTGGAGACCCATTGCCTGGACTGGCCCGACGCGCTAGGGGCCGAGGGTGCCTACGGTAAAATCATCCGGGTGGAACTCTTACACAAACTGCACGACGAGCTCAAATACGACAGTCTGGACGCCCTGACCCAGGGCATACACCGCGACTGCGATGACGCGCGTGCCTGGTTAGAGCGCCGAATTTAACGGGGCCTCTCGACGCACCTGGCCCCGCGTCTACCGAACCCACCCGGCAGCAGCGCCCTGCCCCCTCCACTGCCAAGCGCCCCTACCTGAGAATTCGCCATGTCCGAAAAAGTTGATTACCGCAGCACCCTGAACCTGCCCGATACCGCCTTCCCGATGCGCGGCGATTTGCCCAAGCGCGAACCCGCCTGGGCAAAGGCCTGGAGCGACCAAGGCATTTACAAAAAGCTGCGCGATGCCAGAGAGGGCGCACCTCTGTTTGTGTTGCATGACGGCCCGCCCTATGCCAATGGCAAGCTGCACATCGGCCACGCCTTGAACAAGGTCTTGAAGGACATGATCGTCAAGTCCAAGCAGCTCGCAGGGTTCGACGCGCAATACATCCCCGGCTGGGATTGCCACGGCCTGCCGATTGAGAACGCCATCGAAAAACTGCATGGCCGCAAGCTCTCCAGAGACGACATGCAGGCCAAGAGCCGCGCCTTTGCCACCGAGCAAATCAACCAGCAGCGCGAAGACTTCAAGCGCCTTGGCGTTTTGGGCGACTGGGAGCGGCCCTACCGCACCATGGACCCGGCCAACGAGGCGGGCGAAATCCGCGCCTTCAAGCGCGTGATCGAGCGCGGCTTTGTCTACCGTGGTCTGAAGCCCGTGTACTGGTGCTTTGACTGCGGATCGAGCCTGGCCGAGTTCGAGATCGAATACGCCGACAAAAAGAGCGACACGCTGGATGTGGCCTTTGAGGCCAATGACGCGGCTGCTTTGGCAAAAGCCTTTGGCCTCTCCGCCCTGCCCGAGTCCAAAAAAGCCTTTGCGGTGATCTGGACCACCACCGCCTGGACCATCCCCGCCAACCAGGCCTTGAATGCGCACCCGGAGCTGGAATACGCCCTGGTGGACACGCCGCGCGGCCTGCTGCTGCTGGGTGCCAATTTGGTGGACAAGGCGCTGGAGCGCTACAGCCTGACCGGCAGCATCATCGCCACCGCCCGTGGCGAAGCCCTGCGCGGCCTGGTGTTTCGCCACCCGCTTTATGACCTGGGTGAAGACGAAGGCGAATACAGCTACAAACGCCTGTCGCCCCTGTACCTGGCCGACTATGTGAGCGACAGTGACGGCACCGGCATCGTGCACTCGGCACCTGCCTATGGCGTGGATGACTTCAACAGCTGCGTGGCCCACGGCATGAAGTACGACGACATCCTGAACCCGGTGCAGGGCAACGGCGCCTATGCCGCCGAGCTGCCGCTGTTTGGTGGCATGCACATCTGGAAGGCCTGCGCCCGCATCCTCGAAGTGCTGGCAGAGAGTGATCGCCTCATGGCCACCAACCCCATCACCCACAGCTACCCCCATTGCTGGCGCCACAAGACGCCGGTGATCTACCGCGCCGCCGCCCAGTGGTTTATCCGCATGGACGAGGGCGAGGGCGTATTCACCAGCGACAAGGCACCCAAGACCTTGCGTCAGTTGGCATTGGACGCGATCGAGCAGACCCGCTTCTACCCCGAGAACGGCAAGACCCGGCTGCGCGACATGATCGCGAATCGGCCCGACTGGTGCATCAGTCGCCAGCGCAGCTGGGGCGTGCCCGTGCCCTTCTTTTTACACAAGGATTCGGGTGAGCTGCACCCACGCACCATGGAGATCCTGGACCAGGCCGCGACCATCGTTGAGCAAGGCGGCATCGAGGCCTGGAGCCGTGTCAGCACCGAAGAAATTCTGGGTGCGGCGGACGCGCCCGACTACACCAAGAGCACCGACATCCTAGAGGTCTGGTTTGACAGTGGCTCGACCTTCCAGCATGTGCTGCGCGGCAGCCACAAAGATGCGTACGGACGAGCGCCCTTCCATGCAGAAGGCCCAGAAGCGGACCTGTACCTCGAAGGCCATGACCAGCACCGAGGCTGGTTCCACAGCTCGCTCTTACTGGGCTGCGCCCTGTATGACCGCGCCCCCTACAAGGGCCTGTTGACGCACGGCTTTGCCACCGACGGCCAGGGCCGCAAGATGAGCAAGAGCCTGGGCAACACGGTGGAGCCGCAAACGGTCAGCGACAAGCTGGGCGCCGAAATCGTGCGCCTGTGGGTGGCCTCCACCGACTACTCGGGCGACCTGAACATCGACGAAAAAATTCTGGCCCGCGTGGTGGACACGTATCGCCGCGTACGCAACACCTTGAAGTTCCTGATGGCCAATGTCAGCGACTTTGACCCGGCCACCGACACCGTCGCCCCAGAGCAGCTGCTAGAAATCGACCGCTATGCCCTGAGCCGCCTGTCGCAATTGCAGGAAGACATCCTCACGCACTACAACGTGTACGAGTTCCACCCGGTGGTCTCCAAGCTGCAGATCTATTGCAGCGAAGACCTGGGCGCCTTTTATCTCGACATCCTCAAAGACCGGCTCTATACGACGGCCGCGAATTCGCTGGCGCGCCGCTCGGCCCAGACCGCGCTGTGGCAAATCACCCAGGCCATGCTGCGCTGGATGGCGCCCTTCCTGAGCTTTACCGCCGAAGAGGCCTGGAGCGTGCTGGGTGCCACCGGCAAGGTCACGGCCGACCAGACCATCTTCCTAGAAACCTATGCAGAGTTGCCCGCCGCAAACGAGGCCTTGCTGGCCAAGTGGTCGCGCATACGCGCACTGCGTGAAGCGGTGAACAAGGACATCGAAGTCCTGCGCGCGGCCGGCCAGGTGGGTGCGTCGCTACAGGCCGAAGTGACGTTGACCGTCAACCCGGCAGACCACGCCCTGCTGTCGAGTTTGGGTGCCGACCTGAAGTATGTGTTCATCACCTCCGCCGTGACCCTGGTGGCAGCCGATGTGCAGGCGATTGCGGTGAATGCATCAAGCGCCACCAAGTGCGAGCGCTGCTGGCATTACTGCCTGGATGTGGGCGCTGTGGCCGAACACCCCACCCTTTGCGCTCGCTGTGCGGGCAACCTGTATGGCGCGGGTGAAGTGAGAGTATTCGCATGATGGCCCGCGCTTCCAGAAAATCCGGCGGCATGGGGCTGCAGAGGTCGGGTGGCATGCTGCCGTGGCTGGGCCTGGCCTTCATCTTGGTGCTGATGGACCAGTTCACCAAGGTGCTGGTGGTGGGCTATTACCACCTGGGCGACAGCAGCTATGTCACCAGCTTCTTCAACATGGTGCGGGCCCATAACAGCGGCGCGGCCTTCTCGTTTCTGGCCGGAGCCTCCGGTTGGCAGCGCTGGTTCTTCACCGGCTTGGGTCTGGTCGCTGCGGCTGTCATCATCTGGATGATCAAGTCCCACCCCGGCCAGCGCCTGTTTTGCTTTGCCATGGCCTGTGTGCTCGGTGGCGCATTGGGCAATGTGATAGACCGGATACTGTATGGCTATGTGGTGGATTTTCTGGACTTCCATAGCCACGGCTACCACTTTCCCGCTTTTAATCTGGCCGATAGCGCCATCACCTTGGGTGCGGCATGCCTGATTTTGGACGAGCTGCTCAGGGTGCGACGCGGGCGTTAATGAATAGGATAGGTATTCAAATCCCCTGTATCGTACTTTTACAATAACTTTAAAGCACACACAAAAGCGAAATCCGCATATTGAGAGTAGGATAGGCACTGCGCATCATGCGCGAACTTTAAATTCAATAATTTTACAGATAGTGAATATGGCAACCTTACAAGAACTAATTGCGCAAAAAGAGTCGTTGGAAAAACTCATTCAGGAAACGCGCCAGACTGAACTGGCTGACGCCATTAACCAAGTCAAGGTCCTGATTTCCACCTTTGGCCTGACCCAAGAAGATATCTTCGGAGCCTCCCGTGGCGCCAAGAAGGTAAAGACCGAAGGCAATAAGGTCGCAGCCAAATACCGCGACCCCGTGTCCGGCAAAGAATGGTCTGGCCGTGGCTTGGCACCCAAGTGGCTGCAAGGCAGAGAAAAAAGCGAGTTTCTGATCAAGTAATTGATTCAGCCTGCACGCACCAAGCCCGCATCAGCGGGCTTTTTTAATTCCGTTATTCCACAGCTTCACGCCAACCCACCGCGCATTTCCTGAGCGGCGTGCCAGGCCGGTAGCGGTAACCCTGCAGGGCCGGCATGCGGATTTCTTCAGAGGGCCTTGCTGTAAAATAAAAATCGATTGTGTTGCCCCAGCGCCCAATGGCTATCGAATGGGCCCTCTAGCGGAATCCCGCTTCGGCAGCATCAAGCAATTTCATTGCCTTCTTGGACCCCCCATGCACAAATCCTATACAAAACACTTCCTGGCCGCTGCGCTATTGGCTCTGGCACCTTACTCGGTGGTTAGGGCCCAAGCCGTGACGGAAACAGCCGCTGCAAACCCCACGCCAGCAATCTCCACCAAGGCGAGTTTGGAGCGTGCCCTGAGCGAAGAAAACAACTGGTATTTTTCATGGGGCTATAGCCGCCAGCAGTACGCACCCTCCGATATCCATGTATCCCAGCCAAGCCAGGGCAATGACTTTACGGTGCACCAAGCGGCAGCCAGCGACTTCCCTTCCAGCGTGCAAGATACGGTGACCTCTTTGTTTGGTCTGGACTTCACCAACCCACAAGAGAATGTGCGGATTGGCAAGTTCATGAACCCGGAGAAAACCTTCGCTATCGAATTTTCCCTGGACCACAGCAAATACAACACCGACTTCGGTCAAACGGTCCAGGTCAGCGGAACGAAAGCCGGTCAGCCCTACAACCAGAACCAGGTGCTAGACAAGCAAAATTTCAATTACGCCCTGCACAACGGCCTGAACCACCTCATGGTCAATGCCGTCTGGCTGAACCATCTGGCGGGCCCGGTCCATAAGCCGGGCGATCTGGAATTGATCAGCCGCGTCGGCGCCGGCATATTGCTGCCCCATGCCGACAACACGATTTTTGGCAATGAAAACCAGGTGGGCCCCAAGAACCAGAACATCTGCTGCTTCTCCAAGGGCGACTGGTGGCAGATCAATGGCTGGACGGCCGGTGTAGAAGTGGGACTGCGCTACACGGTCTACAAAACCATATTCCTCGAACTCACGCAAAAGATTGCCTACGGTGCGCTCACGGGTGTACCGGTTTACCAGGGCTCGGCAGACCAGACGATTTGGATGAGTGAGCAGGTGCTGTCCACCGGTTTCCTGTTCTAGGAACTGGCGGGCTCGTCCTTCGCCTCTTGCGGACTTGTGCTGTTCCGCAGGATAGGGTGTTTGGATATTTAGATACTTCGATACCTGGCTGCTTGGCTAAGTTTTTCCATGCGGGGCTTTTGTAGCCCCGCAAGCAATAACCTTACAAGGTCAGAATCGTGCAGCCAGTCGTCTGGCGCGCTTCCAACGCACGGTGCGCCGCCTGCACATCTTCGAGCTTGAAGCGCTGGTCAATGCGGATCTTGACGGCGCCCGACAGCACCACGGCAAACAGCTCGTCCGCCATGGCCTGCGTGCTCTCGCGCGTAGCAATGTGGGTGAACAGGGTCTGGCGCGTCACATAAATCGAACCCTTGGCTCCCAGAGTGCCGGGCGCAA
The DNA here is from genome assembly GCA_903886275.1 of uncultured beta proteobacterium. Lineage (GTDB taxonomy): Bacteria > Pseudomonadota > Gammaproteobacteria > Burkholderiales > Burkholderiaceae_C > Allorhodoferax. Next base: position 3,996 of record CAISLN010000009.1, on the reverse strand, counting down.
ACGGCGCCACCGGGCCCGAGGCATTGCCAAAGCTGGCCATCAGGCCAAAGGGTGCCAGGCAGTCCAGCGACTTGTCCCAGGTGTCTTTGCCCACCGAGTCATACACCACCTTCACGCCCTTGCCACCGGTGATTTCCTTCACCCGGGCCTGGAAGTCTTCTGTCGCATAGTTGATGACATGGGCTGCGCCATGTTCCTTGGCCAGGGCGCATTTGGCGTCCGAGCCGGCCGTGCCAATCAGCTGCAGGCCCAGGGCTTTGGCCCACTGGCAGGCAATCAGGCCCACACCACCGGCAGCGGCATGGAACAGCACAAAGTCCCCGGGATTCAAGCCGCCCTGGGGCAGGGTGCGGCGCAACAGGTACTGGGCCGTCAGGCCCTTAAGCATCATGGCCGCGCCGGTATCGAAATCAATGCCGTCGGGCAGTTGGCAGACGCACTTGGCCGGCATCACGCGCAGTTCGCAGTAGCTCCCTGGAGGCTGGCTGGCGTAGGCCGCGCGGTCGCCCACCTTCAGATGCGTGACGCCCTCGCCCACCGCCTCGACCACACCCGAGGCTTCCATGCCCAACTGCACCGGCAGGTTCATGGGGTAGAGGCCACTGCGCTGGTAGACATCGATGAAGTTCAGGCCCACGGCCTTGTGGCGGATGCGGATTTCGCCGGGGCCGGGCTCGCCCACGGTGACATTCACCAGGGTCAGTTGTTCGGGGCCGCCATGCTGGCTGATGTGGATGGCACGGGAAGTGGTTTGCGTCATGGGAGTCTCTTGGGAAATCGGTTGGGCTTGCGCAGTGCCGCAGGCCTTGCGGGCAGCGCGTCGCCATCGTGCCACGAAACGCCGCTTTACGCGCAGCCGCGTCCGCATAGCCGAGTACAGTGGCCGCCATGCAGCATCGCCTCAGTCCCTCCGCGTTTTTCTTCCTCACCTTGGCGCCGCTGCTCTGGGCCGGCAATGCGGTGGTGGGACGCATGGTGGGCGCGCTGATCGGGCCCATGGCCTTCAATCTGCTGCGCTGGACGCTGGCCTTTTTGATTCTGTTGCCCTTTGCATGGCGCGTGCTCAGGCCGGGCAGTCCCCTGTGGCACCAGTGGCGGCGCTTTTGCGTGCTGGGCCTCTTGGGCACCAGCGGCTACAACGCCCTGAACTACCTGGCGCTGCACACCTCTACGGCCATCAACGTCACCCTGGTGGGTGCGAGCACGCCGGTGTGGATGCTGTTGATTGGTCGCCTGTTTTTTGGCCAACGCATCCACGCGCGCCAGCTGCTGGGCGCTGCATTGTCGATTGCAGGGGTGCTGCTGGTGCTCAGCCGCGGCGAGTGGGCGGTGCTGGCCCAGTTTCGCCTGGTGCCGGGCGACTTTTATGTACTGATAGCCTCCATAGGCTGGGCGGTGTACTGCTGGATGCTGATGCATTCCCCAGCCGAGTCGGCCCCTCTGCGCGCCGACTGGAAGGCCTTTTTGCTGGCCCAGATGGCGTTTGGCCTGCTCTGGTCCACGCTGTTCATGACGGGCGAACGCTTGCTGGCGCCGGCCCCCGTGCAATGGGGCTGGTCGCTGGCCGCCGCGCTGGCCTATGTGGCCGTCGGTCCCTCCATCCTGGCCTATGGAGCCTTTGGTGCCGGATTGAAGCGTGCCGGGCCCCATGTGGCGGCGCATTTCGTCAACCTCACGCCGCTGTTCACCGCCCTGCTGTCGGCGGTGTTTTTGGGCGAAGCGCCCAGCCTCTTTCACGCCCTGGCCTTTGTGCTGATCATCCTTGGCATAGGCCTTTCCAGCGGACCCCAGAAGGCGCCTGCATAGCAAAGGCGGCGCCCGGCTCAGGCCAGGGTCCTGCGCGCCCGGCTGCAGACAAAAACGCCCGCCAACACCAGCACCGTGCCAGCCACCACCCAGCTGGTAAAGGGCTCGTCCAAAATCAGCACGCCCATGGTGATGGTGGACATGGGGCCCACCATGCCCACCTGCGAGGCCAAGCCCGCGCCTATGCGCTCTATGGCCTTCATCACCAGCAGCACCGGAATCACGGTACAGCCAATGGCATTGAGCAGCGAAAGCCAGACCACCTCGGGCGCCACCGCAAGGGCCGCGCTCAAGGGGCGCGTCAGCACAAACTGCAAAATGCACAAGACGCAGGCCACCGAAGTCGCCAGCCCCACCAGCCGCGTGGCGCCCAGGCGCAGCACCAACTCGCCGCTGTACGACAGGTAAATGGCATAGGACACGGCGCTCAACAAAACCAGCAGGGCTCCCAGGGCCACATCGGCACCGGCCAGGTTCACCTCATGGCCAAACACCAGCAGCACGCCGCCATAGCTAATCGCCATGCCCAACCACTGGTTGCGGCTGATGGCCCGGCCATACAGCGTGCACCCCATCAGCAGCACCAGGGTGGGGTTCAGGTACAAAATGAGCCGCTCCAGCGAGGCGCTGATATAGGCCAGACCGGCAAAGTCCAAAAAGCTGGCCAGGTAGTAGCCGGTAAAGCCCAGGCCCAGCACACCCAGCAGGTCGGAGCGCGACAGCGGCAGCACCGGCTTGCCCGCGCGCGGCCGCCCGGTCCACCAGACGATGGCCAGGAAAAAAGGCAGCGCAAACAACATGCGCAGCATGATCAGGGTGATGGCGTCCACGCCGTGGCGGTAGGCCAGTTTGACGATGATGGCCTTGGCGCTAAAGGCAATCGCGCCCAGCACCGCCAGCGCCAAGCCGGTGGCCAGCGACGGCGCCGCCTTGGAGGCAGTTGCCGCGCTACCCGCCACGGGCAGGTCGCAAGGTCTGCAGCAACTTCTGCCCGGCACTGACCAGCAGCAACACCAGCGCGCCGGCCACCAGACCGACCAACAGGTCCAGACTCAAGGACACCACAGTACCCAGTAGACCGGCGGCTCCTCCCATGCCCTGTGCAAAGCCCTCGCTCACGGCCAGCGCCGCGTGGTGCACAAAAGGCAGGCCATGCGACAAAATGCCGCCACCCACCAAAAACATGGCAGCGGTGCCCAGCACCGACAGGGTCTTCATCAACCAGGGGGCTGCCGCCAGCAGCCACAGGCCAAGGCCCTGCCTCCAGCGGCTAGAGCCTGCCTTGAGCGGCAGCCGACTGAGGTACAGGCCCAGATCGTCGATCTTCACAATGCCGGCCACCAAGCCGTACACACCCACGGTCATGGCAATGGCCACAGCGCACAGCACGACCAACTGCGTCTCCCAGTTGGCGTTTTGCACCGTGCCCAGGGTGATGGCAATGATTTCGGCCGACAACACAAAGTCGGTGCGGATGGCGCCCTTGATCTTGTCCTTTTCCAGCGCCACCAGATCCACAGAGGGGTCGGCCAGGGCCAGCATCAGCGCGTCGCTCAAATCGTCCGGATCGCCGGCGCGGTGCAAAAAACGGTGCGCCAGCTTCTCAAAGCCCTCAAAGCACAGGTAGGCGCCGCCCAGCATCAGCAACGGCGTGATGACCCAGGGCAGCGTCAGGCTCAGGACCAGGGCCGCGGGCACCAAAATCGCCTTGTTGAGCATCGAGCCCTTGCCCACCGCCCAGACCACTGGCAGTTCGCGCTCTGCGGCCACGCCGTTGACCTGCTGCGCGTTGAGTGCCAGGTCATCGCCCAGCACACCGGCGGTCTTCTGCGCCGCCACCTTGGTCAGCAAGGCCACATCGTCGAGCAGGGTGGCGATGTCATCAAGAAGGGCAAAAAGACTGGTGGCCATATTGGGGTTGCGCAGGGGCGTTGAGAAAAGCCGCTCAGGATAGCAAATCCAAACAGGGCCCTACACCTGCGAGTGAAACCGCGGCTCTCAACTGCCCGTGCATGGCACCGTGGTTTCTGGCGTTGCGTTGTTGCTGTTGCACGGCGAAAGGGGGACCGTGGGCTTGGGTGTGCGAGGCGTTTTTAACTTCCCGTCCATGGAGCGGTAGGTTTTTGTTTCTGGCGTTGCGTTGTTGCTGTCGCACGGCGAAAGGGGGTATGCCGAGCGTCTCATGGTGGG
>CAISLN010000008.1 GCA_903886275.1 uncultured beta proteobacterium | reverse complement strand
CCACCGGTCTTGGGTTTGCCTTGCGTGGCCACCGGGCGCAGAGCCTCAGAAGTGGGCTGCACTGTAAAACTCACCTCAACGCGCCATTGGCCGCTGAGCCGCTGCGCATCCGATAAGGCCAGCACAGCAGGCAGCAGTCCATTGCGCTGCGTATCCTCGCTGACGTTCTCGATCACCAACTGCGTATCCAACACGATGTACTCCGCATTGGCCTTCTCCTGCGGATGCTCCGTCAAGGTGAAGGTGCAACCCGGCACGATGCCGCGTATATGCCCCACACCCTGCGCGCGCAAACCCGTTTGGCTCAGGGCCTGCATGCGCAGACGCGCCAGATGCTGTCCCTGCGGCTCGGTCTGATTGGCCGCCTTGTCGGCGCCGCGATTGGGCTGGCTGTAGTCGCTGCCACCCACCGCACCCGCGCCAAGGGCCCGGTCTCCGCGCCACAGGTACACCTCATGTCCGGCATGACCGGTGTTGCGCGGTGCGGCCGCGCCTGCAGCCAGCGTTGCGCGCGGCCGCGTGTAGTCGTATTCGCGGGAGGAATAGCTGCCGCTGGTAAGCGAATCCACCGGGCTAAAGCCGTGGATGTACTCCCTATCTAGTCTGTGGCCCAAGGGATAAAAGGGAATCTGGTGATAGGCACTCTCACCTTTGTCCTCCTGCGTCACCTGAAAGGCGCCGTTGTGGTCGCTCCAGACCAGCCGGTGCACACCAGCGCCGTGCTGGAAATAGTATGAGATGCCCCACTCCTGCATCAACCGCGTGATGAATTCAAAGTCGGTCTCGTTGTATTGAACCTGGTAGTCGCGCTTTGGATAGTTTTCGATAAGGCGCTTTTCTGTGGCAAAACGATAGTCCGATAGCACTGCTTCGATAGCTTCGATAGGCGTCATGTCCTGGAACACCTTGCAGTCGGTGCTCAGCGTGGCCAGATGCAACCAGGGCCGCAGCGTCAGCTCGTACAAAGCGTGGCGGCTGTCTTCACCCATAAAACGGGCCGACACGATAAGCCCGGAGATCTCGCGCACCCCCGCACCCTGGTTGGCCGCGCCGCCACCGGGCAGACCCGCAACAAACTGGCCATGGCCTTCGAGCTCCACATGGCAGGTGAGCTCCAGCCCAACAAAGGCATCGAGCTCGAAGTTGCTCCCAGCGCCCGCCATGAAGTTGAGGGCATCGGGGGTTTGCAGCGTGAGCCGGTATTCAAACAGGCTATTGATCCCTTCAGAGCCTTCGAGCTTGAGGGGCACCAGCGCGGGCTGGCCGGCAAGGACAGGAATGGCGGCGCTCGTAACGGTGAGGGCACGCGGGGCGTTGAACAAAGCAGACATACAAACTCCATGAGCTATACCCAGCCGCAAAAAACGACTCAGTAAAAAACTAAAGGGGACTTGAGGATCGGAGTGATCCTCTCGATGATGTATGTTCTGGCGCTTTTCTGCCACTTACGCGATCGGTAGCAGCCCATGGGATGGGCGGGCGCCGGCAGATTATAGGGAGGGCGCGGGGCTTGCATACCCCTGCTGCCAGAGCCGCGGGGTTCCGCTCACTTCTCCTGCAGCACGACAAGCTCGCCGCGCTCACCGGCGGCTAGGCGGCGCTGGTGCAGGACTGCCAGGGGGTCTTGGGGCCAGGCTTTGGCCAGGCGGGTAAAGAGATCTAACGCCTCGGGCTGCAAGCGGCGCATGGCCTCGAAGGCGGCCAGGTAATCGGCCAGCGGCGCCCTTGGCGCGTCCTCTTGCACCAGCGGCTCAAACACGGCAAGCGCCTGGCTTTTGCCCTGCAGTTGCAGCAGGCCGATAGGGCGCACCGGCGTCTGCGGGGCACCGGCCAAAATCGCATCAGAGATGCAAATGCGCGTGCCCAACTGTTTGTTGGCGCTCTCCAAGCGGGCCGCCGTGTTGACCGGGTCGCCCAGGGCGCGGTAGTCAAACAATGTCTTGCCGCCAAAATTTCCGACGATCACTTCGCCGCTGTGCACCCCAATGCGGGTCTGGCAAAAGGGCCTGCCCTGCTGCTGCAATTGGCGCACATAGGCGCTGGCAAAGGCGTCCATCTCCAGGGCGCAGGCCAGGGCCCGCGCGCGGTGGTCGGCCTGCTCCAGCGGCGCCGAAAACATGATGGCCAGGGCATCGCCCACGATCCGGTCCAGCGTGCCCTCAAAGCGAAAGGCAATCGCCACCATGGGGTCCAGATAGCCGTTGAGCAGGCCCACCGCCTGCTCCGGCTCCAGTGCCTCCATCCAAGGGGTAAAGCCGGCCAGGTCGGTAAACACAAAGCTGCATGGCTGGCGCCGCCCGCCCAGGGCCAGATCCTGCGGATGGGCCAACAAATGGTCCACCCGGTTGGGCGACACATAGCGCGCAAAGGCCTGGCGGGTCCAGCGCTGCTCGCGCTCGCGCAGGCGGTGCTGCCACAGGCTGCACAGCAGGTAGCTCAACAGCAGGCCCAGGGCCGGAGTGGCCGCATCCAGCAGCAAGCCCTGTGCCACAAAGGCCCACCAGGCGCCAGCGCCCAAGGCCAGCAGCAGGCCCAGGCTGGCAGCGGCCGAGCGCATGGCGCGGGTGCTGCGCGCAAGCGCGCCAGCCAGCGCGCAGCCCAGCAAGAGCAGCAGCAACTCCAGCGCGCGGGCCCAACTCGGGCGCTGCAAAAAATGCCCGCCCAGGGCCTGCTCCAGAGCCTGGGCATGCACCTCTACGCCCGACACCATCCCCAGCGGACTAAAGCGCAGGTCCATCAAGCCCTGTGCCGAACTGCCCACCAGCACAATCTTGCCGGCCCACTGCGCGGGCGCCACTGCGCCCTCCAACACCTGCCAGGCCGCCAGGTTGCGCCCTGCCACCGGCAGGCTGTAGTGCAGCCACATTTCGCCCTGGGGTGTGGTGGGCAGGTGCAGCCGGCCTATGCGCACTTCGCCCAGGCCGCTGTCCTGCCCCGCGTTTTGCAGCAGCAGGTTGCGCTCATTCAGAGACACGCGCAGCGCCTCCGTCACCAGCGTGGCCACCGGTGTCTGGTCCCACTGCAACACCAGCGGCACGCGGCGCACCAGGCCATCGGCATCGGGCACAAAGCTCAGCGCACCATTGCCGCTGGCGGCCTGCTCCAGCGCGGGCAGCGAACGCAGGCTGCCTTGAAAGCTGTGCAGCCATTCAGGCTGGGGCTGGCCGGCCTGCACAAAGCGCGCCTTTTGCAGCGGCCCTGTTCCCGGACTGTTGCCGGGCGCCTGCTGCAGGGCAAAGCCAATCACGGAGGGGCTTTTTTGCAGCGCCTGGGCGAACAAGTTGTCGGGGTCGGGCAGCGCCTCGCAGGGGGTGCATTGCAGCTGCCAGAGCGCGAGCATGGCCTTGGGCGCGGTGCGGTCGGGTTCGGCAAACACCATGTCGAAGGCCACGGCCGTGGCACCGGCTGCTGTGAGCCGCTCCAGCAGCGTGGCCATGCGGCTGCGTGGCCAAGGCCATTGGCCCAGGCGCGCCAGGCTGGCCTCGTCGATATCGACAATGCGCACCGGCACCGGCTCATAGACGCGTGGCCGCCAGCGCTGGAACTGGTCGAACTGGTAGTTGCGCAGGGTCTGCTGGGCCCGGCTATCGGCCAACAACAGGCACGCGGCCAGCAGCGCCAGCAGCAGGGGCCCAAGCGAAGCAGACCGGTTATCCATGCACAGCCTTTCCATGGCGACGGCCATTGCGATGCGGCATACGATACCATCCGAAAACGGGTGGACCCGCAACCCAAGTGACCGGAGCAACATGACGATTGCCAACATCAACCGCCCGATGCTGTGTCTGCGCACAGCCTTCGATACGCTGCCTGCCCATATCCCCATGACCCAAGTGGAAGCGATGGCGGTGCTGCAGCCCCAGCTGCAGCAGGCACCAGTTTCTGGCGCAGTCAAAGGCCGCGCTTATCCCCTCAATCCCCTATGCGACGCACCGATTTACGTAACTTGATCTTGACGCGCATAGGGCCGCTGGCCCTGGTCGGTATCGGACTGAGCGGCTACCTAAGCCATACGCTGGAGCAGCGCGCCCAGACCGCATGGCAGGAGCAGGCTGTGCGAGAGACCGCGCTGCAGACCGCCACCTTGCAAAGCTGGCTGGACAACAGCCTGGCCACGCTGTCTGGTCTGGCGCTGCTGGTGGACAACACGCCCAACCTGGATGCCAACACATTTTTCAACGCTTCGGACAGCATGCTGGGCCGTGCCAGCACCGACCTGGTGGCGCAAAAGGCCTTGCTGGACTGGCAGTACGGCGCTTGGCAAACCCGCTACACGGTTGCCGCCCCGGGCACCGTACGCCAACTGCCCGCGCCCACCGAAGCAGTCCATTCGCTGCTGGCCAGCACGCTGAACCAGGCCCGGCAAACCCACAACAGCTGGTTTATGTCCGCGCCCTTTGTGGGTGCGGCAGGCACCCAGCAGGTCTACCTGGCAATGGTTACGCAGCAGCAGCCCGAGCGCGCGCTGGCGGCGGTGCTCGATCTGCAGCGCGCCGTCGATAGCCTGATGGGCGCGCACAGTCTGAGCGGCATCGCCCTGGAGCTGGCGCTGACGCAGGAACCCTCGGGCAGCACCGTCCCCGTCCACCGCGCCAACCCGCTGCGCACGCTGCAGCCACCCAAGGCGCTGGCCTTTGAGCGCAAGACCTGGCTGCATGCGGCGCACAGCCGTGTCGATTTGCGCTGGCTGGTTGGCGCTGGGTTTGGCGGCGGCGTGGACCAGCGCCTGAGCCTTACCGTGGGGGTGGGTGGCGCGCTGCTGAGCCTGCTGCTGGCGCTGTACCTGGCCGGCCTGCTGCGCCAAAACGCACGCAGCCAGCGCAGGGTGGGTGCGGCCACCGAAGACCTGCGCCGAAACCAGGAAGAGAAGCGCGCCAGCGAGGCCCGGCTGCGCCATATCCTGGACACCAGCCCGCTGGGCATTGCCATTGCGGTAGAGGGCGTGGCGCGCATGGTCAACCCTGCCATGAAGCGCATGCTGGGGGTGGAGGTCGGCAGCTTTATTCCAGAACTTTATGTGGACCCGCAGGCCAACAACAGCATCCGCCAAAGCCTTTTGGAGCAGGGCAGCTTGCACGGCAAGGAGATGCAAATGCGCGAGCCCAGCGGCCAGGTGCGCGACTACCTGACCACCTTCTTGCGGACCGACTATGCCGGCGAGAGCGCCGTGCTGGGCTGGCTGCTGGACATCACCGACATCCGGGCGGCCGAACAAATAGCGCGCGTGGCCAAGGAAGCGGCGGAAGAGGCGACAAGGGCCAAGTCCGATTTTTTGGCTAACATGAGCCACGAGATCCGCACCCCCATGAACGCCATCATCGGGCTGTCGCGTCTGGCGCTAGGGAGCGAGAGGCCAGCGCACCTGCACGACTACCTGAGCAAGATCCACAGGAGCGGCGAACACCTGCTGGGCATCCTCAATGACATCCTGGATTTTTCCAAAATCGAGTCTGGCAAGCTGCAGATCGAGACCATCGCCTTTGACCTGCAGGAGGTGCTAGACAACGCCATCAACCTGGTCTCCAAAAGCGCGCAAGACCAGGGCCTGGCGCTGCTGTGCAGCGTGGCGCCCGACGTTCCCATGCGGCTGGTGGGCGACCCGCTGCGCATAGGCCAGATCCTGATCAACTATGCCCACAACGCCATCAAGTTCACCCGCCAGGGCGGGGTGCGCATCGCCATCCGGGTCGGCCAAAGCAGCGCCAGCGAGCTGCTGCTGCACTTCTCGGTCAGCGACACCGGCATAGGCCTGAGCCCGGAACAGATCGCGCGGCTGTTCAACAGCTTTGTGCAGGCCGACAGCTCCACCACGCGCCGCTACGGCGGCACGGGCTTGGGTCTGGCCGTGAGCAAGCGTCTGGCCCAGGCCATGGGCGGCGACGTGGGCGTGGACAGCGTGGCGGGCAAGGGCTCCACCTTCTGGTTCACGGTTCTTGTGCAGCAGGGCCGCAGCGTGCAGGCACAAGACCTGCACGCCATCGCTGGCGCACGCATCCTGCTGGTGGAAGACAACGAGATCAACCAGCAAGTGGCCTGCGCACTGCTGGTGGACGCCGGCTTGGCGGTGGAGGTGGCTGCGAACGGCCAACAAGCCGTGCACAGGGTGGCGCAGCGCCATGCGGCGGGACAGCCCTATGACCTGGTGTTGATGGACATGCAGATGCCCGTCATGGACGGCGTGACCGCCACGCAAGAGATCCGCCAGACCCACCCGGCTGCTGTGCTGCCGATTGTGGCGATGACCGCCAATGCCATGCCAGACGACCGCAACCGTTGCATGCGGGCCGGCATGAATGGTTTTGTGAGCAAACCCCTGCACCCGGAAAATCTCTGGCGCGAACTGCTGGCCTGGGTCAAGCCGCGTGCAGACAGGCCGCCCGTGGCACGCAGCGCAGCCGCAATACCGGCGGACCACGATGCAGTGCAAAGGGTGCAGGCGCTGCGCTGCGTGCAGGGTCTGAACGTCAGCCAAGGCCTGCTGTGCACCGCCGGCAACCCGGCCCTTTATGTTTCGCTGCTGCGCAAATTTGTGGCCTCGCAGAGCGATGCGTTGGCGCGTGTGCAGCAGGCCTTGCAAGACGGCGACCGGGTTGCGGCCGAGCGCCACACGCACACGCTCAAGAGCCTGGCCGCAACCCTGGGAGCCACGGCGCTGCAAGGTTCGGCGCAGGCACTGGAAACTGCACTGCAGGCGGACACCAGCGCCGCGATAGCGCACACCGGCGGGCAACTCGACTTGCTGCTGCAGGGGCTGCGTGCCACGTTGGGCCTGCTCGACGGGCCACAGGACGCCAAAGCGCAACAGGTGTCCGAAACCGATCGGGCCGCCGCGCGGCGCACGCTGGAGCAGATCAGGGAGCTGTTGCGCCAAGACGATGCACAGGCCACCGCGTTGTGGGAAATCCACGCGCCCCTGTTGCGCGCGCTATGCCCCGATGCCACGCGGATAGGGGCGGCCATTGCGGCCTTTGACTTCGACGAGGCCCTGGCGCTGCTGCCACCCGCCTAGGCGCTTGCGGCGATAATTGCGCGGCCCTAGGCGTTCGCATATGCTGGAAAAATGCGACGCTTCCTCCAACGCTACGCTACGCGCGCCATGCCGCTGGCGGTCCTGCTCGCGGGACTGGTCCTGACGGCCCTGCTGGGCGCCACGCTGGAGCGCAGCGCCTACGCCAACTGGAAGCAAGGCGCGGAGTACGACACGGCGCAGCAGTCCAGCGCCTTTCTCAATCGCCTCAACGAAACCCTGACGGGCCTGGCCAGTGTGGGCCTGCTGCTGGACAACAACTACCTGGATTCGGCCTCGGCCTTTTACAACGCCGTGGATGGTCTGTTGGGGCGCAACAAGGCGGAGTTCCTCTCCGCCAAGGCCGTGCTGGACTACCGGGGTGATGCCTGGACCGCACGCTACGCCTCGGTCGAGGCCAGCGCGGCGCTGCAGTTTCCAGAGCAGGGCCAGAGCACTGCTGCGCTGCTCAGCCAGACCCTGGCGTTTGCCTACCAAAGCCCCAACGAATGGTTCATGTCGCCGCCCTACGCCGACCCCTTCGGCAAGCAGCATGTGTACGTGGTGATGACCACGCTCAACCGACCCGATGTCGCCATTGCGGCGGTGCTGGACCTGGAACGCTTTGCCGACACCTTGCTGGAGTCCAGCAAAAAGAAAGGACTGGACCTTAACCTGAACCTCCTCTCGTACAGCAGCAACGCACCCCTCACGGTGCATGCCGCTGCGCCCGAAAACCAATCTGCCATGCAAAGCCAGACCACGCTGTACACCGCACGCGCCCTGTTTAACCTGCAGTGGCGGATAGCTGGCGACTATGCCGGCGGACCCAATCGCAACCTGGTGCGCATGGTGTGGATGGCCGGTGGCCTGCTGAGCCTGCTGATCGCCCTGTATGTGGACAGCACGCGCAGCAAGAACCGGCGCATCCAGGAAAAGGTGGACGCGGCCACCGAAAGCCTGCGCAAAAGCATGGCCGAAGTGCAGGCCAGCGAGGGCCGACTGCGCCATATTTTGGATTCCAGCCCGCTGGCCATAGGCATGTCCGTCAATGGCGTGGTGCGCCTGGCCAACCCGGCCATGCACAGCATGCTGGGGCTCGATGTGGGCGGCCTCACCCCGCGCATTTATGTGGACCCAGGAGCGCGCGAGCGCATCTACCAAGAGTTGCAAAGGTCCGGCCTGGTGCGCGCCGTTGAGCTCCAGCTGCACAGCGCAAGCGGCGAGGTGCGTGACTACCAGTGCAGCTACATGCTGACGGACTCGGGCGGCGAAAAGGCGGTGCTGTGCTGGATGATGGACATCACCGACATGAAGGCCGCCGCGCAACTGGCACAGCTTGCCAGGGTGGCAGCCGAAGAGGCCACGCAGGCCAAGTCCGATTTTCTGGCCAATATGAGCCACGAAATTCGCACCCCCATGAACGCCATCATCGGCCTGTCGGGTCTGGCGCTGAAGATCGAGATGCCAGCGCGTCTGCAAGACTATCTGCAAAAAATCAAGCAAAGCGGCGAACACCTGCTGGGCATCATCAACGACATCCTAGACTTCTCCAAGGTCGAGGCGGGCAAGCTCGAAATCGAGTCCATAGCCTTCGAGCTGGAGTCGGTGCTCGACAACGTCATCAACCTGTTCTCCAAAAGCGCCGAGGACAAGGGCCTGGAGCTGCTGTGCATGGTGGACCCAAAGATCCCCACCACGCTGCTGGGCGACCCCCTGCGCATAGGCCAGATCCTGATCAACTACTGCAACAACGCGGTCAAGTTCACCCGCAAGGGCGAGGTACGCATCTCCATCACCATCGCCTCGCGCACGGCACAAGACCTGGTGCTGCGCTTTGCCGTGTCGGACACCGGCATAGGCCTGAGCCAGGAACAGGTAGCGCGATTATTCAAGAGCTTTATGCAGGCCGACAGCTCCACCACGCGCAACTTTGGCGGCACCGGTTTGGGCCTGGCCGTGAGCAAAAGCCTGGCGCATGCCATGGGCGGTGAGGTGGGCGTGGACAGCAAGGTGGGCCAGGGCTCCACCTTCTGGTTCACCACGCGCTTGAGGCCAGGCCCAGAAGAAAAAGCGCCAGCCTTGTCCCCGATGGACCTGCATGGCCGCAGCGTGCTGGTGGTGGACGACAGCGAGGCCGCAGCCCTCATCCTGTGCGACATGCTGTCGGTGTTGGGCTTTGACGTGGAACATGTCAACTCCGGCGCGGCGGCCTTGGACAAACTGGCGCAGGCCGACCAGACCCACAAGCCCTATGACTTTGTGATGATGGACTGGCTGATGCCCGGAATGGATGGGCTACAGACCGTGCGCGCCATTCAGGCCCTGCCCATCCAGACCACGCCGTTTGTACTGATGGTGACCGCCTACCGCCGCCAGGAACTCATCAAGAGCGCCCAGGCCCTGGGCATTGCGCATGTGCTGTCCAAGCCGGTCAGCAGCTCCCTGCTGGTCAACACCATGATGCAGCTCATGGGCCAGGGCCCTGCCCTGCCGGCAAGGGTGCACCCGCAGTCCAGCACCTTGGAAGCCCAACTACTGCCACTGGGTGGGGCGCGCATCCTGCTGGTCGAGGACAACGAGATCAACCAACAGGTGGCTTGCGAACTGCTGCACAGCGTGGGCATGGAGGTCGATGTGGCCGAGCATGGCCAGATTGCCGTGCAGCGGGTGGCCGCGCGCCATGCCGAGGGCCGGCAATATGACCTGGTGCTGATGGACATGCAGATGCCGGTGATGGATGGGGTGAGCGCTGCGCGCCTGATCCGTGAAGCCCATAGTGCCGAGCAGCTGCCCATCGTGGCCATGACGGCCAATGCCATGAAGGCCGACCGCGACCGCTGCATACAAGCCGGCATGAACGACTTTGTCAGCAAGCCCATCAACCCGGATGAACTGTGGAAGGCCCTGCTGACCTGCATCCGCTTGCGCCCGGGTCTGGGCCAGAGCGCTGCGCCCTCCACCGCAACTTCCAACAGCAGCGATGGCGACGCCGAGTTGATGCAAGCCCTGCGCCTTGTCGAGGGTCTGGATGTTCCATTGGGCCTGTCCCGCACCAACCACAACCCGGCGTTCTATGCCTCGCTGCTGCGCAAATTTGTGGACTCACAAGCCGACGCGCTGGTGCGCATCCGCCAGGCCCTGGAAGCGGGCGACCGGGCCACGGCCGAGCGCCATGCCCACACGCTCAAGGGGGTGGCGGGTAGCCTCGGTGCCAGCGCCCTGCAGCAAGCCGCAGCGACAGTGGAGCAGGGCCTGCGCGAAGGCGACCATGAACCCGCGCTGCGCCAGCCTCTGCAAACGCTGCAGGCCCTGCTGGCCGCTTTGGTTAACGCCCTGCACAGCGCAATGCCCAATGCAGCGCCAGACGCGCCGACCTTGACGCCAGAGCAGCTGCAAAGCGCGCGTGCCGTGCTGGCACAAATTGCCGAGCTGCTGCGCCAGGACGACCCGCAGGCGGCCGAGTTGTGGGAAGCCCATGCCAGCGCCTTGCGCGCGCTGTGCCCCCAAGCCGCGCGCATCGAGACGGCCATTGGCGCCTTTGCTTTTGATGAGGCGCTGGCCCTGCTGGAGCCAGTGGCCACGGTATAGCCATTTTTTTGCAACGGAGCTCATATGAAAGCATTCCTCAGGTACTGGCTGATGGCGGCATGGCTGGCAGCGGGACTGTTGCCCTGCGCGGCCCAGACCCGCGGCGGCACCCTGCGTGTCATCTTGAACCCGGAGCCAGCGACCCTGGTACTCGGGCTCAGCACCCAAGGGCCGACCCAGATTGTGGGCGGCAAGATCTACGAGGGTCTGTTGACCTATCACTTCGATCTGAGCCCCAGGCCGGGCCTGGCCAAGTCCTGGAGCGTGTCACCGGACGGCCTCACCTATACCTTCAAGCTGCAAGAAGGGGTGCGCTGGCATGACGGCAAACCGTTTACTGCAGACGACGTCATCTTCACGCTGCAGACCATGTTGCGGGAAACGCATCCGCGCGCCAACGTCAACTTTTCACAAGTGGCCGAATACCTGGCGCCCGACCCGCTGACGGTGGTGTTCAAACTGCGCGAACCCTATGCCCCTTTTTTGGGGGCCTTCGAAGTGTCGAGCGCGCCCATGATGCCGGCCCACCTGTACCGCGGAACCGACTACCGCAACAACCCGGCCAACCAGGCGCCCATTGGCACCGGCCCCTTCAAGTTCAAGGAATGGCGCAAGGGACAATCCATCGAACTGGTGCGCAACGACGACTATTGGCAAAAGGGCCTGCCCTATCTGGACGGCATCAGCTTCCAGGTCATTCCAGACTCGGCCTCGCGCCTGCGGGCAATGGAAAGCGGCACCGCCGATGTGGCGAGCTTTAGCGACATTGACTTCGCCCAGCTGCCCCAAATCAGGAAAAACCCCAAGCTGGTACTCACCACCAAGGGCTACGAATTCCCCGGCCCTCTGGCCTGGCTAGAGCTCAACCACCGCGTCAAACCCATGGATGACAGGCGCTTTCGCAAGGCCCTGCTGTACGCGATTGACCGCAAGCGTATCGCCGACGACATCTTTGCCGGCTCGGCCAAACCGGCCAAGGGGCCCATCTCTTCGGTCACCCGCTTCTTTGACCCGAATATTGCGCAGTACGAATACGACCCCAAGAAGGCCCAGGCCCTGCTCGACGCCATGGGCCTCAAGCCCGATGCCAATGGCAGGCGCACCACCCTGCGGCTGCTGGAACTGCCCTATGGCGACACCTGGTCCAGATTGGCCGCGTTTATCAAACAGTCACTGGGCAAGGTGGGCATCAACGTGGTGCTGGAGAGCACCGACGCCGCCAACTGGGCCAAACGCTACGCCAACTGGGAATATGAAATGACCATCACCTACATCTACCAGTATGGTGATCCGGCCCTGGGCGTGGCGCGCAACTACATCAGCAGCAACATCCGCAAAGGGGTTTACGCCAGCAACAGCTCGGGCTACAGCAACGCCGAGGTGGACCAGTGGTTCTCCGCCGCCGCTGCGGCCACCAGACCCGAGAGCCGCCAGGTGCTGTATTCGCGCATTGCCAGCCAGTTGGCGCAGGATGTGCCCGAGGCCTGGCTGGTGGAGCTGTCCTTTCCCACCATCACCCATGTGGCCTTCAAGAATGTGGTGACCTCGGCCATTGGCGTGATGGACAACTTCGCCACCGTCTACAAGGCCAAGTAAGGTTACCGGCCGGAGCGCTTATGCCGCCATGGCGGCTGCGGCGATGTCCAGCGAACGCAGGCGAAGCGTGGTGTCGAAAATATCGCAGACCAGCATCAGCTCGTCGGCCTGGGTGACCTCCACAATTTTCTTCAACTGATCGGCCACGGTGGCGGGTGAGCCAATCACGGCCATGGCCAGAAAGTCGGCAATCGCGGCGCGCTCTTGCGGCTCGCGCGTTTGCAGGTAGTTGTCCACCGGCGGCTGCAAAGACTTGCGCTCGCCACGCACAATGCCCGAGACGCGCTGAAAAATGCTGCTGGCCAGGAACTGCGCCTCCTCGTCCGTGCTTGCTGCCACCAGCGGCACACCGATCACCACGCGCGGCTTGGCCAGCGCGGCGGAGGGCACAAAGTTGCTGCGGTACAGGTCTATGGCCTGCATCAGCATGCGCGGCGCAAAGTGCGAGGCAAAGGCATAGGGCAGGCCGCGCTGGGCCGCCAACTGCGCCGAGAACAGGCTGCTGCCCAGCAACCAGATCGGTACATGGGAGTCGGCCCCGGGCGAGGCAATCACGCGCTGGCCCGGCTGTTGGGGCCCGAGCAACTGCTGCAGCTCGGCCACCTCGCGCGGGAAGTCCTCTTCGGTCTCGGCGCGGTTGCGGCGCAGGGCGCGCATGGTGACCTGGTCGGTGCCGGGGGCACGGCCCAGCCCCAGGTCGATGCGCCCCGGGTAGATGGCCTCCAAGGTACCAAAGGCCTCGGCCACCACCAACGGCGCATGGTTGGGCAGCATGATGCCGCCCGAGCCCACGCGGATGCTTTTGGTGGCTGCGGCGATATGGCCGACCAACACGGCCGTTGAGGAGCAGGCCAGACCCGGCATGTTGTGGTGCTCGGCCAGCCAGTAGCGGGTAAATCCCAGTTGTTCGGCATGCTGCGCGGTCTGCACTGCGATGGCAATCGCCTCGGAGACGCTGGCGCCTTCGCGCACGGCCACCAGATCGAGCATGGAAAGTGAGGTGTGGGTCATCGCCCATTATCGGCAGACCTTGCGCTGTGCGCTGCGCCACACCCAATGGCCCTCGCGCTGGACCTTCAGGTTTCCTGCTCAAAAAGCGCAATGGCATTGGCCGCCACTTGGGCGGTGTCGTAATAGGCATAGCCGCCCACGCCGACGGCGCCCAGCAGCGGCACAAAGCGGGCCGCACCTGCGCCCAACACTTTCTGGCTCAGGCGCGTGCCCAAGCGCTTGACTATGTTTTGCAACAGGGCGCCCGAGGCCTGGCGTATGACCCAGCGCTCGCCGGCGCGCACCGCCAGGTCGCGCACGGCCTGGGCGGCGCTGTGTTTGAACAGGCAGTACAGCATGTGCTCGGTGGAGAGCGTGGCGCTCTGGCCGTAGACCGCTGCAATATCGCTCACCAACTGCGACTGGATCTTCCACACCACCAGCAGGTCGGGCAACACGGTCAGCAGGCCAAAGGGACCGGGCGCCATGGCCAGCGTACCGGAGCTCATGGCCGCCTTGCTGGCCGCCTTGCGGGTCAGCGCCTGCGCGACTTGGCGGGGCTGCAGCACGGCTTGCTGTGCACTGCTTGGCACCCGCCCGGCGAGGTCCAACAGCGCATGGCCCAGGGCGTCGGCCGCGCCATGGCCCAGCTTGGTGAGGGCCTTGTCGTTCATGCAAACCTCGCTTTCGGTAGGGTGGCTTTGGGCATGCTCAGTGCAGCTCTGGTTCGCTAGCCGGGCTCAGGGCCAGCAGCCGGCTGGCAATCATGTCGAGTGCGGCGCGGCTCACGCCCTGCTTGTCGATCCAGACCTTGGGGCTGAGGCTGCCGCTCAAGGACACCGCGTCGCCATCGCGCCGCTCCAGCAGCGCCTTGCAGGTCACAGGATCAAAGGCAATCACGTTGACGATCACCAGCTCCGGCTGCGTGCCCTGCGCGCGCACCTTGGCCACCACAAAGATGCTGTTGTTCTTGCCGACGCGCTTTTCGGGTTCGCCCCAGATGTTGCCCGCTACCAGTCCTTCGATCATTCGCTGCTCCTGTTCAATGGGCTTGAGCTTAACGTGCTGGTCTTTTCTTATGCGTCCCCTGTTTGCCCCCCCCGCAATTCCTACACACCAACTCAAACCATAATCGACGCCACTCCCCACACATACCAAGGATAAACCCATGCAAACCAAAGCTGCCGTCGCCTGGAAGGCCGGCCAACCGCTGACCATTGAAACCGTAGACCTGGCCGGCCCGCGCGCGGGCGAGGTGCTGGTGGAGATCAAGGCCAGCGGCATTTGCCACACCGACTACTACACGCTTAGCGGAGCCGACCCCGAGGGCATCTTCCCGGCCATCCTGGGCCATGAGGGCGCGGGCATTGTGGTCGATGTGGGGCCGGGCGTGACGAGCCTGAAAAAAGGCGACCATGTCATCCCCCTGTACACGCCGGAATGCCGGGGCTGCAAGTTCTGTTTGAGCCGCAAGACCAATTTGTGCCAGCTGATTCGCGGCACCCAGGGCAAGGGATTGATGCCCGACGCCACCAGCCGCTTTAGCCTCAACGGCGAGCCGATCTTTCACTACATGGGCACCAGCACCTTTAGCAACTACACGGTGGTGCCGGAGATTGCGCTGGCCAAGATCCGCCAGGACGCGCCCTTTGACATGGTCTGCTACATCGGCTGCGGCGTCACCACCGGCATTGGCGCGGTGATCTTTACCGCCAAGGTAGAGGCCGGTGCCAATGCCGTGGTGTTTGGCCTGGGCGGCATTGGCCTCAACGTGATCCAGGGCCTGAAGATGGTGGGCGCCGACAAGATCATTGGCGTGGACCTGAACCCGGCGCGCGAGGCGATGGCGCGCAGTTTTGGCATGACGCACTTTTTGAATCCGAAGGACATTGAAGCGGCGGGCGGCAACATCGTGGACGCCATCACGCAGTTGACCGATGGCGGTGCCGACTACAGCTTTGAGTGCATTGGCAACACCAAAGTCATGCGCCAAGCGCTGGAATGCACGCACAAGGGATGGGGCCGCAGCATCATCATTGGCGTGGCCGAGGCCGGTGCCGAGATCAGCACGCGCCCGTTTCAGTTGGTGACCGGTCGCAAGTGGGAAGGCTCGGCCTTTGGCGGCGCGCGGGGCCGCACCGATGTGCCCAAAATTGTGGACTGGTTCATGGAGGGCAAGATCAACATCGAGCGCCTGATCACCCACCGCATGCCGCTCGAAGACATCAACCAGGGCTTCGATCTGATGAAGCGCGGCGAGTCCATCCGCGGCGTGGTGTTGTTCTAAAAGGTCTCCCATTCTTCATCGGCCGCTTTGGCCGGGTTCACCTTGGGCGCAGCCTGCGTCAATGCCACCCGGGGGGCTGTGGGCTTGACCAAGCGGCTTGCGGCGGCTGGCTTGGTGCTGGGCCGGACCGGCTCGCTGCGGCGCTCGGAGCCTTTGAAGGCCACTGTCCCGCTGGCGGCACGCACAGGAGGCTTGGGCACATTGTGGGCCCGTTGGCGCGTGCCGACCTTGAAGACCGCTACCGTCTGCAGCAGCTCGGTGGCCTGAGACTTCAGGCTGGAGGCGGCGGCGGCCATTTCTTCCACCAGTGCGGCGTTCTGCTGTGTCACCTGGTCCATTTGCATCACCGCCTCGCCGACCTGGCTGACACCGGCCGCCTGTTCGCTGCTGGCGGCGCTGATCTCGCTCATCAAATCGGTGACGCGCTTGATGGAATCCACCAGATCGGTCATGGTGACCCCGGCCCTATCGACCAGGGCGGTGCCCTGCTCCACCCGCTCCACGCTGGCGCCAATCAGGCTCTTGATTTCCCTGGCCGCTTCGGCCGAGCGACCAGCCAAACTGCGCACCTCGCTGGCAACCACGGCAAAACCACGTCCCTGGTCGCCGGCGCGGGCCGCTTCCACCGCCGCGTTCAGGGCCAGGATATTGGTCTGAAAGGCAATGCCGTCAATCACGCTGATGATGTCAAAAATCCGGCGCGAGCTGTCGTTGATGCCCTTCATGGTCTCTACCACCTGGCCCACCACCGTACCGCCCTGTATGGCCACGGTAGAGGCATTG
The DNA here is from genome assembly GCA_903886275.1 of uncultured beta proteobacterium. Lineage (GTDB taxonomy): Bacteria > Pseudomonadota > Gammaproteobacteria > Burkholderiales > Burkholderiaceae_C > Allorhodoferax. The sequence goes on along the minus strand of CAISLN010000008.1, from coordinate 81,461 downwards.
AGGGCAAGTTGATTGGCCTTGCGCGCAGTGTCGGCGTTTTGTTGCACGGTCGAGCTCAGCTCTTCCATGCTGGCAGCGGTCTCTTCGAGCGCGCTGGCCTGCTGTTCGGTGCGCGCCGACAAATCGTTATTGCCCTGGGCAATCTGGGCACTGGCTGTGGCCACGCCTTCGGAGCCCTGCTGCACGCTGGCGACGATGCGCACCAGGTTCTCTTGCATCTGCAGCAAGGCCGTCAACAGCACACCGGTCTCGTCTTGCGTCTTGATTTCCACGCGGCTGGTCAGATCGCCTTCGGCCACCTTGGTGGCAAAGGCCACGGCCTCGCCAATGGGTTGGGTGATGGAGCGTGCGGTCAACACGGCAATGCCAGCGGCCAAGAGGGCCGCCAACAGGGTCAGGATCTCGGTCACGGTCGTGGCAAAGTTGCCGTCGGCTTCCATCTGTACGATGTCACTGGCCATCAAATCCTCCTGGGATTTAACCAGCGCAACCACCGCATCAAAAAATTCTTTTTGCGGCGCCATGAAATCACCCAACAAAAAGACGCCCGCTTCGTCGGCCTTGCCCTCTTCCATCAGCTTGATCATCTTGTCCCTTGCTGCGGCATAGGCCACGCGCTTGATCGTTGCTGTCTCCAGCAAAGCGATGCCGCTGGGCAGGTTCACCAGGGGCTTAAGCCGGTCGAACAGCAGGTTGTTGGCCTTGGACTCTAGGTCCGACTTGTCTAGCCAGGATTTCATTTGTGCCGGGTCCTTGGCGGCAATCAGGGCGTTGCGCAAAAAGCGCGCCTGGTTGGCCTGGTGTTCCTGAATGTCCGAGACCATCTGCACCTTGACATAGCGGTCCTTGAGGAGCAGGTCGGCCGTTTCATTCATGTGATTGATGCGGGTGACCGCAACGACCGCTACAACAAGCAACAGGGCGATGACAATGCCAAAGCCAACAAGCAGGCGGTTGCCGATTTTGAGATGGGAGAGATTCATTTTGTGTGACTCTTGGGAGGGGATCTGTCGCAAACAAACCTGTAGGGTCTTGATTGTTTGCAGCGCAACCCTGAATGTACTTGACCCACATCGCAGCGAGCGAAAGGTCTTGACAATAAAGCGCTGCCAGAATTTTTTTGGTGAGGGGGAACGGCTCTTTGGTTTGCGACGCAATCAGCCTTCCCAATAGCTATTCACTGCACCCTCGGTGCCGCGCAAGGTTTTTTGCCGTGGCGGACACAGGGAGGGCTCGGTGTCTGGCTCGGTGTTTAATAGGCGCACTCTTCGCAGTCGAAAAGTCGGTGACTGACTGCGCCACATGCGCCCTCTCACAGCAAGCCGTTGTCACACATGACCACCACCATCCTCTCCAAAATCCGCGTCCTCCTGGTGGACGATGAACCCATCATGCGCAAGTTTGTGTCCGAGCTGCTGCGCCAAATCGGCATCCACCAGATCCACGAAGCAGCAGATGGCAAGAGCGCCCTGGTGGAGGCCATCACCTTCCAGCCAGACCTGGTGCTGTCCGACATCCACATGCAACCCATGAACGGCATCGCGTTTGTGAAAAAGCTCAGGGCGCTGCCCAAGTCCTACTTCGCCCATGTCCCGGTCATCATGATGACGGCCGATACCACCAAGGAGACCCTGAGCGAGGTGCTCCCGCTTGGCATCAAGGCTTACATGATCAAACCGCCCACGCTGGAGGCGATGAAGGCCAAGATCAAAGCGGCCCTGAATTAGTAGCTCATTGCGCCTTGTGCATCACGCTTTTGTGGATGCGCCGGTTGGCGCTCCAGACGCCCCACAGCACCAGCGGAATCAGCGCGCCCACGGCCAGCTCCGGGTTGACCGGCACACCCACCACCTTGAGCGCCTTGGCGCCATACAGCAGCAGGCTGATCACGTAGTAGGAGATGGCCGCAATCGACAGCCCCTCCACCGTGGTCTGCAGGTGCAGCTGCAGTTCCTGGCCGCGCGTTAATTGGGCCAGCAACTGCTGGTTCTGTGCCTCGGTGACGATGTCCACCCGGGTGCGCAACAGGGCGCTGGCGCGCGCCACCCGCTCGGACAGCGAGCCCAGGCGCTGCGCCGTGGCGGCCACCGTGGCCATGGCCGGCGACAAGCGGCGCTGCATGAATTCACCCAGGGTCTGCATGCCGGGTAGGGTGGCCTCGCGCAGCTCACCAATGCGCTGTTCCACCAAGGCCTGGTAGGCACGCGTGGCCGCGAAGCGGTAGACATGGGTGGCGGTGGCCCGCTCTACCCTTGCCGACAGGGCCACCAAGGCGTCGAGCAGGTCCTGGTCGGCGGCCGACTTGTTTTCCAGCTGGCTGGTGAGGTCGGCCAGTTGGCCTTCCGCCTGTGCCAGCATGGGCGAGAGCTCCTTGGCCACCGGCAGGCCGCGCAGGGCCATCAGGCGGTAGGTCTCCAGTTCCAGCAGGCGCTGCGACACGCGCCCGGCACGGGTCTGCGAGGTGTCGGTGGGTGCGATCACCAGCATGCGTTCGAAACCGCTGGGGCGCAGCACAAAGTCGGTCACACCCCAGGAGTGGCCGTTGTGGCCCATCAGAGAGGCCATCACGGGCTGCTCGCCAAACCAGCGCTGGGCATGGGCCTGGCAGGCTTGGCTGCCCTGCAGCTCGCCGTGCAGCATCAGCAGTTCGATAGCCGCCAGCGTGCGCCCGGGGATGGCGCGCAACCACAGCGGCGGCAGCAACACGCAGGCCAACAGCTCGGCGTCGCTCACACCCCCCAGCGCCTGTTCGGGCAGCGACTGCACCAGCGAATAGCGGCTGAACTCGCTGTGGCGCTCCCACTTCAGGGTGTAGCCGTCCAGGCGCAGGCGCAGGAAATTGCCCTGCATGCGCTCCAGGCTCAGGTCCTGCTGGCCGGGCAACAGGCGCAGGTGTGCGCACTCTTGCTCGCGGCTCACCTCGGCATTGAAGACTGCGACATACAGCACCAAGGCCGGCATGCGGATGCGCGCCTGCGGCCGGGCATGTACCTCGTTGTGCAGGGTTCTGCGCAGCGGGTCGTCTTGCGGCAGATAGTCGGTTTGGGCAGGCGTCATGGTGTGGGGCTCGCTGGATGGTCGCTTCAATTTAACCCAAAATTCCCTAAGTTCTATAGCGGACATAGGAGCCCAGCGCGGCAAGACCCCGATGACTCGCTATTGCGCAGCCGGCCCCGGCCGAATGGGTAACGCGCATGGAAACGAGAATATCGAACACTGATTCGGAAATATCTAACTTTTTATAGGCATACCAAGGGCAAATACATCGATTACCCTACTTCTAGCGCAAGCAGCTGGTCCTAAAATAGCGCCAACTGCTGCGTGAGAGGCTACGCCGCAGTCCCCAAACTATAAATAAGGATTCTCATGTCGTTGTCCAAAGCTACACTCTCCGCCATTCAACAGGCCGGCACTGGCCTTCACCGTGCAACAGAGGTGGTCTCCGCCGCCGTGCGCGACCAAGCCGAGCACATGGTCGCCACGGTTGCCCGCCAACCGTTCCAGGCCGAGGGCGAGCAGGCCTTTGCCAACTTCAAAACGCTGGCCCGTTTGGCGCAGGAACTGCAAGCCATGGAAGATCAGCTGCGCGACCTGCATGCTGCCGCCACCGAACTGTCCCGCACCGACCTGCATGTATTGGTCGCCCTGCCCCGTCCACGTGGCGGCGCTGCCAGCGCCAATGAAGCAGCCGAAGACGTACTCGTCAAACCGGCCGCAGGCCGCCGCAGCCCGGCCAAGGCCAAGAAGCCGGCCAAACCCGTGACACTGACCGCCAACGACAGCAAGGTGCTGGACTATCTGAAGACGGTGCTCAAGGTGGGTGAGTGGAGCCTGCTCACTGGCGCGACCGTCTCCGCAGGTGCCGCCATGCCCCTGGGCTCGGTGGGTGTCTCGCTGAAAAAAGTCGTCGATTCAGGCGCGGTGCATAAGAAGGGACGCGGCAGTTACCAACTGGCCGCTTGATCCCAGCGTCGGGCGCCACGCGACTGTGCAAGCATGCTGACCCTGCAAACCGCCCTGGCCTTCTTTGGCGTCTCGCTGCTGCTGGGCATCACGCCAGGGCCGGACAATGTGTTTGTGCTGCTGCAATCGGCCAGCCAGGGCCGGCGCGCCGGCATGTGGGTGGTGCTGGGCCTGTGCGCTGGGCTGGTGGTGCACACCACCGCCATCGCGCTGGGTTTGGCGGCCGTGTTTGCGGCGTCCGAGACCGCCTTTGTGCTGCTTAAGTTTGCCGGCGCCGCCTACCTGGCCTATTTGGCCTGGCAGGCCTTTAGCGCGCCGGTGTCTGTTGGACATAGCGGCGCGCAAGTGCAGCCGCTGCGCGCGCGCCAACTGGTGCTGCGCGGCCTGCTGATGAACCTGAGCAACCCCAAGGTGGTATTTTTCTTTCTGGCCTTTTTGCCGCAGTTTGTCGCCCCCGAGCGCGGCCCTGTGGCCTGGCAGTTGGCGCAACTCGGCGCTCTCTTCATCGCAGCCACCCTGCTGACCTTTGGCGCCATCAGCTACTTTGCCGCCACCGCCGGGCAAAGGCTGCGCAGCTCGGCCAAGGCCCAGCGCTGGATGAACCGAGTCGCGGCCACCGTGTTTGCCGGCCTGGCCTTGCGCCTGGCCTTGGCGCAGCGCTGAGCAGCCACCGCAACGGGCAGCGTCAGATCCAGCAACACGACAACCGGGTGAAGGCGTTGCGCAAGTCCTGCACTACACCTCCACCCTTTGCGCGGCAACTGGCAGGGACGAAGCGCTCTGCGCTGCGGCCTCCAACCGGGCGATGCGCACGAGCAGGTCTTCGGTCTTGGGCGTTGACTCGACCAGCTTGGCGTTGAGATAGGGGCTGGTGGTCCACCAGTCGATGCCCATTTCGCGGGCCTTGTCCACCGAGCACACCAGCAAACGGATCTGGATGGTGAGCAATTCGATGTCCACAATCTTGATCTTGATGTCACCGGCGATCACCAGGCCCTTGTCCAGAATGCGCTCCAGCACATCGGCCAAAGTGGCCGACTGCACCGAGTGCGTCATGCTGCGTTGTTGTTTTACCGGGGTTTCCATTGCGTGTCCTTTGCTTTCATTCGGCTTGAGTGGCCTGCGCCCTGTTCAGAGCAGTTTCCCAAGCGGGCCCAGGTCCAGGTTCAGGTCTTTGTCGGTCAGGCCAAACTCTTTTTTTAACCAGGTCATTTGCTTGTCCAGCTCCATAAACGTCAGGCCCAGGCGCTCAATTTCATCTTCGGTGAGGGTTCCACCCTCGATGCGCCGCATGGCCTGCTTCTCCAACAGCTGGCGCACCAGCTCCACCAGCGTCAGCACCAGCTGACCCAGGCCGTTCTTCACGCTCTCGGGGTTGAGGGCGATGCGTGGCGACCCGCTGGTCGGCTTGGAGCTGGCGCTGTGCGCGGCTTGCGGTTCCTGCGCAAACAGATAGGGGAATGTGTCTTTCATGGTCTTTCCTGTAGCAAACGGGACTGCACCAAGGCGGTCTCCACCGAGGTCAGCAGCAGGTTCAGATTCAAATAAATCAGGTCCACACCGGCGACCGAAATCACCACCTCACCCATGGCCACCACACCGGTGTTGAGCACCCGGTCCAGCAGCTCACACAATGAAGCGCCTTTTGCATCTGTGACTCCCATGGCTATCTCCTGGATTGCGTGTTTAGTCTTCGAGTTCCATCAACTGCTCGTACATGCCCCGCGCCATGTGCAGATTGCCCGCGCGCTCATGGCCCTCGGCCAGCTTGAGCAGTTCGGCCTTTGCGACCTCAGACTCCGGAGTTTCGGGATAGTCCTTGATCAACGTCCAGAACATTTCGGTGGCCTGGCGCATTTGCCCTTCCTGGCGGTAGCGCTGGGCCATCAGCACCAAGCGGGTGAGCAGCGCTTGCTTCATGGGGCTCATGGCTGCGCTGGCAGCTACGCCGCCGGTCAGGACAAACTCGGCCTGCAGCGCGTTGCCATTTTGGGTTTCGGTTGCATCGGTCATGTGATTTCTCCAGTCGTTCAATAAAGGGTCGGCTATGCGTAGAGTTCCTGGCCCAGGACGCGCAGGCGCTCAAGGCCGCGTGGTTCGTCCTGCCTATAGACCTGCGTCACCTGGCGCGCGCCCGCAGTGGCCGCTATTTGTTGCAGGACCACTGCCTGCGTGCGTTGGATCAGGGCGCAAATCGGACAGTGCGAAGGGCGACTCGCTAGGTTGATGAACTGCAGCGGTACGGCGATGCCCATGTGCGTACAGGCCGCCAACAGGTCTGTGCTTTCGGCATAGGCCATCTCGGTTGGAATGGTGACCAGCACCAGCGCGGCCTGCTGCGCATCGACCAGCAGGCGGCGCAGCTTCTTGATGCGCCGCGACAGCGTGACCATGGTCTGGGTGATGCGCTCCAACCAGAACACATGGCGGTACTTCAAAAACAGCGCAAAGAAGGTCTTGAGCCATTGGTCAATGCGTTCGGGCATCTCCAGGAAGCGCAACAAATGGCCGGTCGGGGCGGTGTCGAGCACAAAGCAGTCGTAGCACTGACTGTCTATCCAATCCACAATCCGGGTGATCGCCAGCACCTCATCGAGCCCCAGGGGCGCCACATCGAGCATGCGCTCCATGACCTCCCGGTCAAACGCCAGGCCCACCCCGGACTGCGCAGACTCGCGCTGGAAGATGCCCTTGAGCTCGCTGGCATATTGCTGCTTCAGCAGCGCATATTCGGCCGGTGCGTCGAGTTCAATCGCGCTCAGACCGGGCGCCACCCGCACGGCGTGGGGGCCGACCACACAGCCCAGACAGGCTCCCAGCGAATGGGCCGGGTCTATGGAAACAAGCAGCACCTCTTTGCCGGGACGCTCCTGCGCCAGACGCAGGGCCGTGGCACACGCCAGGGTGGTCTTGCCCACGCCCCCCTTGCCGGCAAACATCAGCAGCGTGGTGGAAGGCGTGGGCAAGGCCGCGGCCTGGTTGACGCTGTTTTGCTGCGCCGCAGTGGCAGCCATGCCCACACCACCGCTCGCCCAGACCGGATCTGCCAGCGCCCGCGCATGGCCCCACAACGGCGTCAATTGTGCAACCCCGGTGAGCTCCTCAACCACCAGCGGCAAACCCCACAAGCTATGGTGCGAGAAGGCCTGCATGGTCTGCGCGATGCCCAGGCCCTGTTGTTCGGCCAGCGCCAGGCAATCGGGACAGGCAGCAGCTTGTGCCAGCAGCCGGTTGACCACGATCTCCTGCACCGGCAGTCCCAGGCGTTCCAACTCGCGCAGCAGGGTGCGGGTGATGTGCAGGCTCAATTCTTGCGCCAGCATCACAGGGACAAACCGGCAGCGTGTGGAATCGCCCAGCAAGGCCTGCAAGCCCGCCAGATCAGCAGCGGCCTCTTGCAAATAGTCGTCCACCGCATCACTGCGGTAACCGCCCCGGTAAATGCCGGTCAGGTAACGATGCTTGGCCAGCATGGCGTCGAGTGCGGCAATCCACTTGCCCATCCGTGCCGGCAGTTCCAGCATTCTGAGCGTGTGACCCGCAGGCGCGGTATCGACCACGATGCAGGCATAGCCATCCTCTTTGACCCAGGCCACGATTTCAAGCAGCGCCATCATCTCGTCCATGCCTGGCATGGACAGATCCACCAACTGGCCGATGTCGGCCGCATCCAAAAAGGTTCCGCGCAGGGCGATGGTGCGCAGGTGGTCTTCGTGCAATTCCTTAAAGCGCAGCAAACAGGCCTGCGGATCGATTTCCGTCAGCGTCAGATTAGGCGGTGGCAGCGAACCGCAAAAGCAGTCCAAAAGGGAATGGGCTGGGTCGGTGGAGACCAGCAAATACAGGCGCTCCGGATGGCTTAGTGCCAGTTGCAGGGCGGCAGCGCAGGCACAGGTGGTTTTGCCAACGCCGCCCTTGCCACCAAAGAAGAGCAGACGCAGTTGCGCATCACACAGGAAATCTGGAGCCGCGTGGGTAGCCACGATCAGCTCCGGCCCTCACCAGGGCGGCCTGGCACAGTGCCTTCAGAGACCACCGCCGCGTCGCCCTGCTCTTCCTCTTCCTCTTCCTCTTCCTCTTCCTCTTCTTCTTCTTCTTCTTCTTCTTCTTCTTCTTCTTCCTCTTCTTCTTCTTCTTCTTCCTCTTCGTCCGACTCTTCTTCTTCGTCCGCTTCCTCGAGCAGCCCCTCGTTGCGCTCGCGAATGGCATCCAAGCGGTCCAGCAGCACCGTCTCGGTGGCTTCGAACTCGGCTTCCGTGATGTTGCCCGTTTCGAGTTGCATGTACAGCTCGCTGAGCGAACGGGTCACCGACTCGGCCTCTCCGGCCTGCTCCAATTGCACGGTGTCATTGATCTCCTTGAAGATCCACAGCAGGGGCGAGAGCAACAGGTTGTCCAGAATCAGCATGCAAGCCTCTCAAGCGCTCAGGGAGACGCTGACAAAATTGTGCGGTGCCCAAGGTCCATTGAAGTCAAATGCAAAGTTGTTGTCGAAGTGCTTGGCCGCCTCAAAGACACCGTCTTCAAAGTTCTTCTGCTTGTCCCGGTCCACCAGGCAGGCCAGGTGCATGACCTCCTTTTCCTCGCGCGAGGGATTGAGCTTGATGTCTTCGCAACGGGGCCCCAGCACCTCCATCACGGAGGCCGCATGCACCTCACGGTCCTGCTTGAGCAGGTGGTCAAACAAGCGGCCAATTTCAATCTTGTCGTTTTGCGAAATCCCGTGCTGTTTGCCAATCGCCTCATCGCGCATCTCGGCCAGCTCCACATGGCGGTCCACCATATAGCCAAAAATATTGGGCACGTCCAGCACCACGCGCAGGCCCAGTTCGACCTTGCCGCGCACCAAGTCGAGTTGCTCGACAAAAGTGGCGCGGTTGGTTTTGAGAATTTTCAACAGCGCCTTGTTGCTGTCGGCAATGGTGCCGAAGGCCACCGGCAGGACGGTGGTTTCCTCCATCAGGGTTTTGATGACGCTGTTGTGTGCGGACAGGTTCTTGCGCTCAGGGCGCAGACGCTTTTCGCTCAGGTCACTCACCACGGCCATCACGGGGCCCAGTACCACCGTATAAACCGCTGCACCGTTGATGCCGATATTTCCATAGCCCAGATGCCCTTCAACGGCATCGGCAATGGCATAGAGGTAGTGGCCGGATTCGGCCTTGTGTTCGGAGGGCATAGTGGTGTTACAGCATGAAGGGGAGGGAACGCAGGCGGCTGATGTCTGCGCTGCTGCGCAAAAGGCCACAGCGGGCGCACGGCAGAACATCCGGATAGGCATCCGCATGCAGGCGGCGCATGGTCTTGATCTCACGGCGCAATCGATAAACCAGGCCCCGGCTATTGCGCACCAAACACAGGCTGAATGCGGCTGTGCGCAGCGAGGATACGGTCTTCAATAGGGTTCTTTTTTGCATGGTGTTCCACTCCAAAAAGGGGTCTCTGTTTATTAGTAGGCCAAGGCCCTGCGCTTGAGCCCATCGGTGGGTGCGGAAAAGATCGGCAGCGCCGGCGCAGCACCCAGCGAAGAACGGCTTGGCACCGAGGGGTAGTCCATCACGGGGCGCTCCACAAAGGACTGCAGCCGCACTTGCTTGGTTTCGATTTCTTGCATGCGCGTCGCAATTTCTGCACCACGGCTTTCGGCGCGCAGCATTTCCTTTTTAAGCCGCTGCTTTTCCATCTCGAGCATGGCCAGCTCCAGCAGCGCACCGGCAGAGGTGCGCGAACGGCGCACATCCACCAACTCGGCCATGGTCTTGATATGCAAGACGGCGCGTCGTTCAATGGCCATGGATGGCTCCTTTGCGTTGGGGGGCTGCGGGCTTGCGCAGGCGCGCTGCGGCTTGCACTGCAGGTTCCTGTTGGGCCTCGACCTGTACCAGCGCCGGTGTCACCGGGCAGCAACGGGTAATGATTTCATCGAGCCGCTCCAGTCCGGCCACCTTGCCGTCATGCGTGACCTTGAGGCAATCGGCGTTCAGCACGTCATGGCAGAGCAGCCGAAAGGCCGGGTCACCCGCAGAGACGGTGCCCTGGCGGTTGGCCACGATGCGCCCCAGCATGATGCAGGCACGAATCGTGGGGCGGGCGTTGTTGACACCGAGGTCGCGGAATTCACGCACGATGTCCACAATCGATTTGGCCTGGCGCCAGGGGATACCGGACTTGGCCTGGGTGATGGCCACCTCGGTCTCGTAGTCGTGGTGGCCGACCTTGATGGTGATCATCCGGTCCATCAAGGCATCCTGGGTCTTGTGCACACCCGCGTACTCTTCCGGGTTGCTGGTGAAGATGGCGCTGAAGTTGGGATGCACCTGCAGGTAGCCGTCGCCGCTGCGGGCGTCTGGCAGCTCCAGCAAGCGCTCCTCCAGAATCGACAGCAGCACGTTGTTGGCCTCGGGGCGCGAGCGGGTGAACTCGTCGTAAATCAGGGTGAAGCCGTACTTGCAGGCGGTGGTCAGGCGGTTGTCGCCCCACTGTTTGGAAACCGACTCTTCTTGCTTCAAGACGGAGCTGATGTAGTTGTCCACCACCTTGGTCGATTTGTAGCCGGTCTGCCCGCCAATCAGGTCGGAGCTGCCGAACTCGTCGTCGCCGTGGATCAGCACCACCTGGCGGCCCAACTGGGCGGCCACGTGCATGGCCAAGGCGGTCTTGCCCGTGCCGGCCGGTCCACTCAAGTGCACCGGATAGCCGGCCTTGATATAGTCCAGCGCACGTTCAGAGACGCCCTGGATGTAGGGCGTCTCAACAAAGCTGGCCTTCTTTTCCAAGGTCAGAACGGTTAACTCATTGGCCTGGCTCATTGAACTTACTCCTGTTGTTTGCTAAGTGGACTTCCTGGCGGGCAGCTACGCTGTGCCACTGTCAGGAAGTGCCGTACGCTACTTTTTCTTGCCCTTGCCCAGCTTGTGATGAAGGTGATGCGATGCCTCATTGCCCTCTGCTTCATTGCCTTCTGCTTCATTGCCTTCTGCTTCATGTGGCTGCTGCGCATCCTGCTGCGTTTCGGACGCAGCTTGCATCTGGATTTCGGGCGCAGCTTGCACGTCTGAGGTCATGCTCAACACCGGCTCGTGCGGCAGGGCCAGCACTGCGGCGGCATCGGTCAGCGCACCCACGGGCCAAGAGAAGGCTCCCACGCTGACGGGCACTGCTGCCCTTTGGTAGTTGTGCAGCGCCGGGTGGAAGCTGCGCATCAGTTCGAGCAGGGCCTGCGAGCGCTGCTGACGCGCCTGGGTCAGACTGCCCGTCTGGATGGCAGCCATCTGGCGATGGGCCTTGTTGAAGGACTGCATCATGGCAGTGACCGCACCCGAGCGGTCTTGGCGGTCCTTGGCCAGGGCCTTGCCCTGTGCACTTGCCATGGCCCGGTGGGCCTTGGCAAATTGCTGGCGCTCCTGGGTGAACTCTATGCACAGCGACTCCACCGCATTCACCACGGAGTCACGGGATGCGAGAAGGCTCTGGCGCAGGGCGGCGCCCATGTCGGCGTGGTCCTGACGGAAGTTCTGGCTGAACTGGTTCGCGTTGTCGCGTATTTCCAGCACGTCGGCGGTGCGGTTCACGCGCTCAGCATGCAAGTCGGCGCGCAAGGCGGTGGCCATGGCGCTGCGTTCTTGCCCATAGGCCTGCAAGCTGCTGGCGGTGTCGGCCTTGATGGCACGCACAGCGTTGATTCTTTCGCGGGCCACAAGGGCAATGTCTTGCCTCCATGTCGCCATCTGGTTGTGTAAGCGGTTCATTTTTTCTCTCTCCTTTTGGGCCGGAGGTGCAGCCCATCTGCGGCAGAATGATGTACTGATTCGTGCTGCATTACGTCACCCTGCGCGCGAATTCGATAGGTAAGAATATCCACCGGGAAGGTGTAAACCCTCCCGGTGGACAAGCCAACTCACTGCGGTCTTTTAGGCCGGAGCTGCTGCGCTGGATGTGAGGCCAATTGCCTCTGCATACTTCAGGTAGGTTTCGACCGACGCGATCACCACGCGTGCTTCGATCGACAGCAACTCAATGCCAACCAACGAGACCTTGACCCAAGCATCAATCACGATGCCCTTGTCCAGGATGCGGTCAACGACTTCAGCCAGGCTCGAAGAGTCTGTCGATTTTTGAACTTTTGCCATCATCATCTCCTAACATATTGACCCCTGGTTACCGTATTTTTCTATACGAAGTACGGGGTTAAGCCCTTCGTCACTGCTAGTGATTGCATAGCCCGTGCCAACTATTTAAATAGGCTGAAAAAATATTTTTTATTGGAAAATGGCGGGCGAACTGGCGCGGCAGTTCCCATTCGTTCCGTATAGGCCCGCAATCGCGCAACGGTGTGGCCGCGCAAGCAAAACAACTAGGGAGCCGGCGCCATAGGTAGGGTGGATGCTCCTGTCATCAGGACGCAATGGATGGCTTTGAGAATTTCTTCATGCCGAAACGGCTTGGTGACAAAGCCCGCAATATCGCCGGCCATCAGGCTGCTCTGCACGGTGCTGTCGTCTCTATAAAAATAGCCCGACACCAGAATCACCGGTGCCACGCTAACGCCTTGCTTGCGGATTTTGCGCGCCAGCTCCACCCCTTCGATGTCACCGAGCTTGGCATCCATCAAAATGACCTGGCACTTCTGTTGGCCCAGCCAGGCGAGTGCCTCTTCGCCACTTCCCACGCTCGCCACGCTGAATCCGTTGCGCAGCAAGACCATTTCCAGCGCCCATCGCACGCCGGCCTCGTCGTCCACCACCAGCACCTTGTTTGCCATCAGATGTCCAGCGGCAGGCGTACGACAAACAGGCTGCCCTGACCCAGGGTGCTTTCGGCCACCAAGGTTCCGCGGTGCTGCTTGACGATGGTGTGGCAGATCGACAGCCCCAGACCGGTACCCTGGCCCGCAGGCCTGGTGGTGAAGAAGGGATCAAACAAGCGCCCCATGTCGGCGGGGGCAATGCCACAGCCGGCGTCTTGCACGCTGACCACCGCCATGGCTGCCTCACGCCCCACCTTCAGATGGATGTCGCCGCCCTGCGGCATCGCATGGTAGGCGTTGAGCACCAGGTTCATGATCACCTGCTGCAGCAAATTGGCATTGCCAGAAACTGGCACATCGGGCTCTGCATAATCCTGCACCAGGTTGATCTTGAGCACCTTGGACTGGGGCGTGAGTACGTTGACGGTCTCGCGCAGCAGGTCCACCAGGTTGATAGCCTCGGCCTGGTTGCTCGAAGAAGGCTTGGCAAAGCGCAGCAGGTTTTCGATGATCACCGAGGAACGCTCAATGCCTTCGAGGATTTTGTTGACGCACTCCTGGTGGAAGGCCGCACTGTCCGTCGGGTCCAGCAGAAACTGCGCTGCAGAAAAACTGACCGACAGCGGGTTGCGCAACTCATGCGCAATGCCACCGGCCATCACACCCAATGCGGCGAGCTTTTCGGTTTGGTAGAGATGCTGCTCCAGTGCGCGGCGCTCCGACAAGTCGCGCCCCACCACTACTACGCCGATGGCCTTGCCGTTTTCGTCCGGTATGGGCGAAAACGACCAATCCACCGGGATCAGGGTGCCCGAACGCGACAGCAAATTGCGCTCGCACAACTGCACGGCGCCACCGTTGACCTGCTGCTGGATCAGGCTGGCCATGTTGCGGTCTTCAACGGCCTCGCACAGCGTGGTGAGCAGGCGCCCCGACACATCGGCAATGCTGTAGCCGGTGAGGCGCTCGGCTGCCTTGTTCCAGCTGGTGATGCGCCCATGGCGATCGGTGGAGATGACCATGTCGTTGGCGCTTTCGACCACGCTGGCCAGGTGGCGTTCGGCCATGCTGGCCTTGGCGCTCAAGGCCAATTTTTCGGTGACATCGTCGAGCACCAGCATGGCGCGAACGACGACGTTGCCCGACTTGATCGGTATGACGGTGTAGAAATACACCCGCACTGGAATGCCAGGTGCGCGATAGGTCATGTGCGAACCGGGCAGCGTAATGCCGGTCTCTATCACCGTGCGCACCTTGGATTCCAGTTGGGTAAATTCCATGATCACTTCGGGGAAGATGTCGCGGATGCGCATGCCCAGGGTGTTCGCTTCGGTGCGGTGCGCTTTTTCCAAAAAGTTGCGGTTCGCCGACAGCACACGCAGGCTGGTGTCGATAAACAGCAGGGAAAACGGAATGTCGCCCAACAGCGTGCGGTACAGGTACTTGTCGGTGAAGGTGTTGGCAATGACCAACTCGGCTGCGCACTTTTCCAAGGCCAAGGACCTTGCTGACAATGCATTTTGCAGGCCCACGCGGTTGGAGATGTCTTCATGCGCAACGATCAAGCGCAGCTTACCTTCGTGTTCAAATCGTGTGACACTGCCTAAAAAGCGACGCTTTTCGGTGGGCGAGTCGCAAGGGTATTCGAGTGAAAACTTGTCTTGCCTGCCGCGCATCACGGAACGAATGCCTTCGGCCATTTCATGCGCCCCCTCGGAGCACGCGCCTACGGCCTTGTCGCAAACGCTGAGGTAGTTTTCCGTCCTGCGGATTTTCACCGCGCCGCCATTGGCACGGCCAAATTCCCGCCAGGGCACATTGGTGCTGAGAATGTCGCCATTCTCGTCCAGAAAGGCCAAGCTTGACGCAATGGTGGCAAGCGCCGCCTGCGCAAAATTTTCTGAGGCGCTGTTTTTTTCCATCAAGGTGCAGCCAAGGCGACCCCGCTCAGGTCAGGACAGAAGTTGTAGGGTGGCCAGGGTCCGCGCAGCTCCAGGCCCAAGCCCCTGTCCTGGCATTGGGCCTGCTGCAGCGCCAGTGCCTGGCGAAACCCGTCCAGCAATTCCTCGCTCAACAAATAGCTGGCATTAAAGACCATGCGTTCAGAGCGCCCTGTGAGGGCGCTGGCGTGGCAGCGCAGGGTTGCACTCGCGCTAGCCTGCGCTTGCAAGGCCTGCTGCAAGTCCGCGCCCATGCGCGCCACACCGGCCTCCAGCGCCTTGTCGATCAAGGCATCGAGCTGTTTTTGTTGCAGGTAGCGCGCGCCCGGAGACTGCGACAAGGTGGCACGGCGCTGCGCGACCGCTTCGTCTTCTTCGGCGAAAACGCCACGGGCAAGGTCTGGGTCCAACAAATAGCCCTTGACGCTCCATTCGGCCTTGTCATGTAGCCGCTCCAGGCCTTGCTCGATGGCGTCCCGATGGCGGGCCATGAACTGCAACAGGCTGGCAGGCGAGCGAAACAGGGTGCCGAATTTGACCGGCAGCACCGCACAGGTATCCATCACGCCGGCCACCACCACCTCGTGCAGGCCGGCGCGCTCGCCCACCCACAGCAGGGTCTGCAGGTTCTCCTCGGAAAAGTCGGCAATATCCACTTCGCTGATCACCGCCACCAGCTGCTGCGGCGCCCCGGCATCGGCCAGTGCCGTCACGGGAAAACGCAAGTCCACCGCGCGCGGGGCCGAGGCACCCGCCAGCAGCGCCAGGCATTGCGGACGCGCCAGGCAATAGAGGTAAATGCCGCGTTCAGCCGCATCCGGTGTGGCTGCGCTCATGGCTTCCCGTCCTGTGCGGCGCTGGCGAAATGGCGCGCCCCAATCAGCAAGGGCGCGCTTTCGGCCGCAGCGCTGCCAGTTGCTTGCATGGCGGTAATGCGCTCGCGGATGGCGTTGAGCGCCGCCCGGTTGCACAGGGCCTCCAGATCGGCGCCCGTGGCACCCACGGCAGCGCCGGCGATGTCCTCCAGGCGCACATCCTTGGCGAGCGGCTTGTTGCGCACATGCACGCGCAGGATGGCCAGGCGCTCAAGATCGGTGGGCACGGCAATCTGCACCACCACATCAAAGCGCCCGGGACGCAGCAGGGCCGGGTCCACCATGTCCGGGCGGTTGGTCGCCGCCAGGATCAGCACGCCATTGAGCTTCTCCACGCCATCGAGCTCGGCCAAAAACTGGCCCACCACCCGCTCGCTGACACCCGCATCGCCCGCACCACTGCCGCGGCGCGGCACCAGGGCGTCGATCTCATCAAAAAACACCAGGCAGGGCGCGGCTTGCTTGGCCTTGTGGAAGACCTCGCGCACGGCGCGCTCGGATTCGCCGATGTACTTGGACATCAGCGCCGGGCCCTTGACAGAGATGAAGTTGACCTGGGTGGCACTGGCCGCGGCCTTGGCCAACAGGGTCTTGCCGCAGCCCGGAGGACCGCACAGCAGCACGCCCTTCAAAGGCTTGACGCCGGCTTGCGTGAACAGCTCGCCATACTGCTGGGGCCATTCCAGCAACTCGCGCAGCAGGCGCTTGGGGCAATCCAGACCACCCACATCGTCCCATTGCGTATCGGGCACTTCGACAAACACCTCGCGCAGGGCCGAGGGCTCGACCTCGCGCAGCGCGGCAACAAAATCGTCCTTGCCGAGTTCGAGCTTTTGCAGCGATTCGTAGGGAATGGTGGCCTGGGCAAAGTCGATCTCCGGCAGGATGCGGCGTATGCAGACCATAGCGGCCTCGCGGCACAGCGCTTCCAGGTCGGCGCCTACAAAGCCATGCGTGATGTGGGCCAGGCCGGGCAGGTCCACGTCCTGGGCCAGCGGCATGCCACGGGTATAGATTTCCAAAATCGCCAGGCGCCCGGGCCTATCGGGGATGGGGATCGCTACCTCGCGGTCAAAGCGCCCCGGGCGGCGCAGGGCCGGGTCTATGGCATTGGGAATATTGGTGGCGGCAATGACGATGACCTGGCCCCTGGCCTTGAGCCCATCCATCAGGCTGAGCAACTGCGCGACCACGCGGCGCTCCACCTGGTGCTCACCGCCTAGATCTTCGCGCTTGGGGGCAATCGAGTCGATCTCGTCGATGAAGATGATGCTGGGCGCCTGCTTGGTCGCGTCGTCAAAGAGTTTGCGCAAAAAGCCTTCGGACTCGCCGTAGAACTTCTGCATGATCTCGGGCCCGCTGATGGAGAAAAAGCGCACATCGGTTTCGTGGGCCACAGCGCGCGCAATCAGGGTCTTGCCGCAGCCGGGCGGGCCGTACAGCAGCACGCCCTTGGGGGCATCGATACCCAGCCTTGTGAACACCTCCGGAAAGCGCAGCGGCAGTTCAATGATCTCGCGCACACGCTGCACCTCTTTCTTCAGGCCACCAATGTCTTCGTACGACAAGGTGGCCCGCCCGCCCGTCTGGGCTCGGGCTTCGGCCAGCGCTGGCCCCACCGACAACAGGGTTTGTGGCGAGATCAAAACGGCGCCCTTGGGCGAAGTCTCGCGCACCAAAAAGTCCAGCGATCGGCTGCCAAAAAGGGTGCCGCGAATGCGGTCGCCTTCCACCACCGGCAAGCCGTCCAGGCGGTTACCGATGTAGGCCAGGTCGCGCTCCGACAGGCCGCTGGTGGCAGGCGACAGCACCATGCGTTGGGCCACTTGTGCGTTGACCTTTTTCACCAGCACCGCATCGTCGAGGGCCACGCCGGCATTGCCGCGCGACAGGCCATCGAGCTGCACCCTGGCGCTGCCACGGGTTTCCATGAAGGACGGCATCAGCTTGCAGACGGTGCGTCGCTTGCCGACAATTTCGACAATGTCACCGATCTGCGCGCCCAGGCTCAGCATGTCGGCCGGGTCCATGCGTGCCAGTGCCCGGCCCACATCCTTGCTCAGCGCCTCGGCAACCTTCAAACTCACCGTACGCTCCATGGGGGTTTTCATGATGGCTGGTCTCCGGCTTTCAGAAGCTCGATCTCCAACACGCCGTTGCGGCAATGAAAGCGCATCTGGCTGCCCTTGAAGCTGCGGGCAAGCAGCAGCTCCTTGCGGTATTTGGGCTCCACGTCTTCGCTGGAGATCAGCAGGATGTCGCCGTTGATTTCAATGTGCAGGTTCTTCTCTTCAATGCCTGGCAGCTCGGCCACCACCAGCACGCGGTCCACCTCGTCAAAGACATCCACCATGGGCTCACGGATCTCGTGCACCTCAACCAGTTTGCCCGCGTCATCGCGCCGGATGTTGCCAAAGGGCTCCACCTGTGCGGGCTTGTCGCCGACGGCGGACTTCACCGTAAAGCCATACACGCCCTTGTGCTGGCGGTCCGGGCCTAAGCGGAAAGAGCCGGAACGGTGTACCGCACCGCCGGCCTTTTCGGCCTCCTGCGCCAATGCACCCAGCTGCTCGATCAGGCTGCCCAAACCGGAGAAAAATCCGCCCCCGGCCGGGGCCGGCGTTTTGCCAAAGAGCGAGCCCAAGCGGCGTCCGATCTCTTCGACGCGTTCCTTGCCGGCTGCGAATTCATCTGTGCGTTTCTGGTCGGTCATGGCGTTTCATCCTTGGTGTTGTCTGTGACGGCATGCCGTCCCGCTATCGAACTTCGTCGCCCAGCGCGCGTTGCTTCTTGAGTGTCTGGTTCGACGCAATGGAATGCTCTTTGAGTTTCTTGTGCAGGGTCTTGTAGTCAATGTGCAGCATGCGCGCCGCCTGCGCCTTGTTGCATTGCGTCACCTCAAGCACCTTGAGAAGAACCGAGCGCTCAATTTGTGAGACCACGCGGGCGGTCAGTTCCTTGAGCGGCAGGTCCGATCCCGCCTTCAGCAGTTCATTGGCGGAGCCACACAGCAGGCAGGCCGTTGAGACCCCGGCCTCGGACCAACAGGGTATGGCAATCGGCACTTCACCCGGTCGTGCGGGCGGGCCGCTGACCTGGGGGCCACTGATCATGCCCAGGTACTTGGGTGTGATCATTGCGTTGGGCTCATCGCACATCAGCACCGCACGGCGCAACTGGTTGCGCAGTTCGCGCGCATTGCCCGGCCAGGCGTAGGCCTGTATCAACTCCCAAGCTGCGGCGTTGGGGCCGCGCACCTGCTTGCCCAACTCGGCATTGGTTTGGGCCAGAAAGCGGTCCACCAGAAAGACCAGGTCTTCCTTTCGGTCCTGCAGCGACGGTATGGAGATGGTGTATTCGGCCAGGCGATGGTAGAGGTCGCCACGAAAGCTCTGCTTTTCCACCATCTCCAACAGATTGGCATTGGTGGCCGCCACCACACGGAAGTCCACTGCGGTCTCCTTGGTGCTGCCAATGCGGTGGATGCGCCGGGTTTCCAGCACCCGCAACAACTTGCCTTGCATGGCCAGGGGCAGGTTGCCGATTTCGTCGAGAAAAATGGTTCCGCCGGCGGCCATCTCAAAGGCCCCTGCCTTGGCCTGGTGCGCGCCGGTGAAGGAACCCTTCTCATGCCCAAACAGCTCGCTCTCGATCAGGTTGTCCGGAATGGAGCCGCAGTCCAGTGCCACAAAGGGCTTGCCGGCGCGCTGACTGCGCGCGTGGATGGCTTGCGTCACCAGCTCCTTGCCCGTGCCGGATTCGCCCATTACCAGTACCGAAAAGTTGGTAGCGGCCACCCGCTCCACCTCGGTCTGTATGTCTTGAACCGCCGCACTATGGCCCATTTTTGTCATCAACAAATCGGGCGCGGCCGAGGCATCCCTGATCTGGCGCACCTGGCGTCGGGCTTCAGTTTCGGCCAGCACATGGCGCACCGTGAGGACCACATCCTGGTTGTGAAAGGGCTTGGCCAGATAGTCAAACGCGCCATTGCGGATGGCCCGCACCGCATCGAGCGTGTTGCCGTTGGCCGTGATCATCACCACCGCAATAGCCTTGTCGTGGGCCTTGATGCGTGCCAGCACCTCAAAGCCATCCATGTCGGGCAAGCCCACATCTAGCAGCACCAGATCGGGTGGGTTTTGGCGGATCGAATGCAGCGCCGCTTCGCCGCTTGCGGCCTCCACGCAGGCTATGCCTTCGATGCGCAACAGATTCGTCAGAACCCAGCGTGCATCGACGAGGTCATCGACAACCAGCACCCTGGTCGTTGTTTGGGGGGAGGCCAACGGCCCCTTGATGTATGGAGTTTGGGTCATTTTTGACTCTCAGTTTTCCCTGTTTTTCCCGCAGTGCTGGCAACAGGTGCCGCACCAAAATATCGGGCTTGAGCAAGTTCTCTACGGAATGCGCCAAGCCTAAAAATAGCAATCCAATTTGACCGGTCGCAAGCGTTGCGTGGATGCGATCGGCAATAAATTGGTCGCGTTGCAGCAGCAACTTGCGGCTCAGGTCGCTGCGTTGCGGCTCATGTTCCGGAGTGGCTTCGCGCAAATCGCCTTGGTGCAGCCGGTACTCCTGCAGCAACAACTGGGCATCTTCGGTGCCCTGCAAGGTAGCGCCACGCTGTATCAGTTCGAGCAGCAATTGGTGATTGGTACTGCCCTGAGCAGCCACGTCGCGCACGATTTCAAGCTCTTTGCCGCACAGGGGAATACCGTCTTGGTACAGCTGCACCGCTGGGTAGGGCAACTCCAGCAGGGTGATCATTTGCCGGATGCCCCGCCAGACTTCGTCAATCGACTGGAGGTGCTCGCACCACTTCTCATGCCCGAAGCGGGCGATGTACTCCTGCTTGATGTGCACCAGCAAGGAACCCATATCCTGTTCGGTATGGATGATTGGCACGACGATGAGCGTACGCATTCTTGAAGGACCCAGAAAACACAGACTCGCCTGTGCACTTGCCATGAAATGCTTGTGTCAAACCATGTCGTCTTGTCCATCCTTGCATTGCCGTGTCTTGTCCGCTATGTGCGGTAAAGAGCAAAAATGCTAGTGTAGACCTCAATTGTTGAATTAGTTAATTTTTGCAAAAATATTAAATTTATCAAGCAAAATTGGCTCCAGAATTCCCGAACGAGCTTGATCCATCACAAGTACAGGCCTGGATAACTAGCGACCGCTCTCGCTGTGCGCTCTTAATTGCGTGCAAATGGCATGCACCACCCGGGCGGGCGGCTGGCAACCGGTGGCGATCACATGGTGTGCAATTTCGCGGTACAGGGGGTCACGCGTCTGATACAGCACATAAAGACGCTCCAGCGGATTGGCAACTTGCAGCAGCGGGCGGGCCCCGTGGGAGCCAATACGGGGTAGCAGCTGTTCCGGTGTGGCGTACAAATAGAGCACGGTAGCGCGCTGCTTCAGGATTTCGCGGTTCTGCATGCGCAACACGGCGCCGCCACCGGTAGAGAGCACGCAGTGGTTGAGGCGGCTCATCAGCTCCACCATCTCGCACTCCACATCACGAAACTTCTCCTCGCCGTGCAGCTCAAAATACTGGCGGATGCTGCAACCCAGGCGCACTTCGATGGCCGCGTCCAGGTCAATAAAGGGCCGCTGCAAGCGGTGGGCCAGCCGCTTGCCGACGGTGGACTTTCCTGAGCAGGGCAAACCAACAATGGCCAACATGGCAACTCCTGAATGGGCGTATGGCGGGTGCCGCGGGGAACATGCAGCGATAGTGCACGCATCCGCACAGCGGCCTCTACAGGGGCGAGCCTATCAGGTGATGCACCAGGATCTGCAATTTACACGACATCGAGTCAGGGTGCGGGTGTCGCACCGGCGCGCTACTGTGCGTCGGCCTGGTTTTGGGGTGCGGCCCTTTGAAAGGCCTCCAACTGCAGACAGGCTGCCTCTATTTCAAGCAGCCGGGGATAGGCCTGCAGCGGCACCTGAAAGCGCCTGGCGTTGTAGAGCTGCGGCACCAGGCAGCAGTCGGCCATGCCGGGCGTGGCACCGGCGCAAAAGGCCTGTGCTTGTGTATCTTGTGCTTGGGTATCTTCTTGCAGCATCTGCTCCAGCGCCGCAAGGCCGGCCGCCACCCAATGCTGGTACCAGGCCGCTCTGGCCGCTGCGTCCACCCCCAGCACCTGCTCTAGGTACTGCAGCACGCGCAGGTTGTTGAGCGGGTGGATGTCGCAGGCAATCAGCTGCGACAGCGCGCGCACCCTGGCCCGACCCAGCGCATCGGGCGGCAGCAGCGCCACCGCGGAATAGGTCTCGTCGAGGTATTCGATGATGGCCATGGACTGGCCCAAAACCCGCCCCCCATCGATGAGCGTAGGCACCAGCCGCGAGGGGTTGAGCGCGGTGTAGGCGGGGCTGTGTTGCAGCCCGCCTTCCTTGAGCAAATGCACGGGGATGGTGTCAAAGGCCAGACCCTTGAGCTGCAGCGCAATGCGCACCCGGTAGGCCGCCGAGCTGCGAAAGTAGGAGTACAGGGCCAGTGACGCTTGGCCCGCTTGGCCCGCTTGATGGTCAGCGCTCACCGGTACTCCCACAAGCCGCTCAGGCCCTTGCCGGCAGCAGCGTGCCGCGGCATTCGCCAAAGCCTATGCGCCTGAAGCCCTCGCGCTGGCAGTAGCCGCGCAAGATGACGGTGTCGCCGTCTTCCAGAAAGGTGCGCGTCTCGCCGTTGGCCAAGGTGATGGCCTGCTTGCCGCCCTGGCTGAGCTCCAGCAGCGAGCCGCCCTGCTCTGGGCGCGGACCGGATTGCGTGCCGCTGCCCAACAGGTCGCCGGCGCGCAAGTTGCAGCCGTTGACCGTGTGGTGCGCCACCAGTTGCGCCAGCGTCCAATAGGCGTCCTGGTAGTTGGCCTGCATCAGGCGCAGGGCCTCTTGCCCGCGCTCGCGCATCTGACTTGTCTGCAGCCAGACCTCCAGTTCGATATCCAAGCCGCCCTGCTCGCGGTTCGCATCCGAGTCCAAATAGGGCAAGGGTTGTGGCTGTGTGGCCGGGCGCACAAAGGCGCTGCGAAACGGCGCCAGCGCCTCCAGCGTCACCATCCAGGGCGACACCGTGCTGGCAAAGTTCTTGGACAAAAACGGCCCCAGGGGCTGGTACTCCCAAGCCTGTATATCGCGCGCGCTCCAGTCGTTGAACAGGGCCAGGCCAAACACATGCGCCTCGGCCTCGGCCATGGAGACGGGCTCGCCCAGCAGATTGGGGCGGGCGATGAAGGCACCCAGCTCCAGCTCAAAGTCCAGCCTTCCGCTGGGCTTGAGCAGAGGTGCATCTGCATCCGGCGCCTTGACCTGGCCCTTGGGGCGGGCAAAGGCATGGCCCAGACCGGGCGCGCTGACCGCCACCGAAGAGGCCCGCCCGTGGTAGCCAATGGGCACCCACTGGTAATTGGGCAAGAGCGGGTTGTCCGGGCGAAACAGCTTGCCCACGGTGGTGGCGTGGTGGATGCTGGTGTAGAAGTCGGTGTAGTCGCCGATCTCGCAGGGCAGGCCCATTTCCACCTGCTCCATGGGCAAGAGCGCCGCACGAAACCGCGCCTCGTCCGCGCTGCCCTGGCGCAGCCCCATGGAGATCGCCTGGCGCATTGCCTGGCGCGGCACTTGGCCTTGGCGCATCAGCTGGTGCATGTCCTGGCTGTCTATCAAAGCGGCCTGTCCCAGGTCGAGCACCTGGTCGCCAATGGCCACACCGATGCGCCAGGCGCCCGTATCTCCTAGGCGTTTGAAGCGGCCAAAGGGCAGGTTCTGTATCGGAAAGTCTGTGGCCGGGTCGTTGGCCGCTTCCAACCAGCTCAGCAAATCCGGCGCATGGCTTGCGTCCACCAGGCGGCTCATGGCTGGAACTCCCTGGCGTGCAAAAAAGCGGCGTGCTTGGGGGCGCGCTTGGTCTGGCTCCACTCCTCCAGCATGTCCCACTTCACCGCGTCCATGCGCTGCAGCAGGGCAGCCTCGTCGGGGTCCGGGCAGGAGAGTTCCAGTCGGTGGCCATTGGGGTCGAAGAAGTAAATGGAATGGAAGGCGCCGTGGTCGGTCACGCCCAGCACCGGCACGCCATGGGTCTCTAGATGGTCGCGAAATTCCAGCAGCGTGGCGTGGTCCTTCACCTTGAAGGCGATGTGCTGCACCCACTCGGGCGTGTTCGGGTCGCGCCCCATGGGCGCCTTGGTGGGCAGCTCAAAGAAGGCCAGCACATTGCCCATGCCGGCATCCAGAAAGACGTGCATATAGGGGTCGGGCTCCTTGGTCGAGGGCACCAGGTCCTCGGCGATGGCCAGCACAAAGTCCATCTTCAGCATCTGCTGGTACCAGAGCACGGTTTCCTTGGCGTCCTTGCAGCGGTAGGCCACATGGTGGATGCGGTCGATCTTCAGCATGGCTTATTCCTGTGTGCCGAGCACACCGCGTCGCACCTGGTCGCGCTCCAGCGACTCGAACAGGGCCTTGAAGTTGCCCTCGCCAAACCCGTCATCGCCCTTGCGCTGTATAAACTCAAAGAACACCGGTCCCAGCAGGGTCTTGGAAAAAATCTGCAGCAGCAGGCGCGGCTCGGCGCCAGTCGTGCTGCCGTCGAGCAGGATGCCGCGCGTCTGCAGCTCACTCACCGGTTGGCCGTGGCCAGGCAGGCGCGCCTCCAGCATCTCGTAATAGCTTTCGCTAGGGGCCGACAGCAGCGGAATTCCGGCCAGCGCGAGCTTGTCAATGGTCGCAATCAAATCATCGCAAATCAGGGCCACATGCTGGATACCCTCGCCATTGAACTGCATCAAAAACTCTTCAATCTGACCAATCCCCTTGCCCGATTCCTCGTTCAAGGGGATGCGGATCTTGCCGTCGGGGGCGGTCATGGCGCGCGAGGTCAGGCCGGTGTATTCGCCCTGGATATCGAAGTATCGAATCTCGCGAAAGTTAAACAGCTTCTCGTAAAAGCTGCCCCAAAAGGCCATGCGCCCTCGGTACACATTGTGGGTCAGGTGGTCGATCAGCTTCAGGCCGTGTCCCACCGGGTGGCGCTCCACGCCCTCGATAAAAGCAAAGTCGATGTCGTAGATCGACTTGCCGTCTTCAAAGCGGTCTATCAGGTAGAGCGGTGCGCCGCCTATGCCCTTGATGGCCGGCAGGCGCAGCTCCATCGGCCCGGTGGGAATCTCTATGGGCTGTGCGCCCAAGGCGAGGGCGCGCTCATAGGCCAGGTGCGAATCCTTCACCCGAAAGGCCATACCGCAGGCGCAGGCGCCATGCTCGGCGGCAAAGTAGCCGGCAAAGCTCTTGGGCTCGCGGTTGACGATAAAGTTGATGTCGCCTTGGCGGTACAGCACCACGTCCTTGGAGCGGTGCTTGGCAACCAGGCTAAAACCCATCTGCTCAAAAATCGGCTCCAGCAGCCCCGGGGTGGGCGATGCGAATTCCACAAACTCAAAACCCATCAACCCCATGGGGTTCTCAAATAAATCTGCCATGTCTTTGTCTCCACTCGTATCCAATGAAAAAGTTCAAACCGTGAGGAAGCGAACTTTCGGTGGAGCGCAGGGACGCCCGCGCACACTGCGTGCGAGGTGTTCACCGACGATCAGGACAGAGTGGCGCATGGTCTATTGCGATAGCGTGGCTGGAGCAGGCAAAGCGCCAGCCGGTTTGATAGCCGCAATTCCTACAGGCCAGAATTGAATAGGTTTTTTCATGTGGTCTCCTCAGCGCGTATTTAAATAGAAAATCGACCGCTGTGCACGGTTTGCGCGGTGGAAACAACGCTTTTTTTAAGCCCTGCGTGGCACCATCCGGACAATGCGCGAATGAGGAGACCCTATTTAAGCCCCAGGCGCCGCGCCAGCTTGTGCAGGTTGCTCGGGTCCAGCCCCAGGCTGCGTGCGGCCAAGGCCCAATTGGCACCGCTTCGCTGCAGCGTCTGCCCTATCAGCTCGCGCTGGCGCTGGGCCACCGCCTCGTTCAGGCTGGGCAGCGGCGCATCCACCGGCATCAGCGCTTGCGGTGCGGGCGCATCGGGCAGGCGCGTGTCGAGATCCAACAGCGCGGGCACCAGGGTCACGATGTCGCTGGCGCGCGCGCCCCGGCTGAGCGCCTTGATGGCGGCGCGGCTGATCACATGCTCCAACTCGCGCACATTGCCGGGCCACTGGTAGCGCAGGATGCAGCTCTCGGCTTGCGGTGACAGGCGCAGGCTGCGTATGCCCAGTCTCACGCGGTTGAGCTCCAGAAAGCGCCCGGCCAACAGCAGCGCGTCATTGCCACGCTCGCGCAGCGGTGGAATGTGAATGGGATAGACCGACAGCCGGTGGTAGAGATCGGCGCGAAACACACCGTCTTTGACGCCCTGCTGCAGATCGCGGTTGGTGGCGACTATGACGCGCACATCGACGCGGCGCGGACGGTCTTCGCCCAGGCGCTGGATCTCGCCGTTTTGCAGGGTGCGCAAGAGCTTGGCCTGAATGGTGAGTGGCAGCTCGCCAATTTCATCGAGAAAAATGGTGCCGCCATCGGCCCCCTCAAAGCGCCCGGCGCGGTCGGCGCTGGCGCCCGAGAAGGCACCGCGCACATGGCCAAACAGCTCGCTCTCGGCCAAGGTTTCCGGCAGGGCCGCGCAGTTCACCTGCACCAGGGGCTTGGAGCGCGACGAGTGCCTGTGGATGCGCCGCGCAAACAGCTCCTTGCCTACCCCGGTTTCGCCCAACAGCAGCACCGGCAGGTCGGAGCCGGACACCACATCCATCTCGTGCAGCAGGCTCAGAATGCAGTCGCTCTGGCCCACGATCTCTTCGTCCACCGGCATATAGGCAGGCGCCGGCGCGCTGGTGTTGCGCCCATGGCGCAAATGGGTGGCCTCTTCCTCCAAGCGGTTCATGCGCACCGCCACCTCAAACAGCAGGGCATGGCTGCGCAGCTCGGCGATGCGCTGCGCGCCAAAGCGGTCCATACCCAGCGCGTCCAGGGTCAGTGCGCCCCATAGCTGGCCGTCCACCGTCAGGCTCACGCCCATGCAGTCATGCACCGGCAAAGGCTCGCCCGCATGCACCTGCAACAGGCCATCATAGGGGTCGGGCAGACCACAGTCGGCCTGGAATCGAACCGGCTGCGTGCTAGCAAGAATGGCCGCCAGACGCGGGTGCGCCTCCACCTGAAAGCGCCGTCCCAGCGCCTCGTGCACCAGGCCGTCAACGGCGTCAGGAATCAGCGCCTTGTCTTGCAAGCGCAGCAGGGCCACCGCATCGCTTTTGAAATGGCGGCGCATGGCGCTGACCAGACGTTGCATGCGTTCGGCTGCGCTGTGGGCCCCCGAGAGGTTGGTGAATAGAGCAGTATCGATCATGGTCTATCGTACCGCGCCAGGGTATATAGCACCCTATCCAAACCGGGTATATAAAACCATGGATTTGGATAGGCCCTTGATTTAAATAGCGAAAGGGCGTGGCACACAGCTTGAACGTACCGAATTATCCAGCCGCTTCACCCCTTACCCATGCGTCTGATGGCCCATGACGTCTGTGCAATCTGAATGGCGGATCTCTTTGCGGCGAACCATCCGTCACTATTTTCCATAGGTGCTGTCATGGTCAGGCGCCACCGTAAGCAAGCGCATGTACTCACCATCTCGGTACGCGGTGCATCGCCTGGATTGCGTAATGCGAAGCGAATAAATGGCGTCAATGCCCTTTGGCGGTTGAACGCTGATGATTTTTTCCCACTTCAATCCTTTGTCCCGATACAACTGCATCCAGGTCAATTGGCGGATCTTCTTCAGGGTGTCGATTGCCGAATGTCGTTGCGCCTTTTGTAGGCTGAAAAGGCGTTCCTGGAATACCGAATTATTCAAATCCAGACGCACCAGCGGCTCGTTGCTGCCCATCAGCTCGCTGAGCCCAGAGCCGCCATCGTTTAGATCCCCAGCCATCAGATCCCCATCAAGGCCCCATTGCGGCCCAGTAAATGCGGCGCAATGGGCGGCAGCGCCGGTGCAGCCAGACCCAGCCGGGCAGCAGAAATTGCACGGGCCAGCAAATTTGTGGCGCTGGCACCTCTAAGCCGACAGGTGTCTATGACACTGGCGAGCAAAGACAGGCTGTTGGAGCCCACCAATGTGCGGGTGCCGTAGCTGATGCGCCGGGCAATTACCCAGTGGCGCAGTTGACGCTCGGCGGCATTGTTGGTCAGTGGCAGCATCGGGTCGCCCAGCACGCGCATGATCACCTGCCAAAGAATTTAGGTCTCAAGACCAACAAGGGCATTCCACTCGCAACGATGAGACGCACCATCAAAAAATCTCTTTTCTTTGGCGGTTACTTCGGCCCTTCACAAGTAACCTTCGCACGAGTGGTCATCGGTTGCGCCGCGTTTGCGGACCTCCTCTGCGCGGGCTTATGCCGACTCACCCCGACGGCGGCGCCTTGTTTGCAATGCAAGGTTAGTCAGACTAGACTAAGCACAACCGGAGAAACATATGCTGACTGTGAACATGCTGGAAGCCAAGACCTCCTTGTCGCGCCTGGTCGAAAGCGTGGAACTGGGGCGCGAGCGCGAAATCATCATTGCCAGAAACGGCCGTCCAGCAGCCCGCCTTGTTTCCATGGGCGTTGCGGGGCCGAAGCTCCAACGCATCGGCGTAGCCAAGGGCTTGTTTGAAGTACCTGAGAGCATCGATGCGCACAACGCGGAAATCGCCGGCCTCTTCCTGGGCGGGATGCCGTCTTGAACCTGTTACTCGACACCCACATTGCCCTGTGGGCCATTACCGACAGTCCCCGGCTCTCACAAACCGCCCGCCAACTGATTGAGGCGCCCACCACCAGCGTATGGGTCAGCGCTGCCAGCGTTTGGGAAATCGCCATCAAACACGCATTGGGGCGCGGGGACATGCCGGTTTCCAGCCAGGACGCGCTGCGCTATTTTTTGGAGTCCGGCTACCAGATACTGGCGATTGAAGCCGATCACACGGTGGCAGTAGAGAGCTTGCCGCCCCATCACCATGACCCGTTTGACCGCATTCTGGTGGCGCAGGCCTTGACCGAGCCCATGCGTCTAATGACCCACGACGCCTTGGTGGCGCTTTACAGCGACACCGTTATCAATGTTTGAGTTGCGGGTGCGCGGCCACGGATCTGCTTCAAGCCCACCCAATCAGGGTATTTAAAACCCTATCCATGGTTTATTTGACCATTGATAAAAGGGTCATAAACACCCTTAGCTTTCCCAAGTTGTTGATTCATATAGCCCTGTTGGCTGGCACATAGCTTGCAAAAGCTACTGTGGACTGAATCCATTCGCTCAACGGCCACCGACCCCGGCGGGTCCGTCTGACACAACTTGAAGAGGAAAGAAAACATGCAGCAAATCTTCACCAAGGCAATGGCGCGCAACATCTTTTTGGGCAGCGCCGCCATCTTTCTGGTGATCTATATCGCGCTCAGCGTGGATACCTGGCGACAGATTCCCCTGCGCGACCATGCCGACCAATTGACGGACTCCGTCAAGCGCGGCAAGTACCTGATGGACACCAACAACTGCATCGGTTGCCACACGCTCAATGGCGAGGGCGCTTACTTTGCACCCGAGCTCGGCAATGTGTATGTGCGCCGCGGCCCCGAGTTCATCAAGGCCTGGATACAGACCCAACCCACCGGCATTGCTGGGCGCCGCCAGATGCCGCACTTCGAGTTCACCGACGCGCAATACGAAGACCTGAATGCCTTCTTCAAGTGGATGTCCAACATCGACACCAACAAGTGGCCACCGAACATTCAAGGCTGATTCTTGTCCCCATTGCGCAGCCCACATACCAACCCCATGAGAGACACCTACACACCATGATCAAAGCGTCCCAAAGCGTGGCGAAACCCTATTTCATTGCCGCCCTGGCATTGTTCTTGGGGCAGATCCTTTTCGGCCTGGTGGCCGGCATGCAATACCTGGACGGGAACTTTTTGTTCCCCGCCATTCCCTTTAGCGTCAGCCGCATGGTGCACACCAATTTGCTGATCGTCTGGCTGCTGATGGCCTATATGGGCGCGGCCTATTTCATCGTGCCCGAAGAGGCGCAGACACCGCTCTATTCACCGAAGCTGGCCCTGGCCACCTTCTGGGTCTTTTTGATTGCGGGTGCCGCGACCATTCTGGGCTATTTGTTCGTGCCCTATGACCAACTGGCCGCAGCCACTGGCAACGCCATCGTCCCCACCATGGGACGCGGCTACCTGGAGCAACCCCTGCCGACCAAGGTGGGCATTGTGCTGGTGGCCCTGTCCCTGCTGTTCAACATCACGATGACGCTGATGAAGGGCCGCAAGACCTCGCTCAATATCATCCTGGTGGCAGCACTCTGGGGTCTGGCGCTGCTGTTCCTGCCCGCGTTCTATTTCCCCGATGACGCCGTCAAGGCCAGCTACGGTTGGTGGTGGGTGGTGCATGGTTGGGTAGAAGGCGACTGGGAGCTGATCCTGAGCGCGCTGCTCGGTTTCATCCTGATCAAGATGACCGGCGTGGACCGCGAGATCATCGAGAAGTGGCTCTACGTGATCATCGCCATGACGCTGGTGTCGGGCATCATCGGCATCGGCCACCACTACTATTACACCGGTGCGCCCGAGTACTGGATCTGGCTGGGTTCCATCTTCAGCGCCATTGAGCCGATCCCCTTCATCATGCTGATCGCGTTTGCCTTCAAGACCCTGTTCCAACGCCGCCGCGAGCATCCCAACAAGGCCGCCATGCTGTGGGCCATGGGCACACCCATCGTGGCCTTTTTGGGTGCCGGGCTGTGGGGCTTCATGATCACGCTGGCACCGGTGCAGTTCTATGCCCACGGCACCAACCTGACCGCCGCCCACGGCCACCTGGCCTTCTTTGGCGCCTATGCCATGGTGTCCATGGCCATCATCTCCTACGCCATGCCCTTGCTGCGCGGGCGCTCTGCCAACAGCGTGAAGTCGCAGCGCTGGGAAATGACAGGTTTTTGGACCATGGTGATCAGCATGATGGGCATCACCCTGGCGCTGACCGGTGCCGGTCTGGTGACCATGTTCACCCAGCGCATGGGCGCCAATCCTTCGAGCTTCATGGAAGTGGCGGAGTCGTCCAAGGCCTTCTTCTGGCTGCGTGAAATCTTTGGTTGCGGTTTCCTGTTGGGCCTGCTGGCCTATCTGGTGAGCTTCTTCATCAAGGGCGAATACACCTACGTCGCCGAAGTGAAACGCGCTGTCGCCTGATAGCCCCACAGCCCGCTGTATCCAAACGCCATGAACACCATTGCACTCAGCGCGGATGCAGCAGGTGGCCAGTCCCGGGAATTGCCCCAAGCACTTCCCGGTGACCTGGCGGTCTGGATATTTATCTTTGCCGAGCTGCTGGTGTTTGGTGTGCTGTTTGTGGCCTATGCCTTGGCGCGGCGCTCGCATATCGAACTATTCAATAGCGAGCAGGCTTTATTGGATCGCCAGGGCGGCCTTATCAATACGCTGGTGCTGATCAGCAGCAGCTATTGTGTGGCCTGCGCTGGTGCCGCCATCCGTGCGGACCGACTGCGCGCCTGCGTCGCCTGGCTCTGCGGTGCCTGGGTTTTGGGGGCCGTATTTCTGGCCCTCAAAGCCATGGAGTTCAGCCACGACGCGGACATCGGCCTGACCCTCTCGCGCAACCTCTTTGACATGTTTTATCTGTCGCTGACCTTCTTTCACTTCATGCATGTGCTGATGGCCATGGTGATTGTTTCCGTGGTGATCTTCAACGCGATCAAGGGCCGCTACAGCGCCCGCGGCCACACCGGCATAGAGACCGCCAGTTCCTATTGGCACATGGTCGATCTGGTGTGGATTTATTTGTTTGTGCTGGTTTATGTATTGCACTAAAGGGCACCGATGACAGACCACGCAATTCCTTTGCCCCCACAACGCCTGCCCGTTCCACACTTGCGGCTGGTGTGGTGCGCCCTGCTCTTGCTGACCCTGCTCAGCAACTACGGCCTGAACCGCATCTCTGAACACAGCGCCGTGCTGTTGGTGCTGGCGGCCATGTGGCTCAAGGGACAGTTGCTGGTGGACCACTTTATGGGCCTGCGCCGGGTGCATTGGTTCTGGCGCGCAGGCATGGCGCTGTATCTGTTCGCAGTGACCCTGGCCATAGGCCTGGCCTTCCTGCTCGAATAACTTTTAACGCCACGCTGGACCCCACCATGACGCTGCTTTCATTGCACAAGCCCCAGTTGCCCGAGATCCCTTCCTATGTCGCGATCGACCAGGAGGTGGAGGTCTTTCAGATGGCCTGGCGCGCCCGTTTACCTGTCCTGCTCAAGGGCCCTACCGGCTGCGGCAAGACCCGCTTTGTGGAACATATGGCGGCGCGCCTGCAGCGTCCGCTGTTCACCGTGTCGTGCCACGACGACCTGAGTGCGGCCGATCTGATCGGGCGCCACCTGATTGGCGCGGACGGCACCTACTGGGTGGACGGCCCGCTCACGCAGGCCGTGCGCCAAGGTGGCATTTGCTATCTGGACGAAATTGTCGAGGCGCGCAAGGACACCACGGTGGTGCTGCATTCGCTCTCGGACGACAGGCGCATCCTGCCGATTGACCGCCTCGGTGTGGTGCTGGAGGCACCTGCTGAATTCATGCTGGTGGTGTCCTATAACCCCGGCTACCAGCACCTGATGAAGGCCTTGAAACCCAGCACGCGCCAGCGCTTTGTGTCGCTGGCCTTTGACTTCCCCGACGCCGCGCTGGAGCTGCAAATTGTGCTGGGTGAAACCGGCATCGCGCCAGCCCTGGCCAAGCAGTTGGTGACGCTGGCGCGCGCCCTGCGCCAGACCGCCGACCACGACCTGGAAGAAGCACCCGGTACGCGGTTGATTGTGGATGTGGCGCGCCTGATAGCGCAGGGCTGCGAGCCCCAACTGGCCTGCCGCGTCGCCATGATCGAATGCGTCACCGATGACCCGGAAATGGTGCGCGCCCTGATGCAGGTGGTGCAGGCCATCCTGGGCGATTAGGTCATACGCCATGGAAGAACAGGTAGGAGTCTGGTGGCACAAAACGCTGACCCGTCTGGCGGGCCAGCGCGGACACGCCGCTGCCGTTCCGCTGGAGCCGATGCGAGGTGAATTGGGCTTGCTGTTTCGCGCGCTCGGCGGAGCCCATGGCCTGAAGGTCGATGCCACGGCCGCCGTACGCCACGGCGCGCGCCGCTCGGTGATCGAGCGCATGGCCGGTGTGCGCAGCAAGGTGGAACTCGCCGATGTGGACGCGCAGGCCCTGCGCCTGCCGGGCGTGGTCGATGCCTATGCCACGGTGGAGTTGAATCTGGCGCTGTACCGCTGGCTCACGGCCCTGTGTGCCGCAGCGCCCGCGCAGGGCGACTGGGTCACGCGCAACCAGTTGGGCACCAGGCATTTGCTGGACAACTACCGGGGCCTGGCGATGAGCTACTGGCAACTGGTGGACGCCGAGTTGCAGCGCAGGCCCGACCCGGCCACGCTGCCAGCCGATGAGGCAAAAGCCGAACGCAGCATCCGCCAGGCACTGAAACAGCCTCACATTGCGGTCACACTGGTGGCGGGCAAGCAGGCGCCGGAGCCGGTGCTGCTGTGGCTGGCACCGGGCAGGCAGCGTGCGGTTCGGGCGGCACCGCCCGACGCGTCCGACGACGATGCCCAAACGCAGAGCAGCAAAACTACCCAGCAAGATGACAAGCGCCGAGTGGCCCAAGACGCCGAGATGCCGGATCGACCGGGCGGCCTGCTGATGTTTCGCCCCGAGTCCATTTTCAGCTGGAGCGAATACGCCAAGGTGCAGCACGATGTGCAGGAGAACGAGGAAGAAGACCTGGCCCGTGCGGCAGACGACCTCGACACCTTGAGCGTGTCCGACGACCAGCGCCCGGTGGCCCGCGCCCTGCGCATGAACCTGGACCGGGCCGCGCGCGCAGAAGATGCGCCACCGGCTGCTGCGGCACCGGCCATCCTCCTGCCCGAGTGGGACTTTAAGCGCCAGGCCCTGTTGCCGGGTCATGTCAGTCTGCGCATCAGCAGGCCTGTGAACGCGCAGGCCTGCGAACTGCCCGAGCGCCTGCGCCAGGAGCAACGCCGCCTGCACCACCAACTGGCCCTGCTCAATCCCGAGCGCCAGTTGCGCAGACGCCAGTCGCATGGCGACGAGATTGACCTCGATGCGCTGATCCGAGCCCGCACCGACGCCGGTGTGGCCCAGCAAGACTGTTACCAACAGGTGCGGCGCAACCAGCGCGATTTGGCCTGCCTGCTGCTGGCGGATTTGTCGCTGTCCACCGAGGCTTCCATCAGCGAGGAGTTGCGCGTGATCGACGTGATCCGCGACAGCCTGTCGCTGTTTGCCGAGTCGCTGTCCGAAACCCGCGACCGCTTTGCCCTGTATGGCTTCAGTTCACGCCAGCGCCACGCGGTGAGCATGGTGGAATTGAAGCGCTTTGACGAGGGATTCAACGCCACCATACGCGGTCGCATCGCACAAATCCAACCGGCCTTTTACACCCGCATGGGGGCCGCCATTCGCCAGAGCAGTGCGCTCTTGGCCAAAGAGAAATCGCGCGAGCGCCTGCTGCTGATCCTCACCGACGGCAAGCCCAATGACAACGATTACTACGAGGGCCGCTACGGCATTGAAGACACGCGCTACGCCCTGAGCGAGGCACGCAAAATGGGCCTGCGCCCTTTTTGTGTGACGGTGGACCAGAGCGCCGAAGACTACCTGCCGCACATCTTTGGCAAGCACAGCTTCACCATCGTCAAACGCCCGGCCGAGCTGCCACGCCGGCTGGCCCTGCTCTATGCACAGCTGACGCGTTAGCACCGCCATGACCGCAAAGAAATTTCCCCAGCATCCCGCCAACCCCGAGCGCCTGTGCTGGGGCTGCGACCAGTACTGCCCGGCCAAGGACATGCTGTGCGGCAATGGCTCCTGCCGCACGCAGCATCCCTATGAGTTGTTCGGTGAGGACTGGCACACATGGGGCAGCGACTTCACGGAGCCAGATGCGCCGCAGGTGCCCACCACTGTTGTAGGCCTCAAGTGATCTTTCCAAAGGGAGTCAAAAGTCACGTCGGACGCAGTCCGCCATGGCACTCCTCTCCGCAGCGGCACTAGACGACTGGTCTACTCGTGTTACGCTCGCTGCATGCTTGCTGAACCAATCACCGTCAAAGACCACCTGCTCGATTGCGGGGAACGCTTGCTAGCGAGCAAGGGTTTTGTCGGCGTGGGTCTGGCCGAGATCCTGGCGGTGGCCGGTGTGCCCAAGGGCTCCTTCTACCATTACTTCAGTTCCAAGGAGCGCTTTGGCGAGGTCTTGCTGACCCGCTATGTGGAGGGCTACCTGGCCCTGATGGACCAACTGCTCAAGCCCGACGGAACCAGCGCAAGGCAACGGCTGATGAGGTACTGGTCGCACTGGAACCTGAGCCAATGCGAACTCGAAACAGGTAGCTGCGACGCCTCTCAGAGCGGCTCCAAATGCCTGATCGTCAAGCTCAGCGCCGAGGTGGCAGATATCTCCGAGGCCATGCGTCTGACCCTGCGCGACGGCACCGACCGGGTGGTGCGCCGCATTGCCGATTGCCTGGAAGAAGCCAGGATGGATGGCTCGGTGCCACCTTCGCTGCAGGCGCAGGACACGGCGCAAACGCTGTATGGACTGTGGCTGGGTGCGAGCCTGTTGGCCAAGTTGCGCCGCGATGGCTCGCCCTTTGTGCAGGCCCTGGCCAGTACCGAACAATTGCTGGGCTTGCCCGCCCCTTGAGACCATCCCCACTGCCCGGCCTTTGTTCGTTCGACCTTTAGACGACCGGTCTACTTTTATCCGCCTGCCCCCGTGGCTGGCCGCACTCTGATTCCCAACCCCCTCCATTTTTTAACCCAAAGGAAAACCCATGTTATTGACCCCCCTGCAAGTCGGCGCAGCCACCCTGTCCAACCGCATGCTGATGGCACCGCTCACCCGCGCCCGCTCCGACCTGGCACATCTGCCCAACGATTTGATGGCCGAGTACTACGCCCAGCGCGCCAGCGCTGGCCTCATCATCACCGAGTGCACCATGATCGCCCCCGGCACCTCGGCCTTTGTCACCGAGCCCGGCATCTACTCGGCCGAGCAGGTCGATGGCTGGAAGAAGGTCACCGCTGCCGTGCACGCCAAGGGCGGAAAAATCTTTATGCAGATCTGGCACGCCGGACGCGCTGCCCACCCCCTGATCAACGACGGTGCTGCGACTGTGGCACCCAGCGCGATTGCCATCAAGGGCGACATCCAGACGCCCAGCGGCAAGGTCGCGCATGCCGTGCCCCACGCGCTGACCAGCGCAGAGATCGCCACCCTGGTGCAGGCCTTTGCCAGCGCCGCAACACACGCCATTGCAGCCGGCTTTGACGGCGTGGAAGTGCATGGCGCCAACGGCTATTTGATCGACCAGTTCCTGCGTGACAGCGCCAACCAGCGCACGGACAACTACGGTGGCAGCCTGGAAAACCGGGCGCGCTTTTTGTTTGAAGTGCTGACGGCCGTGTCCGCTGCCATCGGCTCGGACCGCGTGGGCCTGCGCCTGTCGCCGCTCAACAGCTTTAACGACATGAAGGACAGCGATCCGCTGGCATTGACAGAGTTTTTGGCCACCCGCCTGAACGACTTCAAGCTGGCCTACCTGCACCTGATGCGCGCAGACTTCTTCCAGGTGCAAACCGGCGATGTGGTGCCCGTGGCACGCGCCCATTACCAGGGTGTGCTGATCGGTAACATGGGCTATAGCGCAGAGGAAGCAGAGGCTGCGATCCGCGACAAAAAGCTCGATGCGGTCGCCTTTGGTACGGCCTTCCTGGCCAACCCGGATCTGCCTGCCCGAGTGAAGGCCGGTGCGGCGCTGAATTCACCGGACCAGTCCACCTTCTACAGCCCGGGCGCTGCGGGCTATACCGACTACCCCAGCCTGGAAGCCGTGACAGCCTGAAAGTGCTGACCTGAACGCAGCAGGCTGCTCAGGCCTTGGCCTGTTCCGCCTGCTCCTGTGCGTTTAGCTCCGCCATCTCGGCGTCAGAAAACACCCGCGAGCGGGTGTGAAAGGCCTTGCCCTCGGGGCCCTCTAGCGAGAAGGTGCCGCCATGGCCTTCGATGACGTCGATGATGAGCTGGGTGTGGCGCCAGTATTCGTACTGCGCGCGTCCGATGTAAAAAGGGCTGCCGCCCACATCGCCCAAATACACATCGCCCGCACCCATGGTGATTTCGCCGGGCAAAAAACAATTGGCCGCGCTGTTGTCGCAGCAGCCGCCGGATTGGTGGAACATCAAATCCGGGCCATGTTTGGTTTTGAGAAAGGCCACCAGTTCCAGGGCGGCCGGGGTGGCGATGACTTTTTCTACCATGGTGTCTCCATTACATATTTTGGCGCTCGCAACGCAACGCTGCGTTGTTGGCGCTTGCAGCACAACGGCCGGGGGGGGGGGGCAGTCGCCTCATGGTGGAGTACCACAAATCGGCTCGTACCCCACCTGGCCGTTGCGCTGGTTGGTTCGCGCCCCTGCACCACGTTGCCGTTGCGCCGGGGCTTGGTTAGCGACAAGTATTTAGCGTCATCGCTGCTTACTCATCGCACACCGTCTTCGCTTTAGAAGAAACCGAGCTTGCTTTCGCTGTAGCTTACGAGCAGGTTCTTGGTTTGCTGGTAATGGTCCAACATAACCTTGTGGGTCTCGCGGCCAATGCCGGACTCCTTGTAGCCACCGAAGGCCGCGTGGGCGGGGTAGGCGTGGTAGCAGTTGGTCCAGACGCGTCCGGCCTTGATGGCGCGGCCCATGCGGTAGGCCACATTGCCGTTGCGGCTCCAGACACCGGCGCCCAGGCCGTACAGCGTGTCGTTGGCGATTTCCAGGGCTTCGGCTTCGTCCTTGAAGGTGGTCACAGCCAGCACCGGTCCAAAAATTTCTTCCTGGAAAATGCGCATCTTGTTGTGGCCCTTGAACAGCGTGGGCTGCACGTAGTAGCCGCCCTCCAACTCGCCACCCAGGTGGGCCTGGTTGCCGCCGGCCAGCACTTCTGCGCCCTCTTGCTTGCCCACATCCAGGTAGGTCAGGATCTTGGTGAGTTGCTCTTTGGAAGCCTGAGCGCCCATCATGCTGTTGGTGTCTAGCGGGTTCTGGTGCGCAATGGCGGCCACGCGCTTCAAGACACGTTCCATGAACTTGTCATAGATGCTTTCTTGGATCAGCGCGCGCGATGGGCAGGTGCAGACCTCGCCCTGGTTGAAGGCAAACAGCACCAGACCTTCGATGGCCTTGTCCAGGAAACCGTCGTCCTTGTCCATGATGTCGGCAAAGAACACATTGGGCGACTTGCCGCCGAGTTCCAGCGTGGCGGGGATCAGGTTGTTGGCAGCAGCCTGTGCAA
Source organism: uncultured beta proteobacterium (assembly GCA_903886275.1). Lineage (GTDB taxonomy): Bacteria > Pseudomonadota > Gammaproteobacteria > Burkholderiales > Burkholderiaceae_C > Allorhodoferax. The sequence continues at coordinate 43,503 of CAISLN010000008.1, read as the reverse complement.
TCACGCGGCCGGTGGTGGTGGAGCCGGTGAAGGCGATCTTGGCAATGCGCTTGGAAGTCGCCAGGGGCATGCCGGCTTCGCGGCCATAGCCGTTGACGATGTTCAACACGCCTGGGGGCAGGATGTCGGCAATCAGTTCGGCCAGGATCAAGATGCTGATGGGGGTGGATTCGGCGGGCTTCAAGACCACGCAGTTGCCAGCGCCAATGGCGGGAGCGAGTTTCCAGGCGGCCATCAGAATGGGGAAGTTCCAGGGGATGATCTGACCGACCACGCCCAGCGGCTCCTGGAAGTGGTAGGCCACGGTGTTTTCGTCGATGTTGGACAGCGCGCCTTCTTGCGAGCGCAGGCAACCGGCGAAGTAACGGAAATGGTCAACGGTGAGCGGGATGTCGGCGTTCAGCGTTTCGCGGATGGCCTTGCCGTTGTCCACGGTCTCGGCGTAGGCCAGCAGTTCCAGATTGGCTTCGATGCGGTCGGCAATCTTCAAGAGCAGGTTCGAGCGGGTGGCCGCGTCGGTCTTGCCCCAGGCGTCGGCAGCGGCGTGGGCGGCGTCGAGTGCCAGCTCGATGTCCTCTGCGGTGGAGCGTGCGGCCTGGGTGTAGACCTTGCCGGTGATGGGGGTGATGACATCGAAATACTGGCCCTTGACCGGAGCAACAAACTTGCCGCCGATGAAGTTGTCGTAATGGGCCTTGTAGGCAATCGTGGCGCCTTCGGCACCGGGGAATGCGTAGATCATGAATGTCTCCAAAAATTTGAATGGGGTTGAAACTTTCCCTTGCGGGTGCTCCTTTGTTATCAAGTCCTGTGCCAGCCTGTGCCAGCAGGCCGCTCACCTTGATTTCATTGGAGATTTCGCCCTTGAGGGGCCCCGCTGTTGCAAGGGCAGGAGCAGATGGAGCGTTCCAATTTCGCACAACTGTCCAGTTGTTGGACAAGTGTCACAACGCAGCTCTATGCAAGGCCTTGCATATCGTCAGGGCAAGGCTTGGCCGTTAGCATGAGCCCAACTTGTGCCCTGTCACGATGGCGCAAACCGGGAGCCGCATTGCCAGAACAACATAAACACCTGAATCCCGCTACGGCGGCGCTGCTGCACGGACTGCAGCCGGTGGTGGCGCGCTCGTGGGAAAGAAGCCGCTGCGCAGGCCTACTGCCCGAGCAGACGCTGCGCAGCGACGCCCATAGCAGCAGCGCCGAGCTGCGCCAGACCCTGCAACACAACCACAGCCTCTTGGCCCATGCGCGACCGGTGATGGAGTTCCTCTTTGAGCAGTTGCGCCACAGCCAGACGGTGGTGGTGCTGGCCGACCCGCAGGGCACGCTGCTGCACACCCTGGGCGACGCCCTGTTCCTGAGCCAGGCGCAGCGCGTGGCATTGCAGAGCGGCGCCTCCTGGCGCGAGGAGCACCGTGGCACCAATGCCATAGGCACGGCACTGGCCGAAATGCAGGGCATAGATATCCACGGCGCCGAACACTTTTTGCAAGGCCATGCCTTTCTGACCTGTGCCGCCGCACCCATCCTGTCGGCCCAGGGAAAGCTTTTGGGCATTCTGGATGTCTCGGGCGACCAGCGCCAGGGCCACCCGCACACCCTGGGCCTGGTCAACACCGCCGCCCGCATGATTGAAAACCAGTTGCTGCTGGCAGATTGCAAGCGCCAGCTGCGCCTGCACCTACACGCCCAGCCCGAGGGCTTGGACACGGTGGCACAGGGCCTTGTGGTGCTGTCCGACACCGGCCTGTTGCTGGGCGCCAACCGCGCCGCCATGGCCCTGTTGCAGCTGCAGGCCAGCGAGCTGGGCCACATCCCTTGGAGCAGCCTGTCTGACCTGCGCCTAGACGACCTGCGGTGTTCCCCTGTGCGCGGTGTGCCGCCCACGCTGCCCATGCGCCAGCGCAACGGGCAGCTGCTCTATGCCAGGGCACGGCCGGGCGAGGCGCCACCGCGAGCAGCCCCTGCGCCATCGGTGCAGACGGTGCGAGCGCTGCCAGACGCGCTGACCCTGCTCGACAGTGGCGACGCGCAATGGCGCCGCGCCGCCGACAAGGCGCGCCGGGTGCTGGACAAGCCGATTCCGATTTTGATAGAGGGTGAGTCCGGTGTGGGCAAGGAGCTGTTTGCCCGCGCCATCCACGACAGCAGCCAGCGCCGCTTGGGCCCCTTTGTGGCCATCAACTGCGCGGCCATCCCCGAGAACCTGATCGAGGCCGAGCTGTTCGGCTACGCGGCAGGTGCCTTCACCGGCGCGCGCTCCCAAGGCAACCCAGGGCTGTTGCGCAAGGCCAGCGGCGGCACGCTATTTTTAGATGAAATCGGCGACATGCCGCTGCCCATGCAAACCAGGCTGTTGCGTGTGCTGCAGGAGCGCCAGGTGTCGCCCCTGGGCGGGGGACCTGCCGTGGCGGTGGACTTTGCACTGCTGTGTGCCACCCACAGCCAGCTGCGCGCCGCATCTGGACTGGGCCAGTTCCGAGACGATTTGCTCTACCGCATCAACGGCCTGACGCTGCGCCTGCCGGCCCTGCGCGAGCGCAGCGACTTTGCGCTGCTGGCCGACAAGATGCTGGACGAATACAGCCCAGGAGTCAGGCTGGCGCCGCAGGTGCTGGAGCAGTTGCGCGCCTTCCATTGGCCGGGCAACCTGCGCCAGCTCGCCAACGTGCTGCGCACGGCCAGCGCCATGTTGGAGCCACACGAAACCTGGGTGGGCTGGGAGCATTTGCCCGATGACCTGGTACAGGCGTTGCAAGACAACCGCGTACCGCCCGCCAGTTCACCGGTCCCGGCCACCAACAACCTGGAGCAGCATGCGCGCCAGCTGGTGCGCCAGGCGCTACAGAGCAGCGCTGGCAATGTCTCGCAGGCCGCACGCAACCTGGGCATCAGTCGGCAAACCTTGTACAAAAAGATGCAGCAGCTTTAAGGCGCGCGGGTGCCAGACGTTTTCAGCGCGGAATGCGCTTGGCAACCGCCTCGGCCCACATCATCTTGGATTCCGGGTAGATCAGCGACTCTTCCAGTGCGATATGGCCGTCCATCAGGTCCAGAAACAGCGACACATTGTGCTGGAACTCGGCCACATCAAACCAGTCATTGCCCTGGGCAATGCCGCTGAGTTGCGGGCCCAGCTCGATCCAGTTTTCTTCGATAAAGCCGTGGTCCTGTTGCAGCGTGCGCACGGCGTTGCACAGCTCCTCGTTGCCGCTGGCCAGCAGGGGCGGGAACACCAGCGTCTCTTCCTGCGCATGGTGATCGCGCGAGGTGCTGGAGAAAAATTCCTGGATCTCGCCCGCCAGTTTGCGGTCCGCATCGCTCAGTCCTGCCGTCTCCATGTGGGTGGCCATGCGTTCCAGATCAAACAGATGCAGCTGGATTTGCGCATGGCAGGCATCGAGCGCCTGAAAGGGCTGGGCGTGGGTTGCAGTGGTCATCGGTGTCTCCCAAAAAAACAGGGCAAGTAAAAAAAGGCTGGTGAAGTGCGCGGCTTGCGCAATACCCGATTTGCATGATGTGGGGAATTGCGGTGGGCGCAAAGAGGCTATCGGCCTTGGCGTTGACAAGCGTCAAGTGGCCAGCGAATCGCAGCAAGACCCGCTTCCCGGTCCAGGGGGCCATGGATAGACTGCAGCCACTCGCAGCCACCTGGACCACACAGAAGCGCGGGGCTAGGAGACAACTTTGCAAGCCAGCAACAGCCATGATCCGGCCACCTTTCACAAGGTCGTCGATTGCCAGTGGGCCTGCCCGGCCCACACCCCCGTGCCCGAGTACATACGCCTGATAGGCCAGGGGCGCTATGACGACGCCTACATGGTGAACTGGGTGTCCAACGTATTCCCCGGCGTGCTGGGTCGCACCTGCGACCGCCCCTGCGAGCCCGCCTGCAGGCGCAGTCGCGTGGAGGAGAACAACGGCGAGCACCCTGAGCCAGTGGCCATCTGCCGCTTGAAGCGCGTGGCCGCCGACCACAAGACAGATGTGCGTGCGCGCATGCCTGCCATCGCGCCACCCAACGGCAGACGCGTGGCCTGCGTGGGTGCCGGACCTGCCTCGCTCACGGTGGCGCGCGACCTGGCGCCCCTGGGCTACCAGATCACGGTGTTCGATGGCGAGGCCAAGGCCGGCGGTTTTATCCGCTCGCAGATACCGCGCTTTCGTCTGCCCGAAGCGGTGATCGACGAGGAGACCGGCTACATCCTGAACATGGGCGTGGACTTCCAAAGTGGCCAGCGCGTGGAGTCCATGCAGGCCCTGCTCCGACTGGGCTATGACGCCATCTTTGTTGGCTGCGGCGCGCCGCGCGGGCGCGACCTGTTGATCCCCGGACGCGAGGAAGCCGCCGCCCATATCCACATCGGCATCGACTGGCTGGCCTCGGTGTCCTTCGGCCATATCAGCTCCATCGGCAAACGCGTCATCGTGCTCGGTGGCGGCAACACCGCCATGGACTGCTGCCGCTCGGCCAGGCGCATGGGTGGCGAAGAGGTGAAGGTGATTGTGCGCAGCGGTTTTGAGGAGATGAAGGCCTCGCCCTGGGAGAAGGAAGACGCGGTGCATGAGGGCATCCCCATCCTCAACTTCCATGTGCCGGTGGCCTTTGAGCATGAGGGCGGCAAGCTGGTCGCCATGCGCTTTGAGATCGTGCGCGCCGAATACGACGCCCAAGGCAAACGCAGCTTGGTGCCCACCGGCGAGCCAGAGGTGCGCGTGCCCTGCGACACCGTGCTGGTGGCTGTGGGCCAGGAAAACGCCTTCCCCTGGATTGAGGCCGAGACCGGCATCGAGTTCGACAAATGGGGTCTACCCAAGCTGGTGGAGAAGACTTTCCAAAGCACCAGGCCCAAGGTCTTCTTTGGTGGCGACGCAGCCTATGGACCCAAGAACATCATCACCGCCGTGGCCCATGGCCATGAGGCGGCGGTGTCGATCGACCGTTTCCTGCACGGCGAAATAGTGGCCAAGCGCCCAGCGCCCACGGTGAACCTGATGTCGCAAAAAATGGGCATCCACGAGTGGAGCTACCGCAACGATGTGTCGAACGACCACCGCTTCAAGGTGCCATGGGCCGCGGCCGAAATCGCGCTGGCCAACATCAAGGTGGAAGTCGAGCTGGGCTTTGACGCCGCCACCGCTTTCAAGGAGGCCAGTCGCTGCCTGAACTGCGATGTGCAGACGGTGTTCAACCGCGACACCTGCATCGAATGCGATGCCTGCGTGGACATCTGCCCCATGGACTGCATCACCTTCACCGACAACGGCGAAGAGGCCGAATTGCGCACCCGCCTGAAGGCCCCGGCCACCCATCTTGAGCAGGACCTGTATGTGTCGGGCGAACTCAAGACCGGCCATGTGATGGTGAAGGACGAGGACGTCTGCCTGCATTGCGGTCTGTGTGCCGAGCGCTGCCCTACCGGCGCCTGGGACATGCAGAAATTTTTGTTTTCGACCACGCAAGCCGGGCCGCGCGCCCGTGACCTGCACAACACCGCAGCAGGGGCACACACATGATGAAGCGCATCGAAGCCGTCAATGATTTCGTCATCAAGTTTGCCAACGTCAATGGCTCGGGCTCGGCCTCGGCCAATGAGCTGTTTGCCAAGGCCGTGATGCGCATGGGCGTGCCGGTGAGTCCGCGCAACATCTTCCCCAGCAACATCCAGGGCATGCCGACCTGGTACGAGGCCCGCGTGTGCGAGAAGGGCTACCACGGCAGGCGCGGCGGTGTGGACATGATGGTGGCCATGAACCCCCAGACCTGGGACGCCGACTTGGCCGAGATCGAGAGCGGCGGCTATCTGTTCTATGACAGCACCAGGCCGCTGCCGCCAGACAAGTTCCGCGCCGATGTGATGACGATTGGCGTGCCGCTGACCGAGATTGCCAACGCGGCCTACGCTGAGCCGCGCCAACGCCAGCTGTTCAAGAACATCATTTACGTGGGCGCCCTGTCGGCCCTGCTCGATGTGGAGGCGGCGGTGTTCGAGAAGCTGTTTGCCGAACAGTACAAGGGCAAGGAGCGGCTGCTCGACGCCAACATCCAGGCCCTGCATTTGGGGCGCGACTATGTGAAGGCGCACCTGGCCTATCCGCTGGGCATTCGCGTGCAACGGGCCGATGCGGTGGGCGACCAAATCTTTACCGATGGCAACAGCGCCGCAGGACTGGGGCTGGTCTATGGCGGCGCCACGGTGGCCGCCTGGTACCCGATCACACCGAGCACCTCGGTGCCGGAAGCCTTCCAGAAATACTGCGAGAAATTCCGCGTCGATCCCGACACCGGCGAGCACCGCTATGCCATCGTGCAGGCCGAAGACGAGTTGGCATCGATTGGTATGGTGGTGGGTGCCGGGTGGAACGGCGCACGCGCCTTTACCGCGACATCGGGCCCCGGCGTTTCGCTGATGACCGAGTTCATAGGCCTGGCCTACTTTGCCGAAATCCCGGTCACCATCATCAATGTGCAGCGCGGCGGGCCGAGCACCGGCATGCCCACACGCACCCAGCAGGCCGACATCCTGAGTTGCGCCTACGCCTCGCACGGTGACACCAAGCATGTGCTGCTGTTCCCGCAGGACCCCTATGAATGCTTCACGCATTCGGCAGCAGCGCTCGATCTGGCCGACCGGTTGCAGACGCCGATTTTTGTGATGACCGATTTGGACATCGGCATGAACCAGCGCCTGTGCAAACCCTTTGTGTGGGAAGAAGGCAAGGCCTATGACCGTGGCAAGGTGATGACGGCCGAAGAGTTGGAGGCCGGACGGGACTTTGGCCGCTACAAGGATGTGGACGGCGACGGCATTCCCTGGCGCACCCTGCCCGGCACGCACCCTAGCAAGGGCGCGTTCTTCACGCGGGGCACCACGCGCAACCCCTACGCCATGTATTCCGAGCGCGGACCCGATTACATTTACAACATGGAACGGCTGCTGCGCAAGTTCAAAACGGCGACCACCCTGGTGCCGCAACCGGTTGTGCGCAAGGCGACAGAGGCCACGCACTTCGGTGTGATCTATTTCGGCTCCACCAGCCCGGCCATGCGCGAGGCGCTGGACGTGATGGAGACGCAGGGCCTGCATCTGGACGCCATGCGCCTGTGCGCCTACCCTTTCCCCGACTCGGTGGCCGCCTTTATTGCGGAGCATGAGCAGGTGTTTGTGGTGGAGCAAAACCGCGATGGGCAAATGCATTCGCTGCTGGTCAACGAGCTTGATATCGACCCGGCCAAGCTGCCCCGCGTGCTGCATTTTGATGGCACACCGATCACGGCGCGCTTTATCGCCGCTGCGATTGCCAAGCGCATGCAAGCGCAGACCAACAAGGCGCAAAAGGAAGTCGCATGACCTATATTGCAAAACCCCGGCTGCACCACCCCACGCTGCAGACCAACAAGGTCGGCTACACCCGGCGCGACTACGAGGGCCGCATCTCGACACTGTGCGCCGGTTGCGGCCACGACTCCATCAGCGCGGCCATCATCCAGGCCTGCTGGGAGCTCGACATTGAGCCGCACCGCGTGGCCAAGCTCAGCGGTATTGGCTGCAGCTCCAAGACGCCTGACTACTTTCTGGGCGCCTCGCATGGCTTCAACACCGTGCACGGGCGCATGCCCTCGGTGCTGACCGGCGCCAACCTGGCCAACCGCGACCTGCTCTACCTGGGCATTTCGGGCGATGGCGACTCGGCCTCCATCGGTCTGGGCCAGTTTGCCAACGCCATGCGACGTGGCGTGCGCATGGCCTACATCGTGGAGAACAACGGCGTCTACGGCCTGACCAAGGGCCAGTTTTCGGCCACCGCAGACCGTGGCTCCAAGAGCAAAAAAGGCGTGATCAACAGCGACAGCCCGGTAGACCTGGTGGGCCTGGCGCTGCAACTCGGTGCCACCTATGTGGCGCGCAGCTTCAGCGGCGACAAGGCGCAACTCATTCCCCTGATCAAGGGCGCCATTGCCCACGGCGGCGCGGCCTTCATCGACGTCATCAGCCCCTGCGTCACCTTCAACAACCACGGCGGCAGCACCAAGAGCTACGACTATGTGCGCCAGCACAACGAGGCGGTGAGCCGCATCGACTTCATGGTGCCCGGTGAAGAAATCACCACCCATTACGCGCCCGGTGAAGTGGTGGATGTGACCCAGCACGACGGCAGCATCCTGCGCCTGCGCAAATTGCACGCCGACTACGACCCCATAGACCGCAACGCCGCCATGAACTACATGCAGCAGCATTCGGCGCGCGGCGAGGTGGTGACAGGCCTTTTGTACATGGACCCGCTCGCCACGGATTTGCACCAGTCGCTCAACACCAGCGTGCATCCGCTCAACAGCTTCCATGCACCAGAACTCTGCCCGGGCAACAAGGCGCTGGACAAAATCAACGCTTCACTGCGCTAAGCACTGCGCTAGTTTCACCCCCACCGTTTCACGCCCGCACAGGAGGCTGCCATGCCCGAACGTACCGTCTTTCAGTCCATGTCGCAGCGCCATGTGATCAGCGTGGGCCCCAACGCCAGTCTGTATGACGCGGCCTGCGCCATGACGCGCGCCAACTGCGGCAGCGTGCTCGTCATCGACAGCAGCAACACGCTCTTAGGGATAGTGACCGAACGCGACCTGATGACCCGGGTGATGGCCAAGGCGCTGGACCCGGCCAGCACCCACTGCTCGGCGGTAATGACGCGCGGCCCGCGCGTGGTGCCACCGGAAACCAAGGTGGCCGATGCGGTGCTGATCATGATAGAGCGCGGCTTTCGCCACCTGCCGGTGGTCACGCACGAGGGCAAAATTCTGGGCGTGTTCTCGGTGCGCGACGCCCTGCCGCGCGAAGTCAACGCGGCCGTGAGCCTGGCCGAATTCAACGAGCAAGTGAACGACGCGTTGGGCTAGTCCAGCCTGTTTCCAACGCGCGGTAGGAGGTGTAACGGCAATAGGCTGTTAGGGCTTTCACGCGGCCACAGAAGTCAAGTACGCAGCGTCAGGAGTCATTGGTTTTTTGGCTGTGAATGGCTTCAGAAGACCCATTGCCGAAGTACGTTTATCCGATCTGGTCGCTCAAAACCGGCCGTTCAGATATGCATGGATATTTCCATATCTGTTCGCAGTAAAACACGGCACGCATTCAGGCCACAATCGCCTCCAGACCTTTCTTTTCAATCAGTTGTAAAAGCTTTGCAGCGGCGCCGCTGGGGTGTTTGCCAGAGCTCGGTGACTCCCACTTTTGAACCGCAGAAACACTGACGTTCAAAATTGACGCAAAAACAGACTGACTCACTTTGGCTTTACCGACACGAATAGCCGTGACGTTTTCAGCCGTGTAATCAGGTGGACTCTGACAGATGAGTTGCATCTTGGCCATATCTTGTTTGGAAATCAAAGCATGGCCTTGCAAGGCCTGCGCCATATCCAACATCTCAGCAAGGATACGGTTTTCTTCAGTCGCTTTTTTCTTTGACATTACAAATCTCCTTCAAGATTTCAGTTGCAACCAAGTCATCGCGTTTCTTGGTGCTCGCGCTCTCCAGTGCATGACCGATGATTTTTGCAGCCTCGACTTCTTTCGCGGAAAAATCCGACCCAGGTACATTTTTCCTGCGCGGGCAGGGCTCTAACCAAACTGGTAGTTGCCCATGTCCACCGCCATGGCATGGTCCACAAAGATGCGCTCGCCCGGGTCGGCACCGGCAGCGCCGGCCACCACCATCAAGGGAATCAGGTGGTCTTCGCGCGGGTGGGCCTGGCGCGCAAACGGCGCCTGCTGCCAGTCCACCAGCATCTGCTCGCGCACAGCGGCATCGGGCTGGGTCACGGCCGCATTCAGATACTGCTCAAAGGCGGCAGCCACGGGTGTGGAGGCCGGGTTACCGAAGCCGCGCATATTGTGATAGGTCAGGCCGCTGCCCAAAATCAGCACGCCCTCCTCGCGCAAAGGCGCCAGCAACCGGCCCACGCGGACATGTTCGGCGGCGTCATAGCCCGACTTCATGGACAGCAGCACGATGGGCACATCGGCCTGCGGAAACATCAGGCCCAGGGGCACAAAGGTGCCATGGTCAAAGCCACGCGCCGGGTCCTGCCCGCAGGCAATGCCACCAAGGCCTAGCAGTGCGGTCACGCGTGCGGCCAGTTCCGGAGAACCGGGTGCGGGGTATTGCAATTGGTAGGTGTGGGGCGGAAAGCCGCTGTAGTCGTAGTCCATGGGCGGCTGGGCCGCGGTGGACACCGTGAACTGAGCCTCCTCCCAATGGCCGGTGATGACCAGCACCGCCTTTGGCCTGGCCGGCAGGCGTGCGGGCAGGGCGCGAAATTCCTGCGCCGTCTTGGCAAACATCTCGCGCATGCCGTCCACAAAGGGCCAGGGGCCGCCGCCGTGGGAGACAAACAGGGTGGGAAATGTGCTGCTGGACATGGGCTGGCCTTTGGGGTGGTGGCTGCAATTATGCGTGGACCACGCAATGCCCTTGGGCGCGGCCAAGCAGCGGCCACCGACTATGCTCGAACACCGATTTCTTTGGATCCGCATGACCACCCGCTACGCCCGCTTTCTGCCCTTTTTGTTCGTGGTGCTCTGGTCCACCGGCTTCATTGGCGCGCGCCTGGGACTGCCGCACATACAGCCGCTCACCTTCCTACTGATCCGCTACAGCGCCGTGCTGTGCTGCATGACCCTGATTGCCTGGTTCACCCGCGCACCCTGGCCGCAAAGCGCGCGCCATTGGTGGCACATCGGCGTGGCCGGTCTGCTGGTGCACGGCCTCTACTTGGGCGGCGTTTTCACGGCCATCTCGCTGGGCCTGCCGGCCGGCGTGGCAAGCCTGGTGGTGGGAGTGCAGCCGCTGCTGACGGCCATCGCTGCGGGCACTTTGTTGGGCGCCCGCGTGTCGGCGCGCCAGTGGCTGGGACTGGTGCTGGGACTGGTGGGTGTGGCGCTGGTGCTGTCGGGCAAGCTGGGTCTGGAGTTTGGCGCGCAGGCCCTGGTGCCGGCGCTGGTGGCGCTGCTGGCCATCACGGCCGGCACGCTGTACCAAAAAAAATTCTGCCCGGTGTTTGACTGGCGCACCGGCTCGGTGGCGCAGTTTTTGCCCACCACACTGCTCACCGGTGTGGCCGCTGCAATGACCGAGAACTTCCGCATCGACTGGAGTGGCGAGCTGGTCTTTGCCCTGGGCTGGTTGGTGCTGGTGCTCTCGATTGGCGCGGTGAGCCTGCTGAACTGGTTGATACGCCACAGCAATGCCGTCAATGTGGCAAGCCTGTTTTATCTGGTGCCGCCCTGCACCGCCCTGTTTGCCTGGGCCCTGTTTGGCAACACCCTGTCGGGCCTGGCCCTCTTGGGCATGGGCTTGACGGTCTGGGGCGTCTATCTGGCAAGGCGCTGAACAGGGCCGCATTCTGGGGCGCTATCGCCATGACGAAGGTCAAGCGTTCAGGGCCGCTAAAGGCTATGATTCGCCCCACTTTTAATCAAAATACAGGAGCCCATTCCATGACTATTCTTGTCGCCTACATCCCCCGTCCCGAAGGTCAATGTGCCCTCGAAAAAGGCATTGAGCTTGCCAAGGAACGCAATGAAGACCTGATCGTGGTGAACGCTACGCCGGGTGGCGCGGGTGAAGACCTGTCGCGCGCGGATGCACAAGACGTGGAACGGGTGGAGCAGCTGATCTCGGTTTGCGGCATCAAGGCCGAATTCAAGCAGTTTGTGCGCGGCAAAAATGCCGTCGAAGAACTCGAAGAAATGGTCAACACCCACAACGTGTCGATGCTGGTCATAGGCCTGCGCAAGCGCACCGCTGTGGGCAAGCTGATCATGGGCAGCATGGCACAAGAAATCTTGATGTCCGTCTCCTGCCCCATTCTGGCCGTCAAGGCCAATTAAGCGTCAGGCGCCGGGGAGCCTTGGCGGCTCCCCGGTTTTTTCGCGCCGCTTGCCGGCAATCACCAGCGCCACGCCGCCCAGAATCACCAGCGAAGACAGTGCCAGCCGCAGCGTGAGCGGCTCGTCCAAAAACAGCACCGCGCCGGCACCTGCCAGCGCCGGCACCGTCAACTGGATGGCTGCGGCGCTGCTGGGCAACAGGCTGCGCAGCGCCATGTACCAAATCGAATAACCCAGGCCCGAGGCCAGCGCGCCCGAGGCCAACGCAAGCAGCACACCGCTGCGCTGCGCATGGACCGAACCCATAGTCACCAGGCTGAGCAGCAGCGCCAGCAGACTGGCACGCCAAAAATTTCCGGCGGTCACTTCGGTGGCATCGCCCCGCCCGCGGCCACGCAGCGAGTACATGCCCCAGGCCAGGCCGGCACACAGCATCCACAAAGAAGCAGCCAATGGCGGTGCGGCCAGGCCCGGCAGCAGCATGACCACCAGCCCGGAACAGGCGAGCGCAAAACCCAACCATTGCAGAGAGCGCAGACGCTCGCCCTTGTACAAGCCAAAGGCAATCATGCTGACCTGCACGGCACCAAACAGCAGCAGCGCACCGGTGGCTGCGCTGAGCTGCAAATAGGCCCAAGAAAACGCCGCCGCATAGACAAACAGGGCCCCGGCCGAGGGCCAGTCACCGTGATTGGAAAAGACCCCGCTGCGCAGGCGCACGATCAGTGCCAGCACCAGCGCACCCGATAGCAGGCGCAGGCTGGTAAAGCTGGCAGCGTCGATGCTGGCACTGCGCAGCGCCAAGCGGCACAACAGCGAATTTCCGGCAAAGGCCAGCATGGCAAGGGCTGCCAACAGCAGTGGATGGAAGGGGGCTTGGTTGTCTGAGTGCATGGCGCAGGTGCCAGGCAAAAGGCCAGGACCCTTCCCGACTGTAAGGGATGGACTTGCTGTTGCATGCGCGGCCCCACCACAAGCCGCAAACGATGACCTTGCAGTGAGTGCACATCCCTTGACAGGCGTCATGGTCTCAAATGGCAGCACAGTGAAACTCGCTTTTGTCTCGGCATTCAAATGAATGGCATCCGCAGTGCATGGTGTGCTGCGGGATGCAGCGATGCTCCTGACCGTGCGCGGGCTTGGGGACTAACTTGTTGAGGAGTGAATATGCTGAAGCTTTCTAAACTCGCCACCGCCGTGGCATTGCTGGTTGCTGGTACCGCTGCTGTGGCCGGTGAGGTCGAAGTGCTGCATTGGTGGACCTCTGGTGGAGAGGCCAAATCGGTCGCAGAACTCAAGAAGATCATGCAGGAGAAGGGCCATAGCTGGAAGGACTTCGCCGTGGCAGGTGGTGGTGGTGACAACGCCATGACCGTGCTCAAGAGCCGTGTGGTTTCGGGCAACGCACCGGCTGCCGCACAGATCAAGGGCCCGGCCTTGCAGGAGTGGGCGGCTGAAGGCGTGCTGGCCAACCTCGACCCCGTGGCCAAGGCCGACAACTGGGACGCACTGCTGCCCACCGTCGTGGCCGACATCATGAAGTACAAGGGCAACTACATTGCCGCACCGGTCAATGTGCACCGCGTCAACTGGATGTGGGCCAACCCTGCCGTGCTCAAAAAAGCCGGTGTCGCCAACGCGCCCAAGACCTGGCCCGAGTTTTTTGCCGCAGCGGACAAGGTAAAGAAGGCCGGCTTTGTCGCTGTGGCGCATGGCGGCCAGAACTGGCAGGACTTCACCACATTCGAGTCGGTGGTGCTGGGCATTGGCGGCGCCAAGTTCTACCACGACGCACTGGTCAAGCTCGACCAAAAGGCGCTGACCAGCGCGACCATGACCAAGTCGCTGGAGACCTTCCGCAAGGTGCATGGCTACGTGGATGCGGCCTCGCCGGGACGCGACTGGAATCTTGCCACCGCCATGGTGATCCAGGAAAAAGCCGCCTTCCAGTTTATGGGTGACTGGGCCAAGGGCGAGTTCACCACCGCGGGCAAGGTACCGGGCAAGGATTACATCTGCGCCGCAGCCCCCGGAACCGATAGCGCCTACACCTTCAACGTGGACTCCTTTGCCATGTTCAAGCTCAAAGACGCAGCCGCCCAAAAGGCCCAGGCAGACTTGGCTTCGAGCATCATGGGTGTGCCGTTCCAGGAAATATTCAACCTGAACAAGGGCTCCATTCCCGTGCGCCTGAACATGGACATGGGCAAGTTTGACGACTGCGCCAAGCTATCGGCCAAGGCCTTTGTGGCTTCTGCCAAGGCCGGATCGCTCGAACCTTCTATCGCCCACGGCATGGCCGTTCCTCCGGCTGCAGCGGGCGCCATCCAGGATGCGGTGAGCCAGTTCTGGAACGACGACAAGATCTCGGTGGCCGACGGTGTGAAAAACATTGCCAAGGCAGCCAAGACCCAGTAAGTACCGCACACAGCGTCGCAACCAGCGGCGCCTGTCTGCAAGCCCCACTCCGAGTAAGGGGTGGGGCCTTTCATCACAACAAGGTTTTGCTGAAGGTAAGCCATGAAAAAGTTGGAAAAGCTTTTACCCAAACTGGTGATCGCGCCCGGATTCGTTTTCGGCTTTGCCTTCATCTACGGCTTCATGATCTGGAACGGCATCCTGTCCGTCACCCAGTCGCGCATGCTGCCCAATTACAGCGAGTTCGCGGGGCTCGATCAGTACATCAAGCTCTGGGACATGGACCGCTGGTACGTGGCCCTGAAGAACCTGGGCATCTTTAGCACTCTGTATGTGGGCGGCTCCATGGGGCTGGGCATGGTGCTGGCGATTTTTCTGGACCAGAAGATCCGCCTGGAGGGCTTTCTGCGCACGGTGTATTTGTATCCCATGGCCCTGTCCTTCATCGTCACCGGCACCGCCTGGAAATGGATTCTCAACCCCAGTCTGGGCCTGGAAAAACTCATGCACGACCTGGGCTGGAGCAGCTTCGGCTTTGACTGGCTGGTGCAAAGCGACACCGCGATTTACTGCGTCGTGATTGCCGGTGTCTGGCAGTCGGCCGGCTTTGCCATGGCGCTGTTCCTGGCTGGCCTGCGCGGCATTGACGACAACATCATCAAGGCAGCCCAGATCGATGGCGCCTCGCTGCCACGCATCTATTGGCGCATCATCCTGCCCATCATGCGACCGGTGGTGTTCTCCATCATCCTGGTGCTGTCGCACCTGTCGATCAAGAGCTTCGATTTGGTGATGGCGCTCACAGCCGGTGGCCCGGGCTACTCCACCGACGTGCCAGCCACCTTCATGTTCACCATGAGCTTTAACCGCGGCCAGCTCGGCCTGGGCGCGGCCAGTGCCACCATGATGCTGGTGACGGTGGCGGCCATTGTGGTGCCCTACCTCTACAGCGAACTCCGCTCCAAACCCCACGAACGCTGATCATGCAAAGCAAAACTTTTTACCGTGTCGTGGTCTACAGCGTGCTGGTCCTCGCGGCCCTGCTGTTTCTGGCCCCTATGTACGTGATGCTGGTGACCTCCTTCAAGGACGCCGACCAGATCCGCGCCGGCAACCTGATGAGCCTGCCCACCAGCATGAACTGGGACTCCTGGCAACAGGCCTGGTCCCAGGCCTGCACCGGAGTGGACTGCCGGGGGCTCAAACCCTACTTCTGGAACTCGGTGCGCATGGCCGTGCCGGCGGTGCTGATCTCCACCGGCTGGGGCGCCATCAACGGCTATGTGCTGAGCATGTGGAAGTTCAGGGGCAGCGACCTGCTGTTTGGTTTCCTGCTGTTTGGCGTGTTCATGCCCTTCCAAGTGGTGCTCCTGCCCATGAGCCAGGTGCTGGGCTATCTGAACCTGTCGAGCTCCATCGGTGGGCTGATCATGGTGCACTGTCTGGCCGGCATGGCAGGCACCACGCTGTTCTTTCGCAATTACTACACCGCCATTCCGCATGAGCTGGTCAACGCCGCAAGGCTCGACGGTGCGGGCTTCTGGCGCATCTTTTGGCGCATCGTCATCCCCATGTCCACGCCCATTTTGATGGTCACGCTGATCTGGCAGTTCACCAACATCTGGAACGACTTCCTGTTTGGCGTGGCCTTTAGCGGTGCCGACAGCAAGCCCATCACGGTGGGACTGAACAACATGGCCAACACCACCAGCAGCGTGAAGAACTACAACGTGGACATGGCCGCTGCGGTGATTGCCGGGCTGCCCACCATGCTGGTCTACATTTTGGCCGGTCAATATTTCGTCAAAGGACTCACAGCCGGTGCTGTGAAAGGATAAACACAATGGCTTCTTCACTTGAAATCGCAGGCATACGCAAGATCTTTGGCAAGGGCGCAGCCGCTGTCGAGGTGCTCAAAAAAATTGACATCACCGTGTCGCCGGGTGAGTTCCTGATCCTGGTCGGCCCCAGCGGCTGCGGCAAGTCCACCCTGCTCAACATCATTGCCGGCCTGGAAGACCCGACCGAGGGCGCACTGCGCATCGCCGGGCGCGATGTGCTCGCAGTGGCCCCGGCCCAGCGCGACATTGCCATGGTGTTCCAGAGCTATGCGCTGTACCCGACCATGAGCGTGGCCGACAACATCGGCTTTGCGCTGGAGATGCGCAAGGTGCCCAAGGAGGCGCGCACCAAGCGCATCCACGAGGTGGCTTCCATGCTGCAAATCGAGAACCTGCTGGAGCGCCGCCCCTCGCAGCTCAGTGGCGGCCAGCGCCAGCGCGTGGCTATGGGCCGGGCCCTGGCACGCGACCCGCAACTGTTTTTGTTTGACGAGCCACTCTCCAACCTGGACGCCAAGCTGCGCGTGGAAATGCGCGCCGAGATCAAGAGATTGCACCATGTCAGCGGCATCACCAGCGTCTATGTCACGCACGACCAGATCGAGGCCATGACCCTGGGCAGCCGCATCGCAGTGATGAAGGACGGCGTGCTGCAGCAGATCGGCACACCCGACGAAATTTACAGCACACCGGTCAACACCTATGTGGCGGGCTTCATTGGCTCGCCCATGATGAACTTCATCGAGGGCCACTCCGTTGGAGAAGGTGCGCAGACAAAATTTGTATTTGCCGGTGGCACGCTGGACCTGCCAGCGCCTGGCGGGCGCAATCTCATTTTGGGCCAACGCCCCGAGCACATCCACCTCGCCGCAGATGCTGCCTGGCGTGGCGAGGTGCTGCTGGTGGAGCCCACAGGCGCAGACACCTATGTGGTGGTGAAGACGGCCGCCGGCCTGATCACCCTGCGCGCGCCGGCCAACACCCGCCTGGCCATCGGCGAGCCAGTGGGCATGACGGTGAGCGAGCGCCACAACAACTGGTTTGACAAGGCCAGCGGCGTGCGCATCGGCTAGTTGCGCGCAGCGGGCCGCAGCGGGCCAGCCGCTTCAGCCCTCGGTCCAGCCTGCGCTTGGGTTGCCTGCCATGCGCTGGGCCTGCGCATAAGAAAGGTAGGGGCCGGAAAACCCGATCAGCAAACCGCCCACGCCATGCTGGGTGAGCAAGAACTGCTCATCCTCGCCCTCGGCCTCGCAAAAGAAAATGTGCACCAAGGCCCCCTCGATGCGGGCCGACGCCAGCCAGGTCAGCTCCTGGCCGGGCTCTAGGTCCACACTGCAAGCCAGTCCCACCGCGCTGATGCAGATCGCGTCGGTGACGCCATCGCTCAGGATGTCAAACAGCTGTTGGCAGGTGGCGTTCATGGCGCGGCACCGCCCAAGGGCTTGAAACAACTCTTTTCCACGCGAACTCCTGTGTAGCCGGTGCATGGTAGCCAATTTTCAGAAATGTCTTCTGAGATACAAAGCACACTTTTTCGGTTGCGCCCACTCGCTACACTGCGGCCTGCGTTTCGCACCCATCCCTCATCCGGCCCAACCGGGCCCGTGCACATGGCACTCCTGTCTGAAGACCTCTCCCATTCGAACGCACTGGTGATTGAAAGCAATCCGGCCATGCGCGCCCTGCTGGTGGCGCAATTGCGCGAATTTGGCGTCAAAACGGTGACGCAGTGCGGGCGCATCTTGGACGCCAGGCGCAGTCTGGAATACCAAAGCTTTGATTTCGTGCTGTGTGAGCTGCACTTCCACGACGAGAACGCATCGGGCCAGGACCTGCTCGACGATTTGCGGCGCAACCAGTTGCTGCCCTTCTCCACCGTGTTTGTCATGATCACCGGGGAGGCCACCTATCGCCGGGTGGCGGAGGCAGCCGAGTCGGCACTGGACGGCTACCTGCTCAAGCCGCACAAGCCCTCGCAACTCAGCGACCGTCTGCAACAGGCGCGCCTGCGCAAGGTGTCGTTGCAGAGTATTTTTCTGGCCATTGAAGACGACAACTTTGCAGGTGCTGCAAGGCTGTGCCTAGAGCGTTTCAATTCCAGGGGACCTTACTGGCTGTATGCGGCGCGCATAGGCGCGGAGCTGCTGCTGCGGCTTGATCAGCCGACCGAGGCCAAGAAGCTGTACGAAGCGGTGATAAGGGCAAAGACATTGCCATGGGCCAGGTTGGGTGTGGCGCGCTCCATGCTGGATGGTGGGCAGTTCAGCGCCGCGGTCAGCACGCTGGAAAACCTGATTGCCGAGTCCCCCACCTTTGCCGATGCCTACGACGTGATGGGGCGCGCCCAATTTGAGCTGGGCAAATTTGAGGAGGCGCTGGCCACCTACCAGATGGCCAGCCAGCTCACGCCCGCATCCATAAGCCGTCTGCAGAGCCTGGGCATCATGTCGTTCTATGCCGGCCAGCTCGATGCGGCCGAGGAGGCCCTGCGCCGCACCTGCCTGATAGGGCTGGATTCCAAAATCTTTGACTGCCAGTCGCTGGTGTTGATGGCGTTTGTGCAGTTCGAGCGTGGCGACCACAAGGCGCTGCAGCGCTGTGCAGCCGATTTCGATCGCCTGATAGAACGCAATCCGGAGCTGGAGCGTCCGCGGCGGCTGGCCAAGGTGGTTCTCACCCTGACGCTGCTGCAGCACCACAAGATTGCAGCAGCTCTGGTGGCCGTGCGCGCCATGCTCCAGGACATCCGGTTACCGGGCTTTGACTTTGAATCCGCGTCCAATCTGGTGGGCCTGCTGGCACAGCTTGCCAAGCGGGCGATTCAGCTCGACGAGGTGCTGCCCGTGATGGACCAGTTGGCCATGCGCTTTTGCTCCAGCCGCGCCCTGACCGAGGTGATGGCCGGCTCCGCCAAGGCCTATCCCAGCTATGCCGAGCACATTCGCGCCGGCAGCGGCAAGATCGCCAAGCATGCGGAATACGCAATCTCCCTGAGTCTGCGCGGCGACCCCAGCGGCGCCGTGAACGAACTGCTGCTGCGTGGCCAAGAAACACTGAACATCAAGCTGGTGGAGTCGGCCGAGATGGTGCTGACCCGCTACAGCGCAAGAATAGGCGACACTGCGGCGCTACAGTCCCGGGTGGACGCATTGCGCAGCCAATGCAGGGTCAAGCCGGCAGACGGATCGGATGAAGGTCCGCGCAAGGCCGGCGCCTTGAGCCTTCGCGGTGCGGCAAGCCGCAAGAAGCCGCAGCCCATCTGATCAGCTGGACTCCGGCTCCATCTCAATAGCACCGCAGGGGCACTCGGCGACGCAGATGCCGCAGCCCTTGCAGTAGTCGTAATTGAATAAAAACCGCTTGCCAGGCCCGAGCTTGATGACCGCATTGTCGGGACACACGCCGTAGCAGTTATCGCACTCAAAGCAGTTGCCACAAGACAGGCAGCGGCGCGCCTCAAACAGCGCATTGCTCTCGGTAAGTCCCCCTTGCACCTCGTCAAAGCTGCTGGTGCGCCTGGCGATTTCCAGCTGCGGACGCACGGTCTTGGGCGCGTCGCTGTAATACCAGCTGTTAATGCGATCAAACGAGGCCGGCGCATGCTTGGCCACTGGCACCAGGGCCTCGCCGCGCAACCAGGCGTCGATATGGCGCGCAGCCTTTTTGCCGTGGCCCACGGCGATGGTGACATTGCGCTCGGCCGGCACCATGTCGCCACCAGCAAACAGGCCCGGGTGGCCGGTCATCATGGTCAGCGGGTCTACCTGCACCACGCCGTCCTTGAGCTCCAGACCCGACACGCCTTCCAGCAAGGACAGGTCCACATCCTGCCCCAGCGCCAGCACCAGCGAGTCGGCCTCCAGGCTCTCGAACTCGCCCGTGGGTTGCGGATTGCCTTTCTCGTCGAGCACCATTTTCTCCACCGTCAGGGTGGCGCCATCGGCCTGCTTGATGGTGGACAACCACTTAACCATCACACCCTCCTGCAGCGCTTCTTCCAGCTCCAGGTCGTGCGCCGGCATCTTTTCGCGGTTGCGCCGGTAGACGACGATGGCCTCGGTAGCGCCCAGACGCTTGGCCGTGCGCGCCATGTCGATAGCGGTGTTGCCGCCGCCATAGACCACCACGCGGCGCCCGAGCATGGGTTTGTCAACGCCTTCCATGGAGCGCAACACCGACACCGCGTCCAGAATGCGCGAGCTGTCCTTGGCCGGGATATAGGCACGCTTGGCGATGTGGGCGCCGACCGCCAAAAAGGCCGCATCGAACTGGCCCTCGGCCATGGTGCTGGCAATGTTGTCCACCTTCACACCGAGCTCCACTGCCACACCCATGGCCACGATGCGCTGCATCTCGGCCTCTAGCACCTCGCGTGGCAGGCGGTATTTCGGAATGCCAAAGCGCATCATGCCGCCCATCAAGGGGCCGGCCTCCTTCACCGTGACGCGGTGGCCCAGGCGGCGCAAATGGTAGGCCGCCGACATGCCACTAGGACCTGCGCCCACCACCAGCACATGGCGGCCGGTATCAACGGCGGGTGGGGGCAACTTCCAGCCCTGCTTCAGGGCCTCGTCGCCCAAAAAGCGCTCCACCGAATTGATACCCACGGGCGCGTCGATCTTGCCGCGGTTGCACTTGCCCTCGCAGGAGTGGTAACAGACCCGGCCCATGATGGCGGGAAAGGGGTTGTCGCGCACCAGATGCTGCCAGGCCATCTGGTAGTTGCCGCTCTCGGCGTGGAACAGCCAGCCCTGGATGTCTTCACCGGCGGGGCATTGGGCGTTGCAGGGCGGCAGGCGGTCCACATAGACCGGGCGCTCGGTGCGCCAGCTGCCGGTTTTATTGGCCAGCGATGAGCCGGGGTTGAGCGTGATGGCAAAAGGTTTTTCCATGATCAGACCTCCTCATCCAACAATTTGAAGCGCCGGATGTTGCGGTCGGCATCGGCCTGGATGTGCGCCAGCATCGCGGGCTGGCCCGGTGTGCCAAACAGATGGGCAAAGCGCTTTTGCGGCAACAAGTAATCCTCCACCGGCACCCGGTGACGGATCTTGGTCACGGCGCTCACCTCGCCATGCTCGGCCTCGAACACCGGGAAGATTCCGGTCTCACGCGCCAGACGCGCCAGCTTGATGGTGTCATGGCTGGCCGAGCCCCAACCCAGCGGACAAGGCACCAGCACATGCAGGTAGCGCGCGCCGTGGATGCTCATGGCCTTCTCGACCTTGGCCTCCAGGTCGCGCAGGTCGGCCACGGTGGCGGTGGCCACATAGGGAATTTCGTGCGCCATGGCAATCAGCGGCAGGTTCTTGCCCTGGCCCTGCGGCGCGCCGGGTTGAGCGCCTACGGCCATGGTGGTGGCGGTGCGCGCGCCCATGGGCGTGGCCGAACTGCGCTGCACGCCGGTGTTCATATAAGCCTCGTTGTCGTAGCAGATGTAGAGCACATCGTCGTTGCGCTCGAACATGCCGCTCAGGCAACCAAAGCCAATGTCGGTGGTGCCGCCGTCCCCGCCCTGGGCGATCACGCGCACATCGCTCATGCTCTTGCCCGCCTTCAGGGCCTTGATCTTGAGCGCCGCTGCGATACCGGTGCCCACGGCGGCGGCATTGCCAAACAGCGAGTGAATCCAGGGCAGTTGCCAGGAGGTCTCGGGATAGGGCGTGGAGAACACCTCCAGGCAACCGGTGGCATTGGCTGCGATCAGCTGGTTGTTGGTGGCGCGCATGGCGGCGTCCACCACATAGCGCGCACCCAAGGCCTCGCCACAGCCCTGGCAGGCACGGTGACCGGAGTTGAGCGAGTTGCTGCGCGCCTCGCTCGATTGCACGCTGCGCTGCTCGGCCTGCAGCAGGCGGTTGCCGACGGTGAAGGTGCCGGTCTGGTAGAACTTGACGGGTGCATTCATAGCGAAGCTCCAACGAATGGGTGCGTGGTGTTGTGCATGATCAGGCCACCTTGGATGCAACAGCGCCCACATCGCGCAACAGGTTTTCGGCAATCGGGCCGCTGCGGCGGATAGTGGCTTCGCGCTCCAATTGGCGGTTCACGATGCGCCAGTCCAGGTCCATAAAGCTCAGCAGGGGCAAGCTGCCTTCAATGGCTTCGCTAAAGGTGCGCATCAGCGAGGCCTTGGTAATCGCACGCCCACCCAGCCCTGCCACCACGCAGTAGCTGTGCAGGTGCAAGCCCGTCAGGGACATGCGTACATCGGTGGCGACCACACCGCCCATGCCCACCGAAAAGCTCTTCTCCACCACCACCACACGCTTGGCGTTTTGCAGGGCATTGCGCACCGCGCCCAGCGGGAAAGGCCGAAACGATTGGATGCCCAGCACGCCAATCTTCTCGCCCGTGGCGCGCATCTCATCGACCACATCCTTGATGGTGCCCAGCACCGAGCCCAGGGCAATCACCACGGTTTCGGCATCCTCGCAACGGTAGCCGCGCACCAGACCACCGGAGTCGCGGCCAAAGCGCGCCTTGAACTCGGCGGCAATTTGCGGGATGCGCTCCAAGGCCATGGTCTGCTTGGCATGCGCCAGGTAGCGCACCTCCATAAAGGCCTCGGGCCCGACCATGGCACCAATGGACACCGGCTCATTCACATCCAGCACCTGGCGCGGCTCATAGGGCGGCAAGAAGGCATCCACATCGGCCTGGCTGGGCATGTCCACACGCTCGTAGGCATGGGTCAGGATAAAGCCGTCCATGCAGACCATCACCGGCATGGACAACTCTTCGGCTAGTCTGAAGGCCTGGATGTGCAGATCGAGCGCCTCCTGGTTGGTCTCGGCAAACAGCTGCAACCAGCCGCAATCGCGCTGGCTCATGGAGTCGGAGTGGTCGTTCCAGATGTTGATGGGCGCACCGATGGCGCGGTTGGCCACCGTCATCACAATCGGCAGACCCAGGCCCGAGGCGTTGTAGACGGCCTCGGCCATGAACAGCAGACCCTGGCTGGCAGTGGCCGTGTAGGTGCGCGCACCGGCGGCACTTGACCCAATGGCCACGCTCATGGCGGCAAATTCGCTCTCCACATTGATGAACTCGCAGGGGGTGAGTGAGCCGTCTTTGACCCGCTCGCCCAGGCCTTCAACGATATGGGTTTGCGGTGAGATGGGGTAGGCGCAGATCACTTCCGGGCGCGCCAGCGCCACCGCCTCGGCGACAGCGGCCGAGCCTTCGACTTGCTTAAGCATGGGCCAACTCCTTCATCTCTTTTTGGACATAGGCATAGGCCTCGTTGGCCCCTTCGACATTGGCCTGCGCCACCTTGCCCTTGAACTTGTGGCGTATGGCGTGCTCCACTGCCTCTAACGTGATCAGGCCGGACAAGGCGGCAAAGCCCCCCAACAGCACGGCATTGGGCAGCGGCCGGCCCAACAGGCGCATGGCAATCTCGGTGGCCGGTACGGTGATCAGGCGTTCGTGGCGAAAGCGCTGGCTGATCTCGGCCAGGCCGAGCTCGTCAAAGCTGCGCCTGGTGTTGATGAGCACATAGCCGTCTGGTTTGAGGCCCTGAAACACATCGACCTGGTGCAAGAGCGTGGGGTCCTGCACGATCAGCACGTCGGGCGCCAAAATCGGCTCGCGCAGGCGGATCTCCTGGTCGTTCATACGGCAAAAGGCCACCACCGGTGCGCCCGTGCGTTCAGAACCAAAACTGGGAAAGGCCTGCGCATGCTGGCCCTGCTCGAAGGCCGCGCTGGACAGCATTTCAGCCGCCGTCACCACGCCCTGACCGCCTCGCCCATGGATGCGAATTTGCAGCATCGTTGTCTCCTGTTTTTTTGAGAACCAAGAAGGCGCCATTCTGTGCCTGCGCCTAGGGCGCTTGTTGATAGGGATCAACTTGTTCAGGCTTACGGTCAGCCAGCAGCAGGGCCCACTGGCTTACACTGGCGCGCACCCCGCATCCAACCGACCACGAGGCTTTCACCATGTCCCAACCCATACCCGCCACCCTGATTCCCGGAGACGGCATTGGCCCGGAGATTGTTGAGGCCACGCTGGCCGCGCTAGATGCCTTGGGCGCACCCTTTGTGTGGGACCGCCAAGTAGCGGGCCTGGGCGGCGTGCAACTCGCCGGCGACCCGCTTCCCCAAGCCACCTTGGACAGCATTCGCCGCACCCGCCTGGCCCTCAAGGGCCCGCTGGAAACGCCCACCGGTGGCGGCTACCGCTCCAGCAATGTGCGCCTGCGCGAAGAGTTTCAGCTCTACGCCAACCTGCGCCCGGCCCTGACCATCATTCCGGGCGGCCGCTTTGACAAGATTGACCTGGTGGTGGTGCGTGAAAACCTCGAAGGCCTGTACATCGGGCACGAGCATTACGTGAAGATCGACAACGACCCGCACGCCGTGGCCATGGCCACCGGCATCAACACCCGCGCCGGCAGCCGGCGTCTGCTGAAGTACGCCTTCGACCATGCCGTGACCACCGGGCGCAAGAAGGTCACCATCGTGCACAAGGCCAACATCATGAAGGCGCTGACCGGCATCTTCCTGGAAACCGGGCTGGACCTGTATGAGCGTGAGTACAAGGGCAAGTTTGAGCTCGACAGCGTCATCATCGACGCCTGCGCCATGAAACTGGTGCTCAACCCCTGGCAGTTCGACATGCTGGTGACCACCAATCTGTTTGGCGACATCTTGTCCGACCTAGTGGCCGGACTGGTGGGCGGCCTGGGCATGGCACCGGGCGCCAACATCGGTGCCGATGCGGCCATCTTCGAGGCCGTGCACGGTTCGGCCCCCGACATTGCAGGCAAAGGCATTGCCAACCCCACGGCACTGCTGCTGGCCGCGGCCATGATGTTGGACCATTGCCAACTGGCCGACATGGCCACGCGCTTGCGCCTTGCCATTGATGAAACGCTCAATGTGGACAAGGTGCGCACCGGCGACCTGGGCGGCAAGGCCGGCACCGCCGAATTCACCAAGGCACTGGTCAGCCGCATCACCGGCAAATAGACCCGTACCAGGCGCATGGGCTTAAGGCCACCGCGCCTCTTTTCAGAGGCCGCGTGAGTACCCTATTTTTTGGCGGGGCTGTCATGCATGCGTCAGCTATGGCACCGAACATAGCTCGAAGAGACATACACAATGACCCGCCAGTGGTCACATACAGGTAAATTGAATGCATTCAGCAGGTATATGGGCCCCCGGCGTTGCAGTGATGCAGCGACTCACGTTCTCCGGAAAGATGGCGCTGATCGGGTTTATGGCCGCCATGCCGGTGCTGATGGTGTTCTGGATTTTCTTTCTGGGCAGCGAGCCCAAACAGGCCTTTGAAATCTCGGTGGACCTGTGTGCCTTAGACGCGCTGGCCCTGATATATTGCCTGGCCTCCTTGCACCACAGCGTCACCCATGACCTGGACCAGCTGGTGCAAACCGTAGACCGCATGATGGCCGGGGACCTGCGCCGCTCTGCCGAGGTGCATGGCATTGATGAACTGGGCCGTGTGGGACGTTCCCTGGGCGAACTGGGCCGGACCATTTCCGCCATGGTGGCCAATGTGCGCAGCAATGCGGCCTTTGTGGTCCAGGCCGGCAAGAGCCTGGCGCGCGACAGCCATGCGCTGTCGGACCGCACCGAGCAACAGGCCGCCAACCTAGAACAGACCGCAGCCAGCGTGGAGCAGCTGTCCTCCACCGTGCAAGAAAACGCCAGCACGGCGGGCCGCGCCAACGGCCAGGCAGGCGCGGTGCGCGACGTGGCCGAGAGTGGTGCTGCCACCATGGTGCAGGCCGTGGCCTCGGTCGAGGCGATACAAAGCAGTGCCAAGCGCATGGACGAAATAGTAGGCGTGATCGACGGACTGGCCTTTCAGACCAATATCCTGGCACTCAATGCGGCCGTAGAAGCAGCACGCGCTGGCGATTCTGGACGCGGCTTTGCCGTGGTGGCGAGCGAGGTGCGCTCGCTGGCGCAACGCTCGGCAGATGCGTCAAAAGAAATCCGCCAGCTCATAGGCGCGTCTTCCACGCAGGTGGCGACCAGTGTAAAAATCATCCACGGCGCGGGCGACTCCATCAACCGTATCGTGGCCGGCATCCGCGATGTGGCCACCAATATGGCGCACATTTCCGCATCCAGCGCCGAGCAGAGTTTGGGGCTGCGCGAAATCACCTCGGCCGTGCACCAGCTCGACGAAATCACCCAGCGCAATGCGCAGATGGTGGAGCATGCGGCGACCAAGGCCGAAGACATGGAATACCGCGCCAGCACGCTGGTGGAATCGGTGGCCCAGTTCCAGTTGCAGCAGGGCTCGCCCGAGGAGGCCGTGGCGCTGGTGGAACGCGCAGCAGCGCAGGGCCGACACAGCTCCAGGGAGCGCTGGTTGCGCGACATCAGCGACCCGACCCAGGGGTTTTATGACCGAGACATGTATGTCTTTGTCCTCGACGACGCCGGCCACTACCTTGCCTTCGGCGGCCAGCCGGCCCGGGTTGGCACCAGGGTGCAAGACGTGCCGGGCATTGATGGCGCGGGTCTGGTGCAGACCATCCTCAACCAGGCCCGTCATGAGCCGGGCTGGGTGGAGTACGACATCCACAACCCCAGCAGCGGCAGCGTGCAAACCAAGATGTCCTTTGTGCAGGACCAGGACGGCATGTCCCTGGGCTGCGGCGTCTACAAAAATCTGCTGAGGCAGTAGGCAAAGTTTGCCTTGCTGCGCGGGGCCGCCCTTGCTGACTATGGGGCCGATTGAGACAAGCAATCAGCTGCGGACCTCTGGCTGTTTACACTTCAAGCTGATGAGAACACCTCATTCGATAGCTTTTATTAACCAGTCAGAAAAGGTAGCACCATGTCTTTGATCAACACCACCGTACAGCCCTTCAAAACCCAGGCCTTCCACAACGGCAAGTTCGTTGAAGTCTCCAACGAGTCCATGCTGGGCAAATGGTCCGTGGTGATCTTCATGCCGGCCGCCTTCACCTTCAACTGCCCCACCGAAGTCGAAGACGCAGCCGACAACTACGCCGAATTCCAAAAGGTGGGCGCCGAGGTCTACATCGTCACCACCGACACCCATTTCTCGCACAAGGTCTGGCACGAAACCTCGCCCGCCGTTGGCAAGGCCCAGTTCCCATTGGTTGGCGACCCCACCCACACCCTGACCAACGCCTTTGGCGTGCACATCCCCGAAGCCGGCCTGGCCCTGCGCGGCACCTTCGTGATCAACCCCGCTGGTGTGATCAAGACCATGGAAGTGCATGACAACGCGATTGCCCGCGACGTCAAGGAAACCCTGCGCAAGCTCAAGGCTGCCCAGTTCGTCGCCGCTCACCCCAACGAAGTCTGCCCTGCCAAGTGGAACGAAGGCTCCAAGACCATCACTCCTTCGCTGGACCTGGTCGGCAAGATCTAAGCAGTCTCTCTGCTTGAGGGGGTGCGAAAAGCGCCCCCTCCGTCAGCGAGACCGTCTGCTTCTGCCAGCGCGCAACCAGCGCAAATCCAAGTCCCTACCCGCGCCATAAGCGCGCCCCATTGAAGGAATCCCCATGCTCGAAACCACGCTCAAGACCCAGTTGCAAGCCTATTTGCAGAACCTGCGTGCGCCCATACGCCTGATCGCCACACTGGACGCCAGCGACAAGGCCGCAGAGATGCGCGAGCTGCTGGTGGAGATTGCCGAGCTGTCGGACAAGGTGAGCTTTGACGATTCCGGCATGGATGCGCGCAGGCCCTCGTTTGTGATTGCCAAAGAAGGCGAGAGCCGCGGCGTGCGCTTTGCTGCCATTCCGCTGGGCCATGAGTTCACCTCGCTGGTGCTGGCCCTGCTGTGGACCGGTGGCCACCCGCCCAAGGTCGATGCGGAAGTGATTGAACAGATCAAGGCGCTCGACAGCGTGATGAACTTCGAGGTCTATATGTCCCTGTCCTGCCACAACTGCCCGGACGTGGTGCAGGCGGCAGCCCTCCTGGCCATCTTCAACCCCAAGATCAGCACCACGGTGGTTGACGGCGGCATGTACCAAGCCGAGGTGGAAGCGCGCCAGGTGATGGCCGTGCCCATGGTGTTCATGAACGACGCCCTGTTTGCCTCCGGGCGCATGACGCTGGAAGAAATTGTCGGCAAGCTCGACGTGCATTCCGCCGACCGCGAAGCCGCCAAGCTGAGTGACAAAGCCCCCTATGACGTGCTGATCGTGGGCGGTGGCCCGGCCGGCGCCGCTGCCGCTGTGTATGCGGCGCGCAAGGGCATACGCGTGGGCGTGGCGGCCGAGCGCTTTGGTGGCCAGACCAACGACACCATGGCAATCGAGAACTACATCTCGGTGCAAGAGACCGATGGACCCAAGTTTGCCGCCGCGCTCGAAGCCCAGGTGCGCCACTACGGGGTGGACATCATGAACCTGCAGCGCGCCGACAAGATCGTGCCCGCCACCACCGCTGGCGGCCTGGTCGAGGTGCACATGGCCAATGGCGGTGTGCTCAAAAGCCGCAGCGTCATCCTGTCCACCGGCGCGCGCTGGCGCAATGTCAATGTGCCGGGCGAGGCCGAGTACAAAAACAAGGGCGTGGCCTACTGCCCGCATTGCGACGGCCCTCTGTTCAAGGGCAAGCGCGTGGCCGTCATTGGTGGCGGCAACTCCGGCGTGGAGGCCGCGATTGACCTGGCCGGTGTGGTGCAGCATGTGACGCTGGTGGAATTTGCCGATGCGCTCAAGGCCGACGCGGTGCTGGTCAACAAACTCAAAAGCCTGCCCAATGTGGAGATCCATGTGAACGCGCAGACCACCGAGATCACCGGCGCGGGTGGCAAGGTCAACGGCCTGCGCTACAAGGACCGCGCCAGCAACGAGGAGCATCTGGTGGAACTCGCCGGTGTGTTTGTGCAAATCGGCCTGGTGCCCAACACCGAGTTCCTCAAGGGCACTTTGGAGTTGAGCAAGTTTGGCGAGATCGTGATCGATGCCAAATGCCACACCAGCCTGCCCGGCGTGTTTGCTGCCGGTGATGTGACCACCGTGCCCTAC
The DNA here is from genome assembly GCA_903886275.1 of uncultured beta proteobacterium. Lineage (GTDB taxonomy): Bacteria > Pseudomonadota > Gammaproteobacteria > Burkholderiales > Burkholderiaceae_C > Allorhodoferax. The sequence goes on along the minus strand of CAISLN010000008.1, from coordinate 14,365 downwards.
AAGCAAATTGTGATTGCCGCCGGTGAAGGCTCCAAGGCCGCACTCAGCGCCTTTGACTACCTGATCCGCCAGCCGGTGGTCGTCGCGCGGTGACGCAAGAAACTGCGACGGCATAAGTCACGGCGCAGCAGCCTGCCAGACGACTGGCCGGGCTTCAGTCCTCAAATAACCGCTTCCGCCTCGGCCTGCGTCTCGTAGATGTGCGGCGCCAGGCCGCGCTCGCTGATGGCAGCACCCAGCTTGTTGCGCAAAAAGGCGCTGGTGCTGTAGCTGGTGCGGTTGAGGTAGTAATGCTCCATCATGTACTTCACCACCTCGGCATAAGCGTCCATGGCCGGCTCCAGGATTTCAAAGCCGTCGTAGTTGACGATGACTTTGACCTTGTGGCCGATCTCCAGGCACTTGCGCTCCACGGCCGCCTGCACATCCTGCGCGTCCTTCGGGCTGACCAGTTTGAGACCCTGGAAGTTGAGGAACAACAGGTTGCGCTCGGGCTGGTAGGCAATGCGGTCGAGCAGCGAGATCGACAGCAGCGTGTCCTGCAAGCCCATGACCGCGTCGCGGAAAATGCGCGCATCCATGGGGATGGGATTGCGGATGATGGGCTTGAAGGCCATATAGGGCAGGATGTCGCGCTCGATGTCCACGCCCGGTGCCACCTCGGTCAGCTCCAAGCCCTCGGGGGTCAGCGTGAGCACACAGCGCTCGGTCACATACAGCACCCGCTTGCCCTCGCGCGCCGCGTATTCGCCGCTGAAGGTGACCTGCTCTATGGTCTCCACAAACTTGCGGTGCTTACCCTCTTTGATGATTTTGAGCTGGCCCTCGCCCACCTGCACCTCCAGACCCCCGGCGGTAAAGGTGCCAATGAACAGCACCGTGCGGCTGTTCTGCGTGATGTTGATAAAGCCGCCGGCGCCAGCCAGGCGCGGGCCAAAGCGGCTCACATTGATGTTGCCGCGCGCATCGCATTCGGCCAGACCCAGCACCGCCAGGTCCAGTCCGCCGCCATCGTAAAAATCGAACTGCTGGTTCATGTCCAGCTGCGCCGTGGCATTCATGGCCGAGCCAAAGTTCATGCCGCTGCCGGGCACACCGCCCACCAGACCGGGCTCTGCGGTGAGCGTCATGTAGCGCAGCAGACGCTCCTCGTTGGCAATGGCAGCCACGCCCTCGGGCATGCCAATGCCGAGATTGACCACCGCATTGGGCATGAGCTCGAAGGCCGCGCGCCGCGCAATCACCTTGCGTTCGTCAAAGGCCATGGCGGGCAGCGCATCGAGCGGCACGCGCATCTCGCCCGACAGCGAGGGGTGGTAGGCCGTGCCATAGGTCTGCATGTGGTACTGCGGCCTGGCCACCACCACGCAGTCCACCAGGATGCCGGGCACCTTGACACGACGCGGCAGCATGGAGCCGGCCTCGGTCACATATTCCACCTGGGCAATCACAATGCCGCCGGCATTCTTGACGGCCATGGCAATCGCCAGCACGTCTTGCGACAGCGCCTCGCGCTCCACCGACAAATTGCCATCCGTGTCGGCAATCGAGGCGCGAATGAACGCCACGTTGGGCTGGGGCGCCTTGTAAAACAGCAGCTCGCGCCCACCCAGGGTGATGACCTCTACGATCTCCTCGGTGGTGCGCGCATTGATTTTTCCGCCCTGCAGGCGCGGGTCCACAAAGGTGCCAAGGCCCACGGCCGAGACATTGCCCGGCAGACCGGCAGCGATGTCGCGGTACATGTGCGAGATCACGCCCAGCGGCAGGTTGTAAGCGGCAATTTGGTTGGCCATGGCCATGGCGCCCACCTTGGGCACCAGGCCCCAGTGGCCGCCTATGGCGGAGGCAATCAGCCCCTCGTGGGCGATGCGGTTCAGACCCTGGTCCTTGCCGTCGCCAGGGCCTCCGCCAAACAGCAGGTGCAGCGCACGCGGAGCAGCGCTTTCCAGGAAACGCGCTTCGAGCGCCACCAGCAACTCATCGGGCACCCCGACCATGCCAAAACCGGAACACACCAGGGTGTCGCCATCGTGGATAAGCGCAACCGCGTCGGCTGCAGAAACGATCTTGGATTTCATGGGGGGAGACTCCTGTGGTGACCGCAGCGTTTGGCAGGCGCAGTCGTTTTACTTTTTCACGGCAATTTTCTTGGCGCCATTTTCAGCGACGCCCAGCAGGCTCTCCATGCGCTGCATCAACTGCAGGGACTGTGGTTCCATCTCGTCACGTGCGCCCAAAATGTGGTTCACCAGTTCCAACGCAGACTGCCGGTCCTGCGCCGTCTTGAGCAAGATGGGCAGGGTGTCAACCGCACGCTGGGGTTCAAACTCGGCAATCAGGGACTGCTGCTGTATCAGCTCGCTGCGGCGCTCAGCACCCATGTCCTTGAAGGGAGCGGTCTCATTGAGCACATGGGCCGAGCGCTCCAGGCGGTCGCGTCGCACCGAGCCGCGCGAGCCGGCCAGCAGCACCAGCATGCGGATCACGGCCGCGGCCAGATCGCCGCGCTCCATATTTGCGAGCGCTTGCTTCACCTCGGGCACATGGCGCAGGTCGAGCACCTCCGCAGGCACCACATCCTCCACGCCGGACTGGCCCAGGGCGTGCATCCAGGAGGTACCGTAGATGGACAAAAAGGTTTGCTCGTAGGCCGCATCGCGCAGGTCACGCATCACGTCCATGCTTTGCATCACGCTATTGGCCATGAATCGCTCCAGCGCCAAAAACGGGTTGTCCTTGGCTGCCTTCTGGCGGCTGTCCCTGGCCCATGCCGTGGCAGGCTCCAGCAGACCGAGCAGGGGGTTGGCATCCGAGAACAGCTTGCGGCTCACGCGCGAAGGGTGGGCGTCGCGCAGGGCGTCGGCGCTTTGCTGCGTCACCATGCTTTTCACCAGCGGACGCAGCGACAGGTCGTAGGCCTGGGCACCCAGATCCGAGAGGCGTGCCACGGCGACAAAGTCTTTTTCCTGTTCGCGGTCGTTTTCCACGGTGGTCAAAATGTCCTGCATGGTGCGGCCGTGGAAGCTGACCAAGAAATGCTCGTTGCCCTCGTCGCCCTCGGTCTCGTCGATCTTCATCTCATACAGGCCGGGCGCCAGCGCCTCAATGGTCTTCAGGGTGGAGGCCATTTCGGCATGCTCTTTGCGCGCCACCGAGGAGGACACAAAGATGCCCAGGTGCCCGACCTTCTCGTGCACCATGTAGAGAATGCGCTGACCGCGCACGCGGATTTCCTGCTCATCGACAAAGGTGTCCACGATCCAGTTCAGCGCCTGCTGCGGTGGCGTGATGTTGTCGCCACGGCTGGCAAACACGATGATGGGCGCGCGAATGGCTTTGAGGTCCAGGAACTTGCCCGGCTCCAGTTGCGCCAGTCCCTTGGACAGGCGGTTGCCAACAAACAGCTGCTCCACAATCCAGGTGATTTCGGCCTCGTTGGTGAAGTGGAAACCACCCCACCATTTTTCGAATTCCAGGAAGCTCTCGCGCTTGTTGTCCACGTCGGCAAACAGGTCGTAGTACTTGCCAAAGAAATTGCGGCTGGGGTTGAGCATCTCGAAGTTGGACACCAGGTGGGCGCCGTCAAACTCGCCCGCACCCAGATCGGCGATCAGCATGGCCGGCAGCACACCGCCCAGCAGTCCGCCGTTGTAGCGCATCGGGCTCTCGCCGATCTTGCCCGACCAGGTGGCCACTGGGGCTCCGTTGAGCACCAAGGGGCCGGTCAAATCCGGATGCGAAGCCGACAGGATCAGCGTGGCCCAGCCACCCTGGCAGTTGCCCACCACCACCGGCATGCCCGAATCCGGGTGACGCCTGGCAATTTCGCGCAGAAATTCGGCTTCGGCATTCATCACATGGACCAGGGTCTGGCCGGCTTCAGGGTGTTGACGAAACACCACAAAATACACCGGATGGCCGGCGCGCAGCGCTACGCCAACCTGGCTGTCGGGCTTGAAGCCGCCAATGCCAGCGCCGTGTCCGGCACGCGGGTCAATGATCATGAAGGGGCGCTTTGCGTCATCCACCACCACCGCAGCGGGCGGCAGTATGCGCAGCAACTGGTAGTTGACCGGGCTCTCCAAATTGCGGCCATCAACGATCACCTCATAGGCGTAATTGAGCACCGGCGGTGTGCCGGCCTCTTCGTGGCTCTTGTCGTTGTTGCCGCGCTCGCGCAACACATCCACGGTCAGCGCCAGGCGCTGCGCCGCATCCAGCCCATAGTCAGACGCCAACTGAAAGCCGCTGCCACTGCCCATGGCGGCCAGAATCGACTGCTGCGTCAGGGCCAACTCCTTGGCAAGTTCCAGGCCGCGTTGCACCTGGGTTTTGGTAATTTTCTGGCGGTGATGGGCGGCACTGGTGAGCAATCGATTGGATTGCTTGGCTTGCGTGGCCAGGTCGGCGGGCAAGCTGTTCTGAAGCGCACTGGCGTTGAAAAGTGAAAACATATTTATTTCTGTTGGCTACCCCAGGCACGGTTACCAAGAGTTTTGACCAGTGTAGGGTAGTCAGGCACCATTTACGCTGCAGTGCAGCAAAATTGGTGGCTTCCTCTAAAACCCGGTAAAGCGGCCGCACTCGCCTTTGGCCCTGCTCCTTATCGGCGCCAGCACCTCTTTGCTTGGCCCGCAAGCGCTCGGAGAGTTCGATCAGCGTGGCCCATTGCCGCCCTTGGTCTGCAGCAGCAACTGGTATTGCAGCGGGGTGATGCCGCGGGCATGGCAGGCGTCTTCGCTAAAGCGCAGGAACAGGCGCAGCTGGTAGCGAAACTGCACCAGCGCTTCGAAGTCGGTCTTTTGCAGGGCCGACGGGTCTTTGGTTTTTGGAGTGGCCATGGTGTTTGAACCCAAACGAAGGAGCAAGCATCGCCCTTGCGCAGCAGGGTTGCTGCGTGGCATAGCCGCCGGATGCGGCCGTCACCGTCTTGGCAATCACCATGCCAGCCTGAACCATTCGGCCGAAGTCTGATGCGGGTGCCTGCCCATACGCCCGATTGCCCGGCTCTGCCTGGCCCTAGGCTTTCTCGGCAATCCCTATCCGGGCAGTCCGTCGCTGCGGGCCCGGCTCAAAATGGGCCAGTAGCGATAGGCGTACCAAGCAAAACCAGCCGACCACAGCAGCGATGCGCCTATCACGGCCTGGTAGGTCATCGAGGGCGCCAGCAAAGGCAAGCCCACGCGCACCATCGCCGCCAAGCCGACCAGCACATAGCAGACCACTTCGGTAGCGCCGGCACGCAAGGGCCGCCCGGTGTGGCCCATTGCGGTGCGCGTCATCATGCCCATCACCATGCAGCCAATGGCACCCACCGTGAGCGCATGGGTGGCGGCCGAGGACGGCACCCAACCGGCCTCAGCCAGGGCACGCAGCAGCAGGTGCAAAGGTATCCACGCATAGGCCATGTGCAGCACCCAGACCAGCGGATTGCGCAGGGTCTTCCAGGGCTGCCACAGCAGCCAGCGCACCAGGTGGGCAGCAGCCCCCAGCAAGGCCAGCAGGATCAGGGCGTTGCCGCTGAGATGCAGCAGATCGGCCAGCAGCAGGGCCAGCGTCAGGCCCAGCACCCCCTTTTCCAACTGCGGCTGGCGCACCGCTTTGGCACCGGGCACCCCGTTGTTGGTGAACATGGGAATCACCCTTCCCGCCATGACCGCCAGCACAAACAGCATCACATCGAGCGCAATGCCAATGCCTGCCCATCCGGGAATTTGCAGCAGGCCCAGGGTGGCCAGATGCACGCTCAGCTCGGCCATGCCCATCAGCAACAACAGCGCCACAAAGAAGTAGTTGCGCCGATTGCGCCCCTTGTAGAAGGCCATGCCCAGTGCGATGGCTGCGGCCAGCGGGAAGGCGGTGTTCACCAAAGCTGCGGCCCAGCCCCAGGGCGTGAGCACCAGGATGCGTCCGGCCAACCAAAGCATGGCCATGGCCGCCAGTGGCTTGCCCGTGGGCGTGTCCTGGCCCGACCAGTTGCGCCCGGCCGTGAGCAAAAAACCGACCAACACCGCCATGGCGAAGCCAAACAGCATTTCATGCGCATGCCACAGCGGCCCTTGCAAATAGGCATGGGACAGCAGGCCGCTGAACTGCAGCGCCCACAGCGCGATGGACAGCGCGGCAAAGCCACTGGCCAAGAGGTAAAAGGGCCGAAAGCCCAGCGCCCAAAGGGCGAAGGCGGGGGCTTGCCCCTTGCGCGGTGCTTCGCGGATGGAAATCAGGGTGGCCATGGTCTGCTGGGTCGTTAGGACTATGTCTGTTGGCGCAAGGCCCTATCCACCGCAGGAGCCGCAGCAGGGGGAATGGCGGGGTGCGGGCGCGTCAAACGGAGCGAACAGCAGCGTGTTCTCCAGATGGATGTGACTGACCAGGTCTTCCTGCAGTTGGGCAATGCCGGCGTAGAGCGCACGCCAGGTGTTGCAGGCTCCTGCAGGCGGCGTGGCGTTGTCGGTCAGCTCGGACAACCGATCCAGCGTGGCGCCGTGCTGCACATGCTCGGCGCGCATCATGGCAATGGGCTGCTTCACAAACGGGTTGCCCCCGACCAGCAGCAGGGGAAACAAAATTGCTTCTTCCTTTTGCATATGGGCCAGCAGGTCCTGCTCCATGGACTCCAGCAGATCGGCCAGGCCGACGGGCACCTGCGGGTGGTCACGGTGCACGGCCTCGACGCGGCGCGCCATGCGCAGCAACTCGGGCAGTTGCGCGCGGTGTACCTGGTGGTAGCGGCTGACGATGTGCTCTATCAGCGCGGCCGGCGTGCTGTCTTGCACGGGCTGGGCGCTGCGCTGCAGTGCCCCCAGCTCCACCAGCAAGACCGCCACATCCAAGCCCTTGGCCTGTGCCGCCAACGCCAGGCTGAGCTGGCCACCACAACAAAAGTCCAACTTGAGGCGGCGAAAGACCGCCGTGGCACCCGGCAGCTCCACGGCAATCTGGCCCAGCGTCTGCTCGGCGTGCAGGTCCAAAGGGACGGGCTGGGTGATTGGCAGGCGTGCGTTCATGGCGGCAATTCCTTTAAAGATTCATTTGATATGAATGTATTGTATTGGATAAAATTCATGCAAAATGAATCTTTTAACGAAGCCACTTAGCTCCCATGCGCCTGACCCAGTGGACCGACTACACCCTGCGCGTACTGATGTACTGCGCGGCCTGCCAAGCGCGCGACCAACCGGTGACGATCACCGAAATTGCCGACAGCCACGCCATCTCGCGCAGCCACCTGACCAAGATCGTGCACCAGCTCGGCACCCAAGGCCTGCTGGAGACCACGCGTGGGCGGGGCGGCGGCATGCGCCTGAGCCGACCGGCGACCGACATCAATGTGGGCGCTGTGGTGCGGCAAACCGAAACCGACTTCGCCATGGTCGAGTGCTTTGAGGCTGCCAGCAACCAATGTGGCCTGATTGCCAACTGCCGCCTCAAGGGGCTGCTGCACCAGGCCACCGACAGCTACCTCGCGGTGCTCGACGCGGCCAGTTTGGCAGACCTGATAGCGCCAACGCGCAGCCTGGTGAAGGCCCCTGCATCGCGCCGTGCCACCGCTACGCCGGGCATTGCGTAAAAGCATGTCAGGCACTGCATAACCCCGTCTTGCCCACGCACATCAATTACCCGCATGGACTACACCACCCTCAAACACCTTCACATGGGCGCCGTGGCGCTGTCTGCCACCGGCTTTGCCCTGCGCGGCGTGGCCGCTCTGCAAGGTGCGCCATGGGTGCGGGGCCGCCTGGCCAAGACCCTGCCCCATCTGCTCGACACGCTGCTGCTGGGCTCGGCACTGGGGCTGATCTGGATGCTGCAGCTCAACCCCTTTACCACGCCCTGGCTGCTGGCCAAGCTGCTCGGCCTGCTGCTCTATATTGGGCTGGGCATGGTGGCGCTGCGACCCGCTCATGCCCCCGCGCTGCGGCTCGCGGCCTGGGCCTGCGCCCTGCTGGTGCTGGGCTGGATCGCGTCGGTCGCGGTATCCAAAAGCCCCTGGGGCTTTCTGTAAAAAAGCCGCCGGCTTCTTTATAAAACAGCGCAGGGGGGCAGGCTCCGAATGCGCCTATACAGCGCGCCATGCTTGACGTATAAGTGAAAGCCATTTGGCATTTTTGAGGAACACGCACCATGTCCATCCCCCATGCGCTTTCGGGTCAACCGGTTCCCGTTGCAGCCTACGGGCCCCAATTGGCGGAGCAACGCACGGTGGCGCTGTTCAAGTCCGACCAGCTCGAAGTCATACGCCTGGTGCTGCAGGCCGGCAAATCCATGCCCCTGCACAGGCTCGCGGGTGAAGTCACCATCCAGTGCATCGAAGGAACCTTGGACGTGGGGCTGCATGGCGACAGCACCCTGCTGCAGGCCGGCGAGCTGATGTTTTTGCTCAGCGACGTGCCACACAGCGTGACCGCGCGCACGCATGCCTCGGCCCTGGTCACCATCGTGCTGAATAACTAAACGGTGCCGACCATGCCACATACCCAAAGCATCCCCATGGTTTTCACCTTCGTAGGCGCCGACCAACCCGGTCTGGTAGAAACCCTGTCACGCACCGTGGCCGCACAGGGCGGCAACTGGCTGGAGAGCCGCATGAGCGAGCTGGCCGGTCAGTTCGCCGGCATTGTGAAGGTGGAGGTTGCACCGCATCAGGCTGGCGCCCTGCGCGCCGCTTTGCTGGCCCTTTCAAACCAGCAACTCTCGGTGCTGGTGGCCCAGGGTCCGGGCGCGCCCAGCCCGATTGCCCTGCGCACGCTGCGCCTGTCCATCCTGGGCAACGACAGGCCCGGCATTGTGCGCGAGGTGGCCCATGCCCTGGCCGCGCGCCACATCAACGTTTGCGAGATGGACACCAGCATCCGCAGCGCCCCCATGAGCGGCGCGCCCCTGTTCGAGGCCGTGGCCCGCATCCAGGTGCCAAAGACCCTGGACCTGGCCGAACTCAGGACCCAGCTCAACAAAATTGCCGATGCGCTGACCGTGGACATTGACCTGCAAGCGTCGCCCGAATAAGCGACTGCGCGCTGGAGTGCCCAAGCCGACGGCGCCACCAAAACACCAATTGTTGCAATTGACTTGCCGCCACTTTACGCGCGGGTTACACGCTGCGCCTACGATTCAGATTCATCATTTTTCACACAAAGGGAACCCATGAACTCTATTCAACGCACCGCCATTGCCACTGCTTTTCTGAGCCTCTGTTTGGCACACGCCAGCGCCCAGACCGCGGCAACCACCCCTGTGACGCCCTCTGCGGTTTCACCGGAAGTCAGTGCCGCACAAGCAGTTGTAGCCACCGACGTTGCAGCACTCAAGGCAGCAGCAGCCACGCTGGAATCCGACAAGGCCGCTGGCCTTTCTGTGAGCGCCGACCTGGCTGCCTTAACGGCCGCCAAGGCGCAACTCAGGACCGATGTAGAGAAACTGGAAGCTATCGCAAAGCCCCTTCTGAGTGCCGACCGACTGGCCATCCAAGCGAGCCAAGCGCAGCTAAAAATGGATGTGGCAGCCGCCTTGAACACGGCAACGATAACCACCGACAAGACCGCAGTGGAAGCCGCCGAAGCCAAGCTGAAGGCGGATCTGGCCGCCAACAATACCAGCGCACTGGCCGCCGACAAGGCCGCACTGGCAGCAGCCAAAACGCAATTGTCTGGCGACCGGGCCAGCGCGCTGGCGGCATCCACTGCGGTGACCGCTGACAAGGCCGCACTGAGCGCCGCACGCCAGACGCTGCAGACCGACCGCGCCGCCACCGTGGGCAATGCCACTTCAGAAACACATGCCACCAGCACAGGCACAGGTACAGGTACAAGCACAGGTACAGGTACAAGCACAGGCACAGGTGCTGCAAAGGGCAATGGATCAGGTGCCGGTGGAGCCGGTGGTGGTAGCCATCGCGGCAGCAAGAGCTAAGTTTCGAAAAAAATGCCCATGCCATTTGCAGCTGATCGGCCCACGTTGGGCTACGCAATCGGCATGGGCCGGCACCCTGGTAGTGCCGCACCGATGACCCCCGGGGCACCATCAGGCCGGTCTCCTCGGGCATCGAAATAAAGCAGGCCGGCGCATCCAGCTGCGGGCTGTCCCGCAGGCACACCGGTACGCGTCTTGCCCGCGTGGCACAGGCCCCCTCACCAGCCACAAAAAATCCCGACAAGGTCGCACACCCCTTCTGGGGCCAATGGTGATTCGCCAACGTGCGGCGCGCAACTGGCACGGCACTTGCAAATCAGCAGCCATCAAGGTGCCTGCAACGGTGCCTGCCATTTCAACGCCAAGAGACCCCACCGGTAACCCCATGAACCTGCGCCCCCTGATTCGCCTGCTGCTGTGCTGCTGGCTGGCCCTGGCAGGCCTTGCCTGCCAGGCGGCCGACAGCGCGACCATCCGCATTGGAGTGCTCCAGTTTGGAACAGTGAACTGGGAGCTCGACGTGGTGCAGGCACACAAGTTGGCACAGCAGCGCGGCCTGACCCTGAAGATCGTGCCCCTGGCCTCGGGCGATGCCTCCACCGTGGCCTTGCAGGGCGGCGCGGTGGATGTAATCGTGTCGGACTGGATCTGGGTCACGCGCCAGCGTGCCGAGGGCATGAACTACGCGTTCGCACCCTACTCGAATGCGGTGGGTTCGGTCATGGTCAGGGCCGACAGCGGTATGCGCAGCGTGGCCGATCTCAAGGGTCGCGCCATCGGCATCTCCGGCGGCCCCTCCGACAAGACCTGGTTGCTGCTGCGCGCCTATGCCAGCCGAAAGTTCGGCATGGACCTGAACAGCGCAGCGCGTGCGGTCTATGCGGCCCCGCCCCTGCTCAACGAACTGGCACTCGCCAGCCAGGTCGATGCCGCGCTGAACGTCTGGCATTACGACGCACGTCTGGAGGCCAAGGGCCTGCGCCCCCTGATCAAGCTGCCGGAGATCCTGGCCGGCCTGGGCGTGGAGCGCCCGATGCCGCTGATCGGTTGGGTGTTTCGCGAAGACTGGGCCCAGCAAAACCGCGAGGCCCTGGAGCGCTTCTTGGCGGCCTCACAGGAGGCCAAGTCCCTGATGGCCAAGAGCGATGCCGAATGGGAGCGCCTCAGGCCGCTGATGCGCGCCGAGGACAACGCCACCTTTGTGGCGCTCAAGACCGGCTACCGCAATGGCATCGTCAGCTGCGACAACGCCGACAGCCAGGCCACGGTGGCCACGGTCTTCAAGGTGCTGGCCGAGACCGGTGGCGAGAAGCTGGTGGGCAGATCCAAGACCCTGTCCGAGGGCACGTTCTGGAACGGCTTCAAGCTGCCCCCATGCCCGAAGAATTGAGCCCGCCCGGCACACCCTCCAGCTGGCAGCGTCTCTGCTCACGTAGCTGGCCACTGCTGCTGCTGGCCCTGCTGTGGCAGCTCATCGCCATGCAGGCACACAGCCGCGTACTGCCCACGCCGCTGGCGGTGTTGCAGGTGCTGCAAACCGAACTGCAGTCCGGCGAGCTGCTGTTCCACCTGGGCCAGACCCTGACGCGCGTGGCTATCAGCTTCTGTCTGGCCATGCTGTTGGGCGTGGGGCTGGGCATTGTGATGGGCCGCTCAAGGCGCTGGGACCGCGCTCTCGACAGCCTGCTGATCCTGGGGCTGAACCTGCCCGCGCTGGTGACCACCATTCTTTGCTACATCTGGTTTGGCCTGTCCGAGAGTGCCGCCATCCTGGCCGTGGTGGTCAACAAAATTCCGATGGTGGCCATCAACCTGCGCGAGGGCGCGCGCGCCATAGACCCTGGCCTGATGGAGGTGGCATCGGCCTACCGCTTGAGCCGCAGTGCCCGTTTTTTCAAGGTCTACCTGCCCCAGCTCTACCCCTATTTGTTTAGCTCGGCGCGCAACGGCCTGGCGCTGATCTGGAAGATTGTGCTGGTGGTGGAACTGCTGGGGCGCAGCGATGGCGTGGGCTTTCAGATCGGCAGCTTCTTCCACTTCTTCGACATCACCAGCATCCTGGCCTACACGCTGGCTTTTTCGGCCGTGATCTTTTTGCTCGAAGCAATGCTCTTGCGACCCCTGGAGAACCGGCTTAACCGCTGGCGCCTATGAACACCCTGACCGTGCGCATTGCCGCCAAGCGCTACCCGAACGGCCGCTGCGCCATCGAGGAGCTGTCCTTCACGGCCAGGCCGGGCGAGTTCGTCGCCATCGTCGGGCCTTCGGGTGCGGGCAAGACCACGCTGCTGAAAATCATCAGCGCACTGGACCGCGACTTTGAAGGCGACGTCCAACTGGCGCCGCAGACAAGGGTTGGCTTTATGTTCCAGGAGCCGCGCCTCATGCCCTGGCTGACGGTGGCGCAAAACCTGGCGCTGGTGGACCCTGGCGCCAACGGCGCGCGTCTGGCACAGGCACTGGAGCGTGTGGGCCTGAAGGACTGCGCCGCCCTGTTTCCCAATCAACTCTCGGGTGGCATGCAACGCCGCGTGGCGCTGCTGCGCGCCTTTATGGTGGCGCCGCAATTGCTGCTGATGGACGAGCCCTTTCAGTCGCTGGACCTGCCCACGGCCGACCAGTTGCGCGCCCAGTTGCGCACGCTGTGGCAGGACAGCCGGCCCACGGTGCTGTTTGTCACACACAACCTCCACGAGGCCCTTTCGCTGGCCGACAGGGTGCTATTTCTCACACCGGGCCCCTCGCGCATTGCGCTGGACTATGCAATGGAAGCACCGCGTCCGCGCGGTCTGGACTCACCCGCTGTGCAGCGCCTGGCGCAGCAGTTGCTAAGCGAGCACCCCGACCTGCTCAGGGGCCGCTTGGCCGCCTGCACCCACGCAATGGTTTAGGCCCTGCGGCCAGACCCGCGCAGTACACGCAGTGTTCGCGAAGAGCGGCGCAGCCACAAGCGTGGGGGCTACTTATATTCCCGCGTCAAAAAGCTGGTGCTCATGGATGCCGTCCACGCCGGGCTTGAAGCCCATGCGCTCCATGTGCTGCTCCACCTCCAACACCATCCGGTGCATGGCCTCGCTACCCACCTCATCTACCAGCTGCTTTTCCATCTGGTAGCGCAGCGTCAGCAGGCCCCTGAGTTCCTCCTGGAACGCATGCGCATGCGGCGAAGGCGGATCAACCGGCTCCAAGGCCTCGCGCAGGCCCACGTCGGTGTCGAGTTCCAGGCCCAGGGCAATGGCCAGGCGTGCAATGCGCTTGTTGAGCGTCTCAAAGGCCACGCCCTTGCGCAGCATCAGTTCCCCGCGCGTAGCGAGCTCATCCTGCTCTTGCTGCTCTTGCGCACTGAGGGGCTCTGTGGGGTCGGTCTCGGAAGGGGTCATGGCAGTAGGCGTCCAAAGGTAGGCGCTCAGTATGAAGGCCCAACCTTGCCAGATTGTGACTTGCCGGTAAAGCGGGCTCAGACCAGCCAAGGGTGGGCTTGCGGTAAAGGCCATGTAAATAGGACGGCAAATACCCCGCTTTTCGCGGCATACCCTCGCGCAGTCTGCGCCAGACTCGATTGCATCGGGAAGCCCATGGGCATGGGACTTCCGCTTTTCACGTAGATCGGGATTCACCATGGGCATGCGCAGCAACAGTTCGACCAGCGCTGACACCACGCAAGGCTTGGCCGCCGCCAATGGGCAGCAACGCGCTGGGCGCAGCCGCACTGTCGGCCCTGCTGCCATGGACCACGCCCCATCCCCCCTAACCACTGTCTATTTAGACCCAAGGAACCATGGCCCATCTGCTCATCATTGAATTGCCTGGCGGCAATGACTTCGACCTGGTGGACGCAGCGCTAGAGCGGGGCGACCGGTTCACCTTTCTCAGCGCCAACCTGGGACATTACCGGCGCCAGGCTGCGGTATGGCAGCGACTGGAGCAGGCGCAGCATCTGCTGGAAATCCCGGACTTTGGGTTTGACCCGGTCACGCAAGCCATTTTGAAGGTGCATGCACAGACCCCTATCGACGCCGTTCTGTGCCTGCTCGACATCCGTCTGATCGAGGCCGCCTGCCTGGCCGAGATGCTGGAATGCAAACACATCTTGGGCGCAGACGCCGTGCGCTTGCGTGACAAATACAAGGTGCGCTGCAGCCTGACCGAGGCCGGCATTGCGCAACCGGAGTTCGCCCTGGCGCGCTCCAACGCGGAGCTCAAACAGGTGGTTGCAGACATGGGTCTGCCGGTGCTGATCAAGCCCTCGGACGGCTACGCCTCGCAAAACATCACCGTGTTGCGCACCCCCGAAGACCTGGACCCGCTGTGGAGTCCACTGGAGGACATGCTGCCCTCCCACACCGACTACGGCCTGGGTGTGCGCGCCAATGACCGCCTGCTGGTGGAGCGTCTGCTGCAGGGCACGGTCATAGGCTGCGACACGCTGACAGTAGACGGCCAGCACCGCCTG
>CAISLN010000007.1 GCA_903886275.1 uncultured beta proteobacterium | reverse complement strand
GCAAGCAGGCCCAGGCCAAAAAGGCGGCCAGGTTGGCGGGGTTGAGCACATGGCTTTTGCTGCTGGGCGGACCCAAGCGCAGGAGGTACTTGCTGCTGATGGCGAGCAGGGCCAGCAAGGGGTGGACCCAGTCACTTTGCGCGCGCACCAAAATGCCCAGGCCCAGGCTGGTGACTAGGGCGCTGAGAATGCCGCCCCATTGTTTTTTGGTCGGCAAGTCCAGCGCCCATTGCCAGGCCGCTTGGGTCAGCAGTGCGCCAACGACGGCCAGCACCACCTGCAGGGGCCGCAAGGAAAAGTCGCGCGCCCAGGCACCCACCAGCAAAAAGCTGAGCAGGAAGGCGATCTGAAACCAGCGCGCATCCAGCCCAGTCCAGTCAAGCCGCCAACGCGCCACGCCCGGTACGGCGGCTGCCACTTCAGGGCGTGGCGCAGACATCGGGGCGCGCATATTCCCCTTCGCTCAACGCGTTGGCTTGTTGTTGAACAACTGCTCCCACCAGGGCTTGGCGGGCTTGGCCGGCTCCTGCGCCTCTGGCGCGTTGAACTTGCCGGCATCGGGCATGGCGTCAATGTGCGCCAGACCCCAACCGGTCAAATCGGCCAGGGTTTGCTTCTCGGACTGGAGGCGCGCCGGCAGGGTCTGCTGGTAGTAGCGCTTGGCGGCCTGCAGTCCCTCCTGTTTGGCGCTGGTGCAAGAGGCCACGCATTCGCCCTGCAGGGTGGCGCCATCCTTGCCACGGTGCAGCTCCAGCGACGGATTAAAGAAGGGCCCCGGGTTCAGCAGCTCGGAGACGCGCGGTTTGCATTGGGCCGCGCAGTCGATCTGCGCCACCGTGGCGCTGCAGGCGGCCACCGTGCCCTCATAGGGCTGCTGAACAATGTAGCGGGCCTGCCAGTTTTGCCGGTCGCGGGTCTGGCTAAACATCAGGTCTTCGGGAAAGGTGTTGGCGGTGTAGCGCACATGCAGACGTGTCAGCAGCACCGGCTGCGCACCGCCACCGGGCGGCGGCATCACCATCTTGGCCGCAGGAGCAGCGGTTCCAGCCGGCGTGCGCATGGCACCAAACTGTGCGTCCGCATTGCCGTCCACCCAGAACACACCGGCGTCGCGCAACTCCTTGCTGCTCAGCGGATTGGCTGCACAGGGGTCGCACCAGGCCATGTCCCAAAAGTATTCGGTAAACACCACGCGGTGCTGCTCCTTGGCAGCCTGGTTGTCGAACATCGCCTTGTAGAAATCCTGGAACTTGGGCTTGGAGAAAAACGGCAGGTTGACGTTGGCGGGCAACTTCACGGTGCGGTAGTTGCTGCTTTCCACCCGGCCCTGCTGGGTGAGCACATAGACGATCAGGTCCTGCGCCTTGTCGGGCGGCGCATTGAGCATGCCCAGGCGCAGCGGCAGCATGAACTTCTCGCTCTCAAAGGCAAACTGCAAGGGGCGCAGCGTGGTGTAGCCGGTCTTGGCCTGCTCCTGCAGGTTCACCTTGGCGACAAAGAACTTCATGCCCTGGTTGATATAGGGCTTGAGCAAGGCGCTGGCGCCCTTGGGAATCTTGTAGCCGTTCTCTTGCAGCCAGGTCTCCAACCCATCGGACTGGGTGGCCGAGAGGCTGACGATGTCGTACTCCTCCAGCGTATAGCGCGCCTCTACCGTGACGCCCAGCGCCTGCTCCCGCAAGCCGTTGCTTGGGGCGCCTGCAGTGGGTGGCATCACAGATGCCATGGCCACGGGCCGCCTCTCTTGGCCCCAGGAGAAATGGGTCTGGCAGGGGTCCTGGTCGCGGTACTCCGCCAGGCGCGGACTGCTATAGGCGTCCAGGCGTTCAAACACCAGCTTGTCGGCAATGCGCACCTGGCCTTTTTGCAGCGTGGTGGGCGTGGGCACCACCAGGGCGAATTCGCTCAAGGGGCCCTGGTAGTCATTGCGCATGGACAGCACGGTGCGGTTGCCATCGCGCACCAGCACCACCTGGCTGGCCTCGTTGAACAGATTGGCATCGGCCTTGCCGGCATAGAAGCCGCAAAAGGCCTGGGCCGGCAACTGGGCCAGGGCGGCAAGCGCCGCGGTGACCAGGAGGATTCTTGTTTTTTTCATGCTTCACCTTTTGAAGTGCCCGCGCACTCTGCGCGGTGCCTGGGCGCGATTTTGCATGGTCCAGCGCCCCTGCCCAAAAAACACCTTCTTTTTGAATGGCAACCAAACGTAAAGGCCAGCCGGGTTCGCCCATAATTCGTCCCTGCTAGAGGTGCCACCGCCGGTGGCTGAGAAACACTCTTAGGACCTGATCTGGGTTGTGCCAGCGTAGGCAAGCCCGCTTCCCTTGCACGCCCATGGTCGGTATCGACAAAACACAGGATGACCATGACCGCAGCGCTTTCCCCTTCCGACCTTTGGGCCGACATCCTCGCCGTGCGCGAACATGCGCCGCTGGTGCACAGCATCACCAACTTCGTGGTGATGAACCTCAATGCCAATGTGCTGCTGGCCGCCGGTGCCTCGCCGGTGATGGCCCATGCCCATGAAGAGGTGCTCGATATGGTGGGCATTGCGCAGTCGCTGGTGCTCAACATCGGCACGCTCGAACCCTCTTGGATAGAGAGCATGCGTCTGGCCCTGGGCGCTGCCACGCAGCGCGGCATCCCCACCGTGCTGGACCCGGTGGGCGCAGGCGCCACCACCTACCGCAATGCCAGCATTGAGTTGCTGCTGGCCACCGCCTCCCCCACGGTCATTCGCGGCAATGGCTCGGAGATCATGAGCGTGGCGGGCGCCAACGTGCAGACCCGCGGCGTGGACAGCGGCGCAGAAGCCAACGACGCGCTGTCTTGCGCCCGCGCCTTGGTGGGTCGCACCGGCGGTGTGGTGTGTGTGAGCGGTGCCACCGACCACATTGTGGATGCCACGCGCTGGGCCCTGCTGGCCAACGGCCACCCCTGGATGACCAAGATCACCGGCGTGGGCTGTTCGGCCACCGCCCTGATAGGCGCCTTCTGCGCGGTGCAACCGGACGCCTGGCGCGCCACCGTTTCGGCCATGGCGCTGATGGGTGTGGTGGGCGAGGTGGCAGCCGAAAAGGCCGTGGTGCGTAAACAGGGTGTGGGCAGCATGCAGGTGCTCTTGCTCGACGAGCTGCAACTGCTGGACCAGACCACGTTCGAGTCGCGCCTGAAGATGGAATTCAAGCCTTGGTAATTCAAGCTGCTGGCGGGCCTCCAAGCGGCATGCCCTGGAGCGGCGCGCGGCTGCGCGAGGCCCTGCGCCTGTACCTGGTGACCGACCAGGCCAGCCTGCGCGGACGCACGCTGACCGACGTGGTGCAGGCCGCAGTAAGTGGCGGCGTGGGCTGCGTACAACTGCGCGAGAAGCAGGCCAACAGCCGCGACTTTTATGCCCAGGCCGTGGCGCTGATGGAGCTGCTGGCACCGTTCAAGGTGCCACTGGTCATCAACGACCGGCTCGACATTGCCCTGGCCTGCGGCGCGCAGGGTGTGCATTTGGGGCAAAGCGATCTGCCGGTGCAGGTGGCGCGCAAGCTGTTGCCGCACCATATGTTTATCGGCTGGTCGGTAGAGACCCTGGACGACGTGGCACGCAGCGCCACGCTGCCACTGGACTACCTGGGCGTGAGCCCGGTGTTTGCCACACCCACCAAGACCGATACCGCCCAGCCCTGGGGGCTGGCAGGCCTGCAACTGGTGCGCGCGGCCACTGCGCTGCCGCTGGTCGCCATTGGCGGCATTCACCTCGGCAATGCAGCGCAGTTGATGCTGGCCGGTGCCGATGGCCTGGCCCTGGTCAGCGCCCTCTGCTCGGCCGAGGACCCCTGTGCTGCGGCCCACGAACTTAGGAAGGTGATCGATGCCCACTGAAAAATTAGCCCCTGCCCTGCCCCCTGCATTGACCTTCACCTACCCGCGCGTGCTCAGCATCGCCGGCTCCGACAGCGGTGGCGGCGCAGGCATTCAGGCCGACCTGAAAACCTTCAGCGCCCTGGGCTGCTACGGCATGACGGCCATCACCGCGCTGACCGCGCAAAACACCTGCGGTGTGCGAAGCATCCACGGCGTGCCGGCGCAGATGCTGCGCGACCAGATCGACGCCGTGCTGGAAGACATAGGCGTGGACGCGGTGAAGATCGGCATGCTGCATGCGCCAGAGATCGTGCGCACGGTGGCCGAGGCGATCGAGCGCCATGCGCTGCCCAACGTGGTGTTTGACCCGGTGATGGTGGCCACCAGCGGCGCGGTGTTGATAGACACCAGCGCCGTCGATGTGCTGGTGCGCGAGCTGTTTCCACGCGCTGCGCTGATCACGCCCAATCTGGACGAGGCGGCGTTGCTGGTGAAGCGCGCCCTGCACACCGAGAGCGATATGCAAGCTGCTGCTGCCGAGCTGCTGGCCATGGGCGCACAGGCGGTGTTGCTCAAGGGCGGGCATTTGCAGGGCGAGGTGGTGAGCGACCTGCTGGCCTTGCGCAGTGGCGAAAGCATCTGGATGCGCGGTGCGCGCATCCACACCGCCAACACCCATGGCACCGGTTGCACCCTGTCCTCGGCCATCGCTTCCTATTTGGCGCTGGGCCAGGATTTGCAGCAGGCGGTTCAATCGGCACGCGTCTATATTCGCGGCGCCCTGCAAGCGGGCTCACAGGTGCGCACCGGCAAAGGCGGCGGCCCGCTCAACCACGGCTACGCGCCGCAGGCCATGGTGCGCATACCGTTGTAAGTCACTTCTGGACGCAGGCTGCCGCTGCCAGCCCCCAGTCTTATCCCCTCTTGCGCGTAGCCACAGCCAACACGCCTGTGAACAACAAGGTCGGCAAGGTAGCACCCCATTGCGGTGCCCAGTGGGTCAGGGCCTGGAACAGGGCGATGCCCAACAACCAGATGGCGGCGGCCAAGTAATCCACCTTCACCGACGGCGTGGATAACCCCATGGTGCCAAAGCCCAGCCGCCCCAGAATCACGCCATACAGCGGCACAAACACCGAACTCAAAATCAGCAGAAAGGGCTCCAGACCACGCATCGGCAGCACCAAGGCCAGAGCGGTGCACAGCAGGGCCAAACCAATGCCCCAGATGCGAATGGACACCCGGGGCAACAGGCTGTGGCCGGAGACCGCGCCCGAGTAGACATCGCCATAGGCGTTGTCGATCTCGTCCACCAGAATCAGGCTCAGAGCAATCAACCCGCCCTGCGCCAGCAGCAAGGTGTTGACCAGGTCGGCGTCTGGCGCCGACACGCTCGCCACCATCACACCGAGCGCGTAGCACCAGATATTGGCCACGGCGTAGCCGATCCAGGTGCCACTGAAGGCGCCCTTGCCGCTCCTGCCAAAGCGCGCGTAGTCGGCCACCAGCGGCAACCACGACACTGGCATGGCAACCACCAGGTCCATGGCCGAGAGCAGGCCCATGCTGCCATCACCGGCGCGCGCCACAAAAGCGTCGAGCCCGTTGGCCTGCACCTTGGCGCCAAACTGCCAGCTCAGCCAGAGCAGGGAGGCAATCACCAGCGGCAGACCGTAGCGGCCAATCACCTTGCGCACCAGTTGCGTCATGGAGCCCATCAGCAGCAGCGTCAGCACCGCGCCCCACAGCAGCGTGGTGGCGGCGTTGCCGGCCACGCCATCGAGTGCCAGGCCGAAGGACTGCTTGCCAATGGCAGCGGTGCCGTCGCGCATGATGACCAGCTCGAAGGTGGTCCAGCCGATCAGTTGGGCGATATTGAGCAACACCGGCAGCCGGGCAAACCAACTGCCGTAGGTGCGGTGCATCAGGCCGGCGCTGGTCAGGCCCGAGTCGGCGCCGAGCTTGGCGGTCCAGGCCAAGAGGCCCGCGCCCAGGGCAGTGCCCAAGGCAATGGCCAGGGCCGCATCGCGCGTGCCCACGGCCGGCACCAAGTAGGCGCCCATCTGCATGACCAAGAGGCCCACGCCCAGGCTGAACCAGAGCGAGGCATGTGCATGCCAGCTAAAGACCCGCGCAGAGAGTGGCAGGCTACCCAGTGCGTGGTTGGTGGGGGTTTGAATGCCGCCGGTTGGGGCGGTGTGTGACGGTGCCATGCAATTGCTCCATGCAAAAATGCTGACAGGTAGGCTTGGATCCGCATGGGGCCATGTCAAACGAGAAAGCGCCGACACCGCTTTGGATCTGCTTCCCTGCGCGAGGATTACCTCAATCAGGTTCAAAGGGACTTTCTCAGTCGGAACGCTCGCGCGCACCAACACCCCTAGCGAATGTGTTTGTTCAGAACACCGGCTGATCTTAAGCTGCTTACGCTGGCGCAATGGAGCGCCCACGCATCACGCTGCGACAACTGCGCGCCCCCAAAAAATGGGCTGTGCTACGACACCGAATCAGTCGCCGGGTTCGCCGCTGCGCCGGCCTCGGGCCTGGCGGGTGCCTGCCCCGCTTTGGAGGAACGTATGGCAGCGACGATGTCGGTCACACGCCGCACCGCCATCAGCAGGTCGCTCATGGTGGCAGCAGCCGGGTCTGCCAGCGCGCTGCCAGCCACCCCATGCACCCGCGGCTGAGGCAATGACTTGGAGATGTTGCGCATCAACGCGTAGCCCAAAAGCAAGCACAGGGCCGTCGCGACCAGCGCCACGCCCATGGTCCAGTTGAGGGTGAGCTGGTAGTCCGTCAGCGCATCTGCATACAAGCGCCTTGCCCCGTCCACTTGTAGCGCAATCAGCGCACTGAGGTCATCGCGCATGGGCAAATAGGCTGCGGGCATGACCTCAAAGGCGAGGCGCCCCGCCTCCTTGGTGTTCTTGTCTGCCAGCGCCTGCTGTATCGGCTGCAGCGCCTCACGCTGAAAAACCCCACGGTGCACCTTGAGTCGCTCTACCAAAACCGTCTCATGGGGCGTTGAATGAGTGGCCTCGTAGCGCTCCCACAATTTGGCCAGGGCGGCGGCATTGGACTGCATCTCCGCCAGGTACTGCGCGGTAGCATGGGGCCGCCTGTCGGCAATCGCACTGGCCAGCAGGACCTGGTTGCGCAGGTTGTAGCGCGAGACCTCGGTCAACTCGGACAGCGCTACTGTGCGGTCGGCATAGACGGTGCGCAGGGTGGTGTTGGATGCCGCAATGCCCCGCAGGCCCAAGCCAGCAATACCCAGCAGCATGGCGCAAAGCAAGGCGGCCAAGAGACGGAGCCGCGTGGCGATCGAGAGATTTTTCATACCCGCATTCCTCTGGCAATGGCTGCTTGCGTTTTTTGTGAAACCATCTTTGCAGCAAATGGAGCAAGGTGCAAACAAAGGCACAAGCGACCGCGTCGCAGGCCTTGCTCCCCAAGCCACCGCTGGCACACCGACCGCAACAAGCAGCCGCTTGGCTCTTGAAACCCCAACGAATGGCCTTATCATTAGCACTCAGGTCAGGCGAGTGCTAGCATGCGCGCCTAAGCTTTACCGGTGCCAACTCTTGTGGGTTGGCACTTTGTTTTTTTACCTCTGTTTCGAAATCAAGGAGATTCCCAATGAAACTGCGTCCTCTGGCCGACCGTGTGATCGTTAAACGCGTAGAAAGCGAAACCAAAACAGCCTCCGGCATCGTCATCCCTGACAACGCCGCTGAAAAGCCTGATCAAGGCGAAGTGCTGGCCGTCGGACCTGGCAAGCGCAATGACAAGGGCGAAATCGCCGCTCTGACCGTCAAGGTTGGCGACCGCGTTTTGTTCGGCAAGTACTCTGGCCAAACCGTCAAGGTCGATGGCGATGAGCTGCTGGTCATGAAAGAAGACGATTTGTTTGCAGTGGTGGAGAAATAAGGCGTCCGCGCTTTTTCTTCTCGCAAACAAGTTCTAACTTAATTTTGAAATTTCTGGAGTCATAAACATGGCAGCAAAAGACGTAATTTTCGGCGGCGAAGCCCGCGCACGCATGGTTGAAGGCGTGAACATCCTGGCTAACGCAGTCAAGGTGACACTCGGCCCTAAAGGCCGTAACGTGGTTCTGGAGCGCTCGTTTGGCGCCCCCACCGTGACCAAGGACGGTGTGTCCGTGGCCAAGGAAATCGAACTCAAAGACAAGCTGCAAAACATGGGCGCGCAGATGGTTAAGGAAGTTGCTTCCAAGACTTCTGACAACGCTGGTGACGGCACTACCACTGCTACCGTGCTGGCCCAGGCCATCGTGCACGAAGGCATGAAGTACGTGACCGCCGGCATGAACCCCATGGACATCAAGCGCGGTATCGACAAGGCTGTTGAAGCCCTGATCGCCGAGCTCAAGAAGGCTTCCAAGCCCACCACGACCACCAAGGAAATCGCGCAAGTTGGCTCCATCTCCGCCAACAGCGACGAATCCATCGGCACCATCATTGCCAACGCAATGGACAAGGTCGGCAAAGAAGGCGTCATCACCGTTGAAGACGGAAAGTCCCTGCAAAACGAACTCGACGTCGTCGAAGGCATGCAGTTTGACCGCGGCTACCTGTCGCCCTACTTCATCAACAACCCAGAAAAGCAATCCGCTTTGCTGGACAACCCCTTTGTGCTGCTGTTCGACAAGAAGATCAGCAACATCCGTGACCTGCTGCCCACCCTGGAGCAAGTTGCCAAGGCAGGACGCCCCCTCTTGATCATTGCTGAAGATGTCGAAGGCGAAGCCCTGGCAACTCTGGTGGTCAACACCATCCGCGGCATCCTGAAGGTTGTGGCTGTCAAGGCTCCTGGCTTCGGCGACCGTCGCAAGGCCATGCTCGAAGACATCGCCATCCTGACCGGTGGCAAGGTCATCGCTGAAGAAATCGGCCTGACCCTGGAAAAAGTGACTCTGGCTGACCTCGGTTCTGCCAAGCGCATCGAAGTGGGCAAAGAAAACACCATCATCATCGACGGCGCTGGCGCTGCTGCTGATATCGAAGCCCGCGTCAAGCAAGTTCGCGTGCAAATCGAAGAAGCCACTTCCGACTACGACCGTGAAAAGCTGCAAGAGCGCGTGGCCAAACTGGCCGGCGGTGTTGCCGTGATCAAGGTGGGCGCTGCCACCGAAGTCGAAATGAAAGAGAAGAAAGCCCGCGTTGAAGATGCACTGCACGCTACCCGCGCTGCCGTGGAAGAAGGCATCGTGGCTGGTGGTGGCGTGGCTCTGCTGCGCGCCAAGCAAGCTGTGGGCACGCTCAAGGGCGCCAACGCTGACCAAGACGCCGGCATCAAGCTGGTGATGAAGGCCATCGAAGCACCCCTGCGCGAAATCGTCTACAACGCAGGTGGCGAAGCCTCTGTGGTGGTGGCTGCTGTGTTGGCCGGTACCGGCAACTACGGCTTCAACGCTGCCAACGACACCTACGGCGACATGATCGAAATGGGCATTCTGGACCCCACCAAGGTGACACGTACTGCCCTGCAGAACGCAGCCTCCGTGGCTTCTTTGATGCTGACGACCGAGTGCATGATTGCCGAGTCCCCCAAGTCCGAGTCCGCTGGTGGCGGCATGGGTGGTGGTGATATGGGTGGTATGGGCGGCATGGGCGGCATGGGCATGTAATCGCCCAAGCCTGACGACCTACAGCGTCGTTGTTTGGGCTGGCCGTAGCGCTGCTACTGTCTGCGCCCAAACGCCTAGCTGTAGGCCGCCATGCTGCGTTGGAGTGACGTTATGTTGCTCTGGCACAAAACAAAACCCCGCTGGGCTTGCCTTGCGGGGTTTTGTTTTGGGGGATTGCTTTTGGTCGTCTTGCTCAGTGGTAATCGTCTTCGCGTTGGTGACGCAGGGCGCCGATGATCACGGTCTGACTGTCGGCGATGTCGAACAGGGCCACATAGCCTGAGCTTCCAAGCGGGATCACCAGTTCGCGCACAAAGGGGCTGCTTCCGGATTTGCGACAGGCAAAAGGGAACGACTGCAGGAAGGCTATTCCGTTTTTGATCGCTTGCAGCGCCCGGTCCGCAATATCCAGATCCCCTGTTTCACTGTCGAGTTCACGCTGTAGTGCGAAGTCAAACAGGCGCTCCAAATCTTCAAGCGCCGCTTGGCTGAGTTCAACCCGGTACTTCATTGCGCGTGTTGCGCCTTGACCTGCCTTGCAGCGAGCAGTTTGGCTTCCAGTTTGGCGATCACCACCTCGGTGGGAATGCCGTTTCCAACGCGTTGGGTCTCTTCAATGGCAGCGATCCCGCGCCGAACAAATTCCGCTTGGTTTTTGCGCCTGGCAACCGACTCACGAATGGCGCTCTCAACGAATACGGACAGCGACTCGCCCGGTGCAAGCACGCCCTCGACTTCGGTCCGAAACTCGGGCGCTACGCGTATGGGAGGGATGGTGGCAGTTTTCATGGCAGTGATCGTATAGCAAACGCGATGCAGGCGAAAAACCGTGACCTTCGTTGCATGATGAAGCTAGACTATGCGCATCTTTTCATGCGCATGAGGTCCGTATGCCTGTCCAAGTTCAAGCCATCAGCAAACAACCCGGCATTCGGCAAGCCGCAAAGCGGGCCACCAATTTAAGTCTGAGCGCTGACGTTCTGGACGCAGCCAAGTCACTGCAGATCAATGTGTCTCAGGTCTGCGACACGTATTTGCGTGAGGTGGTGCGTCTTGAGCAGGAGCGGCGTTGGCGCGCGGACCATGCCGACTTCGTTGCGGCCTACAACAACACCATAGCAACCGAAGGACTTGCGCTGGATGAATGGCGGAGCTTTTAATGGCGCGCTTCGATGTCTATGCCAATCCGGGCGCGCAGGCCAAGACCACGCCCTATTTACTGGATGTGCAAAGCGATCTGCTTGACAACCTGGACAGCCGGATAGTGATTCCGCTGCGCGGCATGGAGCATTTCGCCAAGGTCAAATTACCCACGCGGCTTACACCTGTGCTATCGGTTAACGGCCGGGACTACCTGCTGGAAACGCCCAAGATGGCAGCCGTCCCGCTGCGTATCCTGAAAGCCCCCTTGGCCTCACTCGCCGCAGCACAGGCAGAGATCACGGGCGCGTTGGACTTTCTGTTCCAGGGTTACTGAGGCTGTCTTTTGACAAGCGCTTAAAGCTTGTTCAGGTCCAAGTGCTTGCGCGCATTGAGCGCCGCCTCGCGCACAAAGCAGCTGTCCTCATGGTCGTTGACCAGACCCATGGCCTGCATAAAGGCGTACATGGTGGTGGGGCCCACGAACTTCCAGCCGCGTTTTTTCAGGTCTTTGGACAGGGCCAGGGACTCGGCGCTTCGGGTCATGGCGCGCAGGGTCTCGCGGGTGATGTTCTTCGGGCGTGAAGCCGGCGAAGGCTCGAACTTCCAGAAGTAGGCGGCCAGCGAGCGTTCGGACTCCAGCAGTTTTTCGGCGCAGCGCGCGTTGTGGATGGCGGCCTCGATCTTGCCGCGGTGGCGCACGATGCCGGCATCCAGCATGAGTCGCTCAACATCCTTCTCACCAAAGCGCGCAACCTGGGTCCACTCGAAGTTGGCAAAGCCTGCACGGAAGTTCTCGCGCTTTTTGAGAATGGTGATCCAGCTCAGGCCGGCCTGAAAACCCTCCAGACAAATCTTCTCGAACAGGCGCCGCTCGTCCGTCACCGGAAAACCCCATTCGCTGTCGTGGTAGTCGCGGTAAAGCTGCGAGCCATCGACCCAGAAGCAGCGTGCCGGTTCGGCTGCGGGTTCGCGCTTGCTCATAGCCCAAACTGCCGCCGCAAGGTACCGGCCAAGGTGGCGGGCTGTGTCAGGTGAATGCCCTGCCAGCCCAACTGCTGCGCCGCCTGCACATTGACTTGCAGGTCATCGATAAAGAGGGTGCTCTCAGGCTGCAACTGGTAGCGGCTTTGCAGCAACTGGTAGATCGCCGGATCGGGTTTGTTTAAGCGCACATCGCCGGAAAAAACGCCACCATCAAAGTGCTGCAAAAAGCCATGCCTTTGCTCCAGCTCACGCGCGTAAGGGCGCGGCATATTGGAGAGAAAGTACAGCCCGACAACGCCCTCGCCCGCCTGTTTGCGTGCATGCAGGGACTGCAGCACCGCAACCGTTTCGACTATGGGCGCTAGGCGCTCGCCAATGTTTTGCACAACGGTTTGTACCGCAGCGTGGTCCAGTGCCAGACGGCTAGAGAGGCGCTGCACCACCTCGTCCATCTCCAGCAGGCCCCGATCAAAATCGTGCCAATCCTCATGGCCGAACATGTCCTGCGCCAGTTGCCTTGCATCGGCCGGCGTGGAGGCTCTTGCCCCAAAGGCGTCGGCCACAATTTCTGCAGGGCGCCAGGTGAACAACACCGCGCCAAAATCAAACACCACATTCATGCGTCAGAACTTTCCAAGGGAGATGCGCGCAGGACGCGCTTCAAGGCCGCGGCCAGTTTGGCCGGGCGGCTAGCGTTGATTGTCACCTGCGGCGTGCCATGCCAATGGGCGCAGCGCTGAAGGGCCTGGGCCACGTCCTGTATCTGCGTATCCGTCCAGGGCGCGCCGGGTTGCGCATGCAGAACCTTGACCTCGAAGCGGCCCTCGGCTCGGTGGGCCTTGGCGTCGAGCCGGCCTATCAGCTCACCCCGGCACAAAATGGGCAACACAAAGTAGCCGTGGACACGCTTGGCCTCTGGCGTGTAGCACTCCAACCGGTAGTCCAGGCCAAACATCGCCAAGGCGCGTTCACGGTCCCAGACGATGGGGTCGAAGGGCGACAGCAGCGCGCTGTGCGTGGCCTCCAGCTGGTTCGCAAGCGCCTTCTTCAAAAGGGCTGCCTGGCTGCTGTGCACATAGGCCGGCGCGCTCCAACCATCCACACCAAGGCGCAGCAGCAGGCCCTGCTCCACCAACGCGTCCAGGTCACTGTCTTTAAGGCGCGGCTTGCTGCGGTAGTAGTCATGGATCCAGCGCGCCTGGGTGATGCCCAGCGAAGCTACCGACTTCTCCAAGAACTGCTGACGGACCTGCTCGGGCGAAGGCGCATCCACCAAGGCGCTGAGTTGCGGCGCCACCCGCTCCGTCAGGTCGTAGACCCGCTGGAATTTTTCTCGCCTTGCCACCATCAACTCGCCCGAGGCAAACAGGGCCTCCAGCCAACGCTTCTCATCCTTCCAACCCCACCAGGGGTTGTTGCCGCCACCCACACGGTCGAAGTCGGAGGATTTGACGGCCCCCTTTTCACGGATGTGCGTGAGCAGTTGGTCGAGTTCGGGGCGCTGCTGACTGTGGGACTTCTGCGCATGGACCAGACCCCAGTGCACACGTGCCTCACGGTTAAAGACGCGGTGCGCCAGCAGGTCCGCCATCGGCGCAAAGCAGGCCTCATGGGCCCAGGTTTCAAACAATTCGCCATTGGCCAAGGCCTCGTCCAGCCAGGCTTGCGGATAGTTGCCCAAGCGTGAGAACAGCACCAGGTACGGGCTGCGCGCCACCACGTGGATGGTGTCGATCTGCAGCAGGCCCATGCGCTCTATGCAAGCGCACAGAGCGGCCCGCGTGGCCGCTTTGGTGGGCGGCTGCAGCAGGCCCTGCGCAGCGAGCTGCAGACAGCGCGCCTGTTGCAGTGTCAGCTCCATGCTCAGTCGCGCAGTCTTGCCAGCAGGCCCGCAGTCGATCCATCCAGCCCCGTGGCATCGCCATTGGCCAGGCGTGCCTCAATGTCCTTGGCCAGCACCTTGCCCAGCTCCACGCCCCATTGGTCAAAGCTGTTGATGCCCCACAGGCTGCCGCTGACAAACACGCGGTGCTCCTGCAAAGCGATCAGCGCGCCCAGCGATGCGGGCGTCAGATCATCCAACAACAAAAAGGTGCTGGGGCGGTTGCCAGGGAAATGCTTGTGGCCACCACTAAGCTCAATGCCCCCACGCTCGCCCACTGCATGTGGCTCGCTGCCCCCCAAGGGGACTGCGCCGCCTTGGGGCGGCCCGGCGTCGGCGCGCTTCCCCACCATCAGCGCCTGGGCCTGCGCCAGCACATTGGCCAGCAGCAGTGGCTGGTGCCCGGCCAGATCGTGGCGCGCTTTTTTCACCGCCACAAATTCCAGCGGCACCACGTCGGTCCCCTGGTGCAGCATCTGGAAGTAGGCGTGTTGGCCATTGGTGCCGGACTCGCCCCAGAGCACGGGCGAGGTGCCGAAGGGCAGGGTCGCGCCCTCACCGTCCACGCGCTTGCCGTTGCTCTCCATTTCCAACTGCTGCAAATAGGCCGCCAGGCGGCGCAACGCGCTGTGATAGGGCGCGATGCTGCGGCTGGTGAAGCCATGGAAGTTGCGGTACCAGAGGTCCAGCAGCCCCAGGCGCACCGGCAGGTTTTGCTCCAACGGTGCGGTGCGGAAATGCTCGTCCATCGCGTGGGCACCGGCCAGGAATTCACGAAAGCCTGTTGCGCCAATGGCGATTGCCAGGGGCAGGCCAATGGCCGACCACATGGAATAGCGCCCACCCACCCAGTCCCAAAAGCCAAAGGTGGTGGTGATGCCAAAGGCATTGGCCGCCGCCACATTGGTGGTCAGCGCGGCAAAGTGGTGCGCCGTGTCAGACCCGCCCTGTGCTGCAAACCAGGCCTTGGCCGAGTGCGCATTCGTCATGGTCTCAATGGTGGTGAAGGTCTTGCTGGCGATCAGGAACAGCGTGCTTTCGACCTTGAGCTTTTTCAGCGTCGCCGCCAGTTCATGGCCATCCACATTGCTGACAAAGTGCACCCGCTTGCCGCTGTTGGCAAAGGCGTCGAGCGCCAGCACCGCCATCTGCGGCCCCAGGTCCGAGCCACCAATGCCGATGTTCACCACGTCGGTAATCGTTGCATCGGCGCGCACGCTCTCGGCGTAGGCCAGCATGGCATTCAAGGTCTCATGCACCTTGGCCAGCTCGGTGGCGCGGTGGCTGCCATCGTTGCTGCTAGAAGGCGGCGTGCGCAGCAGCACATGCCAGACCTCGCGGCCCTCGGTGTGGTTGATTTTTTCGCCGGCGAACATGGCATCGCGGTGCTCTTCCACGCCGCTCTGGCGCGCCAACTCCAGCAGCAAGGCTTCAGTCGGCGCATCGATGCGGTTCTTGGACAGGTCGGCAAACACACAAGGAGCGCTTTGGCTGAAACGCTCGAAGCGTTTGCTGTCTTGCGCAAACGCGTCGCGCAGGTCAAAGGCCCTGCCCGTGGCGGCATAGGCGGCATGCAGTTGTGCCCAGACGGGCGTGCGATCACATCTTGTTCTTGCCATGTTCTTCTTCCTTGAGTGGGATGGGGCTTGGTTTGCGACTTCGTAGCTCAGGCGGCTTGCAGCAACTTGTCGAGCTTGACGGCGTCCACGCAGAAGCCGCGAATGCCCTCGGCCAGCTTTTCGGTGGCCATGGCGTCCTCGTTGAGCGCGAAGCGAAAACCAATCTCGTCATAGCTCAGATGCTGCAGGTCCAGCGCCTGCGCGCGTCCTGCGTCCAGCGCCTGCGTCAAAGGCGCATCGGTGGCGGCCAGACTGGCCAACAGCTCAGGGCTGATGGTCAACAGGTCGCAACCGGCCAATGCCGTGATCTGGCCGACATTGCGAAAGCTCGCACCCATCACCTCGGTGGCAATGCCAAACTTTTTGTAGTAGTTGTAGATCTGCGCAACCGACTGCACGCCGGGATCGTTGGCACCGGCCCGGTCGGCCTCCACCCAGGAGGCACCGGCGGTCTTTTTGTACCAGTCGTAAATGCGGCCCACAAAGGGCGAGATCAGCTGCACCTTGGCCTGCGCGCAGGCCACCGCCTGACTGAAAGAGAACAGCAGCGTCAGGTTGGTGTGAATGCCCTTGCGCTCCAATTGCGCTGCGGCCTGAATGCCCTCCCAGGTGGATGCCACCTTGATCAGCACGCGGTCGGCATGGATACCCTGTGCCTGGTACAGCTCGATCAGGCGCTCGCCGCGCGCCACGGTGGCAACCGTGTCAAAGCTAAGGCGTGCATCCACCTCGGTGGAAACGCGCCCCGGGATGATGGACAGAATCTCGCAGCCAAAGCGCACGATCAAGCGGTCCATGATTTCGTCTAGCGGTCGGCCGCGAAACTGGTTCACCGCCTCCTTGAGCAGCGGCGCGTATTCGGGCTTTTGCACGGCCTTGAGGATCAGCGACGGGTTGGTCGTGGCGTCCTGCGGTTTAAAAGCGTCGAGCTGTTTGAAGTCGCCGGTGTCGGCCACCACGGTGGTCCATTGCTTGAGAGCGTCGAGTTGGTTCATATGCGCGGGTTTTCCATATAAAAAGTCTCTTGAATTATCAATGAAACAAAGTTACATTACAACGTCGATATTTATGTAACTTCAAATCATGAGCTTTGATCTAGTACTGTTTGGCGGAACCGGTGACCTGGCCTGGCGCAAGCTAATGCCCGCTTTGTTCCAGGCGTTTCGCCATGGCACCCTGCCCGAGGGCGGTCGCATTATCGGCGTCGGTCGCGAGGACCTTGGCAACGAGAAATACCGTTCCCTGATCCAGGCGCGCTTTGACAATGTCGAGCTGGCCAAACGCCCCAGCGCCGACGAGTTTGCACGGTTTGCTGCCATTTTGGAATTTGTGCAGATGGACCTGTCCAGGCCCGACGACTACACCCACCTGGCCGCCAAGCTGCACGAGCGCGAAACCGACACCGTGGTGATGTATGTGGCCACCGCACCGGCCCTGTTCACCACCGTCTGCGAACAGCTCGGTGCCGCAGGACTCAACACGGCCAAGACCCGCGTCGTCCTGGAAAAACCGCTGGGCCATGACCTGGCCTCCAACCGCGCCATCAACCATGCGGTGCGCAAGATCTTTGAAGAAAAGCAGGTCTTCCGGATTGACCATTACCTGGGCAAACCAGCGGTGCAAAACCTGTTTGCGCTGCGCTTTGGCAATGCCCTGTTCGAGCCCCTGTGGCGCCGCGAACACATTGCCAATATCCAGATCAGCATTGCCGAAGACCTGGGCGTGGAAAGCCGTGGCGCCTTTTATGAGAACACCGGCGCCCTGCGCGACATGGTGCAAAACCATGCGCTGCAACTGCTGTGCGCCATCGCCATGGAGCCGCCCATCAATGCGCATGCCGATGCCATCCGCGATGAAAAGCTCAAGGTGCTGCGCTCGCTCAAACCCTGGACCACTGAGTCGCTGACCCATGACGCCATACGCGGCCAATATTCCGCCGGCAACAGCGGCGGCACCAAGGTGCCGGGCTACCGCGAAGAAACCGGTGTCAACCCGGCCAGCAACACCGAGACCTTTGTGGCCCTGCGCACCGAGATTTCCAACTGGCGCTGGGCCGGCGTGCCCTTCTACATCCGCACCGGAAAACGCCTGGCCGGACGCGAGGGCAGCATCGTCATCAACTTCCGCGACACGCCGCACCCCATCTTCCATTCCAACACCAACGTGGGCAACAAGCTCGTCATCCACCTGCAGCCCAAGGACGGGCTGGAGCTGCACCTGCTGGCGCAAGGCCAGGCCAACCGCAACGTCAAAGGGGCTGCGGCGCAAACCCTGTCGCCGGTGCAACTCGATCTGGACTTTGACAAACGCTTTGGCTCCGAGCGCGTGGGTGCCTATGAGCGGCTGCTGCTCGATGTGATCGACGGTCGGCTCAACCTGTTTGTGCGCAGCGATGAGCAAGAAGAGGCCTGGCGCTGGGTCGAACCCATCATCGACCACTGGACCAACGACACCCAAGGCCCTCGCCTGTATGCAGCCGGCACCTGGGGCCCTAGCGCTTCGAGCGCCATGATTGCACGCGACGGCTTTTGCTGGAGCGAAGAGTCCTGAACTAAGAAAGCACATCATGCTGGACCGCATCAAAGCCTCATTGCCCTCGCTGGCCCCGGCCGAACAAAGGGTCGGCAAGCTGTGCCTGGCGGACCCGCGTGTGTTTGCCAAGCTGCCGGTGAGCGAACTGGCCGACCGGGCCCATGTGAGCAAGCCCACCGTGGTGCGTTTTTGCCGCAGCGTGGGCTATGACGGCCTGTCCGACTTCAAGCTCAAGCTGGCCGGCACGGTCAACGAGGGCGTGCCCTATATCCACCGCAGCGTGGACGTGGACGACAAGACCTGCGACGTGATGGTCAAGGTCATCGACAACACGGTGGCCGCCTTTTTGAAGTACCGCAACGATGCCAGCAGCATGGCTATTGAGAAGGCCGTCAACGCCCTGCTCGAAAGCTATAACGCGGGTCGGCAGATCCAGTTTTTTGGCGTCGGCAATTCGGGCGTGGTGGCGCAGGACGCGCAGCACAAGTTTTTCCGCTTAGGCATCAACACCAACGCCTACAGCGACGGCCACATGCAGGTGATGAGCGCCTCGATTCTGGGGCCCGGTGACTGTGTGGTGGTCATCAGCAACTCGGGGCGCACGCGCGACCTGATGGACGCCTGCGACATCGCGCGCAAGAACGGCGCCACAACCATCGTCATCACCGCCAGCGGCTCGCCCCTGGCCAGTGCCGGCGCCATCCACCTCAGCGCCGACCACCCCGAGGGCTTTGACAAATACAGCCCCATGGTCTCGCGCCTCTTGCACCTGATGATCATCGACATCCTGGCCACCTGCCTGGCCCTGCGCATAGGCGGCGGCAAACTGCAGCCCCTGCTCAGCGAGATGAAACACAATCTGCGCAGCAAGCGCTACGCCTGAGCGGGCGGGCGTTGGCTAAGACGGCCATTTAGCAGTGGGTTACCGCAATGGATAAGAACTGAGATCAGATCGGCAAAAAAGATGCAGCGGATGATCCGCCATCTGCTCGAAACCACAGCGGCTATAGAAATTGACGGCCCTTGGTTTTGCGTTGACCACAAGGCCCACTCCACCCACTTCGCTTGCAATCCGGCTGACTCTGTCAATCGCATCAAATAGCATGAACTCTCCAATGCCTTTGCCTTGGTGATTTTGGCTGGTGGCCAATCGCCCAAACCTGAAAACCGGCACCCTGGCAGGCAGTCGCTTGCGGGACAAGGCAGGCAAATCGCCATTGACCAACTCAGCCATGCTGATCGCATAAAAGCCAAGAACCTCTGCACTTTTGTCGGTCGCTGCTACCACAAAGCTTGAAGAAACCCCCTTCTCTTTGTGTTGCTTTGCCACCTGGGCAAACCAGCTATTGAGTTGTTCATCACCGCAGTCAAACCCACTCCTGTCATGCCACTTTTTTAGCGGTAGAACCAGCATGTTTAGTCCTTAGGTAACGGGCCTGCGCCTGCAGAAATTTTTCGTTGCGCGGCGGCGGGCTGTCCATCATCGCCAACAGACGCAACGACTCCCGGCGAGACAGGGCGATGGTGGATTCACTTTCAATGACCTTGTCCGCCTTCTCTAGTGCAGCCTGCACCACAAACTGATTCAAGGTCGCTCCAACAAGGTCTGCAGCAACTTGCAGCTTGTCCAAAACATGGTCGGTCATCCTGGTGGTGAGTCGTTTTCCTGTTTGAGCAAGCATGGCAATCTCCGAAATGGCAGTTTTACGATGCACACAGTGCAACTTGGTGGCGTCATTTCGCCACCACCAACCGGCTTGTGAACAGGCACCGGCGCGAAGGTGTCGGATGAAGAGAAGTGCAAGGGCTGTCGCAGCGGTGGGCATCGGTATATGCAATAGCCGTCATTCCCGCTACCCCGTCGTTCCCGCCATTCCTGCGCCCGGTGCGCTCGCGTCTCAAGCCAAGACCGGCTCGCGCAGCGTCTCGTACAGCCCGGAATGGTTGCGCAAAATGTCTTTGAGCCCGCCCCGCACGGTGATGGAATTCAGCGCCTGGCTGCTCATCAGCGTGTGTGCGTCCAGCGCACCCATGATGGCGTTAAGCAGCCAGGTCTTCAGGTCGGGCGAGTTGGCAAACTGCTCCTTGCTGTTGTTGCTCGCCTGCTGGCGCAGCGTTTGCGATTCCAGCAGCTTGCCCTTGAGCACCTTGTTCACATAAACCAGCCTGTTCTGGTCGGTCAGGTCGCCTGTCAAACAGGTCGTTCACCTTCTCGATGATCTCCAGCAGCCATGCCTTCTCCTGCACGCTGCCGCTGCCCGCCTCGGTGATGGGCGCCAGCTTGGGCGTGTCGCCCTGGTCCGGCGGCATGGCGGCTGTGCCCCTATTTTTCAAGTGGTGATGGGTCAACAGCACCTTGGACAGGTCCATACCGCTGCGCTCGCGGCCAAACTCCAGCAGCGGCAACAGGCGTTTGTAGAAGAGGGTGCGCTTCTCGATGGCGGTGTTGCCGTAGTCGAAAATTTGCGACAGGAAAGTGTAGGGCCGCAGGTAGGCACCCATGTCACCCTTGAACAGCACCAACGCATCGAGCTCCTCCTGTGCTGCCCGACCGGCCTTGTCGTCCTGTTTGGCCTGGGCCAGTTTCAGCGCCACCTGGGCCGCCTGGATGTCTTCGCTGCTGACCTCGCCGCCGTCGTTGAGCTCCTGGAGCTCCTCGGGGCTGAGCAGGGCCTTGAGCTTGCTGGCCGCTTCACCAGTCTGCGAACTGTGCGCCTCGTCGGCAATCACGGCAAAGCGCTTGCCCTGGGTAGCGGCCAGTTTGCGCACCGCCTCCAGCGCAAAGGGAAAGGTCTGGATGGTGCAGACCTCAATCTTCTTGTCGCCCGACAGGGCCTCGGCCAAGGCGGTGCTTTTGGATCCATCGGTGTTCTTGATCGTGGCTACCACACCGGTGGTGCGCTGAAAGTCAAACAGGGCTTCTTGCAACTGGGCGTCGATCACATTGCGGTCGGACACCACCAGCACCGTGTCAAACACCTTACGGTTCTCGGCGTCGTGCAGCTCGGCCAAAAAGTGCGCAGTCCAGGCAATCGAGTTGGTCTTGCCGAATCCGGCGCTGTGCTGGATCAGGTATTTTCCACCGGGGCCGTCCGCCAACACGGCGACCTGCAGCTTGCGCGTCACATCGAGTGTGTGAAAGCGCGGAAAGAGGATGCGCGCAATCTGCTTCCTCTTGTCGCGCTGGGCCATCAGGTAGCGCCCCAAAATTTCCAGCCAGCTCGCTCTGGCCCACACCTGCTCCCACAGATAGGCGGTGCGGTGGCCACCGGCCGGGTTCACCGGGTTGCCGGCGCCCCCGGCGTTGCCCAGGTTGAAGGGCAGGAACAGCGTGGCCTGGCCGTTCAACTGGATCACCATGTGGACCTCGCTATTGCTCACGGCAAAGTGGACCAGCGCGCCCGCAGGGAAGGACAGCCGTGGCTCCGGTGCCTGGCCCTGGCGCCGTGGTTCTTGGTCGGCGGGGAACAGGGCGCGGGCGCGGTCGTAGCCAGCGGCATCGCCTTCGGTGCCAGTTTCCGAGTAAAGCCAACCGTTTTGTGGCAGGTGGTGGCAAATCTCCAGCTCGAAGCGGATCTCTTTATGCAGGCTCATGGCCCTCCCTGTTTGCCGTCTATTCCGGCAGATGACGGTGACTTTTTTCTAAGCGCCCTTGTATCCAGACTCCCGCTGGTGGCGCAGAGCCAAAAAAAGAACAGGGCCTTCAAGTGAAAAAAGGCACAGGCTTCGGTCTGCCAGGCTTGCGTCCGGCAACGCGGGCCATCACATAGGCTTTGACGTCCGTAGCAGCAAACGCGGTGTAGCTCTGCAAGGTCTGCTGGTATGCCGCATCACCTTCGGCATACCCCTGCTGCCGGGTCACAGGGAGGCTTCAGTGGAGTGGGTGCAGACATAGAAAGCTCCAAAAGTTGACGCGACAGCAATACCGTCTCACCAAATGCCCCCCGCTTTTCTGAACCTTGATTTAATACGGCAGTGCCGTATCATTACGGAGGTGCACACCGTTTCAGAAACCGAAATTTTCCAGAAGTACGCGGCCAGCGTGTGGTCAGAAGATGAACGCACTGAGTTCATCAACTGGATTGCAGCGAACCCACTGGCCGGTGACGTGGTGCCTGGCTCTCATGGTTGTCGCAAGGTGCGCTGGAGTCGTGGCGGCATGGGTAAGCGAGGTGGTGCTCGGGTGATTTATTTCAACGCGCTTGAAGAGAGAATTTGGCTGCTCATCGTGTATGCCAAAGCAAAGTTTGACAAGCTACCGGCTGAATTTTTGGCGAAACTAAAACAGGAGGTCGCAAATGACCAAGTCCGTTAAGAAGACCGTGGATGCAGACATGGAGCAATTCCAAAACGATCTGCTGCAATCCGTGCGCCAAATGAAGGCAGGGAAAGCCGCACGCACCACGGTGGTCGCGCTGACACCCGCCGCAGAGGCAAGGGCCAAGGTCGGTGTTTCTCAGTCTGAATTCGCGACCTTGCTGGGTGTCTCCGTTCGCACCCTGCAAGATTGGGAGCAAGGGCGCCGCGAACCATCGGGCGCGGCCAAGACGCTCCTGCGTATTGCGGCACGCACACCCGAGGCGATCAGACTGGCTGTGTGAGGGGGCTCGCTGCGATTTTCCGGGTCATTTCAGAGCGCCCCGCACGTCAATCTGCCCGGTGACAGCGACGCAGATCAGCGCGGTGCGACGCTCTTGCAGCAGGGCTATGGCGCGTTGGGCTTCGGCGGTGAGGGTGTCGAATTTTTTGTCCATCAGCCCAATTTCATAGCAGATCGCTTGCGTCTCTTCGGTTGGAGGGACGACCGCTGCCAGATTTTTGAACTCATCCCAACAGAGGCGGAGTCTGAAATATGTAATCCCGCGCGAGTCCCGCCAAGACCCGTTCGCGCAGCAGCGCATGGTCAGCGCGTTGGACGCAGAGAATGGAGGCGCGGATATAGTTGTTGCCCACCTCCGGGTCGTCGCGCAGTGAGAGGCCGTAGTCGATGGGGCCCTAACCTTTGTGCATGGCAATAAGATCAAAAAATAGGCGGGTGATGCGGCCATTCCATTCATAGAAAGGGTGCAGGGCAATCAACTCGCTTTGGTAGTAGGCCAGCCGGTCGGCAAAGCACTCAATGGGCCAGCGTGCTGCATCGCGTAAGAAGTCTTCTGTCTCCAGTCCACTGAAGATACGGCGCGCTTCGTTCGGTAAAAACGTAGCACGGCAAAACATGGAGCCGCCTTTGACCATGTCCTGCGTGCGGTACTGGCGGTGGCGAACTTCTCGGTGACCATGGAGAGCAGGCCGGACTTGGCCAGCTTGTCGATTTGGGTGTGGAACTCGAAGCTCTCAAAAATGTCGCGCACCTCCGGGCTGAAGGCCTGCAGGTAGGCGCGCAGGTTCTCACCAATGGGGTCCTGGTCGCCCATGAGCTTCTTGAGGTCTAGCGGCGAGGTGTTGTAGAAGAACTGGCCGGCCTTGCGCAGCAAAAAGGGCTCATGGTTCAGGCCCGCAGCTTCGCGCAAGGATTTCTCCGCCAGCACGGCGGCCTTGGTGGCCTCCCACACGCAGTCCAGGCGGCGCAGCAAAACGGCAGGATCAGGTTGCCAGCATTGGCCGCGTCCAAGCCGATCTGCACCTGGCTGCGAAACCAAGCGTCATGCTCGGCCGCTTCTTGCTGTTGCTTCACGAAGTCCCGCATGAAGTCCCGCAACAACTAGGCGCCCGTGCGGTCGCGGGATTCTGCAGCATTGGAAAACTGGTCTCTCAATGCTTCATCGACCCGGAAAGTAAAAGTTGCATCGCTCATCACAGTCCCCTGTGTGTTGCCGAGCAGTGCACTGTGGCACGGTGCCCAATTTTTGCACATGTCCGTTTTTCCTTCAGGTCACAGCCTTGTCCGATGCGGTGTGGGCCTGAAGGGCACACGTATTTCCACCCAAGTATGAGCCTGACCCAGGATGCTATTGAACGGATGGCCTGATCATCCACGGACGGCCTACAGCAATTTGGTCATCACCACCTTCTGGTAAAGCCCGCCAAAATAGGTTTGCTTTTCCAGCTTGGCAACTGGGGCACCTTCGGGCAGCCAGCTCGCAATTTCGTGGTTCCACACGTCCATGGCAAAGGGCTCCAAGGTGGTGAGCACCGGCACCATCAGGTAGCGAAACGGGCTCCAGGCGCGGGGCTTGTGGTAGTCCACAAAGATCAGCTTGCCGCCCGGCTTGGTCACGCGCAGCGCCTCGGCCACCGTCTTGCGCCGCACCTCGGTGGGCATTTCATGCAGCAGGAAAAAAACCACCACATCCGCAAAGCTGCCATCGGCAAAATGCAGATCGCTGGAGTCTTGCAGCAGGGCGTTGACCCGGTCTGTGTCACAGCCGGCCTTCTTGAGCTTGGCGTGCAGGTTGTTGATCTGGATGGGCGCCACGTCGATCACGTCTATGCGGCCATTGGGGCCCAGGCGGCGCGCCATGTGTTCGGTGAAGTCGCCATAGACACAGGCCACTTGCAGCACGCGGGCGTTGATGCGCTCGCCCATCTCGGCCAGGGCGGCATTGCGCAGGCGCGCAAAGTTACCCCACAAAATCAGGTTGACCAGCCATTGGCGCTCGAAGATATGCACCGCGCGCGGATGCAAATAGGCCCACCAATAGGTGCTTTGCAAATAGGCCGGAATGGCGGCCGGTGCGCCGGTGCGCAGGGCCGCCGTCTTCAGTGCTTCGGTGTCTACCATGGCTGCGAAATGTTTGGGACTCACAGAGGAACCTTAAAAAAAAAGCCGGGGCAATAGGCCCCGGCGGTTGGGATTGGGAAGGTTTACAGGCTGGTGAAGAAGCCTATTGCCACCATGGTCAACAGGCTCAGGCCAAACACAATCAGTGTAAAGCCCAATACACGGGAAGCCTTCATTTTTCCGGGAGAGGGCGCATCCACCAGACGACCCTGCAGCTCACCGGTCTCCAACAGGCGCTGGTATTCCAGCGGATGCTCCTGCTTGAACTCTTCGACCGACAGGGTGCCGGTGAACATCACCACCTCCAGCGGGAACTTGTCGGGCCGGAAATGGTTGTTGAAGAAGTGCACGGTGAACAGGAACACCACCGCCAGGAAGGCCTCTTCGCCGTGGAAGATGGCCGCCACATTGAACACCCAACCCGGCAGGAAGGCACCGAACACATTGGGCAGCCACATCACCAGGCCACTGACGCCGATGATGGTGACACCCCAAAACGGTGCCCAGTAGTCAAACTTTTCCCAATAGGTCCAGCGGTCGAACTGCGGGCGCGGGCCCTGGCCAAAGAACCACTTGAACATGCCCAGCATATCCCGGCCGTCCTTGAGGTTGGGGATCAGCGAGTGCGGGCCGAAGAATTCAAAGTCTTTCCAGCCGCTGATCACGCGGTAGGCAATGTAGGCCAGGTGCCAGAAGAACACGGCGGCAAAGACCACCGCATTGACGCGGTGGATGGCGCCCGCAATGTGCGGCCCACCCAGGGCGCTCATCAGGTGCGAGGCCCAGGGTGCGTCCGGATAAAACAGCGGCATGCCGGTCAGCGTGAGGATCATCAAGCTCAGGGCAAACGTGATGTGGGCCAGGCGCCAGATGGGGCTAAAGCGCTGGATGTGTTTGCCCGCCACGCCAGCCGGCAGCGCATCGAGCTCGATATGCGGCTGGCTCAGGCGCAGCTTGCGTTCCTTGTATTCGCGAAAGAACCACAGCAGGGTGTGCAACCAGAAGAAGCCAAAGGTTCCCACCAGCAGCTGCACCATGATCTGAAAGGCAATCCAGATTTGCGGGTACTTGTTGAAGTCGTGGTGGTTGCCATGCGGCTGGAAGGAGATGAAACCCGCTGGCGCCTCGGCCAGGTCCTTCTTGCCACTGTGGCAGGTCTTGCAGGTCTTCAGGCGGTTGTCCACATGCACCTTGGAGGCCGGATCACTCACCTTCAGAATGTCATGGCTGCCATGGCAGTTGTAGCACTTGGCGGTGTAGGCATAGCCCAGGGTGCTGATCTGGCCGTGGTAGGTGGCCTTGTAAGAGGCCAGATTGGCCTCGTGGCAGCTGCCGCATTGGTTGGAGATGGCCAGCTTGAAGGGATCGCCCGAGGTGTTGGAGACGGCATGGGCGCTGTGGCAGTCGCTGCAGACCGCCGACTTGGGGTTGTGCTTTTCCAGCACTTCCTGGCCGTGGATGGAGCCACTGTAGGCTTCGAGTTGCTCGTCATGGCAGGCGCCGCACATCTTGGCAATGCCCAGACGCCAGGCGGCGCGCTCGGGTGAGTCATTGGGCAGCGTGGTGGACGGCACCTGGAAGCTGTGGGTGTCGTGGCAGTTGTCGCAGGAGGCGTTGGGCTTGCTCGCGTCGTCTGCATTGGGCTTGGCATGGAAAGACTTTTGGTACAGCGCAATGTTGTCTGCCACCACGCCCAGGCGGGGCTTCTCGGCTGCCTTGCCATCTTTTTGCGCTTGCTCCCACAGGGCCTGGTGGCAGGCGGCGCAGTCCACCTTCTTCAGGGGCTGTGAGGTCTGGTGTGCATTGGCGCTGGCGGCCAGGTCGGTGATATCGGTGTGGCAGGCCACGCATTGCATCTTGCCGTGTACGCCTTTGGCAAAGGCATCGGGCGCCACCTTGTGCAGCTCCCGGTTCTGGCCATCCGCCTGTTTGAGCTTGCCGCCCTCATGGCAGACCAGGCAACTGGCGTTGTCCAAGCTGGGGGGCAGTGCGTGGGCGGCGCACAGCAGGCCAAACGCCAGAAGAAAGCCTAGAAAAAGGCGCAAAAAAATCTTCGGGTGGTGCATGGTGTGTGCCGCTATAGCTGAGGTGGCCCTATTCTGTTCCAGTCTGGTGACAAACCCGTGCTTGCTGTGGGCTTATTTGAACAAGCTTGATTTGAATAGGCCCTTGTAGGGGTGCCAGACCCGGTCAATGCCAAAATCGGTACAGCCCGTCGGCCTCCTTTCTTTTGTAACCCTCCACTCCATGCTCTTATTGTTCGCCTTCGCTATCCGCCCAAAATGGCCCACCCTGCATCCCGCTCATTTGCCGCCCTGCATGCTGTCGGCGCTACCAAAGGTCGCAGCTTGAAGCCGCAACATCGCGTCAAGCCTTCGGCCTGGGCTGGCCTGTTGTTGCTGGTGGTGGCCATGGCCTGCTTTGTGGTGCTAGACACCACCACCAAGGGCGTTACCGCAGTGGTGCCCATGTTGATGGCCCTGTGGGTGCTGTTTCTGGTGCAGGCCTTGGTGACCGGAGGCTATGTGCTGGTGGCTCGGGGCGGGGCCAGCCTCAAGACGGCGCGTCCGGGCCTGCATATCGCGCGCGGCGTTTTGTTGCTGGTGGTGCAGCTGCTGGCGTTTTTGAGCCTGAAGTTTTTGCCGGTGGGCGAGTACACCGCGCTGGCCATGACCACGCCCCTGGTGGTGACCCTGTTGGCCACGCGGTTTTTGGGCGAGCATGTCTCGCCCCTGCGGCTGGTGCTGGTGGCGCTTGGCCTGGTCAGCACCCTGGTCATCGTGCGCCCGGGCAGCAACGCCATAGGCTGGGCCATGCTGTTGCCCCTGGCTCTGGTCTTGGTCAATGCGGCCTACCAACTGCTGGCCAGCAAAATGGCGCGCACCGAAGACGCGGTCACCACGGTGTTCTATACCTGCAGCACCGCATTGCTGCTGGCCAGCCTTCCGCTGGCCTGGGTCTGGGTGCCAGTCAATGACCCGAAGTTGTGGCTGGGCCTGCTGTTGATGGGGCTTGCCGCAGCCGGTGGAAATCTGTTTTTTGTCTGGGCCTTTGAGCGTGCCCCGGCAGCAAGCCTGATGCCCTATATGTACCTGCAAATTGGCTTTGGCATTGTGGGCGGCTGGTTGGTGTTTGCCCATGTGCCCGACTTCTGGGCCTTGGTGGGCATGGGCATGATCGCGGCCTGCGGTGTGGCCGGTGGCCTGCTGACCCTGCATGAGACCCGCGTGCGCCAACGCGAGCAGCGCCTGCCAAGCTAAAGCCCTATCGCCGGCCCCATTGCCAGCCCATCGCTGAGCGGGTCGTGCGCACCCTTCATCAGGCCGCTCGATGGACTTGTGGCATGCTTGCGCAACTGCGACACCCGGAGGCCCCATGACCACGCCCATTCAAGACCTTACAACGGAAGTGCTGGAACTGCCCGCTGCACAGCGCGCAAGGATGTTGGAGCTGTTGATAGCCAGCTTTGAGCCCCCGTCGAGTGCACAAAAGGCCTGGACCAAGCTTGCTTTGCAACGCCGTCTGGAGGTGCGCAGCGGCAAGGTCGCCATGGTGGATGGCGCTAAAGCCCTAGAGCGTGTGCGAGCAAGAATTGCGTGAGTTACTGGATTCATCCGGACGCTGAAGCTGAGCTTGGCGACGCCGCGCAATACTACGTCGAACAAGCCAGCGCATCGATTGCCTTGTCCTTCCTGGCAGAGTTTGAAAGGGTGATGGAGCTACTCGTGGAGAACCAGCAAAGCTGGCCCACACGATGGCAACGGCTTGCGGATCTACCACTTTGAGAGATGCCCCTATTCCGTCTTCTATGAAGAAGATTTCGTGGGTGGGCCACAGGTTTACGCTGTTGCCCACCAGCGCCGCGAGCCCCACTATTGGCAAGCACGGGTCTAACACT
This sequence comes from uncultured beta proteobacterium, assembly GCA_903886275.1. Lineage (GTDB taxonomy): Bacteria > Pseudomonadota > Gammaproteobacteria > Burkholderiales > Burkholderiaceae_C > Allorhodoferax. The sequence continues at coordinate 1,854 of CAISLN010000007.1, read as the reverse complement.
GCTGTTTGGTCAAGTTAAGTAGGCTACGTCTAAGGCCTTATTGCCTAGTCGTCAGCACCGCCATCCGCGTGTTTTGTAGCTGCCACGCGGCTGCTGCAAACCAGCGCCCAGAGCAACGGACAGGTGGCTGTGGTGGGTTTTTGCTGGGGCGGTGGCATTGCCAATTACCTGGCGACCCAGTTGCCCGATCTGCGCGCCGCCGTGCCGTTTTATGGCGCGCCGCCGCCCGCGCAGGAGGTTGCAAAAATCAAGGCGCCGCTGCTGATCCATTACGCCGGTGCGGATGAACGTCTGAACGCCGGTTGGCCCGCTTTTGAAGCGGCGCTCAAGGCCGCAGGCAGCCGCTACGAGGCCTACACCTATGCCGGAGTGCAGCATGGGTTCAACAACGACACCACACCGCGCTTTGATGCCGATGCTGCTAAGCTGGCCTGGCTACGAACCCTTTCCTTTTTTAAAACCCATCTTTCCTGACATGAACCTCTCTTTCAAACGTGCCGTCCTTGCCACATTGGCCATCACCACCCTGAGCCTGGCCGCCATCGCCCAGCAAGCGCCCAAGCCCGAGCAGGTCATCAAGTGGCGCCAGTCGGCCTTTCAGGTCATCGCCTGGAACAGCGGGCGCGTCAAGGCCAATGTGGATGGCCAGTACAACAAGGAAGAGGTCGTCAAGGCTTCCAACAGCATTGCCGCAATTGCCAATGGCGGCCTGGGCTCACTCTTTATCGCCGGCACCGAAACCGGCAAGGGCTGGCACGAGACCAGCGTCAAGCCGGCCCTGTTTGCCGCCGACAGCAAGGTGGGCGAATACGCCGCTGCCTTCGCCAAGGAATCGACCGAACTGGCGCGTCTGGCCGCCACCAGCGACCAGGCCCATGTGAAAGAGCAGTTCGCCAAACTGGGCCGGACCTGCAAGGCCTGCCACGACGACTACAAGTCCAAGGACTGATGAAGCGGCCAGTCGCCGCCCAGCGGCGTATCCAACTGTGGGACGCGCCAACCCGGCTGTTCCACTGGTTGCTGGTGGCAGCAGTGGGCACCGCCTTGGTCACCGGCCTTACCGGTGGCAGCGCGATGGAGTTGCATGGCAAGGCCGGTCTGGTGATTGGCGGCTTGCTGGTGTTCCGTCTGGTCTGGGGCTTTGCCGGCAATCGCCATGCGCGTTTTGCCAGCTTCTGGCCCACACCGAGCAGCCTGCGCGCCTATCTGCGTGGCCAGTGGCGCGGCGTGGGTCACAACCCCTTGGGTGCGCTGTCGGTGCTGGCCCTGCTGGCGCTGTTGTCGCTGCAGTTGGGGACCGGCGTGTTTGGCAACGACGAAATTTCCTTTACCGGCCCTTTGGCCGCACAGGTCAGCGAGGAGCTGTCGCTGTGGCTCACCGGCTGGCACCACCGCTTGGCCAACGTTTTGTACCTGTTGCTGGGCCTGCATGTGCTGGCGATTGCCTTTTACCGGTTGGTCAAAAAAGACGACCTGCTCAAGCCCATGGTGACCGGATACAAGGTCGTGAGCAACCCGCCGCAGCCAAGTGATGCGCCACCCACATCGCGCTGGGCCTTGCTGCTGGCGCTGGTGTTGGCAGCCATTGCGGTGCTGCTGTTGAGCGGTGTCCTGTGGTCCAAAGAACCGCCACCCGCTGCACCGCAAGCGCCCACCAAGCCGGCCTGGTGAACACAATAACCGCCATTGACCACCTGCGTTGAACGCAGCAGCCGATAGGGGTAGAGAAGGCCGAAGCCTCCCCTCCCTCCGAACCGTGCGTGCGGTTTTCCCGCACACGGCTCTCCAGTTAGTGGTTTCCTCATCGGGATTGGCTCGCTCGGTGGGCTGTAACCATGGTGAACAGTCCCAGTT
>CAISLN010000006.1 GCA_903886275.1 uncultured beta proteobacterium | reverse complement strand
GCTGACACGCAATAGATGTTCGTCGCAAATGGCAACTAACAGCCCACTTCGGCTAGGCAGCCATGGCGATGGCGGGTGCCTATGGAAATTCACTCGGATGGGGGATTGCCAGTTGAGCCCAAACATGTCAAGGTTGCCGCGAAAGCAGTCCCCCGAGCGAACCCTCCAATTTGATAGGATGCAAACGAACGCAAAAAGCCATCCAGCCTTCGCGAAAAAACCAAGGCAATTCAATTCGGAGAATAGATGTTCACAGGCATAGTTCAGGGTATTTCAACAATTAGGTCCATCAGCGATGCCGAGGGACTTCGCACTTTCATCCTTGACCTTCCGCCAAACTTTACTGATGGTCTTGCCGTCGGGGCAAGTGTTTCTGTCGATGGGGTTTGCCTTACCGTCACACAAGTCCTGTCATCCAGCAGTGCCAAGTTCGATGTAATTCTGCAAAGCCTGTCAGTGACGACTCTAAGCACCCTTGTAGTCGGTGACATGGTGAACACAGAGAGAGCTGCGAAAGACGGCGCTGAAATTGGGGGGCACCCCCTTTCGGGGCATATCGACTTCTCTGCTCAGATAGAAAGCATCAAAGCCTCAGTAAACAATCGCGTGCTTCGCGTCCAAGTTCCTCCTCCTTTCATGCGGTACATCTTCCCCAAGGGGTACATCGCCATCAATGGTGCAAGCCTCACGGTCTCTGCAACTGACAGGGTAGCCGGGTGGTTTGAGGTATGGCTAATTCCCGAGACCCGCCGAATGACGACATTCGAACAAAAAAACGTGGGTGATTGGCTTAACGTAGAAATTGAGCGTGGAACTCAAGTTGTAGTCGATACCGTGAGAGCTTCCGTGGAGGAGACACTTGGAAATCTCAGGCCAGCACTGGAGGCTTTTTTGACCCAACGCGGAGTTGTCTTGGAAGACCTCATTGCGCCCACGACTTTGCCGCGTTGACTGACCGCTGTCTGGAAATTTGGAAGTCGGCTTCCAGCCCTTCAGAGTCACTCCTATGCCACCTGCCATTTACCCAAGCGCGCTAGACACCTTGCTGGACCGCAGAGGTGCCAGTCTGCCAAGCCGCCACATAGGCGCGGCCACGCTCCAGCACTTCGGCGGCCGAAGTGCCCGGGGCATAGAGCTGGCTGCCAATGCCAAAGCCCGTCGCCCCGGCCTTGATCCAGGCACCCATGCTGTCGGGCGTGATGCCGCCCACCGGCCAGAAATCGGTGCCTGCTGGCAACACGGATTTCAGGGCCTTGAGGCCACCGTGGCCAACCATCTCGGAAGGGAAAAGTTTCAGCGCATGGGCTCCGGCTTGCAGGGCGGCAAAGGCCTCGGTGGGTGTGGCCACGCCGGGCGCGCACAGCATGCCCAGGCCTGCGGCGTGGGCGATCACCCGCGTGTCGCAATTGGGCGAGACCATCAAACGCCCACCGGCCGCATGCACCGCATCCACATCGGCTATGGTCAGCATGGTGCCGCCACCGACCAACACATCGGCGGGCAACGCTTGACTTAGCAGCGCGATGCAGTCCAGCGCGCCGGGGCGGTTCAGCGGCACTTCCAGCGTGCGAAATCCTGCCTGCACCAAAGCCAGGCCTACTTCGGCCGCCTGTGTCGGCTCCAGGCCGCGCAGGATCGCCACCAGCGGCATGCGCCGCGCCTGTTGCAGCAGTTCAAAAGCATTCTTCATGCGGAAATCCTCTGTGAGTACAAATAGTGGGTGGCGGCGACAAAGGCCGCGCGTGCATCCAGCGCCTCGAACTGCAGGCCCAGGGTTGCGGCGGCGGCTTGGTACAGCCTTTCCAATGCGGGAGATCCGATCAGCTTGAAGGAGGCGTCGCCAGCAGCCACACCGCTCGCCGGGTCGCGCAGCACATCGTGCAATTCGGTGCCGATCAACAGGCCGCTCAAATAGGCGCGGCTGCTGATGGCCGCCATGTCGCCCGACACCACCAGAGCGCGGCAGCCAAACAACTGGTGGCTGAGCGCGCCGCCGCTTTGCGCCGCCAGCACGCCCTGGGCAAAGGCGGCCTCATCCCATGGCGCGTCCGCCGTACCTCCATCGGTACCCGCCGCTGCGGCCAGGGTGCCGTAGCGGCCCAGCAGGTCAAACAATTCACCGGTCATATAGGTGCGCAACTGGGCCACGCGGCCCTCCCGCAACTCCACCCATTTGCTGTGCGTGCCGGGCAGCACAAACCAACCGTCGGAGTGGCCCAGGCAATGGGCGCCCAGCAACTGGGTTTCCTCGCCGCGCATCACATCGGGCTGGCCGGCCGCGTTGCGAACGCAGTAGCCCGGGACAATTGCCACAGATCCGTCAGGCCCAGTCGCATCGGCGCCCGATCCGGGCTGCACCGGCGCCAACTGCAGAGCCAGTTCCGTCAGCGCCACGCTGGCGTCCACATAGGGCACCACCTGCCAGCCCAGGGCGCTGCCCACCATGCCCGATAAAATCACCGCTTCCGGCTGGGCCCCCATGCTGTGCAACAGGACCTGCAAGGCTTGGGCAAAGCGGCCCTTGCAGGAAAGAGCGCCTTCACCATCCGCATGTTCGGCCACACACTGACCGTCCCGATTCAAACCGTAGGCGCGTCGGTGGGTGGTACCCCAGTCCACCCCCACCACCGCGATTGCTGTGTTCAGTACCATGTGCTTTTCTCAAGTTGGGTTGTTCGTTGCCACTAGGCAGATTTAAACATATGATGATTAAAGCGCAAATTTGCCTCCTCCATTGCCAATTCACTCTGCCATGAATCCACGCATCGCCCCCCAAGCGGGCACCTACAGCGGGCGCAATCTGCACGGCAAGGTGGTGAACGAAATGGGCAAGCGTGTAGTCGGCGGCGGCTATGCGGCAGGTGCCCTACTCCCCAACGAAGACTTGCTGTGCCAGGAGTTGCAGGTCAGCCGAACCGCCCTGCGCGAAGCCATCAAGGTGCTGGCAGCCAAGGGTTTGCTGGAGCCACGCCCACGCATTGGCACAAGGGTGCGAGCGCGCGACCAGTGGAACCTGCTGGACCCGGACATCCTGGCCTGGCGCTGCGCCACCGGAGCCGACGCCGAATTCCTGCGCCACCTGATGGAGCTGCGCGAGATCATTGAGCCGGCCGCCGCCGCCCTGGCCGCCAGCAGCCGCAGTGCCGAGCAACTGGCGCTCATTGCAAGCGCCCTGCAGGCCATGCGCACGGCCAAGGCGATTGGCCAATGGGTGCAGGCCGATTTGGACTTTCACACCGCCATCCTGCGCGCCACCAACAACCCGCTGCTGATGCCCCTGGCGGCCATCATCGGCAGCGCCCTGGAGTCGCTGCTGGGGGTGACTGCGCGCTCAGCCGGGGACTTCAAGCGGGGCCTGCCGGACCACCAAAAGGTATTTGAGGCGATTGAAAGCGGCGATGCCCAAGGCGCCTTGCACCGCATGGCGGGCATGCTGTCGGACACCCGCACGCTGATGAAACAAGCCATTTTGTAAAGGCGCAGGCTGGTTCAGGGTTAACCCTGAATAGGAATTGAGGGGTTTATTTGTATGATGAATGAGTTGCCGCAACCGGCGTCCTTCTAGCAAAGAGAGTTCCATGGCCCGCATTCAGCTCGCACAGGTGTTCAAAGCCTACGGTGACAACCCGCCGGTGATCCGCAACGTCTCGCTGGACATCGGTGCCAACGAGTTTTGTGTGTTTGTCGGGCCGTCTGGCTGCGGCAAATCCACGCTGCTGCGCATGGTGGCCGGGCTTGAGGCCATCGACAGCGGCACGCTGCACATTGGCGAGCAGCTGATGAATGGCGTGGCCCCGGCACAGCGTGGGGTCGCCATGGTGTTCCAGAGCTACGCCCTGTTTCCGCACATGACGGTGTTTGAAAACATGGCCTTCGGCCTGCGCCTGTCCAAGGTGGACGAGGCACAAATCCAGAAACGCGTGGGTGACGCCGCCCGCATCCTGCAGCTCGATCCGCTGCTGCAGCGCCTGCCCAAGGCCTTGTCCGGCGGCCAGCGCCAGCGCGTCGCGATTGGCCGTGCCATCGTGCGCCAGCCCGGCGTATTTTTGTTTGACGAGCCCCTCAGCAACCTCGATGCCGCGCTGCGGGTGCAGACGCGCTTTGAGATTGCCAAGATCCACCGCGACTTTGGTCGCGCCAGCACGGTGTACGTCACGCACGACCAGGTCGAGGCCATGACGCTGGCCGACCGCATCGTGCTGCTCAACTCCGGTGCGGCGGTGGCGCGCGAGGGCAGCGTGGCCCAGTTTGGCGCGCCGCTGCAGCTCTACCACCACCCGGTGAACCAGTTTGTGGCGGGCTTTATCGGCTCGCCCAAAATGAACTTTTTTGCCGCCACCCTGCAAGCGGCCACGCCGGAACTGGCGACGCTGCAACTGCCCGGCGGAGAAGTATTGCAGGCGCGGGTGAATGCGCAGGCGCTGGCCGTGGGCGCACCAATAACCCTGGGCTTGCGCCCGGAGCATGCCGAGGTGGGCAACGCCACCCAGCATGTGCTGCGCAATGTGCAGTGGCAGGAGCGCCTGGGCGAATCCACCTACCTGTATCTGGAAAGCGGCACCACCAGCGACCCCTGGGTGGTCAAGGCGCCGGGCAACAGCTTTGCGCGGGCCGGTGAGCGCGTGGCGCTGAGCATGCCGGCGCAGCACCTGCATGTGTTTGACGGCAATGGCCTGTCCATGCCGCGCACCATTGCCAGCCAGGATCTGGCCTTGTCGGTACCCGCCTCGGCCCTGGCTGCGGCCTGAGAAAGCAGCGTATGCAACTGGGCGTTTGCTATTACCCCGAACAATGGCCGCAAGACTGGTGGGCCGATGACGCGGCCCGCATGGTGGCGCTGGGCATACGCTATGTGCGCATTGCCGAATTTGCCTGGAGCCGCATCGAGCCCGAAGCGGGCCGCTTTGAATGGGCCTGGCTGGACCAGGCCGTGGACACCCTGCACGCGGCCGGGCTGAAGGTGGTGCTGTGCACGCCTACCGCCACGCCGCCCAAATGGCTGGTAGATGCGGACCCGGCCATGCTGGCGGTGGACGCGGGCGGCCAGGCGCGCGGCTTTGGCTCGCGCCGGCATTACTGTTTTTCCAGCCCAACGTACCGGGCACAAAGCGCGCGAATTTCCGAAGCCGTGGCAAGGCGCTACGGCCAGCACCCCGGCGTGGTGGCCTGGCAGACCGACAACGAATACGGTTGCCACAACACGGTGCTGAGCTACAGCGCGGCGGCGCGCCAGGCCTTTCGCGAGTGGTTGGCGCAGCAATACGCAACCGTGGAGGCGCTCAACAGCGCCTGGGGCAATGTGTTCTGGAGCCAGGAATACCGCCGCTTTGCGGAGATCGACCCGCCGGTGGGCACGGTGACCGAGGCCAACCCGGCGCACCGACTGGACTACCGCCGCTTTGCTTCCAGCGAAGTGGTGGCCTTCAACCGCATACAGACCGACCTCATTCGCCAGCACTCGCCCGGGCGCGATGTGACGCACAACTTCATGGGTTTTTTCACCGAGTTCGACCACCACGATGTCTCGGCCGACCTGGACGTCGCCACCTGGGACAGCTACCCGCTGGGCTTCACGCAGGACTTCTTCCTCAGCGCCGAAGACAAGCGCCGTTATGCGCGCACCGGACACCCGGACATTCCCTCCTTTCACCATGACCTGTACCGCGGCATGTGCCAGGGCGGGCGCTGGTGGGTGATGGAGCAGCAACCCGGCCCGGTCAACTGGGCGCAATGGAACCCGGCGCCGCTGGACGGCATGGTGCGCTTATGGACCTGGCAGGCCTTTGCCCACGGTGCCGAGGTGGTGTGCTATTTCCGCTGGCGCCAGGCGCCTTTTGCGCAGGAGCAAATGCATGCCGGCCTGAACCGCCCGGACCGCAGCCTGGACCAGGGCGGCATGGAGGCGGCGCAGGTGGCGCAAGAGTTGCGGGCATTGGGTCCGGTTGTGAGCGACGCCATCGTGGCAGCGCGCGCAAGCGCAGCGACCGCAGGCCGTGTGGCCCTGGTGCTGGACTACCCCAGCCTGTGGATGGCGCAGATCCAGCCCCAGGGCGCCGACTTCAATCCCCTGGAAATCAGCTTCCAGGCCTACAGCGCCCTGCGCCAGCTGGGGCTGGATGTGGACATTGTTTCGAGCCGCGCCGAGCTGGCGGGTTACGCCCTGGTGGTGCTGCCGGCCCATCTGCGCGAGGACTCGGCCTTGGCATTGCGCCTGGAAGCCAGCAAGGCACAGGTGGTGTTCGGCCCGCGTGCGGGTTCCAAAAACCAGGCCATGGCCTTTGCCGAGGGCCTGCCGCCAGGCGCCTTTGCCAAGTTGGCCGGGCTGCGGGTTCAGCGTGTGGCCTCCTTGCCGCCGGGACTGGAAGACAGCGTGCGCTGGCCCGATGGCAGCACCACGGCCAACAGCCGTTGGCGCGAGGACGTGCAGGCCCTGGGTGCAGAGGCTGTGGCCCATTTTGCGGACGGCAAACCCGCCCTGCTGCGCCATGGCCGCAGCTGGTACAGCGCCGGTTGGCCCGACGAGGCGGGCTGGAAGCAGCTCTTCACCCTGGCCGCCAGCGAAGCCGGTCTGCAGACGCACAGCCTGCCCGCCGATGTGCGCAGCACCCGTCTGGGTGAATGGCTTTTTGTACAAAATTTTTCGAGTTCCACGGTGGAGTTTTCACCGTCCAACCACGCGCAATGCCTGCTGGGTGCGCGTGCTCTGGCCCCGCAGGGCCTGGCCATCTGGAAGCTCAGCGCTTCCGCGTAAAGCGCTGCAAAGCGCAACCCCACTGAAAAACCAAGGAGACACCATGACATTGAAACCCCTGAAACTCGCGCTGCTCACCGCAGCCCTGATGGCCAGCTTCTCCGGCTTTGCCGGCGACCTGATCATCAACACCGATGCCTCCGATCCGGCGCCCAAGGCCGCGTTTGAAGCGCTGGTCAAGGGCTTCGAGAAGGCCAACCCAGATGTCAAGGTCAAGGTCAACACCTTTGACCACGAGGGCTACAAGACCTCCATCCGCAACTTCCTGACCGCCGAGGCGCCCGACCTGGCCACCTGGTATGCGGGCAACCGCATGGCACCGTTTGTCAACGCCGACATGTTTGAAGATGTGTCCGATGTGTGGGCCAAGGAAGGGCTCAACGACTCCTTCAAGTCGGCCGCTGCCTCCATGACCATGAACGGCAAAAAATGGGGTTTGCCCTACACCTACTACCAGTGGGGCGTGTACTACCGCAAGGACATCTTTGCCAAGCTGAAGATTGCCGAGCCCAAGACCTGGGACGAACTGCTCAAGGCCTGCGCCACGCTCAAGGCCAACAAGGTCACGCCCTTTGCCATAGGCACCAAGGCCACCTGGACCACCGGCGGCTGGTTTGACTACCTGAACATGCGCGTCAACGGCTACGAGTTCCACATGGACCTGACTTCTGGCAAGGTGCCCTACACCGACAAGCGCGTGGAAGCCGTGTTCGACAAATGGGACCAGCTCACCAAGCCCGGCTACTACCTGGCCAACCACGCCTCCTACCAGTGGCAGGAGGCGCTGCCTGCGTTTGTGAAGGGCGAGGCCGCCATGTACCTGATGGGCAACTTTGCCGTGGCCCCCATGAAGGAAGCCGGCCTGAAGGAAGACCAGCTCGGCTTCATGCAGTTCCCCGAAATCACCAAGGGCACACCCAAGGCCGAAGACGCGCCCACCGACACCATCCACATCCCGGCCAAGGCCAAGAACAAGGTGGATGCACGCCGCTTCCTGGCCTATATGGCCAAGCCCGAGGTGCAGTCCGAAGTCAACACCATCCTGGGCCAGTTGCCGGTCAACAAGAACGCCAAGATGCCTGAAGACACCTACCTCAAGGCCGGCTTTGGCATGCTGTCCAACGCCTACGCCCTGGGCCAGTTCTACGACCGCGACGCACCCGCTGAAATGGCCAAGGCCGGCATGGACGGCTTCCAGCAGTACATGCTCAAGCCGGGCGACCGCCAGGCCGTGCTCAAGCGCCTGGAGCAGGTGCGCCAGCGCGTCTACAAATAAGCGTCTGTCGCCCAAGGAAACCGCCATGAGCCCCTCCAACGCTTCATCCCCGACAGCCGAGCTGCACAGCAGCTGGTGGTCGCGTCACCAGATGGCGTTGGTGCCATGGCTGTTTCTGGCGCCGGCCCTGGCGCTGTTCGGCGTCTATGTGATTGCCCCCATCTTCCAGTCCATGGCCATCAGCCTGTACGACTGGGATGGCATGGGCAAGCCGAAATTCATCGGCCTGGCCAACTATGTGGAGCTGTGGAGCGACCCGGACTTTTTCACCGCCCTCAAGAACAATGTCATCTGGTTCTTCGGCTTTCTGCTCTCCATCCCCATGGGACTGGGCCTGGCGCTGCTGCTCAACCAGGAGGTGTTTGGCATCCGGCTGGCCAAGTCGCTGTTCTTCTTTCCGTTTGTGATTTCGCAGGTCGTCATCGGCCTGGTCTTCAGCTGGTTTTACGACCCCAGCAACGGCCTCTTGCTGCATGTGATGGCCTGGCTGGGAATGGACCCGATTGCCGTGCTGTCGGACGAGCGGCTGGTGACCTACGGCATTGTGGTGGCCGGGCTGTACCCGCAGACCGCCTATTGCATGATTTTGTATCTGACCGGCCTGAACAACCTGCGCCCGGACCTGATTGAGGCCGCGCGCCTGGAAGGGGCACAGGGCTGGACCATGCTCTTCAAGATCGTGCTGCCGCAGTTGCGACCGGCCACTTTTATCGCGGTGGTGGTCACCATCATCGGCAGCCTGCGCAGCTTTGACATGATCTCCATCATGACCCAGGGCGGACCCTACGGGCAGTCGCGCGTGCTGGCCTATTACATGTACGAAACCGCTTTAAGCGAATACGGCTACCGCATGGGTTACGGCACGGCCATTGCCACGGTGCTGTTCTTCCTGATGCTGATCTACATCGTGTTCGTGCTGTACCGCGTGTACCGCCAAGAGCAGGAAACCGACTGAACCCCAAAGACCGCCCCACCATGTTCCCTACCCCCATTGCCCAAACCCGACTGCCCACGCAGTGGCTGTACCGCGTCGGCCTGCCGCTGGCCCTGCTGGTGTGGCTGCTGCCCATCATCGCCGTGGCCTTTACCTCGGTGCGCGGCGGAGCCGACCTCTCCAACGGCAACTACTGGGGCCTGCCCAGTGAATGGCGCATCCTGGAAAACTACAGCGCCGTGTTCCAGAACACCCCGCTGGCGGGCTATATCCTGAACAGCTTTCTGGTCACCATCCCCACCGTGATAGGCGCGCTCACCCTGGCCTGCATGGCCGGTTTTGCGCTGGGCGTGTACCGCTTCAAGCTCAACCTGGTGGTGTTCTTCCTGTTTGTAGGCGGCAACTTTGTGCCCTTCCAGATCCTGATGGTGCCGGTGCGCGACCTGAGCCTGCGCCTGGGGCTGTACGACAGCATTGCCGGTCTGGCCCTCTTTCACATCGCCTTCCAGACCGGCTTTTGCACCTTCTTCATGCGCAACTTCATCCGCGAACTGCCGCGTGAACTGATAGAGGCCGCGCGCGTCGAGGGCGCCAGCGAAATCCAGATCTTCTTCAAGGTGGTGCTGCCGCTGGTGCGCCCGGCTGTGGCGGCGCTCTCGGTGCTGGTGTTCACCTTCATCTGGAACGACTATTTTTGGGCCACGGTGCTGATCCAGGGCAACCACGCCATGCCGGTCACCGGGGGCCTCAAGTCGCTCAATGGCATGTGGGTGGCGCAGTGGCATCTGGTGTCGGCCGGCTCCATCGTCGCCGCCCTGCCGCCGGTGCTGATTTTCTTTGCCATGCAAAAGCACTTTATCGCCGGCCTGACCATGGGTGCGAGCAAGGGCTGAGGCGCCGGGCACCCAGCCAAACGCAGCGGGATTTTGTTGCCGCGCCATCCCTTTTTCCGAGCCAGCTACTGATGACCCCTCGCCAAGCCACCACCGACCTCACCCATGCCCGCACCCACCGCTTGCTGCGCCTGGAAAGCGCCCACTGCTGCGCCCTGATCGAATGGGAAGCGGGCCGCATGCCGGTCTGGCGGCACTTTGGCGCAAGCTTGCCTGAAACGTCCTTGACGGACCAATGGCCGGCCGCCGCGCTGCGCCGCCAGGCCAATGCCAGCATGGACCGGTTGGATGGCAACCCGGTCTACCCCGGCTTTGGCAATGGCCTGAGCCTGAACCCGGCGCTGCGCGCCCACGCCGATGGCGTGGCAGCGGTGCAGGAATGGGTGGCCATCTCTTACACGCAAAGCGAAAGCGCTGCGGCGCAGACCCTGGTGCTGCATTTGCAGGACGCCGGCGGCCTGGCGCTGGATCTGCATCTGGCGCTGTGGCAGAGCAGCGATGTGCTGAGCCTGCACTCCACCCTGCACAACCACAGCGCCCACCGCCTGCAGCTGGACTGGCAGGCCTGCGGCTGCCTGCCGGTGGCCGCCGATCTGTCCGAGCTGGCGCATTTTTCCGGCCAATGGGGCCATGAGTTCCAGTGGCAGCGCATGCCCCTGCCATCTGCTGGCTGGCAGCTGCAAAACCGCCATGGCCGCAGCTCGCATGAAACGCCCCCCGCCTGCTTTGCGCTCATGCCCCACAGCAGCGAGCACCAGGGCGAAGTGATCGCCGCGCAGCTGGCCTGGAGCGGCAACCACCAGTTCGCGCTGGACCGCTGCGACGATGGCTCGGCCCTGCTGCAGGCCGGGGTCTGGCTGGCGCCGGGCGAGCTGCGGCTGGCTCCGGGCGAAAGCCACAGCACACCGGTGCTGCATGCCAGTTGGTCGGACCAAGGGCTCAACGGCGTGTCGCAAAATTTCCATCGCTTTGCGCGCCAGCAGGTACTGCAGTGGACTGGCGGCAGCATGCGTGCGCGCCCGGTGCATCTGAACACCTGGGAGGCGGTGTACTTTGACCACGACGACGCCACCCTGCGTGCCCTGGCAGAGCGCGCAGCGGCCATTGGCGTGGAGCGCTTTGTGCTGGATGACGGCTGGTTTCCCGGCCGCCCCGATGACCACAGCGGCCTGGGTGACTGGTGGCCCGATCCCCAAAAATACCCGCAGGGCCTGGGCCCGCTGATCGCCCATGTGCAGGGGCTGGGCATGGAGTTCGGCCTGTGGGTGGAGCCCGAAATGGTGAACCCCGACAGCGCGCTGTTTCGCGCCCATCCGGACTGGGCACTGCAGGTTGCGGGACAGGCGCTGCAACTGGGGCGCCAGCAACTGGTGCTGGACATCGCACGCCCCGAGGTCAGTGCCTACCTGTTTGAGAAACTCGACCGGCTGCTGCGCGAGAACGCCATCAGCTACCTGAAGTGGGACATGAACCGCGACCTGGCACAGGCCGCCGACGCGCAAGGACAAATGGCCTATGCCCGCCAGGTGGATGCCCTGTATGCGCTGCTGCAAGGCCTGCGCGCGCAGCACCCGGCGCTGGAAATCGAAAGCTGCGCTTCGGGCGGTGGCCGCATGGACTTAGGGATCCTGCGGCACACCCAGCGTTTCTGGACCAGCGACAACAACGACGCGGTGTCGCGCATTGCCATCCAGAGCGGCGCGGCGCGCCTGTTCCCGCTCGAAGTGCTGGGGGCCCATGTGGGCCCGGCGCCGGCCCACACCACCGGGCGCAGCCAGAGCCTGGAACTACGCTGCGCCGTGGCCCTGTTCGGCCACATGGGCGTGGAGGCCGATGTGCGCAAACTCAACACTTCCGAGGCAGAGGTGCTGACCGGCTGGATAGCCCTCTATAAGGCCTGGCGTGGCGTGCTGCATGGCGGAACTTTCAGCCAGGGCCGCACGGCCAACGGTGTCTGGTGGCTGGCACAGCGGGGCGCTCAGGCCATCCTGGGCGTCTTCACGCAAAGCGCACCGGCCAGCATGCACCACGCGCCCCTGCGCCTGCCCGGTCTGGAGGGCGAAGGCCAGTGGCAGTTGCGCCTGCTGGGCATGGCAGGCCAAGAGCGCGCAAGGGGTGACGCGCCCTCGCCCTGGCTGGACGCGCTGAGGGGTGCGGGTGTCGCCTGTGCGGCAACCGAGCTGCGCCACATCGGGCTACCATTGCCCCATATGAACCCCGAGTCGGCGCTGGTTTTCTCGCTGGACTTGGCAAGCAACTGACAGGACAACTCCCTTGGACATTCAAACCATCTGGCCCGCCGAACTCGACCTGGGCGAAGGCGCCATGTGGCACGCACCGTCTGGCCGTTTCTTCTTTGTCGATATCCACGGCTGTGCGCTGCATGCCTGGACTCCGGCCACCGACCTGCGCCAAAGCTGGAAGCTGCCCGAGCGCATAGGCTGGCTGATTGCGCGCAAGGATGGCGACGGTTTCATGGCCGGCCTGCAATCGGGCTTTGCCCGCCTCTGGCTGGAGCCGGAGCTGCGCCTGGAGATGCTGGGCTCGCCCCATGCCGGTCAGATGGACGTGCGGCTGAACGATGCCAAGGCGGATTGCCATGGCCGCATCTGGGCCGGCTCGATGAACAACCGGGACCCTGCCCGCCCGGACGGCCAACTCACAAGGCTGGACCCGGATGGCTCCTTTACCGTGCTGGAGCAGGGCCTCCACATCGCGAACGGACCCTGCATCAGCGAAGATGGGCGGCGCATGCTGCACACCGACAGCTTCCTGAACCGCGTCTACCGCTACAGAGTCAGCCCGAACGGCGAGTTAATGGACAAACAGCAGTGGAAGCGATTTGGCGGCCCGATGGGTACGCCCGACGGCATGACCATGGACGCCGATGGCAATGTCTGGATTGCGTTTTGGGGCGGAGCCTGCATACGCCAGTTCACGCCCGATGGTGAGTTGCTGCAGCGCGTGGACCTTCCGGCCCTGCAGATCACCTGCCTGGCCTTTGGGGGCGAAGACCTGAAGAGTCTGGTGGTGACCAGTGCGCGCAATGGCATGACGCCCGTGCAACTGGCGCAGTACCCGGCATCAGGCGCGGTGTTCCTGCTGCGACTCGGTGTGGCGGGCCTATTGCCCCGGACCTTTGGCTAAGCGCTTGCGGCTATCAGGACAGCGGGTTGCGGCCACTGCGACAGCTCGGCCAGTCGGCGCACCACCCACTCGGCTTCCAAGGCGTTGACCACACCGTTGTCCACCGCCAGCCCTTGGTAGCAGCGCTGCAGCACATCGTTTTCGGTGATGCCCATACCGTGCAGCATTTCTTGCGCGGTTTGCGTCAGCAGGCTGGCCATGTCTTCACACAGCTCATAGCGTTCGGCAATAAAAAACCGGGTCGCAGCGGGTTTGCTGCGACCCGGTTCCATGAACAGTGCAATGAAGGACTGCGGTATCTCGACCTGATTTTCGTCAGACAAGCGCAGCCCCTACAAGGCCAGTCTCAATGCTGGACTTAGGCCTTCTTGGCGTACGCACTGCACCAGCCGTTGGCGGAAACTTGCTTGCCAGCGAACAGCGGGCAGGCACCGGCCTTGTCACCGGCCTTGCCTTGGAACAGGGCGCAGCTGCTGCACTTTTGATCGGCGGCGTACTTGGGGAACTTGGTCTTGTCGGTCTTGGTGCCGTCGGCCTTGTAGGCGAGTGCAGCAGCCTGAGGGTCGGCATCGGCCACCATGGCGCCTTGGGCAAAAGCTTGGCCGGCCAAAAGGGCGGAGGTTCCGAGGCTGAACTGAACGATGAATTCGCGGCGATTCGACATGGAAAAAATCCTCAAGGGTTGGTAAAAGGGGGGAGTATAGAAACAAACAACGCATTCTCGCTTACAGCGGTTGACCGGCCGCAGTCGAATCCAATACCCACTGACAAAGGTCAGCTAACAGAACATGAAGGCCACCATGGCGGCATCCTCTCCCAGGTTGAGCACCACGTAGTCGGCCACCCCATAGACCAGGTACCAACCGGTCTGCGGGGTCCAAGCACCGGGTGCCAGCATCCAGGCAAACCGGCTCCAAGGCATGGGCCTTTTATGGCGCATGCAGCACCACAATGTGCGCGAACTGCAGGTGGTGCATGAACTCCCGCAGTATCAAAAGCCTGGCCGCAAAAGCATTCGACGCAGGCAGCTGCGCATCGGGCAAGCCCTCCACTACTGCCACCAGCCGGTTAAAGCTGCGCTCCATGGCCTCAAGTTGCAGGGTCGCATCGGGCGCCAAGCCCGACAGCAGCGCGATCTCGCGCAGGCCGACGTCCGCACTAAAAAGCAAGGCATCGAGTGGGATCAACGGTCGCAGCGGCATCACCCCGTCTTCCACCACCTGAATCGCGTTCTCCATCGCTAGCGGCGTGGGCGGCGCGCTGCGAAATTGCTCACGCGCCGTGCGCTCGGCACCCATGGGCAAGAGCGTGACCATGTCCGGTAAAGCCCCCCGCCCCACGGCGATAGCGGTCTGCTCTGCGCCTATGTGCAAGGCGACGATACAGGGCCCTGGCCCGGCACTTAGGCGCGCCGCGGCATAGGCTTGCTGCGAGATTTCTTCTTCGCTGTGGGTTGGCATGGAGGGCATGGCCGCGTCTATTAGCCGGGCCGTGCCATGCGAAACAGCTGCTCGGGGCCGATCTCAAAATAGTCTGCCGGACCGCCGCCGCGCAGCACCGTCTGTGATTCGGCGGTCTGGTAGACACCGTCCTTGAGCAGCCGCTTGGCAATATGCACCGCCACCACCTCGCCCAGCACCAGCCAGGTGGGGATGGCGTTGCCGCTGGCAGACTGCAGTTGCAGCACCTGGGTCTTGCGGCATTCAAAGCTCACCGGGCTTTGCGCCACGCGCGGAACCGCCACCAAGCGAGAGGCTGCCATCTCCAGCCCTGCCAACTCAAATTCGTTGACCTCGGGACCGACTGGCGCGCAGGTCTGGTTCATTTGCTCGGCCAAGGGGCGGGTCACCAGGTTCCAGACAAACTCGCCGGTTTCCTCGATGTTGCGCAGCGTGTCCTTGGCGCCAATGCTGGCAAAACCAATGATGGGTGGCACGTAGTTGAAGGCGTTGAAAAAGCTATAGGGCGCCAGATTGACGGCACCTGCGGCGCTGCGCGAGGCAATCCAGCCAATCGGGCGCGGGCCGACGATGGCATTGAACGGATCGTGCGCCAGACCATGGCCGGCGCGCGGCTCGTAACTGTAGAAGCTGTGATCGGTGGCGGTCATGGTGGCTGTGTACGGGGCATGGGGGAGTATCGCAGTTCGGCGCTGCGCGCAAGATTCCTACCAGTCCTGCCGGCTGAAGTGGGCCTGCAAGAAATCCACCAGGGCGCGCACCTTGGCAGGTACATGTTTGCGCGTGGGGTAAACGGCGTAAATGCCCAGCTCCAGGGATTTGTACTCTGGCATCAGTTCCACCAGGGTACCGGCAGCCAGGTCCGGCCCGACCAGAAAGCTGGGCTGCAGAATCACACCCTGGTGCGCCAGGGCGGCGGCACGGCAGGTGTCGCCGTTGTTGGTGCCCATGATGGGTTGGGTCTTGACGCGCACCGCGCCCCCGGGCCCGTCAAAGCGCCATTCGTCGCGGGTGGCCCAGTAGACGTAGGCAATCACGGCGTGTGCCGCCAGCTCGGATGGATGGGTAGGCCTGCCATGCTGCGCCAGATAGGCAGGCGAGGCACACAGCACCATGCGGGTAGTGGCCAGGCGCTTGCTTACCAGGGTGGAACTGGCCAGGGTGGCGATGCGAATGGCCACGTCATAACCCTCCTCCACCAGGTCCACCAGCCGGTCGGCCAGGGTGATGTCCAGCGCCACCTTGGGGTGCAGCGCCTTGAACTGCCCCCACAGCGGCGCCAGCTGCAGGATGCCAAAGGTGAAGGGCGCGTTCACGCGCAGCAGTCCGGTGGCGGCCTCGCTGCGCGATGTCACCTCGGCCTCGGCCTCTTCCAGTTCGGCCAGCAACTCCTTGCTGCGGGCATAAAACATCTGACCCTCGTCGGTGAGCGACAGGCGGCGCGTGGTGCGGTGCAAGAGGCGCACGCCCAGGCGCGTCTCCATGTCCACCACATAGCGCGACACCGCCGCCTTGGACAGGCCCAGCGCATCTGCGGCCTTCACAAAGCTGCCGGCATCGACCACGGCATGGAAGGTTTGCATTTCCAAGAATCGGTCCACTATCCCTCCCGTTGAAACAATGAATCCTATTTTTGCATGTTTATCTTGGTGGCCGGAACCAATACAGTTCAACCCATGCGCTGCCAAGGTGGCGCCAAACCCCTTACGAAAGCCCCCATGCAAGCCACCACCCAAGCCCCGCTTTTCTTTATCTCCCACGGCGCACCCACCTTTGCCCTAGAGCCCGGCAAGCTGGGTCCCCAATTGAAGGCGTTGGGTGCGCAGTTGGAGGGCCTGCGCGCCGTGTTGGTGGTCTCGCCGCACTGGCAAACCAGGGGCGTCGAAGTGTCGAACACCGAAGCACCCGAAACGATTTACGACTTCGGCGGCTTTCCCTCGGCCCTGTATGCGCTGAAGTACCCTGCAGCCGGCGCAACCGATATCGCCGAACAAACGGCCAAGCTGTTGAGCGAGGCCGGCCTTGCCACCCGCCTGGATGCGCGCCGCGGTCTGGACCATGGCGCCTGGGTGCCGCTCTACCACCTGTTGCCCAAGGCGCAGCTGCCGGTGTTTCAGGTCTCCATGCCTTACGACCTGACGACCGAGCAGGCCGTGCAACTGGGGCGTGCCCTGGCACCGCTGCGCCAGCAAGGCGTGCTGATCGTGGCTTCGGGCAGCATGACGCACAACCTGGGCGAATTCCGCCAAGGAACGACCCAGCCCGCCGGCTATGTGCAAGCGTTCTCCAACTGGGTGCGCACCGCGGTGCTGGCCAATGCCTTGCAAGCCATGATCCGCTACCGCGCAGAGGCCCCCCATGCGGTGCGCGCACACCCAAGCGAAGAGCACTTTTTGCCGCTACTGGTGGCCTTGGGCGCACAGCTTGAAGGCGACACGGCCCGGCTCATAGACGGCAGCATTGAACACGGCATGCTGTCCATGGACTCCTTTGTCTGGGGCATGAAGCCGTCAACAGCCACGCATTGAAAAACCCGAACCCACACCATGAACACCCCTTACACATTGAGTCCCCTGCAGACAGACAGCAGCACCGGCCTGGGCTATCGCACCCGCCAAAGTGGGCCCGATCGACCGACCCAACTGCTGGTGCTGCTGCACGGCGTGGGCAGCAACGAAAGCGGTCTGCTCGAGCTGGCCAGCGGCATCGATCCAGACACCCTGGTGGTGTTTGCACGCGGTCCGCTGACCATGGGACCGCAGCAGTTCGCCTGGTTCATCGTGAACTTCACGGCAAGCGGTCCGCAGATCAATCCGGAACAGGCCGAGCACAGCCGCAAGCTGCTGATCCAGTTGCTGCAGCAATTGCAGCAAGAGCATGGCATTGCGCCGGAGCAGACCGTGGTTGCCGGCTTTAGCCAAGGCGGCATCATGAGCGCCAGCGTGGCACTGTCGTCACCCGAAAGCGTCAAAGGCTTTGGCATGCTGTCGGGGCGCATATTGCCGGAGCTGGAGCCGCACATTGCGAGCAAAGAGCGTCTCGCCAAGCTCAAGGCCTTTGTCAGCCATGGGGAACAGGACAACATCCTGCCGGTGCACTGGGCGCAGCGCTCGGATGCGCTGCTGACCCAACTGGGCGTTTCACACCGCCTGCAGCTCTACCCCACGGCGCACACCATCAGCGCGCAATCGCAGGCGGACTTTGTGGAGTGGCTGGCGGATTAAGCCGTTTGTACAGGCAGCGCATAAAAAAAATGCAACCATCTGTTTTTTAGATAACATGCGTTTTTTGCATTTATGTCTATTAATAGCCGAATTAACTGCATTTAAATTTAATTCCTTCGGCCATTTGCATCGGAGGGCATCCTTGGTTTGACATTTGGAGGCGGAGAACGCCGATGCGTAAATTCGTAGAGATCCGCAGAGTGCTGCGACGGCTGCTTGTCGCGGGGGTCGCATACTGCACCCTTTCGATGGGGGCACAGGCTGTAGTTATCGACAACACCTATCTGTTCCTGGGCAATTTGAAGGACAGTCCTTCGCTTTCCACAGGCACCGTCAATAACCAGACGCTCAAGCCGGTGGACTATGCCGGTGAGTCACCCGGCAACACATTCAGCAATGACACCATCGCAGTGCTCAACTCCAATGGCAGCACGTCGAATTGCGGAACCAAGCAGATCTATCACGTAGTCACCCGGTCCGGGGTTCAAAGCACCGTCGGACTGGGTACCGACTATTCTGAATATTCCATCACCATGTTGGCCAAACTCGACACCTTGGGAAGCTGGAAGCGCTGGTTGGACTTCAGTGACGGCACGCTGGACTCCGGCATCTATGCGCTCAACAACGATTTGAACTTTTACCCCAACGGCAACGTATTCACCAGCGCGTTTGCAGCTGGCAAGTATTCGCTCATTACCCTGACCCGAAGTTCCAGTGGAACCATTTCGGTCTACATAGGCGCCACCAAGGCTGCCACCTATAACGACGCAGCGGGACTCTACAAGGTGCCCGCCTCCGGCGACATTATTTTTATTCGGGACAACGTCAGCGGTCCTGCGACGGGCGAAACCACCGGTGCCAATATCGCTTACATCAATGTGAGCAACTTTCTGAAGACCGATGTGCAGATCGCCAACATCGCAGACAACATCTGCACGGTTGCAACCACCTCGAAAATCGCCCTGAACAAGGTCCTTGGCGATGGCCGCCTGGCTCCCAGCGACCAGTTCACGCTACAAATCAAGAACGCCAGCAACACGGTCGTGAACGCCACTGCGAGCAGTACCACTACCGGCGCTGGCGCCACCGTGGACATCGCAACCGGCACTACCGGGAGCTTCACCGCCAGTGGCGGGCAAACCTACACGCTGACCGAGGCGGGCGCCGGCGGCACCAATATCAGCTCGTACCTGTCGAGCATTGCCTGTACCAACGCAAGCACCGGATCCACCACCGTATTGCCCAGAGGGCAGATTGTGGGAGGCAGCAGCTTCAGCCTCACCCCCGCCATTCTTGACGACATCCGCTGCACCATCACCAACACCCAGCGTCCTCCGGTACTGCGCTTCACGGCGGCACTGGGAACGCCGCGACAAGGCGCAAATGACCAGTTCACCGTGGCCATTGCAGATGGCAGTGGCACCCTTGTCAGCAGCAGTACCAACAGCACCAGCGCCGGCACAGGCAGCCAAACCACGGCAGGTAAGGGAACGACTGACTTCTACACGGCTACCCCCGGAAGTACCTACACCCTGCAGGAAACCATGGCCGCTGGCAGCCCATCGGCTTTGTCCCAGTACGGCAAAAAAGTGGTCTGCACCAACGCCAGAAGCGCTGGCCTCAACGTAGCTTCTATCACCACATTGGGGCAAAGCATGGCGCCTCTTGCCGGCGATGTGATTGACTGCGTGGTGACCAACACCGCCATTCCCACACTGGTGCTCAATCAGATCAGCCATCTCGGCATCGGCAGCTTCAGTTACACAGGCAACAATGGCTGGGGCACACAAACCGTGTCGACCACCAGTGCAGACGGTGCAGGCACCCCCACTGCGGCCCAAGCACTGAACCAGGCCAACATAGACACCACGCTGAGCGCAAGCCTGGCCGCTGGCTGGTCTCTGAGGAGCGTGGCCTGCGTGGACAACAATGCTTCCGTGAACGGCAACTCCGGCACCTTTGGCGTGGTTTCGGGCGGGACCCTTTCCCTCCCCGCTGCAAAAATACTCAGCAACAGCCAGCTGACGTGCACGGTCATCGCCGATCTGGGTCCGACCCTGACGGTGATCAAACTGGTCAATGGCACGCCCTCGCGCGTCAATGCCAATGACCGCTTTACCATTGGCCTGAGCAGCAATTCGATTGCCGGGCGGGCCTCGCTGCCCACCGCCTGCTTGGTAGGCACCAGCAGCACAGGGACGTCTTTGACTTGCACGACCGACAACAGCGCCAGCGCTGCCACCGTAGCGGCGCAAGTGGCCACCTTTGCACTGGTGGCTGACGGCAGCACCACCTACACCCTGAGCGACGCCATGGGCGCAGGTTCAGGCTCCGCACTCAATGTGTACAAAACCAATTTCAGCTGCAGTGTTTCCAATATTGCCAGCGTCACCACCAAGGGCAATGCGGGGCCCATCCTGGCTGCCAGCCCCGTTGCTCTGCCCGCCAAGGCGCTCACCCTGACGCCAACGGGCAGTCCACTTGCCTCCAGCTACACGATCCGTCCGGGCAGTGCTGACCAGATCGTCTGCACCTTTGAAAACCAGGCCGCCGTCGCCAAGCTCACGGTCAAGAAGATCGCCACTGGGGGCCTTGGCAGCTTCACCTTTAACGGCACGAGCGCCAATGCCAATGGCTTTAGCACCAACAGCAGCTATACCGTAAGCACCACCTCATCCGCAGCGGCCAGTGGTGACACCGTCAACCTGCTGCAAACCAACGCATTGACCGAAATTCTGGAGGTGAGCAAGAGCGGCTGGTCCTTGCGCTCTGTCGCTTGCATCGATGCCAACGCCAGTGCCACCGGAAATCCGGGCACCTTTGGCGCACTGAACTCCGGCGTCCTGAGCATTCCGGCCAACCGCGTGCTGCCCGCGTCTGACCTGCAATGCACGTTCGCCAACGAATATGTGGGCTACGGTGTCAGCGGCAAGATTATTTTGGACGACGGTGCGGGCAACGGAACCGCACACGACGGGGTTCAAAACGGCGCAGAGTCTGCGCTTGCCGGAGTGCTGGTTCGCCTTAGCAACTGTGCGGGCCAGGTGTACAGCACCGCCACCACCGCCGCAGATGGCAGCTTCTTCCTGAGCCTGAAAGACGCACCGACCGGGCAGGATGTGTGCGTTCAGCAAGCGCCCTCCTCAAGCTACAGCCTGGTCAGCGTCAAGGCGGGCAGCACCGGGGCCAGCTTTGACAACGCGACAGCCGCCCTGCACTTGAGCGCAGCACCGGGCACGGACTACACCGGCGTTGTCTTTGGCAACATACTCAAAAGCACACTGACACGCAACAACGTGGGCCAGGTCGTGGCCAGCAACACACAGACCTACACCCATACCTTCACCGCAGGCACAACAGGCTCGGTGAGCTTCGGCATCACCGACAGCAGCCCGGGTGGCTCGCCTTGGAGCAGCGTGCTCTACCTGGACTCTGATTGCAGTGGAAAACTATCTTCGTCTAGCAAGGTGCTGAGCCTGCCACAGACGACCAAGGTCGGTGACCGCATCTGCCTCATCGTCAAAGTGATGGCGCCCGCAACTGCAGCGCCTGGCACCGCCAATACGGGCGTACTCACGGCTACCCAGACCCTGAGCCTGCCCACCCTGAGTCCGAACACAGCGCAAACGGGATTGGAAAATTTTGACCTCAGCACAGTGACCGTGGGTGGCGTGTTAACCCTGCACAAGGAGTTCCGCATCCTCAGCAATTGCCCTTCAGACGGCGCCTCCTCACTGGCCTTGGCCAGTCCCTTTGCCTCCACCGGCGTGGCGCTTCCAGGGCAAGTCATTGAATACCGCCTGCAATTTGAAAACACGGCGGCCGCAGCCGTCACGGCAGTGCGCATTTTTGACGTGGTACCCGTGTACTCTACGCTGGAGCAGGCATTTTGCATCAGCGCGCCCACGCGGGGCCTGATCGGTTGCAGCGTCGCAACCCCTGCCAACGTTGCCAGCGGAAACCCTGTCTCATGGACACTGGCAGATGCAAGCACCGCAGTGACAGGTTTGCAACCTACGGACAAGGGCCTGGTCGGGCTCTGTGTGCGCATACAGCAGTAATGGGATGACGCGCCCCCATGGGGGCGCGTCACTTAGCTCAGTCGCCGCAGCGCGCTGTTGCGCCGGTCTTCCGCCTTGGCGGCCTCGGCCATGCTTTGGCGCACAAAGCTGATGTGTTCGCGCGAGGCGCGCATGGCCTCATCGGGCGAATGGCTGCGCACGGCTTTCCAGATGGCCTTGTGCTGGGCCCGCAACTGCTCCCACTGCTTGGGGATGGCATGCAAATGCACCAGGTTGTCGGCCACATGGCCGTGGATCACGCGCATCAGGCTGCCCCAAAGGTGGCCGATCAGGCTGTTGTGAGAGGCGTCGGCAATGGCTTGGTGAAAGGCCACATCGGTATCAATGCAGGCCGTCATATCGTCGCTGGCGTAGGCCATATCCAACGCCACATAGGCCGCGTCAATGCGTGCTAGGTCGATGTCGGTGGCGCGCTCAGAAGCCAACTTGGCGGCCTCGCCTTCAAGCATGTGGCGAAACTCCAGCATGTCGGCTTGCAGCAGCGGATGCGCCTGCAGCATGTCCTGCCAGGGATCGGCAAAGCTGGCTTGCAGCCGGTTGGTCACCACGGTGCCGCCGCCATGCTTGGTTTCGAGCAGGCCCTTGTGCACCAGTTTTTGAATCGCTTCACGCAGGCTGGGCCGTGAAATCGCCAGCTCCAGCGCCAGCGTGCGCTCGGAGGGCAGGCGGTCGCCGGCTTTAAGAGAGCCCTCCAAAATGCGCTGCTCCAGGTCGCGGGCAACCACATCTGCAATGCGGCTCAGTGTGGGTCTTGCTTGGTTCATGTGGCGAAATTACTGGTCTGACCAGTTTAGCATTTTGCATATCCCACAAAAATTTCACAACTATTGCGCCAAGTTCAATTGACAGGCTAACGCTTTGAACAGTACATTGCGCCAACTTACTGGTAATACCACTTTACCAGTTTGAAAAACAACGAGGAGAACAGACATGGAAAAACCCAATGCAGCGACACGTCCGTACCCGGCCAAACCGGCTGACGTCTACCTGTTCTCCACCTGCTTGGTGGACCAGTTCAGCCCCAAGGCCGGCTTGGACACGGTGCGCCTGCTGGAGCGCGAAGGCATACGCGTGCATTACCTGGAACAGCAAACCTGCTGCGGCCAACCGGCGCACAGCAGCGGCTATCCGGACGAGGCCCGCGCCGTGGCGCTGCACCAACTCAACCTGTTTTCTGAGAACTGGCCGGTGGTGGTGCCCTCGGGTTCCTGCGCCGGCATGATGGTCAAACACTACCCGCATCTGTTTGCCAAAGACCCGGCGCTGCATGCCAGGGCGCTGGCATTTTCTGCGCGGGTGTATGAGCTGACAGAATTCTTGGTCCATGTGGTGAACTTCGCGCATGAAGACCTGGGCGCACCGCGCAAGGTGGCCCTGCACACCTCCTGCCACGCCCGCCGCCAAATGGGCTCGCACGAAACCAGCGTGGCGCTCTTGGACAGCCTGGCAAACGTCCAGGTGGAAGTGCATGCAAGGGTGGAAGAATGCTGCGGCTTTGGCGGCACCTTTGCCCTGCTCTATGCGGATATTTCGGAAGCCATCGTCACCGAAAAGGTAGCCGCCATCAAGGACACCGGCGTGAACTGCGTGGTCAGCGCCGATTGCGGTTGCCTGCTCAACATCACCGGTCGCGCCGCCAAGCAAGACGAGCTCGCCGGTCGCAACGAGCCCTCGCTGGACGGCGAACACATTGCCAGCTTCCTGTGGCAACGCACCAACGCCAGCAAGGCAGAAGCGGCATGAACGCGCGCCAAGCCATCCTTGCCAAGCTGCGCGCCAGCACCCTTTCCGACACACCTGCCCTGCCCGATGTAGCCGCCTGGTACGCAGCACAACGCCGCACCGAAAGCAGGGCGCAGCGCACAGCGCGGCTGCGCAGCGCAATGGAAGCCGCGCACACCGAGGTGCACTTGGTCACGCAGGCCAACTGGACCAGCGTGCTATTGCAGCTGTGCCTGGCCAAGGGACTGCGCAAGTTTTTAATCGGCAACCAAACACCGCATGGCGCAGCGCTGGAGGCTTGCGCGCCGCCCCATATGGAGATCCTGCACTACGCGCAAGCGCCGGCCCAATGGCAGACGCAGTTGTTTGACGAGGTCGATGCCGCGCTCACCCTGGCCCAAAGCGCCATCGCCGAAACCGGCAGCCTGGTGCTGTGGCCCACGCCCCAAGAGCCGCGCCTGATGTCGCTGGTGCCCCCGGTGCACTTTGTGTTGCTGGAAGAAAAAAACATCCACGCCGACCTGCATGCAGCCATCTGCGCTGAGGGCTGGACCGATGGCATGCCAACCAACGCTCTGCTGATCAGCGGCCCGAGCAAAACTGCCGACATCCAGCAAACCCTGGCCTATGGCGCACACGGCCCCAAGGAACTGGTGCTGTTGCTGTTGCAAGAAGAAGGCGAATCAGAAGGCAAGCAGGAAGGCGGTGTGGCATGAACAAGGTCATCCCCATCCACCCGAGCCAGGACTTCAAGGAGCGCAGCCGCAGCGTCTTAAACGACCCGGCGCAGCGCAAGAACTTTCGCGGCGCCATGGACTACCTGCAAAGCAAACGCAAAGCGCAGTTTGAAGACGACTCCGAATTGCAGGGTCTGCGCAATCTGGGACAAGCCATACGCCAATACAGCCTGGCAAACCTGCCACGCCTGCTGGAGCAGTTGGAGGCCAATTTGCAGGCGCGTGGCGTGCAGGTGCACTGGGCCCAAAACGGCGAAGAGGCCAATGCCATCGCGCTGGCCATTGCCCACCAGGCGCAGGCCAAATCCATCATCAAGGGCAAGTCCATGGTGAGCGAAGAGGTGGGCTTTAACCATGCCATGGAGGCCGCCGGCATCGCCGCCTTTGAGTCCGACATGGGCGAGTACATCGTGCAGCTCGCGGGCGAAACGCCCTCGCACATCATCATGCCGGCCATCCACAAGACCAAGCAGGAAATCGCCGCGTTGTTTGCCAGGGAAGTGCCCGGCGTGCGTTACACCGAAGATGTGGACGCCCTCATCGCCATTGGCCGGCGCGTGCTGCGCCGCAAGTTTTATGAGGCCGACATCGGCCTCTCGGGTGTGAACTTTGCCGTTTCTGAAACCGGCACTTTGTGCCTGGTAGAAAACGAGGGCAACGGGCGCATGTGCACCACGGTTCCGCGCATCCACATTGCCATCACCGGCATCGAGAAGGTGGTTGAAAAATTGGAGCATGTGGTGCCGCTGCTCAGCCTGCTGACGCGCTCGGCCACTGGCCAGCCCATCACCACCTACGTCAACCTGATCAGCGGGCCGCGCCGCGCCGGTGAACTCGACGGCCCGCAGGAGATGCACCTGATTCTGCTGGACAACGGACGCAGCCAGGCCTATGCAGATGAGGAACTGCGCGACACCCTGCAGTGCATTCGCTGCGGTGCCTGCATGAACCACTGCCCGGTCTATGCGCGCATAGGCGGCCATGCCTACGGCACCACCTACCCCGGACCCATAGGCGCCATCATCTCGCCGCACATGCTGGGGCTGGAGAGCACCTATCCGCTGGCCTTTGCCTCCACCCTGTGCGGCGCCTGCGCCGAGGTCTGCCCGGTCAAGATTCCGATCCCCGACATCCTGGTGCGCCTGCGCAATGAAGCCCAGGCCAAACCCGATACCGAAGAAGCCCATCTGCGCGGCAGCGGCGCCGCACGCAGCGTGGTGGCCACTGCGGTGTGGAGCATGTGGGCGCAGGTCTACAGCCGCTCGGGCATGTACCGCCTGGCATCGTGGTTTATGAGCCGTGGGCGCGCCCTGTCGCCCTCGGACCAGGGCGCCTGGACGCGCAGCCGCACACCGCTGATCCCGGCTGCCAAACGCTTGCGCGACCTGTTGAAAGAAGAGAGCAAAAAATGAGCCCCCTCATCACCGCACTGGGCCTGGCCCTGCCTGCACGCCAAGTTATTGTTGATGAGCTGCGCCGCCTGGCCTATGGCACAGACGCCAGCTTCTACCGCCTGACACCCGAGGTCGTCGCCATCGTGGAAAGCGAGGAAGAGGTGCAGGCCGTGCTGGCCTTGGCCCACGCGCACCAACGCCCGGTGACGATTCGCGCTGCCGGCACCAGCCTGTCGGGCCAAGCCGTCACCGATGGCGTGCTGATGCTGATCGGCGAAGGCTTTGCCACCTGCGAGATTGCAGCGGACGCAGGCAGCGTGCGCTTGGGGCCGGGCATCATAGGCGGCGAGGTCAACTTTCGCCTGGCGCCGCTGGGCCGCAAGATCGGGCCGGACCCGGCTTCCATTAACGCCTGCAAAATTGGCGGCATTGCTGCCAACAACGCCTCGGGCATGTGCTGCGGCACGGCGCAAAACAGCTACCGCACGCTCTTGGGCATGCGCGTGCTGCTGGCCGATGGCAGCGTGCTCGACACCGAAGATGCAAGCAGCATCGCCGCCTTCACAACCAGCCACGGTGCGCTGCTGGATGCGCTGCAAAAAATGGGCGAACAAACGCGCGCCGACACCGAACTGGCCGAGCGCATACGCCACAAGTACAAAATCAAAAACACCACCGGCTACAGCCTCAACGCGCTGATCGACTACACCGATCCGGTCCAGATCCTGTCGCACCTGATGATCGGCTCGGAGGGCACGCTGGGCTTTATCTCCAGCATCCACTTTGAGACCGTGGCCGAGGACCCGTTCAAGGCCAGCGCGCTGGTGTTCTTCCCCACCATTGCCAGCGCCTGTGACGCTGTCATTTGCCTCAAACCCAAGCCGGTGGCCGCGGTGGAACTACTGGACCGCGCGGCCCTGCGTTCGGTGGAAAGCAAGCCCGGCCTGCCCGCCGTGATCCAGACCCTGGGCGCGGATGCGGCGGCCCTGCTAATTGAGGTGCGGGCCGAAACCGCTGCTTCGCTGCAGCTCAAGATGGACGCCGTGCTGGCCGCATTGCAAGGCATTGCAACCTTGGAGCCCGCCCAATTTTCCACGGACGCCGCCACCTGCGAGATGTACTGGAAGGTGCGCAAGGGCACCTTCCCTTCAGTAGGCGCCATGCGAAAAGCTGGCACCACCGTGATCATCGAAGACGTGGCCTTCCCCGTTGAGTCGCTGGCTGCTGCTACGCTGGATTTGCAGGCGCTGTTTTTGAAACACGGCTACAGCGAGGCCATCATCTTTGGCCATGCCTTGGAGGGCAATCTGCACTTTGTCTTTACCCAGGACTTTGGCGATGACGCCGAGGTGCAGCGCTATGCCCGCTTCATGGACGATGTCTGTGATCTGGTGGTGACCAAGTACGACGGCTCGCTCAAGGCCGAGCATGGCACCGGTCGCAATATGGCGCCCTTTGTGGAAATGGAATGGGGCAAGCAGGCCACCGATCTGATGCGCGACATCAAGGCCCTGTTTGATCCCAGCGGTCTGCTCAATCCGGGCGTCATCCTCACCGACGATCCCGCGTCGCACCTCAAAAACCTCAAGCCCATGCCGGCCGCCGAGCAAATAGTGGACCGCTGCATCGAATGCGGTTTTTGCGAACCCCTGTGCCCCTCGCACCGGCTCACCCTGTCACCGCGCCAGCGCATCGTGGCCTGGCGTGAACTCTCGCGCCGCGAAGTGGCACAGGAAGACCCGGGCATGGTGGCCACCGACTTTGCCTACTTTGGCCTGGACACCTGCGCCGGTTGCGGCCTGTGCTCCACCGCCTGCCCCGTGGGCATAGACACCGGTGAACTCACGCGTTTGCTGCGCGGGCGCGGCCTGGGCAGCGCCAGCCAAACCGTGGGCAAGGTGGTGGGCTCGCATTTTGGCAAGGTGGCAACGCTGTCGCGCGTGGGCCTGAGCCTGGGCCATGTGGCATCCAAGGTGGTGGGGGGCGATCTGCTCAACAAGCTGTCGGGCGGCGTGTGGAAAAAATCCATGCCACAGGCCGGGCGCGCACCGCAGGCACGCAGTGAACGTGGTGATGAAAAGGGTGGCGACCCGGTGGTGTATTTCCCCACCTGCGGCGCACGCATCTTTGGCGGCAACACCAGCAGCGAAGCCGGTCTGGCCGATGTGGTGATGGAGCTGCTGGAGCGCGCCGGTTTTGCGCCGCGCCTGCCCGAAGGTTTCGAGAAACTCTGTTGCGGCCTGATGCTGGCCAGCAAGGGCATGGCCGAAGAGGCCGATGCCATGGCCGCTGAGCTGACCACTGCACTGCTGGCTGCGGCCGACGATGGACAAGGCGGCCATTACCCCATCATCTTGGATGCCAGCAGCTGCTCGGCGCGCATGCAAAAACTGCTGGCCGGGCGCGTGCAGTTGCTCGACTTCCACGAGTTCGCAGTGGACGCCATGCTGGCGCGCCTGCAACACCGCATGCACAAAAAGCCCGGGCCGATTGCCCTGCACATCAACTGCAGCGCTAGGCGCACCGGCACCCATGACAAGCTGCGCCAACTGCTGGCGGCCTGTGCCGAGCAAGTGGTGGAGCCGGCCGGTGTGAGCTGCTGCGGCTTTGCCGGCGACCGCGGTTTTGTGGTGCCCGAACTCAATGTCCATGCCCTGCGCAAGATCCACGCGGAGTTGCCCAGCAACTGCTGCGAGGGCGTATCCACCAACCGCACCTGCGAGATCGGCCTGACCGAAGAGACCGGGCGGCCCTACCGCTCGGTGGCCTATTTGCTCGAAGAGTGCAGCCGCGAGGAGGATGCGCCCATTTGCTAAACCACCACACTCCCTCACTGAACCCATGCGCTGCCTTGTGCAGCGAACCCATCCCTTTTTTTCGCAACCGTTCCAAAAACCAATGAGGACACTTTTATGATCTGGCAACAAATATACGATCCATTCGGCAACATGGTGATCTCCACCCTGCTGGCCGCCGTGCCCGTGGCAGTGATGCTGATATGCCTGGGCTTTCTGCACATCAAGGCGCATATCGCCGCCGGCCTTGGACTTCTCTCCGCCCTGGCTATTGCCGTGCTGGCCTATGGCATGCCGGCCGAAATGGCGGGAAAGGCCGCGCTCTTGGGCGGTTTTACCGGCCTGCTGCCGATCGGCTGGATTGTGCTCAACATCATCTTTTTGCAGCAACTCGCCGAACAAAACGGCAGCTTCAAGGTGCTGCAGGATTCGCTCTCTGGTATTACCAGTGACCGGCGCCTGCAACTGCTCTTGATTGCCTTTTGCTTTGGTGCTTTCTTTGAAGGCGCTGCAGGCTTTGGCACACCGGTGGCGGTGACCGCGGGCATCCTGATCGGCCTTGGCTTTTCGCCGCTGGCCGCATCGGGGCTCTCGCTGATTGCCAACACCGCACCGGTCGCCTTTGGCGCCCTGGGCACACCGGTGATCACGCTGGCCAAGGTGCATGGCTATGACCTGATGGAGGTGACCGCCATGATCGGGCGTCAGCTGCCCTTCTTCTCGCTCTTGGTTCCGTTCTGGCTGATCTGGGCCTTTGCCGGACGCAAGGCCATGATGGAAATCTGGCCGGCCATTTTGGTCACGGGCTTGTCGTTTGCCATCCCGCAATACCTGGTGTCGAACTTCATCGGCCCAGAACTGGTGGACATCATTGCAGCCATTGTTTCCATGGTCTCGCTGATCCTGTTTTTGCGCGTGTGGCAACCCAAGAAAATCTGGCGCTCGACTTCACTCAAGGGCCATGAGCACGACGGCGGCGATGCCAAGGACGAAATTGCGGCCGTGGTGCACAGCCGCGAAGCCTTGATCAAGGCCTGGACCCCCTGGGCCATCCTGACCGGCTTTGTGTTTGTCTGGGGCCTGCCCCCGGTCAAGAACTTTTTGAACGGCATCTACGCGCCCAAGTTCGAAATGGTCGGCCTGCACAACATGATTGAGAAAGTGGCCCCCGTGGTCGCGCATCCCACCAAGGAAGCCGCTGTCTACACGCTCAACTTGCTGTCTGCCACCGGCACCGGCATTTTGCTGGCCGCCATCATCGGCGCTCTGGTGATGAGCTACAAGCCCTGGGAAATCGTCAAGACCTTCGGGCGCACCGCCTGGCTGGTGCGCTACTCGCTCGCCACCATCGTGCTGATGCTGGGCCTGGGAACGCTGACGCGCTACTCCGGCACAGACACCACGCTGGGTCTGGCGTTTGCCAATTCGGGCGTGTTCTACCCCTTCTTCGGCACCCTGATGGGCTGGATCGGCGTGGCCATGACCGGCTCTGACACGGCGTCCAACGTGCTGTTTGGCGGCATGCAAAAAGTGGCGGCCGAGCAGCTCGGACTGTCGCCCAACCTGATGGGTGCAGCCAACAGCTCGGGCGGTGTGATGGGCAAGATGATTGACGCACAAAGCATCGTCGTGGCCTCCACTGCCACGCGCTGGTTTAACCACGAAGGCGATATCCTGCGCTTTGTGTTCTTCCACTCGATCGCACTGGCCTGCCTGGTCGGCATCTTTGTAACGCTGCAGGCCTATGTGTTCCCGTTCACCCTGATGGTCGTCCATTAAACGAAAGGTCAAGCAACCATGTACAAGAAAATTTTTGTCGCCATCGACAACAGCTCCACGGCACGCAAGGCATTGGACGAGGCCATCGTCCTGGCCGGCTCTCTCAAGGCCAGCATCTGCATCGCCTTTGTGGCCGACGAGGCCGGTCTGATGCAGCACGGTATGGGCCTGGGTTCTTACATCGACGTGGACAAGATCAAGACCGAAATTCGCGCCGCTGCCAACACCATGCTGGACGAAGCCCTGGCCCGCGCCAAGGCCGCCGGTTGCATCAGTGAGCAGATGTTGATCGAGTCTTCCAACCGACGCGTGGCAGAAACCATTGCCGACGCAGCACAGGCCTGGGGTGCCGATCTGCTGGTAATAGGCGCGCACGGTGTGCGCGGCTTTGAGCGCCTGCTGGTGGGCAGCGTGGCCGAAAACCTGACCCGCATCAGCCTGATCTCGCTGCTGATCGTGCGCCAGGCATAGTCCTTTTCGCAGTTGGAAAAAGGGACGGCTTGCCGTCCCTTTTTTTGCCTGTCCGCGCAAAAAAACACGGGAGAATAGGGCAACCCATGACCGCACCCGTTCCCTCTGTCGATACTCCGTTCCAATCCCGCCATGCGCGTGTATCGCGCATGCGCCGCTGGTTACCAGGCCTGTCGGTGCTACGCAACTACGACCGATCCACCTTCACCAAAGACCTGGGCGCAGGACTGGTGCTGACGGCCTTGCTGGCGCCGGTTGGCATGGGCTATGCCGAGGCCACTGGCCTGCCAGCCATCTACGGCCTGTACGCCACCGTCATCCCTCTGCTGGTGTATGCGCTGTTCGGGCCCAGCCGCATCCTGGTGATAGGCCCGGACTCGGCTCTCACGGCCCTGATCGCGGCCACCGTTTTGCCCATGGCACATGGCGACCCGGCGCGCGCCGCCGGTCTGGCCGCCGTGCTGGCGCTGCTGGGCGGCATGCTTTGCATTCTGGCGGGGCTGGCGCGCTTTGGCTTTGTCACCGACCTGCTGTCCAAGCCGATCCGCACGGGCTACCTCAACGGCATTGCCCTGACACTGCTGGTAGGGCAGTTGCCCAAGGTACTGGGTATGAAGGTGCAAAGCGGCAGCCTGCTGGAGTCGCTGTCCGATCTGGGACAGGGCCTGCTGGGCGGACGGGTCAACCCGCTCACCTGCGCCATTGGACTGGGCTGCCTGCTGGTGATTTTTGCCTGCAAGATCTGGTGGCCGCGCCTGCCCGGCGTGCTGCTGGCCGTGGTGGGCGCCACGCTGGCGGTGCTGGCCTTTGGACTGGACAAGGGCGCACCCATCGCCCTGGTGGGCGTGCTGCCGCAGGGCCTGCCGAAGTTCAGCATCCCCGCAGTCAGCGGTGAAGAATTCTCGACCCTGCTGGCCACCGCAG
This sequence comes from uncultured beta proteobacterium, assembly GCA_903886275.1. Taxonomy (GTDB): domain Bacteria; phylum Pseudomonadota; class Gammaproteobacteria; order Burkholderiales; family Burkholderiaceae_C; genus Allorhodoferax. The sequence continues at coordinate 38,793 of CAISLN010000006.1, read as the reverse complement.
TGGCGATTGCACTGGTGTCTATCGCCGACATGAGCGTGCTCTCGCGCATCTACGCTGGGCGCGGCAAATACTATGTGGACGAGAACCAGGAAATCATGGCCTTGGGGCTGGCCAATGTGGCCGCCGGCCTGTTCCAGGGCTTCTGCGTCAGCAGCAGTGCCTCACGCACGCCGGTGGCCGAGGCGGCCGGTGCGCAGACCCAGGTCACCTGTGTAGTGGGCGCCCTGTGCATTGCCTTGCTGCTGCTGTTTGCCCCGCGTCTGATGGCGTACCTGCCCACTGCGGCCCTGGGCGCCGTGGTGATTTCAGCCGCCTGGACGATTCTGGATGTGCAGGATGTCAAACGCCTCTACCAGCTGCGGCGCGACGAATTTGTACTCTCCAATGTTTGCTTTCTGGGAGTGGCGCTGCTGGGTGTGGTGCAGGGCATTTTTATCGCCGTGGCGATTTCCCTGATGGCGTTTATCTGGCGCGCCTGGCGTCCCTACCACGCGGTGCTGGGCAGGATCGACGGCATCAAGGGCTACCACGACGTCTCGCGCCACCCCGAAGCCAAGCAGGTACCCGGCCTGGTGCTGTTTCGCTGGGATGCGCCTCTGTTTTTTGCCAATGCCGAAATGTTCCGCGAGAGCATTCTGCGCGCCGTCTCCACTGCGCCCACGCCGACAAGGTGGGTTGTGGCTGCGGCGGAGCCGGTCACCGATGTGGACTCCACGGCGGCCGATGTGCTGGCCGAACTGCACGATGAATTGCTAGGCTGCGGCATTCAGCTTTGCTTTGCCCAGGTCAAAGGGCCGGTCAAAGACCACCTCAAGCGCTACGGCCTGTTTGAGCGCATAGGTGCAGAACATTTTTTCCCGACATTGGGCCAATCCGTCACCCACTATGTCGAACTCCACCATGTGCAGTGGGTGGACTGGGAGGACTTACCAGTTCAGTAGCGCCGCGCCATGCAGCCCAGGGTGAACACTTCCAACGCACTCAGGGCGCGCTCAAAGCGGGCCGAGGCAATCATCGAGCGTTCGACCAGACCGGCTCGGACCGACTTGGCGTATTGTTCGCGCGCCATGTCAAACGGAAGCGCCAACACTTCGCTGCTCACGCGTGCCATATCAGCCATTGCCAAGGGCATGGTGGCGCTGTAGTCCAGAGCGGCGGCCATCAATGCACGGCTCCGCGCAGGAGGCAGGTCTGCAGCTGCTGCTGTTGCGATGGGATAGGTGAAACAAGCGGCTGGATAAGCGCAAGCATGGGGGACATGGTGAGTCCTTCTGAAAAGTTGATTGAACGCATTCTAAGGGTTAACCCTAGGATCTTGGGTGGGCGCCTTCCATTGGCCTTTTGTTTGGCAAGGTGTTACTGCGGTTTGGCCGGTGCAAATTGCAGATAGCCAATGCAATCGCGGCAGCAAATGGAGGCTCTTGGCGTAGTAAAGTAAAACGTCCCCGCTGTTGCGCGCAGTCCGGCACTACCCGGCCATTGCGCAGCATCCCTATCGCAAAATAAAACCGGAACATCCCATGAACCCAGTTCTCAGCGCCTGCAAGATGGGCCTGGCAGGCGGCCTCGCACTCCTGCTGGCCTCCTGCGCCACCATGTCACCCGAAGAATGCCAACTGGCCAACTGGCGCGAGGTCGGGCAGCGTGACGGCGTACGTGGAGAGCCTCTGTCCATACTCGGCAGGCGCGCCGAGGACTGCGCCAAGGTCCATGTGGGCATAGACCAGCAGGCCTACCAGCAGGGACGCACGCTGGGACTGCGCAGCTATTGCCGCTGGGAGAATGCGGTGCCCCTGGGGCTGTCGGGTGCGTCCTATTCCGGGGTCTGCTCACCGGACATCGAGAGCATTTTTATACCGCGCTACCAAACTGCCCGCGCCGTCTATTTGCTGCGCAACGAAATAAGGAGCATGGACCAGCAAACACAAAGCCTGGAGCACAGGCTTCAGGAACTGCGCCACGACGAAGAGCAGCGCCTCAGGAAAATCGACTCGGAAGCCGAACGCAACAAAATCCGCAGAACCATTGACGATGAGCGCAACCGCATCCGCGATGACTTACGCGCTACCGACCACCGGCTTCAACGCAAGCGTGACGAACTGCGAGCAGCTGAATTTAATCTGACCCAGCTGCGTTAGCCCGCTAGCAGGCGGCGGGTGCGGCGACTAGCGCTTGTCCTCCAGGACGCCGCGCACCTCGTGCGCCTGCACGTCCACAATGTCTTCGCTTTGGCCACGCGCCGACGAAGCACCACCCTGCCAGGCTTTGCCCCGGAATTGGCGCGAGGCATCGCGAAAGCGCGTGAAGGTGGCAAAGGCTGCGGGCTTGCGTCCGGTCAGCAGACTCCAGAGCAGGGTCAGCAGTGCGGCACTGAGCCCCACCAGCAACAGGGCCAACACCATGCTGGCGGCGAACGCCAGCAGCATCAGTTTGAATAGGCTGCGAAAAATACTCACGATTGCGCGCTCCATGGAATAGGCATTGGACGATTTTGCGCCATCGCCGTGGAGCCCTTTTTCAGCCAAGGACTTTGCCGCGCGTCTTTGGCGCTCATGTTTTCTGACCCGCTTGTGCTCACAGAAACCTGACCCAGGGAGTGCGTAGTTTTCTGAGTCGTTTGACATGGTTATGGATAATTTTGGCGGGCGTGCAACACGCGCAGCACAGCGAGTGTGTCGCCTTCAACCCGATAGACCATCACATAGTTGGGCCGCACCACAATTTCCCGCGTGCCCTTGACGCGCCCTGGCTTGTAGAGGGTCGGGGTTTGCCGTGCCTGCTCCGCTTTAGCCATCAAGTCTTCGTCTAGCGCAATGGCTGCGCCGGGGTTGTCCTGGGCAATGCGGTCAAAGATGATTTCCCGGTCGGCCTCGGCCATGGGCCTCCAAACGACCTTCACGCAATGCCCATCTGCTTACGCAGTGCGTCACGCTTGGCGGCAAACTTCGCCTCGACCAGCTCGCCCGCCACGCTGGGGCGTGGATCATCAATACTGGCTTGTACTTGCTCACGAAACCAAGTGTCATAAGCCACGGCCTCATGGGCACGCTTTAATGCCTCGGTCCGGTCGGGCCTGCGGCTGGTGGTCGCCACGGTGGTGTCGTAGTTGGCCGCGTCCACATCAAAGCGGGCAATGCCAATGTTTTTCAAATACGACACCAGCGTTTCAAACTTCTTGAACAACCGCACCTGACGGCTGCGCTGTGCGGCCAAAGGCCGCTCTGTCATGCCGTACTTGACCAGGACGGCCCAGCCGCCGCTTTGGCCCACGATGTGAGCACCCTGAACTGCCCCAGCCTCTACAAGCCGGGAAAGGGTGCCGTGGTCGATTGTTTCTGCCATAAATCACCTTGATTCTTGAAATGCGTGAATCCGCACAGCGGACAACTATTAGCATGATACGCAAACAATAGTAAATTGCAAGGTGAGGGCTTGTTGTTTTGCGCTCCAGCTAAACATAACGCCCGATGTATTGTCTGAAGTAACAACACATTCACAAGCGCGCATGTTCTTGGCGCAAAAAAAAGGGCGCCAGAGGCGCCCCTTTTTTTGCCATCAGCTATGCGTCCATTATTTGGCGCAGCTCTTGCCTTGGATGCCATGGTTGCCCTTGGCCTTGGCGTCGGCTTCGGTCATGTACTCACCCACCTTGGTCGTGCCGTAAGACTTGGTGCCTTCGCAATGGTAAACCTTGGACTTGGTGTTGACCCAGACCTTGCCGTCACCGCCGCCGGCGGCAACCGCAGTGGCGGCCTTGGCCACAGGCTTGACGGCGGCTGACGAAGCAGGCGCTGCCACTGGAGTTGCGGCCTTGACAACAGGCTTGACGGCAACTGCCGACGAAGCTGGCGCTGCAGGTGATGCAACGGCTACCGGTGCTGCCACTGGAGTTGCTGCCTTGATGGCGGGTGCTGCAGTTTGCGCGAATGCGCCTGCGGCACAAAACAAACCAAGGGCGATAACGAGGGCGCGGACTGGAGACTTCATGATTATTCCTGTTGGGTAGTAGACGGTGACTTCAAACATTTGAAACCCTTCACCTACAACGCGAACCGCCTTGTTTCGCCTACCGTGGATTGTGAAGTTTGCGTGAAGTTGGCGCCAATAGCTCAGGCGCATGATGGCGCTGCGTTTACGGCATCACCGGCCACCGCCAGGCTGCACTGGCCAACGCGTGAGGGTGGCGCAAACGACTGGCTGTTACGCTTCCTATAATCCGCGCTGACCTTCTGTTAATCATTCATGCAGAGGGCAAGCCCTAGCGCATCGAATGAAGCGGACCCGTTGCGCTTCTGACCATCATGCGGCGCCACTACATACATCTCCCCAGGTCGCTCTGACCTGCAAAAGCCCATTTGTTTCCTTGTCGCATCGTCGCGTTTACGATGCGACGCAGCCAACGGAGTTTGTATGACTGGTTTATTCCATGCACCTCGTGCCCTCACCGTAAAAAGCCCCGCTATTCCCATAGTGGCCGGCCTGCCCGCGCTGGTTCCACTCAAGCTCGAAGGTTCGGAAGGCGTCAACGCGCTATTCGAATACCGACTGACCCTGCAGACGCCCGACGCCCTGAACTTCATGGCGGGCGCCGGTTCCAACTTCGATCTCGACGCCTTTGTCGGGCTGGAGCTGACCTGCTGCATAGAGCTCGAAGGCCATGGTTTGTTTGTGCCGGGCATGCCCGGTGGTGCTGCGGCCAACCAGGGTGCGGGGGTGCGCGAGATCTCCGGGCTGATCGTGGAAGCGCGTTTTATAGGTGAAGACAGTCGCCACGCTTTGTATGAGTTGACGCTGCGGCCCTGGTTGCATCTGGCCACGCTGAGTACCGACTGCAAGGTGTTCCAGAACCAGACGCCAGTGGAAGTGATAGAGGCGGTGCTATCGGACTATCGTTTTGCCGCCACCAAGCGTCTTATCGAAAGCTATCCAAAGCGCGACTACCAGGTTCAATACAACGAGACCGACTTTGAATTCATCACAAGGCTGATGCAGGAGTGGGGCATTTCGTATTACTTCCAGCACGGCGCTGGTGTGCATCGCCTGATTTGGAGCGACCACAATGGCGCGTTTCAGGTCACACAGGAAGATCAGGGCGTCAGTGCGTACCACCAGATTCCCTTTTATCCGCTGGGCCACAAAATAGACCGCGAATACATCCACGGCTTTAGCCCGGTGGATGCGCTCACCAGCGGCAGCTATGCGTCCCGCGAATACGACTACACGCGGCCCCGTGCAACGCTGGCTGCAGGTGCGGCCGCACCGCGCAAGACCGGGCAGGCAAAGCAGGAGGTCTATCTGTGGCGCGGAGACAAGGCAGGCGTGGGTGGCAGCGACTACAGCCAGCCCAACCGGGGTGCCGACAAGCAGGCCAACCAGACCGAGGAGCAGGGCGGGCATCTGGCACGTCTGCGCATGCAGGCCCTGCGCCAGGGTGGACTGCGCGCGCAGGGTGTGGGCCATGTACGCGGCATCGTTCCGGGCTGCACCTTCACATTGACCGGGCATCCGCAGGAGAAGGCCAATGCGGAGTACATCGTGTTGGATACGCAGTGGGTGATCGAGAACGTCAGCGAGGACACGCAGCGCAATGCTGTGGTGGCGTTATCGGATGTGCAGCGGCTCACCGGGCAATGGCGCGTTGAGGTGAGCTTTATGGTGCAGCCCACTTCCGAGGCCCTGCGCCCTGTGGCTACCCAGCACAAACCCAAGACCGGCGGGCCTGAAACTGCCTTGGTGGTGGGACCTGCTGCCGACACCGCCGAGAGCAATATGTATACGGATAGCCTGGGCCGCATCAAGCTGCAATTCCCCTGGGACCGCTACGGCCAAAGCAATCAGAACAGCTCCTGCTGGGTGCGCGTCTCCAGCGCCTGGGCCGGCAACCAGCTCGGTGCCATGCATCTGCCGCGCATTGGCGAAGAGGTGCTGGTGGACTTTTTGGGGGGCGACCCGGACCTGCCTTTTGTGAAGGGCCGGCTGTTCAACGCACTGAACCAGCCGCCCTGGAGCCTGCCCGACCAGCAGGCCCTGTCGGGCTTCAGAAGCCGTGAACTGGTTCCCGGTGGCGGCAATAGCGCAGCAGGGCGCAGCAACCATCTGGTGCTCGACGACACCGAGCAAAAGATCCAGGCCCAGCTCAAGAGCGACCACCAACACAGCAGCTTGAGTCTGGGTCACCTCACCCGCATCGAAGACCACGCCGGTCGCAAGGATGCACGCGGCGAAGGCTTTGAGCTGCGCACCGATGGCCATGGGGCCATCCGAGCCAAGGACGGTTTGCTGATCAGCACCGAAGCAAGACCGAACGCGCAGGCCCACGCCAAAGACATGGGTGAAACCACGGCCCGCTTGAGTCAAGCGCAGGCCCAGCATGCAAGTCTGGGCGATGTGGCCGCGCAGCATCTGGCGCAGGACGCCACCGACCAGGGCGATGTGGCCAAGGACCTCCAAAAACAGAACGACGCCGTCAAGGGCCCAGCCGCTGAGGCTGGCAAGTTCCCCGAGCTGGCAGAGCCGCACATCGTCATCGCCAGCCCGGCCGGCATTGCCTCCACCACCCCCGGCAGCACGCACCAGCACAGCGGGCGCCACCACGCCCTCACCAGCGGCGGCCACACCAGCATCAGCAGCGCCAAAAGTTTTCTGGTCAGCGCCAAAGAGGCTGTGCGCATCTTTGCGTACCAAACCGGTATCAAGCTGATGTCCTGGGGTGGACGTATCGAAGTCAACGCGCTGGACCAAGGCATCCACATCCTGTCCAAGATCAGCATCACCGAGACCGCTGAGAACATCACCCTGAGCGCCGAGGAAGAACTCAGCATCAACGCAGGGGGCAGCTTCAGCATCCTGAACGCCAACCTCACGCATGGCACGGCAGGCGTGTGGGACATGAACGCCGCCTCCATTGCTATGGAGGGACCCAAGAGCAGGCCGGTGGTATTGCCGGTGTTGACCGCCGGTTGCAAAGTGGCGTCCCAAGCAGCCAGTGCCGGCGGCGCAGGATCGGTGGCCAGGTGATGCGGCAGGCCATGAACCCAAGCAAGCAAAGGACCTTGTGATGGCAGAAGAAACCATTGCCCTGGATGAGATCGGTTTGGAACTCAGTGCGTCGCGATGCGCGCTGATAGACCAGCTGATACACATGCTCGGCCAGAATGCCCAACAAGGTCTTGGCGCCTGCGTGGTGCTCAATAGCTGGAACGAAAACCCTTTGGCCCAAGCGCTGCAAGCAAGCCTGGCTGCCTTGGCCAAAAGCCGTATCCCTGTGCCCGATGGCTATTTTTTGAACCAGCCCGACGAGGCACCGCAGCTCATTGCGATCCCACCGGAGCAGTTGACAAACCTCACAGATCCAGACGCGCATGCCCTGCTGCACTGGCTGCGCCTGTGTGTCGCGCAAGCTTGTCACGCCAGTGAACAGCGACTGGTTCCCCATCACTTTTCGGCTGTGATTTGGGGCCAAGCAGACGATCTGGCCGCATCGGTGGCAGAGCATTGGGTGCAACTGGGCCTGCAAAAACGGCCGGAACCCAGGGATACAGACCCTGCATTCGAACGCGACTATCTGTTTCGCTACCAGGACCCACGCGTCATGCAAGCCGTATGGAATCGGCTTGGTCGCCCGCGTCCTCTGGATGGGGCCGGTGCATCAGTGGTGGGCTGTGCCAAGGCAATGGGGTAAACCCCTTGAGGGCCGCTCGAACAGGAGCCTGCAAACGGTGGCATCGGAGTGGTTTATCGCGCTGCGCCCTGGCAAAGAAGCGGTACAGGCCGAACGCGAAAAATACCTGCAAAGCGCAAGCACGCCACCCACCATCACCCGCCTGTTGAGCAACACCCAGTGGCATCAGGCCCACTCCAGCATGGCCGGCAACCAGGCCTGGCGCGCCTTCGACGACATGGGCCTGCCCGGGCCCTACCAGCCCAACGCCAACCAGATGGATGGCTTGCTGACAGACGGAGCAACGCATGGCCTCAAAGGCCAGGATCTGGTGGACTTTGCACTGTGCACCTGGATCGGCACCGGCACCCCGTCCACGCAGCACCTGCCCATTGCATGGACAGAGCCCGCCCAAGTGGCGCGCTTGCGGGCCATCCAGAGCCATATGCAAAGCCATCCGGATAGCGGCTTTGGCAAGGCCTTTTTGGAAGTCGCTTAGGCCTCGCGCCAGCTCCTATTGCACCCACCACTTGCTGCACAGCCACACCACTATGTCAACACCTGGAACCTGCCCCACACCCTGCGCCAACTGCAACCGCAAAGGCCTGCCCCTGCTCTTCACCCGCTACGGCGTGGCTTACAGCCGCGATGCAACGCACATGGCCGCACTCAAGCAACTGGCGCCTGGCGGCAACCTGCGCGCCCATCCCGGTGGCGTGGCACTGAAAAATGCCGCCTACAACCTGCGCATGCTGCGCCCGGGCTACCTGTACGTCCACGTCAAACGCAGCGCACCGGTGGTTGCGGATGCATGGAAGGGCTATGTGGTGCACCCGCATGGCTATTTGAGCGAGTTCAACATCGACGCACCTGCCCAGGCCAAGCCCCACAAGGCCTGCGCGGTGGACGACCGCCCTTCCAACATGAGCCTGGTATGGGTCGATGCGGTCAAGACCGTTGAAAAGGTGTACTACGTATTCAGCGCCGACCCGATGGATCCCGAGCACTTCAACGCCACCCTCAAGGCCGACCCTGCCAAATACATGCAGGCGTTCGATGTCTCAGGCTGGGCCGATGGCAACAAGGCCCAAAAAGACAGCACCCAACCCGGCCAACTCAACACCCAGGTGATGGAATTTGCGGCCCTGAAAAGCGAGACGGTGCGCGATGCCAGTGAGTCTTTGCTGTATGGCGTGATGGGTTCTTCGCTACCGGAGCGGGAATGGGGCCAAGGCGAGGTCGCCCGCTATTGGGAGGTTAACGGCCAGCGTTGGTTTGAAGAATTGCCCTCGAACGCGGTGGTCGCCCAAGATGGCGCCCAAGCCGTAGAAAGACCCCCAAAGGGAAAATTCTGGGTCATGCGTGGAAGCCCCGTGCCGCGCGACTACGGCAACTACAAAGGCCGCCACGGCAGCCGCCTCGACAAAATGGCCGAACTTCTGCAAGCCAAGGGTGGCGCAGTGGTGGCCTGTGAAGACAGCTTTGGCATCGCCCAAGAGCTGGGCCATCAGCAGACAGAAGCCGCCGCCGGATTCCCTCAATGGCAAATAGAGCACGCCGCAGGTCTGGGCCCCAAGGTCAGCAACGAGTGGGCCTTTCAAACCGCCTTTGTTGCACAAAACATGCGCGAAACCATCAAGAAAGGGCTGGTTGCCAAGTCCGAAGCGCACGCAAAGCGCGCGGCCGAGTATGTGCAAAAAACATCGCTCACCAGCCAGCCCATGCGCCACCCCAACGAGTCCACGCAGGAATACTTTGACCGTATAGAAACGCACCGCAAAGCGCTAGTGAAGAGTCAAAAAGACTTCAAAGAAAAGCAGCAGAAAGCAGGCCTGGAGGAGATGGACAACAAGTGGACTGAGCTGTTTGACCAGCAAACGGCCGATGCCGTCACCAAGGCCAGACAAAGCAAACTCGATGAGACCCAGGCACTTCAAAACGCGCTGGGCCAAGACCATGTGGCATGGCTGGGCCAAGACCTGCACACAAGGGCTTTGGCCCTGTACAACACCAGTGACAAAAATGTGGCCTCGCGCGGTGGCGCTGTCGAACTGGCCCAGGCCGCCGCACTCGCCATCAGCCATGTGAGCGATAACGCTGTCGGTCACCGGTGGCTGGCCGATGCCGCGCTCACAGGCAACACCCTGATGGCGCTGACCTTAAGCGGGGGCAACAAACAACTTCAGATCAACTATGCCAATGCTGCCAACGCACCTACCTCCATTGCACCCGACCCGAGCACGCCCATCATCGACTGGCTCACAGAAAAACTAAAAATCCAAAGCTCCAAGCTGGCCTTGAGCGACAAGTTCATCGGATTCATGGAGGCCTACCCTGCCATCAGCGAAAGTGGCTTTCTGAAAAAGAATGCCTGGCTGGGCACCGTGGGCAGTTTGTTGGGACTCAAAACCATGCAGACCATCAGCGGCCTACCCGCCACCCAAGTCGAGGCGCGCATTGCCAGCTTTCTGGCGCTACAGGCAACGGCCACATTGGGCAGCACCGCGCAGCAGCATGCCAAGACCATTGGGGCCGCAGTGAAAGAAGCAGAGCGCCTCAACCAGGCTGCACAGGCCATTCAAAGAGAGGCAAGGACCATGGTGGCCACACGCGCCCTGGGCGCCGTGCCGGGCAGCCGGTCGGCTTTGCTAGGTGCATCTTTTGACATGCTGTTTGGCCTATTCAAGGGCATACAAACCGGGGTGAAGCGCGACCTGCGCACCAGCACCGAGATGGTGAGCCAAACCCTGCAAGCCATAGGCAGTGTGCTGGACTACCGGGCCAAGGCCTATGAGGAAACGATTTACAAGGGGGTGAGGGGGATGGATGTATATAGGGATCCAACGTTTGCCGTCAAAGCTGACGCACTGCAAGTGGCGCACCTGCGTAGCTTGCGCATTGCTGCACTGAAGTTTTTGGCGCCTGCGGCAGCGATTTCTATGGCGTTGGACATTTGGGATGCGCGAACAAACTCAGAAAGGGGCTTGAATGCGCTTTCGAGGATGCAATATGCGAGTGCATTTGGAACAGCGCTTGCTTTAGCTGGCTCCTACACCCTTGTCATGGAAGGTGGCTCCCTCCTTGCCAACATCATCATTGGTATGGGCGCCACAATCACGCTAATAGGCGCCGTCATCGCCGTTGTCACCACAATAGCCGTGATGTATCTGAAAGAGGCAGACTGGCTGGTTTGGCTAAAAGACAACCCCTTAAACAAAGAGCGCCAAGGCAAAGACCCCATCCACAAGAACTTGTGGGACACCTTGCAAGCCCAGGCCAATGCAGTGGCTGCGCTGAACTAGGCGGGACATCACCATGTTTCCTTACGAATGGATATACCATCGCCTTGCCCAGCGTTCAGTGGCATCTGCCCGTAAAACACTGCTGCTAGATCAGCCCCAAAGCAAGTTGGGTTACCCAAAAAAGGAAGCGGTTCATGTGGACGGTGAATTCTCGCTTTTAGGTCGTACAGCCTACGCACAGAACGACGCCTATTTGGAGATAGTGAGTCCGGACTCAGATAACCAGTGGTCGATTATTTTTATTCTAGGTTGGATTCTTTTGTGTGCACTCTTTGGCGTTAGTTTTTGGTACGGAATGGGAGTGCATCCACTGCTGTTTGACCACCTCATCATTTATGGCCCCTCCGATATTGGCAACTGGGATTGGGGGGACATAGTGTTCGCTTGGTCGTTGGCATTTCCATTCGGCGCATGCTTTTCCTTTGTTCTTTACCACATGCTCTGGAAAATGGGCGGCTTCACCCTGTTCTATCACCCCCTGCGCGGACGCATCCGCTTCAACCGCAAGACACGCAAGGTGTATGTGCTGCGCCCTGACGACTGCGGCGGCAATGCGGTGCTGGACTGGGATCGCATGGTGGCCAATCTCAATTGGCTGCCCTACGATCCGTTTTTCAAGCGCACGAACAAGGCGTTTCGCCCGGGAGGCACTTGCTTGGTTTTGCACCATCCTGCAGACGACCCCCATGACACCAGTTGCAAGGGCGAGGACACCATCTTTGTTGGCGTGAATGCCTTGGCCGAAATGCAGACGACCTACAACTGGGAATACATCCGCCGCTACATGGAAGACGGCCCCGGCAACAACGGAATTCCCAAACATATTCGCCATACATCCACCACCTTCTGCGGCATGCGCAGCGCCAACCAGTTTTGCCTGGAAACCATGGAAGGCATCAGCAGCTATTGGATACACATGATCAGCCAAGGCACCTGCTGGTGGCCCAAGTTCCCCAAGGAGTGGAACAGCGACAGTGGCCTAGGTGAGCCCGAGGACCGTCCGGTACAAACCGGTGCGGTGATGACCGCGCTGGTCTACCGCGCCGAGGGCAAGCTCAGCAAGGAAGACGAGGCGCTGCTGATGCAGGCCTATGGCGTGGATGCGCCGCGGCCGTAAGCGCACGCAAAGCGCTCTGCTGCGTAGACCATTCCGGGCGCTGCGGCGCCTGCGAATCGATCACCACCAAATAGCGGCCCAGCCAGGGCAGCAGGGGCCTGCCGGGTCGCACCACCCACAGCTTGTCGCCGGCGGCCAAGGCCGCTTCGTAGTCGCGGTCCAGCACACCATGCAGGTCCAAAAAACGGTTCAGGCTGGCAGGGATGCGCACGCAGCCCTCGGACTGCACCGTCCCTAGGCGGCCCTCCAAGCGGTTGGGATCGGTGGCATGCATTTGCAGCCGCATCGGGCTGATGCCACCCTTGCCCCAGCCGCGCAATGCGTCCTGCCAGCCGAAATCAAACACGCGCATGCCGCGCAGGCCATAGCCGCGAATGTGGTTCTCGTTGAAGGTGCCCTGGGCACGAAAGTCCGGGTTGTCCAGGCTGTGGGCAAACACGCCCAGCGGCGTGACAAAGTGGTTGTAGCTTCCGGGCTTGCCGGTGGACACGGGGCTGGCACCCAGCCAATGCAGCGCGGCGTCACTGGTGCGCACCAGCACAAAGGCCGCCTGCACCTGCGCGCTGCGGTCCACCAGCACATAGGCCTGGGGGCTGCTGTCGGTAACGCCCGCTGCGCTGAGTGCCTGTTGCAGCAGCGCCATATAGGCCTGCTGCGCCTGCACCGGCAGCTCCAGTCGGCGCTCCACCTCCTGGGCAAATTGTTGGCGCCAGACCTGCAGGGCTGCCTCTTCGCCGGACGCTTCGGGCGCGCTCTGAGCCTGCAGCGCGCTGCCCCACAACAGCAACGCGGCCAGCAACAACCTACTCATGGCGCAGCGCCTCGATAGGGTCCATCTGCGCGGCGCGGCGCGCCGGGAAGTAGCCAAACACCACGCCAATGCCGGCTGAGAACAGCAGGGCCAACAGGTTGATGCCGAGGTCAAACACATAGGGCACCTCCATCATCCCCGACAGCAGGTAAGAGGCCGCAGTGGCAATCAGCACGCCGATCACGCCACCCAGCGCCGACAGCACCACCGCCTCGATCAGGAACTGCAGCAACACCTCGCCCTCCAACGCGCCCACGGCCAGGCGCAGGCCGATCTCGCGGGTGCGCTCGGTCACGCTGACCAGCATGATGTTCATGATGCCAATGCCGCCCACCAGCAGGCTCACCGCCGCCACCGCGCCCAGCAGGCTGGTTAGCACGCCCATGGTGCTCGACAGGGTGTCGGCCAACTGCTGGGTGTCAAAGATGTTGAAGTTGTCGGGATCGGCCTCGGCCAACTTGCGCCGCTCGCGCAGCAGTTGGCGCAGCGAGGCCTTGACGGTGGCGCTGTCGCTGCCGTCCTCCATCGACACGGCCAGCGTGCCGACCCTGCGGTTGCCGGTGACGCGACGCTGCAGGGTGCGCAGCGGCAACAGCACCATGTCGTCTTGGTCGCCCATGCCGCCCTGCCCCTTGGCGGCCAGCACGCCCACCACGGTGCAGGAAAACTGCTTCACGCGCAGCAAATCGCCCAGGCCGGTCTGGCCCACCGTGCCGCCGAAAATTTCGCGTCGCACGGTCTCGCCGATGATGCAAACGGCGCTGCCGCCCACCTGCTCTTCGTCGGCAAAACTGCGTCCGCTGGCTATTTTCCAGTTGCCCGCAGCAAACCAGTCATTGCTGCTGCCGGTGACATTGGTGGCCCAGTTGCGCCCATTGGCCACCACCGTCGCAGCGGCCCGCCCCTGGGGTGCCACTGCCGCCACGCCGCCAATCTGCGCGGCAATGGATTGCGCGTCGGCCTCGGTGAACTGCGGCACACCGCCCCCCCCACCGCCGCCGCCCATGACGCGCTGGCCCGGCGAAACCAACAGCAAATTGGTGCCCAGGCTGGTGATCTGTAGCTGAATGGCCGCAGTGGCGCCATTGCCCAACGTGACCATGGTGATGACGGCGCTGACACCGATGACGATGCCCAAAATGGTCAGGAACGAGCGCAGCATATTGCGCCGCACCGAGCGCAGGGCCAACAGAAAAACGCTGCTCCACATCAGACACTCCCTGCCAGCTGAGTGGCCTGCGGCGCCTGCGTGATCGGGTGCGGATTGACCTCGTCGCGGGCCACGCGCCCGTCCACAAAGCTCACCATGCGCCGCGCATAGGCCGCCATGTCGGGCTCGTGCGTGACCATCAGCACGGTGATGCCCTGGTCGCGGTTGAGCGCCAGCAGCAGGCCCATGATTTCGTGGCTGCGCCGGGTGTCCAAATTGCCGGTGGGCTCATCGGCCAGCACCACCGACGGGTTGGTGACAATGGCGCGCGCAATCGCCACGCGCTGCTGTTGCCCGCCCGAGAGTTCGGCCGGGGTATGGCCCTCCCAGCCGCCCAGACCCACCGATTGCAAGGCCCGGGTGGCGGCCACGCGGCGATCGGCGGCGCTGTCGCCACGGTAGAGCAGGGGCAGCTCCACATTCTCCTGCGCCGAGGTGCGCGCCAGCAGGTTAAAGCCCTGGAACACAAAGCCCAGGTAGCGCCGACGCAGGCGCGCGCGCTGGTCGCGGCTGAGTGCCTCCACATGCGCACCCTTGAACAGGTACTGGCCGGTGGTGGGCGTGTCGAGGCAACCCAGGATGTTCATGGCGGTGGACTTGCCGGAGCCGCTGGGCCCCATGATGGCGACAAATTCACCGGCCGCAATCGACAGGTCGATGCCGCTGAGCGCGTTCAGCGCAGCGGCGCCACTGCCATAGGTTTTGCTGACACCGCGCAGCTCGATCAGCGCGCCGCCAGCGGGGCTGATGGTGGCCGCGCTGCTCATGGCGCTGTGCCCAGCTTCTTGTCGGTAACCACCAGCATGCCGGCCTTGAGCTCGCCCGCGGTGATCTCGGTCATGCGCCCATCGGTGATGCCGGGCGTGACCGCCACGGCCACCGGCTCGCCCTTGCCATCCGCAGGCAGCACCCAGACCCGCTTGGCCAAAGCGGTGCTGGCACCCTCGGCGGCGGGCTTGCGCGTGTTGTTGCCCGGCATGCGCGGCAGCAGACTGGCCGTCATGCCCTTCTTGGGCGCGCCCGCCGCCGTGGCGCCGGGGGTAAAGCGCAGCGCACTGTTGGGCACCAGCAGCACGTTCTGGCGCTGGGTGGCGGTGATGGTGGCTGTGGCCGTCATGCCCGGGCGCAGCGAAAGGTCGGCGTTGTCCACGTCCAGATAGGTCAGATAAGTGACCACGTTATCGGTGATGGTGGAGCCAAAGCCGACGCGGGTGATGGTGGCCGGGAACTGGCGCGCCACAAAGGCGCTGACGGTGAAGCTGGCGCTTTGCCCGACCTTGACCGCGCCCACATCGGCCTCGTCCACATAGACCCACAGGCGCAGCTTGCCCAGGTCCTCGGCCAGGGTGAACAGGGTCACGGCCTGCAGCGTGGCGGCCACGGCATTGCCGGGATCCACCGCGCGCGTCAGCACAATGCCATCCGAGGGCGCCCTGATGGAGGCCTTGCTCAGGTTGATCTGGTCGGTGGCCAAGGCGGCCTCGGCGTCGCGCACTGCGGCACTTGCGCTCGCTTCATCGGCCAAGGCCCGGCTGACGGTGGCGCGTGCCTGGTCCAACTCGGTCAGCGAGGGCACCCTGCCACCCGACAGGCGTGCCACCTCTTCGAGCCTTGCCAGCGTGGCGCGCACCTCGGCCAGAGTGGCTGCGGTTTGCGCCGTCTTGCCCTTGGCCGAGGCAATGGTGGCCTGTGAGCGCAGGATCTGGTTGCCCAGCTTAGCAGTGTCGAGCTCCACCATGACCTGGCCTTTTTTCACATGGTCGTTCACATCCACATTCACCTTGAGCACGGTGCCCGAGAGCTCGCTGCCGATGTTGATGGAGCGGGTCGGCTGCAGCGTGCCGTTGGCAGTCACCGTGAGCGTCAGATTGCCCATGCTGGCGGCCTGCGTGCTGTAGGTCGGCGCGGCATTGGCCGCCTTGCGGGCCTGCCAGACCCACATGCCGCCTGCCAGCAGCAGCAATGCCAGGGCGCTGACCCAGACCCAGGGGCGGCGGTACCAGGCGCGCGGCGGTGGTTCGTTCAACAGGGCGGCGATCGAGGCGCTGGCCGCACTGGCCGACGCTTGGGTTGCAGGGGGTGGGGGGGTGGTCATAGTTCGGAGTTCCTCAGGTCACTGTTCCAGCCCCCGCCCAACGCCTTGTACAGACGCACATGGTCGGCGCTGACTGCGGCATAGGCGCTGGCCACGCTGTCCTGGGTGCTGAGCTGGCTGCGCTGGGTGTCGAGCAGGGTTTGAAAATCGATCAGGCCGCTTTGAAAGCGCTGGCTGGCCAGTTGCGCGGCGTTGGCGGCACTGGTGGCGGCCAGGCGCAGGCTGGCCAGGCGCAGGCGGTCTCCGCGCAGCACCACCAAAGCGTCCTCCACATCGCGCAGGGCACCCAGCACAATGGTCTTGTAACCGGTCTGTGCCTGCTCAAGGGCGGCCTGCTGGGCGCGCACCTGGGCATTGAGTGCGCCACCCTTGAACAGCGGCAGCGACACATTGGCCAGCAACCCACTCACCGCCGTGGCACCAGTTCCCACACCCATGAGGCCGGCCAGGCTCAGCGCGTTCAGCCCGATAGAGCCGCCCAAGGTAAAGCGCGGCAGGCGCGCAGCCTGCGCCTGCGACAGGCGGGCCGCAGCCGCCGTGATCTGGAACTCGGCGGCGCGCACATCGGCGCGCTGGCGCAGGGTCTCGGCCGGAAAGCTCAACGCAATGTCCTCGTCCGGTTGCGGCACGGCGTGCACCGGGGCCAGTTCAGACAGCAGGGCCTCGGGGGTGCGCCCACTCAAAATAGCCAGCGCATGCGCGTTCTGCTCTATGGTGGTCTGCAGTGCGGGAAGGGTGGCGCGCGTTTGCTCCAGCGCGGCGCGTGCCTGTTCGGTCTCCAGCGTGGTGACCAACCCGGCCTGCAGCCGCCAGTCGGCAATCTGCAGGGTGTCTTGTTGGTTGGCCAGGTTGCTGCGGGCAATCTGCAGGCGCTGCTGCGCGCTGCGCAGCGCCAGATAGGCCAGCGCCACCTCGACGGCCACCGACACCTGCACATCGCCCAGACTGGCCACGCTGGCGTTCAGGCCGGCATCGGCGGCGCTAACGCCAGCGCGCAGGTTGCCAAACACATCCGCCTCCCAGCTCGCATCCAGGCCAAGGCTGGCGCCATCGGTGGACCGGCTGTCCACCGTATTGCGGCTGGCACCCAATGAACTGTTGAGACCCGGGTAGAGGCCGCCATCGGCCACATCGCGCAGGGCACGGGCTTGGCGAACGGCGGCGCGCGCCGACTGGATGGAGGGGTTGGCGTCCAGTGCGCCCTGCACCAGCGCGCTGAGCTGCGCGTCATCAAAGCGGCGCCACCAATCGGCCAGCGGGCTGGCGCGCGCCAGCTCCCTGTCCTGCCAGCGCGCGGGCAGGTCCATGAAGGGCGGCGTGGCGGCAATCGGTTGCGCGGCGCAAGCCGCCAGCAGGCCAACGCTGCACAGCAGGGCCAGCCGTCCGGCCCTATGGCCAGGGTATGCAGAAAGCAGGAACATCGCTTGCCTCACTCCAGGTCGGTATGCGCGGCGCGCGTTAGACCGGCCTAGAGCCGCCATTTTGCGCTGCGGCGGCGACTGCGGCCCAGCATTGCAAGTAAAGAAATATCTCTTTGTTCCGGGCACAGCGTGCCACAAAAGGGGCAAGCCTTGACCTAGGGGGCTGGTCAAACCGCGCAGCAGTGGCAACAATAGTTCTGTACGTCTGCGTACACAAGTCGAGGAACAGGGCTTGAGCGCTTACGCTCAGCCCGTCAAGCCCCCATTGCCTCCTAAGAATTACATGTTGCCGACCCATCTGCCAGTTGCGAATAAGATCCTTGGCGCCCTGCCACGTTCAGATTACCAGCGTCTGCTGCCCCATCTGGAAGCGGTAGAGCTGAGCGAGGGAGATGTGATTGGCGAGTCTGGAGAGATGCCGCGCTATGTGTATTTTCCAGCCGACGCGCTGCTGTCGCTGCTCAGCCTAGTCGATGGCGGTGAGGTATTTTCTGTAGCGCTGGTCGGGCGCGAGGGCATGTCTGGCGTGGCCAGTGCCCTGGGCGGCCAGCTTTCGCCCTATCGCACATTGGTACTGAGCTCCGGCACGGCCATTCGCATGAAGGCCAAGCTGTTTGTCAAAGAATTCCGCGCCAGCGAGGTGCTGCGCAATGCGGTGCTGCGCTACGTGCTGTCGCTGACGGTACAGATCTCCGAGAATGCTGCCTGCAACCGATTCCATGTCATAGAGCAGCGCTTGGCGCGCTGGCTGCTGATGATGCGCGACCGCCTCAGCTCCGACCATTTCCATGTCACCCACGAGATGTTGGGCCAGCTGCTGGGCGTGCGCCGGGTGGGCGTGACCAACGCCGCCCTGGAACTCAAGCATCGCACGCTGATTGACTACAGCCGCGGGGCACTGGACATTACCGACGGCCCCGGCCTGCAACTTGCGGCCTGCGCCTGTTACCGCATGGCCGATGGCCGCCACGGCAGGGCCTAAACCCCGGCGTTCGGTGCGGTACTAGCCTGCGGGAGCGCAGGCCATGCAAGCCGGCGACTGCGCCCGCTCGCCCTCCCCCGGATAATAGGGACCCCGCTGCATGCCCTGGCCGAACACTGGCCGGTATACAGGCATCCCCTTTGATCGCCCTGAGACCCCCGAGAATGAACGCCAAGACCCTCTTCACCGCAGCCGCCGGGTTTGAAGCCGCACGCCAGTTAGATGGCCTGGCTGCGGGCCACCCCGCCAGCAGATTGCACGGCCACAGCTTTCTGGCCAGCCTGCGTTGCGCGCTGCCCGCAGGCTGGGCAGAGTTTCCCGGTGGCGAGGTGCAGCGCCTACGCGCCGAACTGCAGCAGGCCGTTGCCGCGCTGGACTACCGTCTGCTCAACGAGCAACTGCAGCAACCCAGTGACCTCCATCTGGCGCGCTGGTTGCAGCGCAGCCTGGCGCTTCCCGGCATCGCGCAAATCGGCCTGCAAAGCACGACGCGAGGCGGCGTCACGCTGGACGCAGCGGGCCAGGCCCATGTCTGGCGGCGCTATGTATTTCAATCGGCGCACCGCCTGCCCAACGTGCCGGCAGGCCACAAATGTGGCCGCATGCATGGCCACGGTTTTGAGGTCATCTTGCATGCCCGCGCGGCGCACATCGATGCGGACCGGCTGGATGCCGCTTGGGCTCCGCTGCAAGAGCTGCTGGACCATGCCTGCCTGAACGACCTGCCGGGCTTGGAGAACCCCACCAGCGAAATGCTGTCGAGCTGGCTGTGGCAGCGTCTGCAGCCCGGCCTGGCGGAGCTGTCCTGGATCACGGTGTTTGAAACCGCCTCCTGTGGCGCCAACTTCGACGGCACGCAGTACCGCATCTGGAAGGACCTGACGCTAGACAGCGCCGTGCAGCTCAGGCGCGCGCCCGATGGCAGTGCCCAGCGCCGCCTGCATGGCCACACCTACACGCTGCGCCTGCACCTCTCGGCGCCGCTGGACCAGCTGATGGGTTGGACCGTGGACTTTGGCGATGTGAAGCAGATCTTCAAGCCGATCTTCGATGCCCTTGACCACCGGCCTTTGTACGAAATCGCCGATCTGGCGGACTGCGACACGGCCAGCATCGCCGCCTGGATTTTGCAGCGCGCGCGCAGCCAGTTGCCGCAACTCGAACGCGTGGACCTGTTTGAAACCCAGGGTTGCGGCGCCATCGTCTGCGCCTCTCAGGATGGCCCGGCCTTGCCGGTGTAACGCTATGACCTATACCGTCAAGGAAATTTTCTACACCCTGCAGGGAGAGGGTGGACAGGCCGGGCGCGCCGCCGTGTTCTGCCGCTTTGCCGGCTGCAATCTGTGGAGCGGGCGCGAGGAAGACCGCTCAAAAGCAGTGTGCCAGTTTTGCGACACCGACTTCATTGGCACGGACGGACCCGGCGGTGGCAAGTTCTCCAGCGCCAATGGCCTTGCGGAGCAGGTGCGCAGCCATTGGCCGCAAGCGGCGGGCGGCAAACCGCTGGTGGTGTGCACCGGTGGCGAGCCCCTGCTACAGCTGGACCAGGCGCTGGTGGATGCGCTGCACAGCGCCGGCTTCGAGGTGGCGGTGGAAACCAATGGCACCCAGTTGCCGCCCGATGGACTGGACTGGATTTGCGTCAGCCCCAAGGCCGATGCCGAACTGCTGCTGACCCACGGCAGCGAACTCAAGCTGGTGTTCCCGCAAGCCCAGGCCATGCCTGAGCGCTTTGCGCAGCTCGCCTTTGGTCACTTCTTTTTGCAGCCCATGGACGGGCTGCTGGCCAAGCAAAACACCCAGGCCACGGTGGCCTATTGCCTGGCACACCCGCAGTGGCGGCTGAGCCTGCAGACCCACAAGGTGGTGGGGATCGCGTAGTACTGCAACCTCGCGGTTGGCGAGAGATTCATTGCCCGCTGCTTGCGACAGCCAACAGGGTGCGCCCAAGCCGCTGAACGCGCCACGCCTAACAGTTTGTCCGGCTGCGCCGGTAGGCTATGTGACCCCTGCCCGGCGCGGCTTTGCCGCCTGCCTTAGCATAGACAAATTGGTAGGGCCAAACAAAATATGCACAACACAGCACCGGTTGACATCGTTTATCTTTGGGTAGATGGCAGCGATCCCGCCTGGCGCAATAAGCGCCGACAGGCACGACAGGCACTCACCTCGATGCAGCGGCAAAACATCTCCACCTACGGCGATGTGGAGGGGCGCTTTCGGGACAACGATGAACTGCGCTACAGCCTGCGCGCGCTGGAGCGCTTCTTCCCGCAACATGGCCACATCTACATCGTCACCGACGCGCAGGCTCCCGCCTGGCTGCACACCCATCCCGGATTGAGCATCGTGGACCACCGCGACCTGATTCCCGCGCACGCCCTGCCCACCTTCGACTCCTGCCACATCGAGTCGTATATCCACCGCATCCCCGGCCTGGCGGAGCGCTTCTTCTATTTCAACGACGACGTATTTTTCGGCGCGCCGGTCGATCTGGATGACTGGTTCTGGGAGGACGGCGTCAACAGCGGTGTCTATGCCGGTTGGTCGGACGAAGCGCAGGTGCGTCCTGGCCCGCTCAGCCGCGACGCCTCCGCGCTGGAGAACGCCTGCCGCGCCTCCATGACCTGGCTCGATACCAAGCCTGGCTCCACCAGCGACCCGCAATATCGCCACACTTGCCGTACCTTTTCCCATTCGCCGCGCCCCATGCTGCGCTCGGTGCTGTATGTGCTCGAAGCCATGGCGCCGGAACTGTTTGCCCGGGTGCGCAGCACGGTGTTTCGCAACTGGGACAAGCCGACCATCATCTCTGACTTTGTCATGCGCTGGTCACTGGCCAATGGCCGGGCCCGTAGCCGAAGCTATGCCCATGTCTATGTTTCCAGCGGCGACAGCGACCCAGCCGCTGGCATGGACCACGTGATCAGGGCCTTTGGCGAGCTGCACTTTTTTTGCGTCAACGACACCCTGGACAATGCGCCCGCCGACGATCCACGCCTGCTGCGCACACAGGCCGCCTTGCAGAGTCTGTTCGCCCAGGCCTCACACCATGAACTGCCGGCCACAGAGCGCGCACACCAACCACCTGCCACAAACCAAGCGTTTATGCCGCTGAGCGCGCTGGCTTACTGAACGCTCACAGTCCCGATGCACACCAAGGTGGGCCTGCAAAGTGCAGCGTTGCTTGGGCTGCGCAATGGCTTGTCCCTACCCCGGCATCTGCTGGGACAGCAGCTGCCGATAAATATAGGCGTGGTGCTGAATAAATAATTCTTCGGTCTCCACGGGGGTTCCAATGAGCGTCAATACATGCCCTGCCGCAGTGAAGTTCAATGTACCGGCGCTTTTATCCAGCTTGTGGTCCATCTGCAGGCCATCGTCGTGTTTGTAATAGTTGCCGTAATCGGACGCATGCCTGCGTACCGAAATCTCCGCAAGCCAGCCGACACAGCGAACAAGAAACGCGAGCCCGCCTACTACCGTGTACAGGCACTTGATCCAGAGTGAGCGACTGGGCAAGTAGTCCATGACATCACCGACGACCTGCGTGGTAAGCGGGACTTGCGGAACAGGGTCAAGCACGTTATTGATCACAATTGCCGAGTCGTCCTGCTGCGTGTGACGCGCAAAGTCAGCCGCAAATAGCGCGTCGCCAGGCTTGGGCTGGGCAAAAGCATAGGACTTCAGTGGGTAGTTTCTCTCACACAACTTGAAGACATCGGAACGGTTGTCGTCTGCTTGCGCGAAATGAAAAAACGCATGCACCAAAGTTGCTAGCGCGGCTCCCTGGCTATGTCCGGTAATGAAGATTCGACTACCTTGTGGAACTTTATCCGACACCACGGGAACAATACCGTACTTCTCATCGAGCAGCATCGCGAAGGTACCGTGGGCAAATCCGCTGTGTATGGCCGCCTTGGGATCCTGTGCAAAGCGCACGCTGGGGCTCAAGAATTGGTCTGCATGCACCGGGTTGAGGATGAAGTCTTGCATGGCGCTCGGTCCGTTCGAAAACACGGTACCGCGAATCGCAATGACGTATGCGCCAGCAAATTTGCCCACTCCCTTGTGCAAGGTCCAAGCGTTCTGGTAGGGGCCAAAGCCATTGAGCACCGGGTGGGACGCGACATATTGAACGTCGTCCCAGCGAATCTTCTTCCCCGTCTTGATTTCCCAATCGGCCCCACGCGTGCGCGAATCGGCAAACAACTTGCGCCAGGGCGCAAGCGACGCATCGCGTGGATTTGCAATGTATTTGAGCAGATCGATTGCCACCACCTCCCTGGAATCGAACACCGGGTTGACATCCCAGCGTGCATTGTCAACCCGCTGCGTAAATCGCGCATCCACCTCGGGTTGAATAAGGAGTCGATCGTCCTGACTGTCGAGGTCGAGGCAGAACTCCAGCATGGATTGGGCCTCGTCAAACTGGTAGCCATTTTTATGCGTCAACATTTTTACCCCCCCAAGGTTCTGGGCATCTTCTGATGAAGGCCCTAACGCCCCGCACAAGAAATTTTCCGTCCAACAATATGAAGTTTCCACCTGCCAAAAGTCAGATCTACACAACTGAAGATCTCACTTTTTACACCGGCAACTTAGGGCCAACAGTTGCTACTTTGGAGTCCTCTACAGACTCTGAACGGGAAGAAAAATTTACCCCTTCAGAGCCTCTGCTCAGGCGCTATTTTTTTAGCGCTTGGCATTACTCCTTGACGACCGAAACGATGTTGGTGGAACGGTTGTATTGAAGCGTCAGCTTGTTGATTTCACACAGATCAAGATCTTCCCAAACCACTTCCGAGTCGCCCTTGTCAAACACGACTTGCAAGTCTTGTTCGCAATGTGCGGAGTCCTTGAATTTGATCAGGCGCGCTTTGCCGTTTGGCAGGTCACCGTCACCCAGGCGGTCATTGCCCCAGCTTTTGGCGTTGGCTGGCGAAAGATAAACTTCACGGATGGTGTAGCCCGTGCCGTTGACCAAGGTGAAGTCTGCATCACCTGCGATGGCGTTTGCACTGACCAATGCAGCGCCAGCAAGGCATACCAATACTGAAAATTTACGCATGATGGGTTCCAAAAAAATATGAAGAGAACTCGCGCAAAGTGTTGCGCAAGCGTAAGCGAGACCGCAGCGGTAGCGGGCCGTATGAAGGCCCTGTGCGCTCTGGCACGAGTATGTCTTGCTTTTATTGCAGGATGACGCGCTTGTACAACGTTCGCCTCAAATAAACGCTTCTAGTACCCTAGGCACGGTAGTCAAAACCGCATCGCTGCAAGCAGTCTCCCGGAACTTGCACCAGCTTCACCCATCCAACCAGGCTCCGACCCAGTGCAAACAAGCCTCGCGAGGCTTGTTTCGTTCAAAAACCAGGATCAGCCGCCCCAGTTCGAATACTTTTCACAAATACCGTTTGTCTTCTTTCCTGCAGCCGTTTCCGCAAATTTAGCCAAATCTCCTTTGAAGTTATCTGGCGTTTCATTCCACATGCACTCGCAGTATGCAGCCGCCTTGGTCTGGCCTGCAACGGGGCTTGGTGCGTCTCCGCCTTCATAGGTCTTGCTCGAATAGGCAAGACATTGCTTGTACTGAGGATCGCTGCTAGGCACGTCGTTGTAGTCGCCGGCCGCAATCGCGGACTGAGCCAGGCCAAGCAGAATAAGAGAAGCAATAGCAAACAGGGATTTATTCATTGGATATTCTTTCGTCAGTATATTTAGGTGATAGCGCACAACGATTCATCGCTGGCACCAAGTGAACGCAACATCAGCAGCATGAAAAAGTCAAAAGCCTCACGCAAAGATTTGCGCAAACGAGGCCAAAGTCCAAACCACCCGCCTAAAGACTGCTTGCGCCCTAGCATGAGTATGTCTTCCTTTCATTGCCCTACAACGTGTCTTTGCAAAGTAAATTTCAAACAAACGCCTTCCGTACCGTAGGCACGGTATTGAACCGGCTGGCGTTTCAAAAAACAAGGCGATTGTGTCGTTTACCTGCGATGGCTGCTTGAAGTACGCCTGTTTTTTCGATGTAGCTGGGCTATCCAATTGCAACTCCCACCGCGACAAGGCCCAAGCGGCCGCAGGGCTTCAGGCGATTTCGCCGCACACCTCGCGCACGCAGCTGCGCAACCAGCGGTGTGCCGGGTCACCATCCAGGCGCGGGTGCCAGAGCATGGACACCGTGAACTCTGGCGTAGCCACCGGCAGCGCAAAGCTGTGCATGCCGCTGCGCAGACCGGCGGTATGGCGCTCGGGCACCGCAGCGATCAGCCCACTGCTCCGCGCCAATGCCAGCGCCGTGGCAAAGCCCGCCACAATGGTGACCACCCTGCGCTCCAGACCCAGTGCGGCCAGGCCATCGTCCACCGGCTCGCGGTCCAGCCCTTGGCGCGAGACGCAGATGTGGCCGCCCTGCGCATAGCGCTGCGGCGTGACCTCGCCCTGACTCAGTGGGTGGCCTGCGCGCACCACGCCTAAGATGCGGTCCCTGAAGAGGGCCTGCACGCGCAACTCCGGCGCCGTACCCTGTTCCACCACACCGGTCTCCAGGTCCACACTGCCCTGGCGCAACGGCGTGCTGTCCTTGTCCGGTTTTTGCACAAAGCGCAGGCGCACGCCGGGCGCCTGCTGGCCCACGCGGGCAATCAGCGCGGCGCCAAAGGTTTCCACAAAGCCTTCGCTATTGCGCAGCGTGAACAGGCGCTCCATGGTCTGGAGGTCCATGTGCGCTACCGGACGCAGAAGCGCCTGCGCCTCCTGCAGCAGCGGGCCTATGCGTTCGTGCAGGGCGATGGCCCTTGGCGTGGGCACCAGGCCGCGCCCGGCCCGCACCAGCAGCGCGTCACCGGTGGTCTGGCGCAACCGCGCCAGCGTGCGACTCATGGCAGAGGGGCTCAGCCGCAGGCGCCTGGCCGCGCCTGCCACGCTGCCCTCGGCCAGCAACACATCCAGGGCCAGCAGCAGGTTGAGGTCGGGGGTGGTCATGCGCCAACCATAGACCGGCTTGGCTGGCACATGGCGTTGCACGCAGGAATAAAGTGCAAGCGCTGCGCCTTCCGCCGGGGGCCGCAATAACCTACAGTGCCTGCAGCTCTGTGTCAGAGCGCCCAATCAAAACCGGAGTTCCTCTTGCAGTCCAACCCAACAACCCTCCCAACAACACCGCCGACTGAGCGCGCCCTGCGCTGGGCACTGGCCAGTCTGGCCCTTTCCATGCTGCTGTCCTCGCTGGGCACCAGCATTGCCAATGTCGGCCTGCCCACCCTGGCGCAGGCCTTTGACGCCTCGTTCCAACAGGTGCAGTGGGTGGTGCTGGCCTATTTGCTGGCCATCACCACCCTGGTGGTCAGCGTCGGGCGACTGGGCGATTTGCTGGGCCGCAAACGCCTGCTGCTGGGTGGCAGCGCACTCTTCACATTGGCGTCTCTTGCCTGCGCTATGGCGCCCACACTGTGGCTGCTGATCGCGGCACGCGCGGCGCAAGGCCTGGGTGCTGCCACCATGATGGCGCTGACCATGGCGTTTGTCGGCCAGACCCTGCCCAAGGAAAAAACCGGCAGCGCCATGGGGATGCTGGCCACCATGTCCGCCATCGGCACGGCGCTGGGGCCCATGCTGGGCGGCTTGCTGATTGCAGCCATGGACTGGCGCGCGCTCTTCTGGGTCAACCTGCCGCTGGGTCTGCTGAGCCTGCTGCTGGCCTGGCGCTATTTACCCTTGGACGACGCGGCAAAAAAAGACGCAGGCTTCGACCCGCTGGGCACGCTGCTGTTGGCGCTCACGCTGGCGGCCTATGCCCTGTCCATGACCTTGGGACGCGGCCACTTTGGCAGTCTCAATATGGCCCTGTTGCTTGCGGCGGCAGTTGGGCTGGGCCTGTTCCTGTTGGTCGAATCGCGCGTGGCCTCGCCCCTGATTCGCCTGGATCTGTTGCGCGATCCGCGCTTGAGTGCCAGCCTGGCCAGCAGCGCGCTGGTGGCCACGGTGATGATGAGCACCCTGGTGGTCGGCCCGTTTTATCTCGCGCGCGGCCTGGGCCTGGCGGCACCGCTGGTGGGCCTGGCGCTGTCGGTGGGCCCCCTGGTAGCGGCCCTTACCGGTGTGCCGGCCGGACGCCTGGCCGACCACTGGGGTGCTGCGCGCGTCACCCTGCTGGGACTGGCGGCCATGGTGGTCGGCGCCCTGCTGTTGGCCCTGCTGCCAAGCGCCTTAGGTGTGAGCGGCTATGTGGCTTCCATTGCGGTCCTCACTGGCGGCTACGGCCTGTTCCAGACCGCCAACAACACCGCGGTCATGGCCGATGTCGCGCCCACACAGCGCGGCCTGGTGTCTGGCCTACTCAACCTCGCGCGCAACCTGGGCCTGGTCAGCGGCGCCTCGCTGATGGGCGCCGTTTTTGCATCCCATGCCGAAGACATAGGCCAGGCACAGGCGCTGGCCAAGGGCATGCACCTGACCTTTGCCGTGGCCGCCGCGCTACTGCTTGCCGCCCTGGCCATTGCGGCACGTGGCTTGGCCGCGCGCAAGCCTGTCTGAAAGCCTGCGGGTCTGCGAAGATGGCCCCATCCTGCGTGCCGCCGCTATCGGCATCTGATTTATTGGCTTGATTTTATTGGGGGTTGGTATGCAACACATCGCAATGCGCTTGGGCCTGTTGGCCGCGCTGCTATTGGCGGCGCTGACGGCGCGGGCCGAAAATATTTCGGTGGCGGTGGCGGCCAACTTCACCGCCCCCATGAAGCGGATTGCGACCGCATTTGAGAAGGACAGCGGCCACAAGGTGGTGGCCTCCTTTGGTGCCACCGGCAAGTTCTACGCGCAGATCAAGAACGGTGCGCCGTTTGAGGTGCTGCTGGCCGCCGATGATGCAACGCCGGCAAGGCTGGTCCAAGAAAACGCGGCGCTTGCCGACACTGCCTTCACCTATGCCGTGGGCAAACTGGTGCTGTGGTCGGCCAAGCCCACCTTGGTGGATCCAGCCGGTGCGGTGTTCAAAACCGGGGGCTTTGCGCATCTGGCAATGGCCGACCCCAAGCTCGCGCCCTATGGCGCGGCCGCACAAGAAACGCTGAAGGCCATGGGCATCTATGCAGCGGTGCAGCCCAAAATCGTGACGGCAGAGAACATCACCCAGGCCTACCAGTTCATCCGCAGCGGCAATGCCGAGCTTGGCTTTGTGGCGCTGTCGCAGGTGCAGCCAGACGACAAAGGCTCGGTCTGGCTGGTGCCGGCAAACCTGTACGCGCCGATCCGCCAGGACGCGGTCCTCCTGCAAGCCGGCAAGGGCAAGCCCGCAGCCGAGGCCTTGATGCAGTTCCTCAAGGGCGACAAGGCCCGCGCCATCATCCGCTCCTTTGGCTACGCGCTGCCCTGACTGCCTCGTCAATCCCGCGTCCCCACCCCGTCTGTCCCGCCCACCCGCCCTGTTCTTTCAGCGGCGAAGGCAGCGACTACAGTCAAGGCTTTGCCAAAGCAGAGCCGCCAGACACCTCTGTCGCCCATATAGCCCATGTCACCCGAAGATTTCACCGCCATCGCGCTGACCGCCAAGCTCGCAGCCTTGAGCACGCTGCTGCTGCTCATCGTAGGCACGCCGATTGCGTGGTGGTTGGCGCGCAGCCGCTCGCGCCTGCGCAGCGTGGTGGGCGCCATCGTCACCCTGCCGCTGGTGCTGCCACCGGCCGTGCTGGGCTTTTATCTGTTGGTGTTGATGGGGCCGCAGGGACCGGTGGGCCAACTCACCCATGCGCTGGGTCTGGGCCTGCTGCCCTTTACCTTTGCCGGTCTGGTGGTCGGCTCGGTCATCTACTCCATGCCCTTTGTCGTGCAGCCGCTGCAGCAGGCCTTCACCGCCATGGGCGCGCATCCGCTCGAAGCCGCAGCCACCCTGCGCGCCTCGCCCTGGGACGCCTTTGTCAGCGTGGCCCTGCCGCTGGCGCGCCCCGGCTTTGTCACCGCCACCGTGCTGGGCTTTGCCCACACCGTCGGTGAGTTTGGCGTGGTGCTGATGCTGGGCGGCAATATTCCGGGCAAGACCCAGGTGCTGTCCATGGCCATCTACAACCATGTGGAGGCGATGGAATACGCCAACGCCCATTGGCTCTCTGGCGGCATGCTGGTGTTTTCGTTTGCCGTATTGCTGCTGCTCTACAGCCGCAGCTGGAGCCGCCAGTCATGAGCGTCGCGCCGGGCAAGCCATCGGGCATTCAGGCCCGCTTCGAACAACGCTACGAGGGCTTCACGCTGGATGTGGACCTCAACCTGCCGGGCAAGGGCGTCACCGCGCTGTTCGGCCCTTCGGGCTGCGGCAAGACGACCCTGCTGCGTTGCATCGCCGGGCTGACACACGCGCACCTTGGCCGGCTCACAGTGAATGGTGCGGTCTGGCAGAGCGAGGCGCTTTTTATGCCCACGCACCAGCGTGCGCTGGGCTATGTGTTCCAGGACGCCCATCTGTTTGCCCACCTGAATGTGCGGCGCAATCTGCTGTATGGTCAGGCGCGCGTGCCCATGCCAGAGCGGCGCGTGGAACTCGACGCCATGGTGGAGCGGCTGGGCCTGGGCCGGTTGCTGGAACGCATGCCGCTGGGCCTGTCGGGCGGTGAGCGCCAGCGTGTGGCGATTGCCCGCGCCCTGCTGACCAGCCCGCGCCTGTTGCTGATGGACGAGCCACTGGCGGCGCTGGACCTGGCGCGCAAGAACGAATTTTTGCCTTACCTGGAACGTCTGCGCGACGCGCTCGATATTCCGGTGCTCTATGTCAGCCATGCGCCCGATGAGGTGGCGCGGTTGGCCGACCATATCGTGGTCATGCAAGAGGGACGCGCCGTGGCCGCAGGGCCGCTGACCGAAACCCTGGCCCGGCTCGACCTTCCTATCCATCTGGGCGAAGACGCCGGCGTGGTGCTGCACGCCGTGGTGGCCGAGCGCGACAGCACTTGGCATTTGGCGCGGGTGGAGTTTGCCGGCGGCAGCCTGTGGGTGCGCGATGGCGGCCAGCCCCTGGGACATGCGGTGCGCCTGCGCATTTTGGCGCGCGACGTCAGCATCGCACTGGCACCGGTGACCGGCGTGAGCATCCAGAACTGCCTGCCCGCTGTGGTGGAGCAAATGGCCGGTGACTACCACCCGGCTCTGAGCCTGCTGCGCCTGCGCATGGGCAACACACCCTTATTGGCGCGCCTGACGCAGCGCTCGGCAGCAGCGCTGGAGCTGGAGCCAGGCAAGCCGGTATGGGTGCAGATCAAGGCGGTGGCTCTGATTGGATAGGCCTGGCGAGCCTGATTGGATAGGCTTAGCGCAACATGGAGCGCAGCACGCCATCCTTGAGCACCACATGGTGGTAAATGGCGGCCACTGCATGCAGGCCGGCAAGCCAGACGATGACATCGCCCAGCAAGCCATGGACCTCACCCCAGTCGGCCAGTCTTGCAATCGCCGACTGGGCGATCAGGGGCATTTGGTCCACGCGGATGCCGCCCAGCAGCGTCAGCGGATGCGCCTCACTGCCCAAGGCCAAAAGCGCGGTCAGGGGCAGGGCCAGCATCAGCGCCCACAGTGCCAGGTGCGTCAGCTTTGACAGCACCCGCATCCAACCGGCCATGGCGAACTGCGGCGCTGTCGGGCGAAAGGCCAACCAGCACAGGCGCAAGACGGTGAGGGCGAACACCAAGATGCCTAGCGACTCGTGCCAGACGATGCCGCTGCGGCTGGCTGGGTCTACGCCGTCGCGCATAAGCCGGCCAAACCCCTCAGGACCGAGGACGAAGGCGCTTGCCACAGCAATGGCAGTGACCCAATGAAAAGCCCGGCTGAGGGCATCGTAACGGGGTGTGAACAGTGGGTTCATGGAGATATCGTAGTAGATGTAAAAGGCGCACTAAAAAGCGCTGCTTGCGATGCTTCCACCTACTCCGGCTTGCGCAACAAGACGGCAATGTCTACACCCAGGGCATCCGCCAGCGACGCCAGCGCCAGCACCGTAGGATTGGCCAGGCCCCCTTCGATTCGGGAGAGATAGGTCCTGAACAAACCGCTGTGATCAGCAAGCTTTTCTTGCGAGAGTTTAAGCGCCTTGCGATGCGTTCGCACCTGCGTGCCAATTGTCACCAACAACGAAGAATTATCCATATGGTGGGGCTTTAAGCCTATTATTGAATACAAACAATATAGCGCAGAACATCACGGCATCTATCGCAACTGTCCACGCCGTGAACAGAGGCAGAAGAAATAAATGCGCGGCTCCAGGGAGATCGGAGTGCGCAATGGCGAAAGCTGCAGTCTTGCCAGCCGTCCTGGCGGGCCGGAATTTGGATAGCCGACGCTTTTTTTCACAAACGATAGGGGCGATTTGGATACAAACGATAGACAGGCTATCCATTCCTGCTCTATCGAATTTGGGCCACTGTGGCGGCTGCAACGAACGTCAGCCGCTTGCGCCAGCGCATCAACAGCTTGGCTCGCCTACAGGCCCCATGGCCACTTGCCCGCCTTGACGACCACTTTCTTGACGACCGCTTTCTTTGCCACTGCTTTTTTTACCGTGACTTTCTTTGCAGGCGCTTTCTTTTCCACCGCTTTTTTTACCGCGACTTTCTTTGCAGGTGCTTTCTTTTCCACCGCTTTTTTTACCGCGACTTTCTTTGCAGGTGCTTTCTTTGCAGGTGCTTTCTTTGCAGGTGCTTTATTTACCGCGACTTTCTTTGCAGGTGCTTTTTTTGCGGCCGGTACTTGAACCACATCGGCGACTTTCTTTACCGCTACTTTCTTTGCTGTTGCTGCGGTCTTCGCCGCCGGCTTCTTGGCCAACACCGCCTTCTTGGGGGCCGCCTCCTTAGGCTTTGCTGCGCTCACGGCCAGCATGCGAGCTGCCTTCTTGGCAACAGCCTTGGCCGCAGCCTTCACCACAGCCGCTGCTTTGGGCGCAGCCTTTACTGGTCTCGTTGGGGCCTGTGCCACCTCATCCATCTCAAGACCAAAAATATCAGCCAGCATGGCGTCATCGAGTGTGGCGGCGCTGCCCGGTTGGAGCTTCTGCTTGGGCAAGCCAACACCCGCCTGGCTCACCAGGTCTTTGGCATCGACTTTTCTCAGCTTAAAGAGCAATTCAGGGCTTTTATCAAGCCGCGCGCCCACACCGTAGAGCACGGCTGCAACATGCTTGCACATGCCCGCCCAGTCCGGGCAACTGCAGTCCATCTCGATCTCGTTGGGCGATGGGAACAGTCCCACTTGGGGTTGGCAGATTCGCTGCATGACAGCGCCTGAGAGTTTGCCTTGCAGCAGCTCCACCAGGGAATCAATCGAGCCCGAGCAATCTTTTCCAATCGCCTGCCAATGCTTCTCGGGCACCGGTGTAATCTTCACAGACACCGCGTACAGGCTTGAGCCCATCACCTTGGCATGCACCTGGCCTTCGGCAATCTGCAGGTCGATGACGGAGCCATTTCGCACATAGGTGCGCCCACGCGGCAAGCGGTTGGCGTAATCGCTATAGGCTTCCAGGTTGTCGCACCAGGCCTTGCCCCAAAATGTTTTGGCAATCGCGCCTCGGTAGGGCTCGATAGGTGACAAATTGCCCCCTGATTTCAGGATTTTTGAGGCTGCTTTGAGCCCATTCAGCCGCCGTTGCGCCACCGGGACGTAGGGTTTCCAACCGTAATAGCCCATGGGTATCCTTTTAGTTTGCGTGCCAATCAGGCTGTCTGCGCGGCATGAATATCGAGTTTGACCAAGTCCAGCAGCTCGGAATTGCTCATTTGCGTAAGTTGCAATTCTGCACCACCCTCAAGCACATCCGTGACCAGTTGCTGTTTGGATTCAATCAGTTGGTCAATGCGGTCTTCTACCGTGCCACGGCAGACAAACTTGTGCACCAGCACGTTCTTCTTTTGGCCGATGCGAAACGCCCGGTCTGTGGCCTGGTTTTCCACTGCCGGGTTCCACCACCGG
Organism: uncultured beta proteobacterium; assembly: GCA_903886275.1. GTDB lineage: Bacteria > Pseudomonadota > Gammaproteobacteria > Burkholderiales > Burkholderiaceae_C > Allorhodoferax. The sequence goes on along the minus strand of CAISLN010000006.1, from coordinate 6,239 downwards.
TCGAAGTGGATCACATGCGAGGCTGCGGTGAGATTGAGTCCGGCACCACCGGCCTTCAAAGAGAGCACAAAAAATGGCGTGCGTTCATCGTCCTGAAACTGGCGCACCAACTCACGGCGCTTGGCCACCGGCGTGCCACCGTGCAGCACCAGTCCTTCGCGACCAAATATAGAGCCCAAAAAAGCCGCCAAGGGTTGCGTGGTTTCCCGAAACTGGGTGAACACCAACACCTTTTCCTGGCGCGCCGCAATCACCTCAACCAGTTCGCGCAGTCGCTCGAACTTTCCGCTGTCCGTGGCGGCCCATGCGCCATCTCCCGTCCATTGCGAGGGATGGTTGCAGATCTGCTTGAAGCGCATCAGAAACGCCAGCACCACGCCCTTTCGCTTGATGCCGTCTGCGCTTTCCAAGGCCTCTGCAAGATCGCGCACCGACTGCTGGTACAGCGCGGCCTGGGCAGGACTCAGATGACACCAGGCCTTGAGCTCCGTCTTGTCGGGCAAATCGTCGATCACGCGCTTATCGGTTTTGAGACGGCGCAGGATGTAAGGCTGCACCAGCGTTCGCAGTGGACCGAAATGCTGGGCCTTGGTCAGCCGCTTGGCAAACTTAGAAAAAACCGCTGCATTGCCCAGCAGTCCGGGATGTGTGAAATCAAAAATGGACCACAGGTCCGACAAGCGGTTCTCCACCGGAGTGCCTGTCAGGGCAATACGCGTTTGCGCTTTGAGCTTCTTGACCTGGTGCGTCTGCTTGGCAGAGGGGTTCTTAATCGCCTGCGCTTCATCAATCACCGCCAACCGCCATGACACCGCATCGAGCTGGGGCAGGCGCATGAGCGAGCCGTAACTGGTGATGACCAGATCAATGCCTTGCAACTTTTGCGCATCCAAGGCCCGCAGCTCAGCGCCCGACATGGCACTGGGGTGCACCACCAGCAGGCGCAGACTGGGCGCAAAGCGCGCGGCCTCGGCCTCCCAATTGGCCAGCAGCGAAGCCGGTGCCACCAGCACGCTGGGAGATTCGCTGGCCTGTTCGCGCTTGAGCACCAACAACAGGGCCAGCACCTGTATCGTCTTGCCCAGTCCCATGTCGTCCGCCAGGCAGGCACCCAGGCCCAGTTGCGTCAGCAAATAAAGCCATTGCACGCCCGCCGCCTGGTAGGGCCGCAGCTGGGCTTTGAGCTCAGGGCCGACGCTGATCTGGGCCAAGCCTTCCGGACTGCGCAGTCCCTGCAAGGTCTGCTCCAGCCACGGCCCGGCCACCATGTGCGACCACTGCAAATCCTCTGGGTCTATGTCTTCCTGCGGCGTCGCACCCGACACCAGCTGCAAGGCCTGTGCAAAGGACAAGCCCGATTGCTGGGCGGACTGCTCGATGCTTTGAAAGCGCTCCAGCATGCGGGACAATTTTTTGCGGTCAACCTCCACCCAGCGCCCCCGCATCAGCTGCAAGCCGTCCACCCCCTTGAGCAGGGCGTTGATCTCGTCCTCGCTGAGCGCTTCGCCCTCCAGCGTCACTTCCATGCTGAAATCGAGCAGCGCATTCTTGCCCAAAAGAGACGGCGGTTTGGCGCCTATTTGGGCACTGACCTGCGGTCTGGGCGGGCGGGTGGCACCCCAGGCCAGCGGCGCCCGCACCACGACACCTGCGGACTCCAGTGTGGGCACATCGGTCAGAAACTGATAGGCCTGTGCCGGTGTCCAACGCAGCGCATGGTAGATCTCGCCCGCTTGCACCATGTCGTGCAGCCAGGGACAAAGCGTGGCCGCACTTTGCACGGGTTTGAGCAAAGACAGAAGCTGCGATCGGCTCTTGCCATCGGAGAATTCGCTCAACGCTTTGGATAGCGGCAGGTGTTGCGCCTTGCCGCTCGATGACAGGCGCGAGGTGTAGGTGACCAGAAATGCAAACGGTGCATCCGGGTCTTTGCGGTTTTCGGCCAGGTTGAAATACACCCGCCCGACCAGGTTCCAGGCCGGATGCTTGGACTTCAAAAAATCTTGCAAGGGCGATTGGGCCGCCGCAAGTTCGAGCCGCAGCGCCTGCTCTAACTCCATCCAAAGCGCAGTGAGCACTGGCACGCTGAGGTACTCGGCACCCGCCATGGGGGGCGCATCCGCCATCAGGGATACAAGCAATTCTGCAGCGGGAACTGCCACCGCGATGTCAACGCCTTCGGCGTTTGCGCACAGGGCGGTCACAAAGCGTGCCGCAAAATCGCGCCACCATCCAAACGTGGGCGCCAGCACCGTACCCACCTGGCAAGCGCCCAGGTACAACAAGCCGTGGCCAGCGCTCAAGGCAAAGGCATCTGTCAGTGCAACGCGCATTGCCTGCGGCAAGGCAGGCGCTTCGCCCCTTGCGACTAGGCGCAGGTGCCCGCGAGGCGTGAGCTGCAAATCAACGGTTTCTAAAATATTCACCATCTACTTTTTCCCGCGATCCATGCGACTCAATCAGGCAGCTTGCGAACCCGCTTGGCTTTGGTCACTTTTGGTGCCAGGGCTGACAGGGGCAAACTTGTGACGATGCCATTGCGCTCCTTCGACTCTTTGGCGTCCTGGTTCAAGTTTCGCCTTATGCCGGGTCCAAAAGTCACGTTGTAGCTGGTGATCAAGCCGTCGTAGACGATCCGGTTTTTGAAAGGCAGCAGAACCGCCTGGACGAGCACGGGCAAATAAGGCCCGACCATGTATTCGAACGGTGTAAACAAAGCAACAACACCGTAGGCAGTGGCTGGGGAGCTGGTGGAGAGAAACACGGTGTAGTTCTTGAGGTCACGCAAGATGTAAAACTTGCCGGCCAGCAGATGTTGCCAAGACCTGACGATATCGAGTTCGTCTGCTGTCAATCGGGCCGGATTTTCAGCCACGAAGGACTCGATCAGGCTGAGGTTTTCAGTCAAAGCATCGCGGACTTTGACCCGGACTTGCGGCGCGAGCTCGCCATACTCCTGCGCCGTGCTGACCTTGTCTGAAATCACCTGAAGGCGCTGGTTCACGAAGACCATGAGCGTATTGTGGAGTTGGTAGAACTGGTCTAGATCGTCTGGAGTAAGCAGCATTTTGTAGAAAATATTGGAGGGACCGAAACGTACTTCAGTAAAAGGGATCCGAGTGTCGCACTTTTAAAGCGCATTCCAACTATTCAAATGCTATCGAAGTTGCGCTGCTGCGGCTGCAGCGCCGCTTCATACAGATGCTTCTGAAAGCCCACAAACAGCTGGCGGATTTGGCCGGCGGGGCCGAGGTCGGCCACGGCGTAGCAAAGTGCGTTTTTGTAACGCAGCAGCAAAAGCGGAGTGAGCTTGTCGTCATCGGGCTCGTCCACGCGCTGGTGCGGGTCAGAGCATCAGGGCGTAAAGGTCTGGGTGCCGCTGTTCTTGGGACTGCTGTAGCGCCACACCGCATCGGTGCGAAAGTAGAAGGGTTGGCCCCCGTGGTCAGGCTTTTTGCTGGAGACGACCTTCGGGCGCCCATAACATTTGGCTTGACTGGCGGTGCATTCCCAATCAAAAAATTCCCTATCATCCTTGCCGGTTATTGGGTCTTTGACCTTGCGGTAAACGTCCCACTTCGTGTGGGTCTCCGGGCTACTGGGGTCGTTTGTATAGGCCCGGTCAAAGAGTTTGCGGGCCACATCTGCATGTGCCACGGTTTCACCTGGGCTGCGGTTCGCCAGGACGTCATTGATTTCGGTCGTCGTGAACAGGTTCTTGAGGGGGTGGTACTGCTTTTGGGTTGCATCTGTTTTAACGACCAGCGTGCTGGCGTAGGACACATACGGTGTGCCGTAGTAATCCATGGGGAAAAACAGGTCCTGCGTCGTCATGTACCAGCCCTTGTTGTAGCCCAAGGCGTCCATTCCATTGGTGGCTTTGTCACGGTCGAAAACTTTGTTGTGCAGTGCCGTTAGCACCGACTTGTTCATTGACGTAAGCCCATATTTGGCCTCGAAGTCAATGGCATTGTTGAACATATAGCTTCCCAACAGGGAGGTCAGCAACTGGCCCACACCGTAGTTCACGTCTGACCATGCCACCCCATCGAGCACTGGCCGGGCGTTGCTGTCCTTGGGCCAACCCGCCATGGCACTGAGGTTGGAGCTGTCGGAGTGGGTGTAGCCTGCGACGTGAAGCATCTCATGGGGAAGCAGTTGAATGGTGAGATAGTCGATGCCGGGACTAAACCACAGGCGACTGGGCCCCATGGTGTAGTTGCCCAGGCCACTGAAGGAGCCTTCCTGAGTCGGGTCAATCAGGCCGTTGCTTCCCTTGGGGATGGCGTAATCAAACGAAGGCGCACCGACGTAGTTCCAAGAGGTGGTCACCTCCAGATTCGTGCGTCCGCCGATTCCGAACAGTGGGTCGAAGTTGGGCGGCACGCTGCCGCCAGGAGGCACACGCACGCCATTCACAACACCCGAGCCCACCCCCGCGTACCAGGCCTCGGCGGCGACATTGGAATCGGTGTTGACCCGGATCGTGAAGGTCTGGTTCATCTTGCGCACGGCCATGAGCACCTCGCGGTAATCGACGATCTGGCCGCGGTCCATGAGAACACGCTCCTTCAAAATGTGGGCAAACGCTTTGGTGTGAATGGCGTAGCGAATGAAGTTGAGCGCGCGGCGAATCGCCTCCATCGTCTCCTTCGGGTAGTCATCGCGCACCTGAAACTCAACCGGCCACACGCTTGGGTCCATGAAGTTGGTCTTGTCGGCTGCGGTCATCTGCGTCGGATCGTCAGGGAGGTAAAACCAACTGGGGTCGGGGTTGGCGTTAATGAAGTCATCGAACTGGGTCAGCATGTTTGCGCGCAACTGGCTCGCCACCACCGGGTCGCAGAAGCTGGGTTTGCCGACGCAGGCAAGCTGGATGGCTGTTGGGGAAATAGGCGCTGGCGTGGTCGGTGTTACGACGGTGACAGGCGCTGGTGTGGTCGGTGTTACGACGAGGATGTTGCTGTCTTCCGCAGCGGGCTGCCCGCCACCGCCGCCAGACCCACCGCAACTCGCCAACATCACCAATATCACCACCAAGGGCAGGCCCAACGCTCTCGCATATGTCATGTATTTCTCTTGTATAAATTCGCTCTCTCACAACCCAATGAGCGGCGAAGAGCCTGACTACAAGTGCATCACCAAGCGCACCGCCAGCTTCTTTTGAAATGGGGATTCCCCTCTGTTGCGGAGAACCTGCGCGAGTGTACTTAATCGCACATACAAAGCGGTGGCTAGCGTTCAAAAGAACGCAAGCGTTGGGACTTTCGGCGCAAATACTTGCCTTTCAGTACGGGTAAGTAGGTAGTGGAAAAGCACATATTGCGGCTTTTTTTGATTTGGCAGGCTTGCTTCACGAACTGAGATCAATCCTTGTTGAACAGCTTGCTGGTGGAAACACAGGAGCCATTGGATTTCGTGAAATGCCAGCGGACGGGCTGTCGTTCCATGCCGTGACTTATTGGCATACGACACTGGTACCGAAAGCTGCGCCATTGGATAGCCATGACTCCGTCGCCGCCGCCGGCAAGCCACCCTAGGCTGCGGGTCCCATACGCAGACACCTCCAATCCATCCCCAGAAACTGTGCGTGTAGCTGGGGATAACTTCTGCGTAACTAGCCAAAACCCGCATGCCTATTGGCCTGCAGACCCGTGCTTAAAAAGCATGCAGATCGTTTTTACAAATGTGTTGGGCCAACTCAGTCGCCCCCCCCCGCAGGCGGTTGAAAAGTCTACGCAAACGCACATTACAGGATGGGCGGGTACCGCCTTGGGATTTTTAGCGCAAATACATGCGCTTTGGTACCGGTTAGTAGGTACTGGTCCATGTAAACACCGCTGCTTTCGTTGATCTAATGGGTTTGCGCCATGAACCGCTATCAAAACGTATTGAAACGATGAAGTCTCTTTTTTTGCAGGATAAAAAGGCGGGGTTTTTCTGCCTTGTTTTCATCCTGTTGCTGCTGGTCGGCCTGAGCGCGCAGGCCGCAGATTACAACTTTTCAGACACCTCCTCACGCAAGCTGCCGACGGGCTGCAGTGGGAGTGCGGGCAACTATGCTTGTGCGGCCCTCTCGCTTGCTGCGGGCGAATCGGTCTCCATCGCCGCCAATCAGCCGACCACCATCACGTTCAGTGGGGCGTTCGACACGGGTGGCGGCGTGCTGATCAACGCAGGTGGAAGCACCTCGGATCTGACGATGGTGGCCAATGGAGCGGTCACTCTGGGGGCTGGCT
>CAISLN010000005.1 GCA_903886275.1 uncultured beta proteobacterium | reverse complement strand
GGCTGTCCTTCGCAAAGATAGTTTGGGTGCGTGGTAACAACCATCCTATCCACCCTTAGGTCAGCCACCTGTTTCCATACTAAAAATCAGCTGCTTTCGACCGAAACTTCGAGCCTTTTTGGCTTAAGTAAGTGCCATTCGTCCAAGCCCTTGTTGAACGCAGCAATCAGGTCTTTACTCCCCGGGTTGGTCTTTGACGCGATCAAATACAAACCGTTTTCGCTGAGTGCGGGCGCGTCCGCCAGCACCACAGAGCCAGCCGGCACACCCGAGGCCGCAATGGACGCCTTGCCATTGTTTTCTTCCGTGACAAAGAAGTCGGCGCGCTCGGACTCCAGCAGTTTCACGCAGGTTGAAATATCTTTTGGAGCCTGTACCTTGATTGCGCCGGACTTGATGCTGTCCACGAGCATGGTGGGTTGGGTCCAGCCAATGGGCAGGCAGATCGTGCTGCCCGCAAAGCCCGCCACTGAAGAGAAGTTGAATTTTTTGGCGCCGGCCTTGATGAACACCCGGTCGATCAGCTTCGCCATGGCGTCCGAGTACAGCATGTCTTTTTCACGCTCAACGCCTTTGAAGTACGGGAAGGTTGCTGCGAATGTGCCGGACTTGGTTTCGTTGTAGCCGCGCGCCCATGGCAGCCATTCCACCTTGGCCTCCATCTTCACTTCGGCAAACGCCTTTTTCACAATCTCGGTGGCCATGCCCCCTTCGGGTGCCTTGCGGTCCGCATAGGGTAGATAGTCATCCCCTGAGACGAGATGGATGGTTTGCGCCTGCGCAGACAAAGCCATCACGAATCCAATGGCGGTTAAAAGTGATTTCATGGGTTCCTCCTGAAAATACTATGGGCAGTAGGATGGTAAGCAAGGCCTGAAGGTGTGTCCAACACCGGCGCCTTTTTCACCAAGCTGCACCAGCCAGTGGCCCTTGGCTTGTTCGGCATTGGGGGCGTCCTGCCAATCGAAGGGCTCAAAGGGGTTTTGAAACGGCTGCGGCGGTCTTGGGTGCTGCGGGGAGGCTGCCCTTGCGGACGATTTTTTGGAAGAGCTAGGCAGTCAGCCCGCTCTTTGCCGCAGCAATGTCCAGGTATTCGCGCGCATCCATGGGGGTAAGCGCAGCGGCCTGTTGGCAGAGGCTGGTGGCCTCTTCGTGGCAGGCATCGCCTTCGAGCACCAGCAGGGCCATGGCGTACTCCATCAGTCCCATGGGCGAGCGCGGTTGTAGCGCGAAGCCCTGGCGGAACATCTGCAGGCTGACGCCTTTCTTGGCGCCATAGGCCATCACGCCAATCAGCGGCCCGACCTTGTCGATGATTTCGGCGTGGAAGGCGCCCAGCGCAAAGTGGCCATCGGCATGCAGGGGTTGTAGCGCAATGGTGGTTTCCAGCGCCGTCTTGATGCGGCTGCCCATACCGGCTGCGAGCGCTCTCGCCACGCTGATGCCATGGCTGTAGCGGCCCAGCGCATAGGCCATCAGGTAATGGGCATTGGGATTGTGGGGTTCGCGCTCGGCATGGGTGGCGGCACGCTCCGACGTCTCGTGGTAGAGCGCCAGGCGTTCGCTCTCGCGCGACTCCAACTGCGTGGCGTAGACGCAGGCAGAGCGGTTGGCAACGGTCAGCCCGGCGTCACCGAGCTCCAGGCCGGCCCGGTGCGCAGCCTCAAAGTGGCCGTTGTGAAACAGGGTCCAGGCCTGCAGCAGCGCAGGGTCCTGGGGCAGGGGCTCTTGGTCGCAGGCATGCAGACGCGGCCAGTGCTTTTTGACCGCCTCACTGTCGTAAGCAAAATGGCCGGTGGCGGTAAAGAGAGTCCAGCGGCTCATGGTGTGTGACCTTTAATGTTCCAGCGGTGGATGGTAGGCACCGGCCAGGCTGAGCAAATGGGTGCGCTGCCCGGCTTCCAGATAGGGCACCAGCAGGTTGAGCACATGGTGCGCGCCGCGCAGCAGGGCGGCCTGTGCGCTTTCGGGCTCCAGGGCCCGGCGCGGGTCGCGCACATATTCAAAGCTGAGCCAGTAGGTCAGCACTACCACCATGCTGGTGGCAGTGGGCTCCATTTCGCGCGCGTCCATGCGAATGGCTGCGCAGCGGTTCATGCTGGCCAGCATGGCCTTGACCGAGCGCGCCTTGTTCTTCAGCACCGACTGGAAGTGGGTCTCCAGGCGCCGGTTTTTGCTCAGCAGGTCGTTGAGGTCGCGGTACAGAAAGCGGTATTGCCAGATCAGCTCGAACAGGCTGTGCATGAAGAACCAGGCGTCCTCCACATCGCGCACGTTGTCGCTGGCGTTGAGCAGCTCGTTGAGCGCGGCCTCGTAGCGGTCAAACAGCGTGTTGATCAGCTCGTCCTTGGCGGGATAGTGGTAGTACAGATTGCCCGGGCTGATGCCCATCTCTGCCGAGATCAGTGTGGTGGAGACATTGGGCTCGCCAAAGCGGTTGAACAGCTCCAGCGTCACTTCCAGAATGCGTTCGGCGGTACGGCGTGGGGCTTTTTTGACCATGCCCGATTCTGGCTCAATGGCGGCGCTTTGGGGCGCTCACCAAACCAGAAAGATCGCGCAGGCTTTGCCGCAGGGCGGCGACGGAGCGCGCCAGGCGGCTGTTGCCGGGTTGCATGAGGTGGCGCTGTGCGTCTTCGAGCGCTGCGTGGTTCAGGCGTATGCCATGGCGCAGCAGCTTGGCCGTCAGGCCGGTGCTTTGCGTGCGCAGCAACTGGCGCGTCTGCTGGTAGGCATGCTCGGCCAGATGGCGGCGCTGGCTGTAGCTAAAGGTGTTGGCCAGGTAGAGCTCGGGGTCGCGGTGGTCGGGCTCTATCAGCAAGATGTCGGTGTCGGGGTAGTCGCTTGCGTAGTTGCGCATGCCCAGCTCCATGCGCGAATGGATCATGGAGCGGAAGGTCTGGCTCAGCACGGCGCTTAAGCCCCCTTCGGCAATGCGCGGAATTTTGCGCTGGCTTGCCGGCAGCAGTTGGCGCACGTCGGGCGTCAGCAGGGGGTCGCTGGCATCAAAGGGCACCAGCGGATTCAGGCAGATCAGCAGGTCCACGCCTTCGTCCAGTGCGACCGAGGCATGCATGGTCTTTTTGAGCGCGCCATCCACATAGTGCTGGCCCTCGATCTGCACCGGCGGAAACAGCCCCGGCAGCGAGGAGCTGGCCTGCACTGCTTGCGAGATCGGAATATGGTCCCAGCCGGGTCGGCCAAACAGGGTGGGCTCTGAGCTGTCGAGGTTGGTGGCCACCAGGGTCAGCCTTGTCTTGAGCTGGCGAAAGTCGTTGCTGCGCCCGGGTGCGCTGAAGAGGCGCGCCATCTCCGAATGCACCTTGCGGTTGCTAAAGGCGCCGGTGGGCAGGGCCGGTGCCAGACCCTCCAGGGCGCGGGTGAAGGTCTTGCCATGCGCCGCCATTTGCCACGCTGCCCTGGCCAGCAGGCCTGGCAGCACCTGAGCGCGCTGGGCAAACTCGCCCCAAGCCGGCTCCATCAGCCAGGCCGGGTCGAAGCTGTCGGACTGGCTGGGGTCGTTTTCAATAAAGGCGGCACACAGCGCGCGCGGCGACATGCCGTTGGCCAGCGATGCGGCGATAAAGGCACCGGCCGACACGCCCACGTAGTGCTGCAGCCGGGTGAAGTCCAGGCCCAGCAGCGACTCTTCGAGGGCGCACATGGCACCCACTTCGTAGATGGCGCCCAAAGGGCCACCGCCGGCCAAGGCCAGTGCGATGCGGGGTGCTTGTGGGGCTTGGGCTTTCATGGGCGTAGGGGCAAAGTGTAGAGGGCTTGTGTGAATTGGTGTATTGCAAGGCAGTCCAAAAAAAGGCGCCGAAGCGCCTTGGGGGTGGTGCGGCGCTTGCGCCCTAGGGCTGCTTGTCAGCGGCCCGGCTTTTTGGCGCCGTCTTTCTGGCCGCTTTGGCCACAGGCTTGGAGGTAGCGCTTGTCGTGGCTTTGGCGGCGGGCGTCTTGGCCGGCGCTTTTGCAGACGTTTTTGGGGGCGGTTTTGGGGCCGCTGCATCTGAAGTCGCCGCTGTTTTGGCGGGGGCCTTGGCCGACAACTGTTGCACCGTCTTGGTCAGCCCATCAATGCGGGCGATCAAGGCGCTGACGTCCTTGGCCGAGGGCACACCGAGCTTGTTCAGGGCCTTGGCTACGCGGTCTTCAAAAATGTTTTCCAGCTTGTCCCACTGGCCGGTGGCCTTGCTGCTGATTTCGCTGGCCATGCTGGTCATCTTGCTGGTGGCCTCGGCGATGCGCTCTTCGGCTGCCACCTGGGTCTTGCGCTGCATGCTCACGCCCTCTTTGACCAGGGCCTCATAGGCCTTGCTGCCCTCGGCCTGGGCCCTTGTAAAGGCGCCCAGACCGGCCTGCCAAATTTGCTGGGCCGAGTCTTTGACCGAGTCCGACAGGGGAGTCGCTGCAGTCTGGGTGTCGGCCTGCGCGGCCGGCTTCTTTGGAATCTTGGTAACCATGGAATCTCTCCTCAATGTGGTGTGCGGACTCTACGCGCAGCAGAGGTCCAGATATAGGGAGTCCGGCCTAGCCTGTGGCCTTCGGGTTTATGCTGAACGCTGTCCCGTGCGCATCGGTCAGAATATTTGGCTCTATCAGGAGATGCTATGCAGTACTTTGTCACCGGCGCGACCGGTTTTATCGGCAAACGGCTCGTCAAAAAACTGTTGCAGCGCAGGGGCGCGGTGGTCCATTTTTTGATCCGCCAGGAGAGTGCTGGCAAGGTCGAGGCGCTGCGCGCCTTCTGGGGCTTGAAGGACGCCAAGGCGGCGGCGCGCGTGCAGCCGGTGTGGGGCGATCTGACCGCAAAGCATCTGGGTCTCTCCGCTGCGGCCATCAAGGGCCTCAAGGGCCAGATAGACCACTTCTACCACCTGGGCGCCATCTACGACCTGGGAGCCGACGCCGCAAGCCAGATCGCCGTCAACATCGAGGGCACGCGCAACACGGTGGAGCTGGCGCGTGCGCTGGACGCAGGCCACTTCCACCATGTCTCCAGCATTGCCGCAGCCGGACTCTACGAGGGCGTTTTCCGCGAGGACATGTTCGAGGAGGCCGAGCACTACGAGCACCCCTACTTTTTGACCAAGCACGAGAGCGAAAAAATCGTCCGCAGCGAGTGCAAGGTCCCCTGGTCGGTGTACCGCCCGGCCATGGTGGTGGGCGACAGCCAGAGCGGCGAGATGGACAAGATCGACGGGCCCTATTATTTTTTCAAGCTGATCCAGCGCATGCGCCAGATCCTGCCGCCCTGGATGCCCACCATTGGCCTGGAGGGCGGGCGCATCAACATCGTGCCGGTGGACTTTGTGGTGGCAGCGCTGGACGCCATCAGCCACCAGACTGGCATTGCCAGCAAGTGCTACCACCTGGTGGACCCCGAGGGTTACCGCGTGGGCGATGTGCTGGACATCTTTAGCAAGGCGGCCCATGCGCCCAAGATGAACCTGTTCATCAACGCCGCGCTCTTGGGTTTTATCCCGCGCAGCATTACCAAGGGCCTGATGGCGCTGGCGCCGGTGCGCCGCATCCGCAACGCCGTCATGCAGGACCTGGGCCTGCCCCCAGACATGCTGACCTTTGTGAACTATCCCACGCGCTTTGACTGCCGCGACATGCAGGCCGCGCTCAAGGGCACCGGCATTGCCTGCCCGAAGTTGCCCGACTACGCCTGGCGCCTGTGGGACTACTGGGAGCGCCACCTGGACCCGGCCCTGCACTTGGACCACAGCCTGCGCGGCACCGTGGCGGGCAAGGTGGTGCTGGTGACCGGCGGCTCGTCGGGCATAGGCCTGGCCGCCGCCCACAAGTTTGCCGAGGCCGGTGCCACCACAATCATCTGCGGCCGCGATGCAGAGAAGCTGGAGCTGGCCTGCCGGGAGGCCCGCGAGGGGGGCTATCACTTTGTGCCCTATGCGGTGGATATTGCCGACATGAATGACTGCGACCGCTTCACCCAGTTGGTGACCGAGCAGCATGGCGGGGTGGACTTTCTCATCAACAACGCCGGGCGCTCGATTCGCCGCGCCATCGAGTCCAGCTACGACCGTTTCCACGACTATGAGCGCACCATGCAGCTCAATTACTTCGGCAGCTTGCGCGTCACCATGGGCTTGTTGCCGGGCATGGTGGCCAAGCGATGTGGCCATGTGGTCAACATCAGCTCGATTGGCGTGCTGACCAATGCGCCGCGCTTTAGCGCCTATGTGGCATCTAAGGCCGCGCTGGATGCCTGGACCCGCTGCGCCTCCAGCGAGTTTGCCGACCAGGGCGTCTCTTTCACCACCATCAACATGCCGCTGGTGCGCACCCCCATGATTGCGCCCACCCACCTCTACAAGAACGTGCCCACCCTGTCCCCCGAGGAGGCCGCCGACATGGTGGCCCAGGCCTGCATCTTCAAGCCGGTGCGCGTGGCCACCCGATTGGGCATTGCCGGCGAGGTGCTGCACGCCCTGATGCCCCGCGTGGCCCAGATCGCCATGAACACCGCCTTTCGCATGTTCCCCGACTCGTCCGCCGCCAAGGGGGCCAAGCCGGGCGAGAAAGCGGAGAAGCAGAAGCTGTCGCCGGAGGCGGTGGCGCTGCAGCAGATGATGCGGGGGATACATTTTTAAGGAGGTGGCGTTGCCTCAAAAGCGAGGTGCCGGATGCTGTAGCGCTGGCCTGCTCGCCTTGCGTGGATAATCGCCGTTTTGCAAGTCCGTTGCCGCCTGCCTTCTTCGCTGAGCAGCGGCCCGTGCAGGTTGATCTGGCAGCGTCAAACCCCACGGCGCACCGGGCAAGCCCATGGATAGCAGCTGCATCAATTTACTGGGCTTGCGGGCCCGCACCGAGCGAATGGATGGCCTGCAAAAGGCCCACCAGGATTTTTTGAAGAACCACTAGTGTGATGAGAGAGGTGTTGTAATGAATCTTGCTCGTGAGGTACACCCATGCAGATAGCAATTGACTTGCCGAATGACTTTGTCGCCTTTCAGGCCATGCCCCAAATTCAGCAAGAGGTTCGCACCTCGTACGCCGTGTGGCTTTACCAGCGTGCGCGCGTCACGCTGGTCAAAGCTGCTGAACTGGCTGGCATGGATTTGTACGACTTCATGAGCGTCTGCAAAGACAATCAGATCCCCGTCATTGATATCAGCCGCGAAGAGCTGCAAGCAGAACTTAGTGGATTTACGCCTCAATAACGGTCCTGGAGTTGGCAGGCGAAAGCCATCCGTCCCCTCGGCCATCAAACACCAACAATCCTGCAAATTGAATCGTCGTTCGCAGTGAGTCTCCCCGCCCTCCAAACCCTCATCGCCGCAGGCGAGTCTGTGACGCTGGAACTCAAAAAGTCCACTGCCTAGAAAGACCGTGCCTGCCGCAGCCTGTGCGCGCTGGAGAAAGACCGTTGGGAAATGCAAGCGGCCAGCGCCTGCACTATCGACACGCTCGATACGCGTGAACTTGTGGTCACCATCGAAGAGGCCATTCGCCGTGGTCGCATGGAAGACCCCGGCACGCGCGACCCCATGGGTTTGTTGCGCGGTTTGGGCCGGTTGGTGCAGGGCGACCAAATCAGCCGCGCTTCTGCTGCACTGTTTTGCATGGATGACCATGCCATCCCTGAGTTCCCACAATTCAATTTGCGCGTGGCGCGCTTCAAAGGCGTCACCCGCGACGAATTTCTGGACAACCGCCAATACGCGGGCAATGCTTTTGCGTTGATGCGCAGGGCCGAGCGTTTTTTGATTGACTGGATGCCCGTCGCCGGAAAAATTGTGCCCGGCCAAATGGCCCGCATCGATACCTCCGCGCTGCCTGTGGAAGCCGTGCGTGAAGCGCTGGCCAACGCCTTTATTCACCGCGACTATGCCAGCGCAGCGGGTTCGGTCTCGGTGGCCTTGTACGACGACCGGCTTGAAGTGATATCCCCTGGCGAACTGCACTTCGGGCTGACCCCCGAGATGCTTTACCTGCCGCACGAATCCAAACCCTGGAACCCCTGGATTGCCAAGGTGTTCTACCGGCGGGGCCCGATAGAGACCTGGGGCCGTGGCACCCTGAAAATTGCGGCACTGATGCAGGAGGCAGGGCTTCCAGCCCCCACCTTGAGGGTGCAGGCTGATTTTTTCATCATGACTTTTTCGCTCCCAGACTTCTTGGTGCGCCTTAAAAAGGGCAGTGGGTTGGAGACAGCGCACGGGAAAACGCTGGGGAAAACGCCGGACTTGATCCTTGGCTGGCTCACAGACACGCCAGAGGCGTCTATTCCCGAGCTGGCCCAACAGCTGGGCAAGTCTGAAAGCGCCATTCAACGTTCCGTTCGAAAATTGCGTGCGAGCGGCAAGTTGGTTCGTATCGGCCCCACTAAAGGTGGCCATTGGAAGGTAATGGAATGAAAACAGAGACTTCCAAAGTCGCACGCATCACGGGCATTGCCGGCGAGGTGCTGCACGCCCTGATGCCCCGCGTGGCCCAGATCGCCATGAACACCGCCTTTCGCATGTTCCCCGACTCGTCCGCGGCCAAGGGGGGCAAGCCCGAGAAGTAGCAGTTGTCGCCGGAGGCGGTGGCGCTGCAGCAGATGATGCGGGGGATTCATTTTTAAGGGGATCGCCCAAGGCGCAAGCATCGGAAGCTGAACGGCGCGCGTTTGGTCCCGTGCGTGGATAATCGCCGCTTCGCACTAAAACTTTCCGCATGCCTTCCTCCTCCAAGATTTACGTAGCCGGTCACCGCGGCATGGTGGGTTTATCCATTGTGCGCACCCTGTTGGCGCAAGGGCTTTCGCCCTCGAACCTGATCACGCGCTCGCACGCCGAACTGGATTTGTGCAACCAGGCGCAGGTGCAGGATTTCTTTGATACGCAACGGCCCGGGCAGGTCTATCTTGCAGCGGCCAAAGTAGGTGGGATTCAGGCAAATAATAGCTTTCCAGCAGACTTCATCTATCAAAACCTGATGATGCAGGCCAATGTGGTGGATGCGGCCTTTCGCAATGGCGTCAAGAAACTGCTGGTTCTGGGAAGTAGCTGCATTTATCCACGCCTGGCTGCGCAACCCATGAGCGAGGCTGCCCTGCTTACCGGAACACTGGAGCCCACCAACGAGCCCTATGCGATTGCCAAGATAGCTGGCATCAAGCTCTGCGAAAGCTACAACCGCCAATACGGCGCCAGCCACGGCGTGGACTATCGCAGCGTCATGCCCACCAATCTGTATGGCCCGGGCGACAACTACCACCCGGAAAACAGCCATGTCATCCCGGCGTTGATACGCCGCTTTCACGAGGCCAAGGTCAGCAACGCGCCCAAGGTCACGATATGGGGAACGGGTACACCCAAGCGTGAGTTTTTGTATGTGGACGACATGGCCGCCGCCAGCGTGCATGTCATGCAACTGGACAAATCCATTTACGATCAGCACACATCGCCCATGCAAAGCCACATCAATGTGGGTTGCGGCCAGGATGTCAGCATTGCCGAGCTCGCGCACAGTGTCGGTCAGGTCATCGCTTACCAAGGCAGCATTGACTTTGACAGTAGCAAGCCCGACGGCGCGCCGCGCAAACTCATGGACAGCAGCCGCATCAATGCCCTGGGGTGGCAGGCCCGCACCGAGCTAACGCACGGCCTGCAGCAGGCCTACCAGGATTTTTTGAAGAACCACGCATGACTACTTCCAACTCACCCAAAGTCGCCCTCATCACGGGCATCACCGGCCAGGACGGCAGTTACCTCGCTGAATTTTTGCTGGAAAAGGGCTACACCGTTCACGGCATCAAACGCCGCGCGTCCAGCTTCAACACCGAGCGTGTGGACCATATTTACCAGGACCCGCACATCGAAAATGCGCGCTTCAAGCTGCATTACGGTGACCTGAGTGACACCAGCAATTTGGTGCGCATTGTGCAGGAAACACAGCCCGATGAAATTTACAACTTGGGCGCGCAGTCTCATGTGGCTGTGTCATTTGAGTCGCCCGAATACACTGCCGATGTGGACGGTTTGGGTACGCTGCGTTTGCTCGAAGCCATCCGTATTCTCGGTTTGGAGAAGAAGACCCGCTTCTACCAGGCATCGACCAGCGAACTGTATGGGCTGGTACAAGAAACTCCGCAAAAGGAAACCACGCCCTTCTATCCGCGCAGCCCCTATGCGGCGGCCAAGATGTACGCCTACTGGATCACGGTGAACTACCGCGAGGCGTATGGCATGTACGCGTGTAATGGCATTTTGTTCAACCACGAAAGCCCTCGCCGCGGTGAAACCTTTGTCACCCGAAAAATTACGCGCGGCATGGCCAATATCAGTCAGGGACTGGAGACATGCCTGTACATGGGCAATATCGATGCGCTGCGCGACTGGGGCCACGCCAAGGACTACGTGCGCATGCAATGGATGATGCTGCAGCAGGACCAGGCGGAAGACTTCGTCATTGCCACCGGAAAGCAGTACAGCGTGCGCCAGTTTATTGAATGGACGGCCGCAGAGTTGGGCATGCAACTGCGCTGGCAAGGGCAGGGCGTGGACGAGATCGGCTACTGGACAAACAGTCATTCCCGCGAAGGCGAGAACCCAGCGTCTTCGGAAATCCCCGTTGTTCGCATCGATCCGCGCTACTTCCGGCCGGCCGAAGTTGAAACGCTTTTGGGCGACCCCACCAAGGCCAAGCAAAAGCTGGGCTGGGTGCCGGAAATTACGGCCCAGGAGATGTGTCGTGAAATGGTTGCCAATGATCTGGCCAAGGCGAAGCAACATGCACTGCTGAAGGCGAATGGTTTTAGCGTGAGTGTGAGTGTGGAATAACTGAAACAAAAATTTCAGTTCGCAGTCGCGATGAATCTCAGTTGATGGAAATATTTAATATTTGTTAAATCAGAGTCGATTTTGGTAATGTAAATTCATTGTCTTAAATGTGCTTCATGTTGTGTGTAAGGTAGTTGCGAATAATTTATTTGAATTGAAGTATGAAGAACTACAAAAAACACAATTGTATATTGGTGACGGGTGGGGCTAAATTTCTGGGTTCACATTTAATTGATCGACTGCTGGCGCGTGGTGATGGTGTGGTATGTGTAGACAAATTATTCACGGGGAGTAAGCGGAATAATCCGCATCTCTTGCATCATCCCAATTTTAAATTTTTCCGGCACGATGTAACCTTTCCACTCAATGTAGAAGCGGATCAAATTTACAATTTAGCCTGTCCTGCTAGTCCTGTCCATTACCAATATGGTGCTCCAAATGGTCGGTGGTGAGTCGAAGTTGGTATTTCGTCCATTGCCGTCGGACGATCCAATGCAGCATCAATCGGACATATCACTGGCCAAGGCGAAACTTGCATGGCAGCCTTCGGTTTCTCTGGAGTGTGGTTTGAAAGAAGCCATCGCATATTTTGATAATCTTCTTGGTAAGCGTTAATTTTGAGCCCAACCTTGCTGCATAACCGCATCCGCAATGCGGTAGCGACCTTGAAGGTTCGCCTTCAATCGCAACTTTTCCAGAACGTGATGGCGAATTACCTCGCAGTCGCTTGGACGGGGGGGTTGAGCATTTTGCTCATTCCGGTGTATTTGCGTGTGTTGGGCCAGGAGCAATGGGGCATTGTGGCGATTTGCATGGCGATACAGGGCTTTATGGGTCTGCTGGATGCCGGCTTGGGGCAAATCATGCCGCGCGATATGGCCTTGGCCAGCGCTAACAGGGCCAGGGAAGCCCATGTCTTCGCGCTCTTTAGCAGAAGCTATATGGCGCTTGGCCTGATTGGCTTTGTTGTTGGGCAACTTGCGGTGCCCTATCTGATTGCGCACTGGTTCAACAACGGCCAGGGGCTGGCCGACGGGACTGAATGGGTGCTTAGGCTGGTGATTACCCAGTTCTTCTTTCAGTTTTCCAACAATTCCCACGCGGGCTACTGGAACGGGCTTCAGGAGCAAAAGAAGGCGAACCTTCGCCTTTGCATTTTTGGCACGCTCAAGCACATGGGGGCCTTGGCCATGGTGAGCCTTTGGTCGCCCCATGCGCTGGCCTACGTACTTCCCTTCACCTTGGTGGCGGCCATGGAGTGGTGGTCAAACCGCCAGTCCATTCTCGGTAGCCTGGCCGACGCGCCCGCAGCTTCGCTGGCGATGGGCGACTTCCAGACGCTGGCGCGCAATGCCGGACTCTTGGCCGCCGCTGTTTTGGTTGGCATGGTGGTGTCCCAGTTGGACCGGATCGTCTTGTCCCGTGCACTGGACGCTGCGACCTATGGCGCCTATGTCATCGTTGCCAATCTGGGCCTGGCTTTCATGCAACTGCAATACCCACTGATGCGGGCATTTTTTCCACGCGTAGTGCTTGCCGGTGCTGCGGGCGTGACGCCCAAGTCGCGGCTACTTGCGATGTCGGTTTTGGTGCTTTGTGTTGCGCCCTGCCTTTTGATCGCAGCGGCTGCTCCATGGATATTGGAAACCTGGCTATCCAATTCCAAAATAGCATCCGCAGGGGTTGCGCCGTTGCGCCTGATTCTCTGCGCGGTGGCCATCAATGCGGTGTACCACCTGATTTACCAGCGTATTGTGGCCAAAGGCGAAAATCGGATGGTCATCCGTATCAACGTTGTTGTGTTGATCATCATTGCTCCCACACTTTACTTTGCCGCGCCAGTCTACGGTCCTGTTGCGGGCGGAATGGCTTGGTTCCTGTCCTCGTTGTTGCAGCTGGCAATGGGTGGTTACTGGCTTTTTCTCCAAAGAAACTCATCTACGAAAAGTATGGCTCACCATGATTAATGCGCGTTGGTTTCAGCGTCTCCTACGCGTCACGCGTCGCCTCTACTGGGCATGCCGGGAGCGCATCTTGTTCCCAAGGCAGTTTCTGGCTCTGGGTCACGCAAGCAATCCACGCTTTGCACTGCGTTGGCGCGACCGCTGGTTGTGCTGGGGTGACGCCACATCTCAAACCAGTTTTGACCGCCACTATGTGTTTCATACCGCGTGGGCCAGCCGGGTGCTGGCAGAGTCCAAACCGGCATTGCATGTAGACATTTCCAGTTCGCTCTACTTTGTGTCGAATGCATCGGCCTTTGTGCCCATGCGGTTTTACGACTACCGTCCGGCCCAACTAGGGCTGGATGGATTGGAGTGCAACCAGGCCGATCTGACAAAGCTGCACTTTGCGGACGAAAGTTTGGCTTCGCTGTCTTGCATGCACGTGGTGGAGCATGTGGGCCTGGCGCGGTACGGCGACCCGCTTGATTACGACGGCGACCTTAAGGCGGTTGCAGAACTGCGCCGGGTTATTACGCCGGGTGGCCAACTGCTGTTCGTGGTTCCCATCGGCGGTGAGGCGCGCATACAGTTCAATGCACACCGCATCTACACCTATCGCCAGGTGCTCGGCATGTTTCCAGGTTTTGATCTGGTTGAGTTTGCACTCATTCCTGATGACGGCAGCCCGCTCGGCCTGGTCCGCCATGCCAAAGAAGCACTGTCGGATCAACAGCGCTACGGCTGTGGCTGCTTTTGGTTGAGAAAGCTCGCATCTTGATTCTTTTGCGCCTATCCGGAGGCCTGGGAAACCAGTTGTTTCAATACGCTGCAGCTCGCCAGTTGGCGGATCTGCACCAGACTGAGCTGGCGTTGGATACCTATTGGTATACCCATACCCCCAAGCTTGACACGCCACGCAGCTACGAGTTGGTGCATTACCCCGTCAGAGCCCGTGTTGCCACTGCGGCAGAGTCCCTCTGGTGCCGTCTGCACGGCGGGCGAATCACCCGGCGCTTGGGATTTTTGCCAAGGCGTTGGAAACATTTTAGTGAGAAAGGTTTTGCATTCGATGCCGCTTTTTTGCAGCTACCAAATGACAGCTATGTGGACGGCTATTGGCAAAGCTATCGTTATTTTGAGGGCATTGCAGCGTCGATTCGTGCGGACTTGAATCCCTTGGGCGCGATGGGGGAAAAGGACGCTGCAATTGCGAAGCAGATGCGCAGCACGCAGTCCATCTCCATCCATGTGCGCAGAGGCGACTATGTCAGCAACAGCGCAGCGGCACAGCATGGCCTGTGCGGGCTGGATTACTACCGCCGGGCGGTGCAATACATGCTGGAGCGGGTGCAGCCGGCGCATTTCTTTGTGTTCTCAGACGATCCGGTCTGGACGCGGGAAAACCTTTTACTGGCAGGTGAAGTCACTTATGTCGATCACAACGCTGCGCCCTGTGCATTCCAGGATCTGCGCCTGATGTCACTCTGCAAACACCATATTGCCGCCAACAGCAGCTTTAGCTGGTGGGGCGCCTGGCTCAATGCCGATCCAGGCAAAGTGGTCGTGTGTCCCAAGCAATGGTTTGCCGATGACCGCGATACGTCCTCCTTGTCCCCTTCCGATTGGGCCCGCCTGTGAAGCCATCTCTGTCCGTGGTGATTCCGGTATATAACCGCAGCGCCGAGTTGCGTCGGGTCTTGGAGTCCTTGGCGCTGCAGACGGAAAAAGAGTTTGATGTGGTGGTTTGTGACGACGGTTCCTCGGAAGATATTCCTGCGGTCTTGTCGCCCTTCAATGCGCAACTTGCCATCCAGTATGTGCGCATTCCCAACTCGGGTGGGCCCGCGCGCCCGCGCAATGCCGCCGTCGCCGCTGCCCGTGGCGATTGGATTGCACTGCTGGATTCCGATGACTGGTGGGACCCGAAATACATCGAGCGCATGCAACTACAGCTCGCTGATTCCTGCGACGTGGTCTATTGCCGTCTGCGTGTCGTACACGCCCAGGGTGCCGAGCAGCAGGGCGAGCAGAGGCCGTGCGTGGGTGATGCCTTTGAAGGCGGGTTGCTGCGGCAAATGATAGTGACCGGCAACCCGATCGCCAATTCGGCAGCCATGGTTCGCAAGGCCGCGTTCGATCGGATGGGGGGTTTCTGCGAGGACCGTGCGCTAGTCGAAGACTTTGACCTGTGGTTGCGGCTGGCCGAGGCGGGCATGCGTTTCAAGTTTGTGGATGAGGTGCTGGGTAACTACTGGGTCGGCGCCGACAACATCAGTACGATTTCCAGCAAGTGGGTTGACCGAGAGATTGCCCTGCACCAAAGGCACATGGCGCTGCTACCGCCTGATCTGCTGCACCTTGCGCAAGCCTGCTTTCATGACCGGATGGGCAGCTTGTACCTGCGGTTTGAAAAGTACGACGATGCCATTGCCCATCTGCAATTGGCAAGGCCCCTGCCGGGTTTTCGCAGGCCGGTGCGCCGCCTATTGAAGCTCCTGTCTTCACATTGGAAGCGAAGGAAAACGCAGTGAGATTTTTGCTCTGTTGCGAAAACTACCCGCCCAGTGTGGGCGGCGTGCAAGAGGTCATGCGCCAGATTGCCGAGCGGCTTGCAGCCAAGGGCCACCAAGTGACCGTGGCCACCAGCGCGCATGCACAAAGGCCTGCCGACGAGGTGCGCAATGGTGTGCGCGTGGTGTCGTTTGCCATCGCAGGAAACTGGTCGCGCGGTATGTCTGGCCCCGTGGACGCATACCGACGTTTTGTGCTCGAAGGCGCATTTGATGCCATCTGTATCAAGGCCGCACAGCAGTGGACCTTTGATGCCCTGGTAGATTTGTTACCCACCATTCGGGCACGCAAGGTTTTCATTCCCTGCGGCTTTTCTGGCCTGTACCAACGCGTTTACAAGTCCTATTTTGCGCAGATGCCACAGTGGCTTGCACAGTGCGATGCGCTGATTTTTTATGCCAGCGACTACCGTGACATCCGCCTGGCACAGGCCCATGGACTGGGCCACATCCATGTGTTGCCCAATGGCGCGGATGAGCGTGAATTCGCCGATACCAAGGCCACCGACCTGCCTGCCAGGCTGGGCATTGCGCCCGACAATTACCTGCTCCTGACGGTGGGCTCCATCACCGGCATCAAGGGGCATTGGGAAGTGGCGCGTGCCTTCGAGCTGGCAAGTTTTGATCGCCCTGCAACCCTGTTGCTCAATGGCAATGTGCCACGGCGGTCGCGCCTGGGGCGGACCTGGCAGCGACTGCGCGAACTGGCAATGGGGCGCCCCACCCTGACTGCGCTGGTGCTCCGCATCAACAGCCGCCAAGACGGCGCCAAGCGGGTGATCCTGACCGATCTATCACGGGCCGATGTGGTGCAGGCCTTCAAGGCCAGCGACCTGTTTGTCTTTGCGTCCCATGTGGAATATTCGCCCCTGGTGCTATTTGAAGCAGCCGCTGCCGGCACCCCTTTTCTGAGCACACCGGCCGGCAACGCAGTCGAAATTGTGCGCTGGACCGGTGGGGGCGTGGTGTGCCCCGCGCCGGTGTCGCGCAGTGGCTACTTGAAGCCCAAGCCGCAAGATTTGGCAACCGCCATGGAGGCTTTAATGTCAGATCCGCAAAGGCGTGCCAGCCTGGGTGATAAAGGCCGCAAGGCCTTTTTAGAAGGCGGATTTTCTTGGGCCCATATTGCCGACGCCTATGAGCGGATATTGCTCGGCAGCGCGCCCACCAACCCCCCCTCGGAGGCCGCCCATGACTGACCCGCTACTGAGCGTTTTGCTGCCATGCTGCAATGGGGGCGCTGCGTTGGGCCCGGCCCTGCAATCCATTCTTGCGCAGACCTTCGGCGACTTTGAGCTGCTCTTCCTGAACGATGGCTCAACCGACCAGTCGGTGGAAACGGCCCGTGCCTTCAACGACCCCCGCATCCGCATCCTGGGGGGGGCAGAGCGCTGTGGCCTGCCCATACGGCTCAACCAGGGCGTTGCGCAGGCCAGAGGCCAGTTCGTTGCGCGCATGGATGCCGACGACATCAGCTTCCCCCAGCGCTTTGAAAAGCAGCTTGCCTACCTGCAAGCGCACCCCGAGGTGGACCTGGTTGGCTGCCGCGCCGTCGTGTTCAGGGGCGATGGTGAAACCATAGGCCTGCTTCCCTTCGCTGCGACGCACGAGCGCCTGTGTGCCCGGCCCTGGCGCAACATTGCGCTCCCCCATCCCAGCTGGATGGGCCGGCGCAGTTGGTTCCAGCGCCACAGCTACCGCCTGCCCGAGGTCAGGCGGGCCGAAGACCAAGAGCTGCTGCTGCGCAGCTGCAAAGACAGCCGCTTTGCCTGTCTGGAAGAGGTGTTGCTGGCCTATCGGCAGGGGCCGTTTCAGCTCCAGCGCACCCTGGTGGCAAGGCGCGCGCTCTTGGCGGCTCAGCTGGGTTTGTTCTTCAAGCGCCGCGAGTGGAAGAACGCTGCGCTGGCTCTTGGCGTCACCGCGCTCAAGGTGATCGTGGATTGCCTGTGCGCACTTCCGGGTCTGCAAAAGTTATTTTTTGCCCGCATGGGCGAACCGGTGAATAAAGATATCCAGCAGCAACTTGAACACTGCTTGGCACAATACCGCCACCCTAGCCCATGACTAAAAAAATTCTCTATTTCATTTCAGAAGATTGGTTCTTCTGTTCGCATTTCATTGAGCGGGCTGTCGCAGCGCGTGCTGCAGGCTACGAAGTGGTCGTCGTGACGCGCGAAAAAAGCCATGGTCAGCGCATTCGCGACGCGGGCCTGAAGCTGATCCCTATCGCCTTTGAGCGCCGCAGCGTCAATCCGCTGCGTGAATTGTGGCTAATGCAAACCCTGTATCGCATTTATGCCCGGGAGCGGCCCGACATCGTCCACCACGCTTCCGCCAAGCATATCTTTTACGGCACTGCGGTGGCCCGCTTGTTGGGCATCAGGGCGGTGGTCAACGCGCCGATTGGGATGGGCTACGTCTTTTCATCGTCGGATACCAAGGCGAAAATTTTGCGTCCACTTATTAAGCTGGCGTATCGCCTGTTGCTCAACCCCAAGGGCAGCCGCGTCATTTTTGAAAACGCAACAGACCTCAACACATTCGTACATTCCGGCGTAGCCAGATCGGAAGACACGGTGCTGATCCGCGGCGCCGGTATCGACCTCAAGGCTTTTCAGCCGCATCCCGAACCCACTGGTGTGCCTGTGGTCATGCTGATCGCGCGCATGTTGCGCGACAAGGGGGTGATGGAGTTTCTGGGCGCTGCAGAGCTGTTGCATGCGTCCGGTACAGCTGCTCGCTTTGTGTTGGTGGGCGACCGTGACCCCAGCAACCCGGCATCCATTTCCGCAGAAACCCTGCGTTCCTGGAACGGCCGAAGCGGTGTGGAGTGGTGGGGCTGGAAGGCCGATATTGCTGCAGCGTTAAGACAAGCGCACATCGCCTGCCTGCCTTCTTACCGCGAGGGCTTGCCTAAGTCGCTGCTGGAAGCTGCTGCCTGCGGCCTGCCCATTGTCACTACCGACGCCATTGGTTGTCGCGACGTGGTCGAAGACGGCGTTAACGGTTACCTCGTTCCGGTCAAAGAAGTCGCTCCACTGGCTGCCGCGGTGCAAAAGCTCATCGACAACCCGGGCTTGCGAATGGCCATGGGGCAAAAGGGCCGCCTGCGCGCCGAGACCGATTTCTCGTCCGAACGCGTCATTGCCGAGACCATGGCGGTCTATGCGCAGTTGGGGACAACGCAGCCATGAAGATCTGTGTCATTGGCGCCAATGGTTTTGCGGGCGGCGCCCTCTGCGACGTGTTCATTGCGTCCTGCCACAGCCTGCTATAAGCGGTCAGAAAAGATAACGGACCGGGCTTGGTCGCTGTTGGCATTTTTCCCAATGCAAAATTTCAGCAACACTTTGCGTAAGTCCACTCTTTGAGTGCGAGGAGGAGATTTTAAAATATTAAGGTTATTGGGATAGTAAAAATTCGGTGAGCGCGAGGCCGATAAATTTAATTTTTTAAAGGATTGGAAAATGGTGACTGAAAAAAATCAAGAAATTAGTTACTTGGACTTGTTGCTGCTCGTGGCTGAAAATTTCAAACTATTGCTTTTTGCGCCTACTGTTGTAGTGCTGCTAGTTATCTTTTCAGGTTTACTTTCCCCGCAAACATTCACGAGTGAATCGGTATTTTCTGTTACTGGTCCAGGAAGTCCTCTTGCATTGGAGCGGATGGAATCTCAACTAATTTTGGACAGGGTAGCCAGTACGTTTCCGCCATTTAATGGCTTGTCGAAACTGCAGGCACGGAACAAAACAAAAGAATATTTAAAATTCGATATGGGAAAAGATAAACTTTTGACATTGAGGGTCACTACAGACGATCCTAAGCAATCTCAAAATTTGTCGAACGCTGTATTTGAAGAATGGAAACGAAGTGACGTTTTTGGAGATTTGGCGCGTGCTGAATTGGAGCAGCGACTTGCCTATACCAAGGCTGGATTGGACGCTGTTAGTACTGCAATTAATTCAATTAAATCAAGTGGACGAGTGACGGCGCATAATAATCTTTCTTTGAATAATGCTGCTGCATTGCTGGAGTCAATGTCAGAAATGCAAATTAAATATCTCAGTGATTTATTGAGTATTTATAAAGAATTGCAAGGTGTAAGCCGCTTGGAAGTTTTGCAAGCATCTACACTTCCTGTTGATCCAGATGCGAGAGGTCGGGTTTAACTTGCTCTTCGGATGTATTTTTTGTTATTCATTGCATTAATGGGTATCCTGTTGATCAGAAGGATGTGGCATAATTCTTCTAAAAATCCGCTGAATGCAAAAAAACAAGCATTAATAAAATCTGCGATTGGGTTGCGGTGAGCCGCTACAAGAGTTTTAGCGTGACCGATCACAGCGGTTTCTATTACGCCAAAAGCCCAAAAATTGAATGCAATTTCATTGGTTTTTTAAATTGGTTAGCTTTTCTGGTTTTGACCATTGGTCTTATATGCATCAATGTACAAATTGAATTCAACTGCAAGTAGTAAGTATCTTCAGATACTGGTAGTATTTGTTGTTTCTATTGCGGCTTTTGCATCACTTGTGATGGCTTTAAATAGAAGTACACTCATTGAAATGGGGTGGGTCGGTTTGGAAGTGCCTGACGCAGTTAGCTTGAAGACAACTGTGTCAGATATTTTGGATAAAAAAGTTTCTAAAGGTGAAAATTACAATACTTATGCCGGTTTGGTGTATATTTATGGATTTGCTTATATCGCGTTATCGAAGAATTTTTTACTGACCAATTTTTTGCTCTTGGCCGTTGCAGCCGTATCTTTTTCCAAGGTAATATGTTCGGTTTGCGACGACTTCAGTAATGTGGCTATTGCAGTTATATTCGCTTGCTTTTGTTTTAATCCCTATGTATTGGCTGTATTTGATTTTCCAAATAAGGAAATTCCGATATTTGCATTACTAAATGTGGCAATTTATTTTCTTCTTGTTAGGAACAATTTTGTTGCGGCATTTCTCTTTTTGTTGCCAATTTACTGGGTGCGTGATGGCTACTTTTGGATTGCCAGTGGTACATTTTTATTGTGCTTCTTAACTGCTGGTGTGCACAAATGGATGCGTCCATTTGTCATTTTGACTGCGATTCTTGTATTTATTCTTATGCCCGTTGAAGTGCTAGGGTATGGGGACTCTGCAATGAAAAGGAGTCTTGATACGGTTGAAATACTGAGGGGTAGTGGGGTTGTCATTCATGCGGATTTTTTAGCGCGATTGTATTACACGATATTGTCATTTGCTTTGTTTAATCCCGTTTTTGAGCTAGGCGGAAAATTCATATTTTTGAATTTCGGATACTTTTTACTTGGACTGGTAATTGTTGGATATTTTGGAAAAATTTTAACTCGCGAAAATGTGGCAAAATTCTTAGAAAACGATTTAGATTTTATTTTGCTAATGCAGATTCTAATGCTGTCTTTTGGTTTAAATATTCAGCCGCGATATATCTTCCCATTGATTTGCTTTATGGTTGCATCCATATTTAGCGGAAGAAGTAATTATTTAATGCCGGTTGTTTTTATCACTTGCATTTTTAATTTCTACATTATTTAGTGTTTGATTGGGTTGAATTTCATGAAGTATTTTAGTTCAAGTATCATTAAGCGCGGATTTGATTTGTTGGTGGCGATTTTGGTGGGGTTGGTTTGTTTATTTCCGATGGTGGTTGTCTATTTAGCAGTGCGCCTGACCTCTGCGGGCCCCGCCCTGTATTGGTCTGATCGGGTGGGCCGCAACAACGTGATTTTCAAAATGCCCAAGTTCCGCAGCATGCGGATCCATACGCCGGCCGTGGCCACCCATCTGCTGACCAACCCTGGGCAGTACCTCACCCCCATTGGTGGCTTCTTGCGCAAGAGCAGTCTGGACGAGTTGCCCCAACTGCTGAGCATTCTCAAAGGCGACATGAGCTTTGTGGGCCCTCGGCCTGCGCTGTTCAACCAGCACGACCTGATTGCCCTGCGCACCGAAGCGAATGTGCAACTGTTGGTGCCTGGCTTGACCGGTTGGGCGCAAATCAATGGGCGCGACGAAATTCCCATCCCACAAAAAGTTGCGCTGGACCGGGACTATCTCGAAAGGCAGTCGCTCTGGTTGGATCTGAAAATTTTGATTCTGACTGCTGTCAAGGTGGTCAAGCGTGACAACGTTACGCACTGAGAGGCGATGAATGAGTAAACGCGTATTGGCTTGGCCGCGGCCCGCCAAGCAGGTTACGGTGATGGCGCTGGATATTGTGCTGTCACTCGTTTCAACCTGGCTCGCCTTTGGGCTGCGCTTGGATACATGGGCTTGGCCTACAGACGCGCAATGGCGGGTGTACCTGGTGGCACCTTTGCTGGCCCTGCCCATCTTTGTGTATTGCAATCTGTACCGCGCGATATTCCGCTACACCGGGCAGGCCGCGTTGTATGCCACGGCCCGTGCCGTGTTCTTGTATGCGCTGCTGCTGACCAGCGTTCTGCTTTGGGGCCGATGGATCAATGTGCCACGCACCCTGGGCGTGCTGCAGCCGCTGATATTTTTGTTTCTGGTCGGTGCCAGCCGTGCCTTTGCGCGCTTCTGGTTGGCCGGCATTGGACTGCTGACAAGCCGGCACGCAGGTCGCATGCTGATTTATGGGGCAGGGGACGCCGGTGTGCAGACCGCCACGGCCTTCCAAGTGACCGGGCAGCTCAAGCTGGTGGCCTTTGTGGACGACGACCCGCTCAAAATTGGCCGCAGCGTCAACGGCGTTCCGGTAATTGCCGCTGCCGACGTGCCGGAGCATGTGGTCTCAGAAGAGATCACCGACATCCTCCTGGCCCTGCCTGGATCCACCCGCGAGCGGCGCAACAGCATCATCCGTTCGCTCGAAAGCCTGCCGGTGCATGTGCGCTCCCTGCCCAGCCTGTCGGACCTGAGCACCGGCAAGGTCACGGTGCAGGACTTTCGCGAGCTCGACATCGAAGACCTGTTGGGCCGCGAGCCGGTGCCCCCACGCAGCGATCTGTTGGCCCGCGACCTGGCCGACCAGGTGGTGCTGGTCAGCGGCGCCGGTGGCAGCATAGGCAGCGAGTTGACGCGCCAAATCTTGCAACAGCGCCCGCGCCAGTTGCTGCTGTTGGACCATAACGAATTCGGCCTCTACAGCATCCACCAGGAGCTGCAGGCCCTGTGCGCAGCCGAAGGCCTGGCGGTGGAGTTGGTGCCGCTGCTGGCCAGCGTCTCCAACCCCGAGCGTCTGCGGGCCTTGTTTGCCAGCTACCGCCCGGCCACGGTCTACCACGCTGCGGCCTACAAGCATGTGCCCATGGTGGAAGACAATCCCGGCGAGGGCGCACGCAACAACGTGTTTGGCACGCTGCACATGGCGCAGGCGGCCGTCAGCGCGGGCGTGCACCGCTTTGTGCTGATCAGCACCGACAAGGCGGTGCGTCCCACCAATGTGATGGGTGCCACCAAGCGCATGGCCGAGCTGGTGCTGCAGGCCTTTGCCCAGTCCCATCCGCAAACGCTGTTTTCGATGGTGCGCTTTGGCAATGTGCTGGGCTCAAGCGGCAGCGTGGTACCGCTTTTTCGTAAGCAACTGGCCAGCGGCGGCCCGCTGACCGTCACCGACCCCGAGGTCACGCGCTACTTCATGACCATCCCCGAGGCGGCCCAGTTGGTGTTGCAGGCCGGCGCCATGGGGCAGGGCGGCGACGTCTTTGTGCTGGACATGGGCCAGCCCATCAAGATCCTGGACCTGGCGCGGCGCATGCTGCATCTGTCGGGCCTGAGCGAGCGCAGCGTGGACAACCCGCAGGGCGATATCGAGATCGCCGTCACTGGCCTGCGCCCGGGCGAAAAGCTCTATGAAGAGCTGCTGATCGGCGACAACCCCGAACCCACCGAGCACCCGCGCATCATGAAGGCCCGCGAGCCCTTTCTGCCCTGGGATCAGTTGCAGGGCGAGCTGGAGCTGCTGCTGCAAGCTGCCAATGCCAATGACCTGCGGGGCATACAGGCCGTGTTTTTGCGCCATGTGCAGGGGTATGTGCCGGCTTAGTTTGCACAAGGAGCAGGTGCTGGCCTTCTTCGTCAAGAAACGGTGAATGCGAGCTGGAGTTTTTAGGCTCAAGCCTATGGGCATACCTGACACGTTCAGGGCTTCAATTGAACAGGAGTAGGCTGAACAGATGGAAATCGAAATTTACAGCGCATTCGTTAAAGCCGGTGTGCCCGAAATCGACGCAAAAGCTGCCGTGGACTCGATCAGCAAAGAGATCGACAAGCGTTATGCCTTGCACTCGCAGCAGCTCGCCACCCGCGGCGACGTTGATCAGGTGCGCAAGGAATTGGCCGAAATAAGAGCAGATTTGATCAAGGCCATTTCCGAATCGCAACGATGGACGATCACTGCCATGTTTGCGGCTGTTGGTTTGTTTGCTGCGATTAGCAAATTGCTGCATTGAATTTCTGGCAAGCGCAGGTTCCAGGGCAGGAACTGCGCACGGCCAAGCTGACAACCCTGC
Organism: uncultured beta proteobacterium; assembly: GCA_903886275.1. Taxonomy (GTDB): domain Bacteria; phylum Pseudomonadota; class Gammaproteobacteria; order Burkholderiales; family Burkholderiaceae_C; genus Allorhodoferax. Next base: position 15,515 of record CAISLN010000005.1, on the reverse strand, counting down.
CGGATCTCAGACCTTGACGATGGTGTCGCTGTAGAGCGCCACGGTTGCATCGTGGGTCATCAAGCGCATGGTGTGCGACCAAGATGGCAGGAAGTACGTCCCCAGTCCATCGGCTTACCGCTGACTCACCAGATGCCCACTGACAAACTTGTGCAACAAACTGGCCGCAAACGTTTGATAGGGAATCCCCTCCTCAAGGGCGCGTGCCTGCAGGCTCTTTAAATCCCGGCTTGAGATGCGGATGTTCAGCCGCTGATCCTTTTTGAAGGTTGCATCAGCTGCGGCCCGATGCGTCTTGGCCTGCTCAGCCATATCGCTTACAGGCTTGAGCGTGCCAGCCTCCCATGCCTGCAGTATCTCCAGCTCTTCCACGTCGTACTTGGCGACTTTTTTCATGGGCTACTCCTGTATTGCCTGGTTGCCTTGCGGCTGGGGATGATGGTTTTCAGAAAGATTTCCGTGTCGGTTTCAATAAATGGCACGGCATACACGTAGTCATCAACCTGCACCATTGAAATTCTTTGCCCCGGATACTTTTCCTGATTGGGGTGTTCGAGTACGGCCAATTCATTTCCGCAGCTGATTTCAAACACGATACGTTCGAATGAAATCCCCCGATCCTGAATCAACAATTGGTTTTTCTCAGAATTCCAATTGAAGATTTTTTGACTTGACATGTGTGCATTTTATGCACACATGTCAATCTGTCAACGCTGCCTGAGCGCGGAAAGTCCCCGCTCCTTCCTACCACTCGCCATTGCATCGGGGGCGATTCAATCTGTCAGTGCCTTGACCATGGGGGAACTGCACTGCGGGGTGGCCAAATCTGGTTACGCGCAACGCGAGGGACTTTCCTTCGGCGCTTGTGCACCTTGTGAACCCTTGGGCCCATGAACTTGGTTAATCCGCACCACTGAAAATGGGGTGATGCCTGTATGGATTGACTCCTTTTAAAAATGTCATAACATACAAGCATTCAACGCATGAGGAGCATCCTGATGACAGTGCACACCTATTCCAGCCGAGAGTTCACCCGTGATGTGGGGGCCGCCAAACGTGCCGCGGCGCACGGCCCTGTGGTCATAACGGACAGGGGCAGACCTGCCTTTGCTTTGCTGAAAATACAGGACTATTACGAACTGACCGGAAAGAAAGAAGTTTCGCTGTTGGAGATGATGGACGGCATTGCGGGTGGCGATGGCATTGCGTTCGAACCCCAGAAGGCCAAGATAGCGCTACCTGAAGCAGATCTGGGCTGAATCAAAAATGTATGTTCTCGACACCAACGTCATTTCAGAATTGCGTCAGGGTAAGCCGAACCAGTCGCAGGAGGTTCGTGCGTGGGCCTCTGACAAGCCGGCAAGCCACTTGTTTATTTCCGCCATCACCATTCTTGAACTCGAAAGAGGCGTCATGGCCTTGGAGCGCCGGACTCCGCCACAAGGCAGCGCATTGCGTGTTTGGCTGACGGGAGTGAAAGCCAAGTTTGCCGGGCGTATTTTGCCGTTCAACGAAAATACGGCCGCTATCTGCGCAAGCCTGCATGTGCCGGATGCCAAATCCGAGCGCGACGCAATGATTGCCGCCACGGCCTTGGAACATCGCATGGCGGTGGTCACTCGCAATACGGCTGACTTTGTTGGAACCAATGTCCCGCTGGTGGATCCATTTCTAATAGGACAAGAGGTCCTCCATGCTTTCTAGTCGTCATTCCCGCGCCCCCTCCCGTCATTCCCGAACCAGTCATTGCAAACCTTTGGCTGAAACTTGGTTCATCCGTACACAGAAATTTGTTACCGTACGCACCTATGACAACACCCACCCCCTCTTCCTCCCCAATAGCCAACAGCGACAAGGCCGACATCCTTGCGCAGGCCCTGCCTTACATCCGCAAGTTCCATGGCAAGACCATGGTCATCAAATACGGCGGCAACGCCATGACCGACCCGGCCCTGCAAAAGGCCTTTGCCGAGGACGTGGTGCTCTTGAAGTTGGTGGGCATCAACCCGGTGGTGGTGCATGGCGGCGGCCCGCAGATTGAGCAGGCCTTGAAGCGCCTGGGCATGAAGGGCGAATTCATCCAGGGCATGCGCGTCACCGACGCCCCCACCATGGAAGTGGTGGAATGGGTGCTGGGCGGCGAGGTGCAGCAAGACATCGTGGGCCTGATCAACCAGGCCGGCGGCAAGGCCGTGGGCCTGACCGGGCGCGACGGCGGCATGATACGCGCGCAAAAACTCAAGCTGATGGACAACGTGGACCCGTCTATAGAGCACGACATCGGCCAGGTGGGCGACATCGTCAGCGTGGACCCCAGCGTGGTGAAAGCCCTGCAGGACGACGCCTTTATCCCCGTCATCAGCCCGATTGGCTTTGGCGAAAACAACGAGAGCTACAACATCAACGCCGATGTGGTGGCAGCAAAATTGGCCACCGTGCTCAAAGCCGAGAAGCTGATGATGCTCACCAACATCAGCGGCGTGCTCGACAAAGAGGGCCAGCTGCTCACCGACCTCACAGCGCGCCGCATCGACGAACTCTTTGCTGATGGAACCATCTCGGGCGGCATGTTGCCCAAGATTGCCGGCGCGCTCGACGCGGCCAAGAGCGGCGTCAACTCGGTGCACATCATCGACGGGCGCGTGCCCCATGTGCTGCTGCTGGAGATACTGACCGATCAAGCCTTCGGCACCATGATCCGCTCCGATTAGTTCGCCATGAGGCTCTTGTTGGTGGAAGACGATGTGCTGGTGGCCAGCGGCATCAAGCTGGGGCTGGGCAACGCCGGTTATGCGGTGGACTGGGTGGGCAGTGCCGAGCGGGCGCTGGAGGTGACGCAGAAAGACGCCTTTGACATTGCCGTCATCGACATCGGCCTGCCGCTGCTGGACGGCCTGCAGCTCACCCAGGCCCTGCGCGCCCAGGGCCACGCCATGCCGGTGCTGATACTCACGGCGCGCGACGCGTTGCAAGACCGGGTGCAGGGTCTGGACAGAGGCGCCGACGACTACATGGTCAAACCCTTCGAGCTGCCCGAGCTGCTGGCTAGGCTGCGCGCGTTGTTGCGCCGTTCCCAGGCCGCCACCTCGGCGGTGCTGCGCTTTGGCGCCTTGGAGCTCGACACAGTGCTGCGCCAGGCCTGCATCCACTTACCGACCAGCGATGGCCATCCGGCACCGCTGCGTCAGCCACTGGAGCTGGGCCCGCGCGAATGGACGGTGATGGAATACCTGATGCTCCAAGCCCCCAAGCCGGCCAACAAAGACAAGCTGCTGCAGGCCCTGACCGGTTGGGACAAAGAAATCACCCCCAACGCGGTAGAGGTCTACATCTCGCGTCTGCGCGCCAAGCTCGAGCCCCATGGCATTGCGCTGCGCTCTATACGCGGCTTTGGCTATCGGCTGGAGCGGGTCGGTGCGCAGTAGGTGAAGGCGGCGCAGCAGGCCCTAGGTGGCACCGGCCTGCAAAGGCGCCTGCTGCTGCTGCTGCTGGCGCCCCTGCTGTTGCTGGCCCTGTTCAACACCTGGTTTGACTACCAGCTCGCCGACACCGCCGCCATCCAGCAGGACCGCTTGCTGCTGACCCTGGTGCCGCAGTTGGCCGACTCCATAGGTGCGCGCGCATCCAGCGCACAAGAGGTCCCGCCCTTTTCGATAGGGCCCGAGATCGCCGATTTTTTGGATAGCCGCCGGGGCGCTGCGGCCTATGCATTGCTCAATGCCGATGGCAAGGTGCTGCTGGGCGATGCCTGGCTGGGCGACTATCCGCCCGCCACCTACGAGCCCGAGTTCTCCAGCCAGGAGTTCAATGGCGTGGTCTATCGCATCGTCAGCCAGCGCGTGCTCAGCGCCGCTGGCGAACTCACGGTGCGCCTGGCCGATGGTGCAAATGGGCGGGTGCAGTGGCTGCGCCGCCTCTGGCTGCGGGTGCTGCTGCCCAATGTGCTGCTGGCCTTGGGCGCAGCCTTTGCCGTCAACTGGGCGGTGCGCCGCGCCCTGCGCCCGCTGCTGGAACTCAAAGACGCGGTAGAAGGGCGCTCGCCGCGCGACCTGACACCGCTGGACGCCAGCCGTTCGCCCGACGAGGTGCTGCCCCTGGTGCTTTCGCTGAACCGCCTGTTCGCGCTGGTCAACGCCCAGGCCGAAAGCCAGCGCCGCTTTGTGGCCGATGCCGCACACCAGTTGCGCACGCCGCTGGCCGGTCTGCAGGCCCAAGTGGAGGCCTGGGCCCAGATGGTCGATACCCAGCAACCCTCTGCAGAGGCCTGCCAAAGCGCAGAGGGCCCGTCTGCCCAGGTGCACATCCGCCTGCCCACCGAGCAGGTGATACGCCTGCGCGAATCCTGTCGGCGTACCTCCAAACTGGCCAACCAGTTGCTGGCCCTGTCCCGCGCCGATGCAGGCCGCGCAACCCCCCACCCCAAGGAGGCTGTCGATTTAAAAAAAGTGTCTGAGCAGGTGTTTGAAGAATATCTGGATGCCGCAGCCGCCAAGCAAATCGATTTTGGGCTCGAAGCCGCCGCCCTGTCGGTGGCGGGCTATGAATGGCTGTTGTGCGAGCTGATCCGCAATGTCATCGACAACGCGCTCAAGTACACCGGCCAGGGCGGGCGCGTCACCTTGCGCTGCGGCGTCGTGGCCGACGGGCAGGCCGGCAGCGCCTTTCTTGAAGTGCAAGACAACGGCCCCGGCCTTGCCCCAGCCGAATTGGTTCGTGTCGCCGCGCGCTTTTACCGCGTGCCCGGGTCTCCGGGTGCGGGCAACGGTTTGGGCCTTGCGATAGCCAGCGAAATCGCCGCCTTGCACCAAGCTACACTAACCCTATCCAATGCAAAAGTGGGCTCCGGCATCAAGGTCAGCCTGTTATTTGCTGCTCCCCAAGCCCCCCACCTTTAGAACCCAACAGTGCCTGTCAAAAACCGCTTGCGATGGTGTGGAAGCTTTCTGTCCCTGACTTGGCTATTGTTGTGCTTCTCAGTGTGCGCTATTGCCGCCGAACCTGCCGGCATGGCGACTCTGCAGGCCAAGCGCACCGAGCTCACCCTCAAGCTGGCCCACAACCCAGACGCAAGGGCCTTGTACATCGAGTCCACCGATGCGGACAATCGCCTGCACAGCGATTTGTACGCAGAGATCAACTTTCCCTTGAGCGATTTTCGGCCGCTGCTCAAAAACCAACTGTATTGGTGCGATGTCTTGCTATTGAATATCTATTCAAAGTCATGCCGCACCTACTCCAGCCCCATGGGGGCCAGCCGGGTGGCCGTCAACGTGGGAAGCAAGGAATTTCAGGAATTGGATAGCACCTATAGCCTCGACTTTGAATACAAAACGGCCGAAAACGCAGATGCTTATTTTGACCTGCTGCTCTTCGCCAACAACGGCCCCCTGGGTACCAGCCATTACAAAATGCGCCTGGAGGGCCTGGCCCTCAAAGGCAACACCAGCTTTGTCCACCTCAGCTACTCCTACGGCTACAGCATGTGGGCCAACCTGGCCATGCAAACCTACTTAAGCACCCTGGGCCGGGGCAAGGTGGGCTTCACCGACTTGGGCAACGCCACCGAACCCAGCTACATCACCGGCTCACGCGGCGTGCTGGAGCGCAACACCATGCGCTACTTCCTGGCAATTGAGGCCTACCTGGCATCGCAGACCCTGGCGCCCGCCGAGCAATTCGAAGGCCGTCTGGCCCACTGGTTTGTCGCAACACAAGCGTATCCTCGCCAGCTCAATGATCTGGACCTGTCCAGCTATCTCTCTATCAAACGCCGCGAAAATCGGCGAATGGTCAACTCCAACCGGTGATGCGCTGCGCATCAACATCCATGTTCCCTATCCGTTTATTGGCACTCCTTGCGGCGTCCACTGTTTCCTTGGCCCAGGCCCAGGCCCTGCCGCTGTGGGAGGTAGGCGCCTTTGGTGGTGTGCTCAGCACCCCTGCCTACCCCGGCTCGTCCGAGAAAACCGGCCTTGCCACGGCCTTGCCCTATGTGGTTTACCGGGGCGATGTGCTGCGCGTCGATCGCGGTGGCCTGGGTGCCAGGCTGGTCAACAAGGACACTTTTGAAGTCGATGTGGGCTTCTCCGGCTCCTTGCCGGCAAGCTCCGGCAACATCGCCGCACGCAGTGGCATGGAAGACCTGAGCACGCTGATCGAGTTTGGCCCCCGCGCCAAGGTCACCCTGGCAGACCTGGGGCACGACAGCCGCATAAGGTTCGAGCTGCCCTATCGAACCGTCTTGGCCGTTGGTGGTGGCGTGTACGGCAAGGGCGCCGTGATCGAACCCAAGCTGAGCTTTGAAGCGCGCGACATTGCAGACGGTTGGCGCCTGTCAACGGCCCTGAGCCTGCTATTTGCAGACAAGGCCTTGGGGGACTATTTGTACGGCGTGCCCGCATCCGTGGTCACCGCAACGCGGCCCCTGTTTGATGCCAAGGCTGGCCTGTTGGCATCGCGCTGGTCTATCGATACGGCCAAAAACCTCAACCCCAATGTGCGCGTGCTGGGTTATGTGCGCTACGAGTCTTATGCCGGTGCGGCCAATGCAGACAGCCCCTTGATGCGCCAAAACAGCGGCGTCTCCATGGGGCTGGCCTTTGCCTGGGTGATAGGGCGCTCAGACACCATGGCGCGCGCCGACTAGCGCCCAAGTGCATACCACAGTGTTGGGCCAGCGCTGGGCGCTGCCTGCCTCCCCGGTGTGCAAAGTGGACACTTATAAAAAATAGTTGCATTTCACTACCGGTAAGTAGGTAGTCGAGGCTCCCATGTGGCGGCTTGTCCCTTGGTCCTCAGCTACCATCCCAGGTGTGGTTGGGTTCAATGGTTTACAAGGCATGGTATTCTCGCGGGCTCCGCAGGACCGAGAGGCTGCAGGCGGCAAGGTCCGTTGCTTGCAATCACGCTCAGCCTCAGGTGGTCCGCATGGTTGGCGCTTACGCATTGGTGTCGTAAGCATCTATTAGTATTTGAGGGTGTGTCGGTGTCTTATTGGGTGCGGTATTTCCGCATCAGTGTGCAAATTTTATTTTGCAGATGCCTGCGGGAGTGCGTTGTCGCTGGCTAATCCAGCTTCTTTGGGTCTGAGCCCAAAGCCAAATTAAAAGGTTTCAAGTTGAAATTGAGTCACTCCAGCGTGGGCAAAGCAGCAGCGATCACTGTTCGCGAGCTTTCATCAGCCCGTCATTTTTTGCAGTCGCTTCTGTGCGCCGCACTCTTGTTGACCCAAGTGCCTGTTGCGTTTGCGCAGGCCGGTCCTGCAACAGGCAACACCCCTGCCAATGCGGCAGACCCAGCCATCCTTGCCAAAGTGCCCGACCTTGGCGGCATGAATGCTGCCAAACCACAGGCCAGGGAAGATGCGCAAGTCGCACCCAATGACGCCGCTATTGCACCAGATGCCAAGCGCGCACCGATAAAACCCCAACTCCCCAGCCAGTTTCAGCGCTTTGTGCAGGAGTCCACAGGCAAGCTGTTGCCAGTTTTTGGCGTTGAGCTGTTTGAGAGCGCCCAAGGCTATGCACCTGACACGGCACTGCCCGCGCCCGCCGAATATGTGCTCGGCGCTGGCGACGAGGTCAGGGTACAGGTCTGGGGCGCAGTGGACTACAGCGGCACCCACACACTGGACCGCAATGGCCAAATCAGCCTGCCCAAGGTAGGCACTTTTTCTCTGGCCGGTGTGCCGGTGCGCGATCTTGAAAATGTGCTGCGCAGCCAACTGTCCAAGGTCTTTACCAACTTCAACGTCAACGCCAACCTGGGTCGCCTGCGCAGCATCCAGGTCTATGTGGTGGGCCAGGCGCGCCAGCCCGGCACCTACAAGGTCTCTAGCCTGAGCACCCTGGTCAATGCCCTGTTTGCCAGCGGCGGCCCCACCTCCAACGGCTCCATGCGCAACATCCAGCTCACCCGCGCCGGCCGCGTGGTCACCACGCTGGACCTGTACGACTTTATTGCCCGTGGCGACAAGGGCCGCGACCTGCCACTGCAAAGCGGCGACGTCATCGTCATCCCGCCCGTGGGTGCCCGCGTGGCAGTAACCGGTGCGCTGGACCAGGCCGCCATCTACGAGCTCAAGTCGGCCAGCACCACGGTGGGCGAAGTGCTCAGCCTAGGCGGCGGCGTGCCCGCATTGGCCAAGGCCCAAAAGGCCCTGCTCGAACGCATAGACGCAGACAAAATACCGGCTCGCCAGGTGCAAGAAATTGCCCTCAACGCGCAAGGCCTCAAGCTGCCCCTGCGCGATGGCGATGTGCTCACCATGCTGCCCATCAGCCAGGCCTTTGCCAATGCGGTAACCCTGCAAGGCACGGTGGCCGAACCCCTGCGCTATGGTTGGTTTGAGGGTATGAAAATTCGCGACCTTATCCCCGAGCGCGAGGCCCTGATCACCACCGACTACTACAAGCGCAAAAATATACTGGTGCAAAACACCATGGGCAACGAATTGCTCCAGCAGGGCAACAACAAGGAAGCAGCCAGCAAAGAAGCAGGCAGCAAAGAAGCAGGCAGCAAGGTCGCCAGCCGTGTGCGTGGCATGGTCGATCAGATCAACTGGGAATATGCGGTGATCGAACGCCTGGACCGCAACCGCCTCAGCACCGAGCTTGTCCCCTTCAACCTGGGCAAGGCCATTCTCGAAAAAGACGATGCCAACAACCTGCCCCTGTTGCCGGGCGATGTGGTCACTATCATGAGCCAGAACGACCTGCGCCTGCCACAAGAGCGCCAAAACCGCTTGGTGCGTGTGGAGGGCGAAGTGGCCGCCCCCGGCGTCTACCAAGCCCTGCCCGGTGAGAGCATGCCGCAGTTGCTGCGCCGCGTGGGTGGCCTGACCCCCCAGGCCTATGTGTTTGGCACCGAGTTCAACCGCGAGTCGGTGCGCCAGCGCCAACAAGAAAGCCTGGACGCATTGGTGCGCCGCCTGGAGTCGCAGGCCCAGTCCCAGGCCACCGCCTTGGCGGCCAACACCAAGGCAGAAAACCAGGCCCAGGCCCAAGCCCTACAGCAGCAGCAGCAAGCCCAACTCAAGAGCCAAATCGACCGTCTGCGCTCCATGCGCAGCAACGGCCGCATGGCGCTGGAATTGGATCCTGCTGCCAAGGCCCTGGCTGCGTTGCCCGACATCCCGTTGGAAGACGGCGACCGCATTCTGATCCCCTCGGTACCCAGCTTTGTAGCGGCCTTTGGTTCGGTCAACAACGAAAATGTGTTCCTCTACAAGCAGGGCAAGACCGTCACCGACGTCATCAAATCCGCCGGCCTGACCGAAGACGCAGAGCCAGGCCAAATCTTTGTCCTGCGGGCAGACGGCAGCATTGTGGCGCGGCGAGATCGCTCCGGGCTCTTTGGTGGCAACTTTGAATCATTGCCACTCATGCCCGGCGACACCGTGGTGGTGCCAGCCCAAATTGACCGCGAAAGCAATTACAACTTCACCATTCGCGCACTGAAGGACTGGACCCAAATCCTCGCCAACTTTGGTTTGGGTGTGGCCGCCTTCAGGACCCTGGGACTGTGACCATGAACGAAAACGCTGTGGTGTCACAAGACGAAGACGAAATCAGCCTGCTCGATTTGCTGCAGGTCGTGGTTGAGAATCTGCGCTTGCTGGTGCTGGGACCGCTCGTGGTCGGCCTCCTGGCCTTGGGCTACACCTTCACCATCGCGCCCACCTATACGGCTACCACCAAGTTCATGCCGCCGCAGCAACAGGCCAGTGGTGCAGCCAGCCTGATCGCAAGCCTTGGCGCACTGGGTAGTTTGGCTGGTGCTGCCGGTGGACTCAAGAGCCCTGCGGATCAATATGTCGCTTTCTTGAAAAGCCGTAGCGTTCAGGATGCTTTGATTGGTCGCTTCAAGCTTACTGAGCGGTACGAGCAGAAGCTAAAGGATGAAACACGCACAACATTGGAAACAATGGTCCGTGTGAGCAGCGGCAAGGACGGACTCATCACCGTCGAAGTGGATGACAAAGACCCCATCTTTGCGGCCGATCTGGCCAATGCACACATTGATGAGCTCGGTGTCCTGCTCAAGCGCTTGGCCCTTACCGAAGCCCAGCAGCGCCGTGTCTTCTTCGAGAAGCAGTTGACCAGCGCCAAGGACAACTTGACCAAGGCCGAGCAGGCGTTGAAGTCCAGCGGCGTGACAGTTGATGCGCTCAAGGCAGACCCCAAGGCAGCGGTGGAAGGATTGGCAAGGCTCAAGGCCGGCATCACGGCGCAGGAGATCAAGCTCGCCAGCATGCGCGGCTATTTGTCAGACTCTGCCCCCGACTTCAAACAGGCGCAGACCGAACTAGGTGCTATGCGTACACAACTATCACGTGCCGAGCAGCAACAACCCGCTGGTGCGGAAGGCTCCAGTGACTACATCGCCAAATACCGCAACTTCAAGTACCAGGAAACCCTGTTCGAACTCTTTGCCAAGCAGTATGAAATTGCCCGCGTGGACGAGAGCCGAGAGGGTGCTGTTATTCAAGTAGTGGACACTGCGCTACCGCCAGAGCGCAAGAGCAAGCCCAAAAAGGGAATGATTGCAGCGGTCGCCACCTTGGCCTCGGGCTTTGCACTCCTGTTGTTTGTGTTTGTGCGGCAGGCGTTGCGCAGTTCGGCTGATCAGCCTGAGACGGTGCAAAAACTAAGCAAGATTCGCCTGGCCTGGCGCAGGGCGCTGGGAATCGGCTAAAGCTACGTGCCTGAGTTAAACATGGCGGTATATAGAAAAATGCATAGCGTCACTTGGGCTGCAGGGCAATGTCGATTCCATGTGCTGAATAGCAAGAGTGACAGTGGGAGAAATTATGATTGAAGCAATATGGAACAATAGCGCATTCGTGCAGCCGGCAGTTTTTGCCTGCTTGGCCGCATTGGCGGTTGCTGTTTTGCTGGTTGCTACCCAAGATTGGCACGGCCATTTGAGCATGGACAGCCTTGAAGGTATACAGAAATCGCACACCCATCCCACGCCACGCGTCGGTGGGATAGCTATCGCTATCGGTGTAGTTGCAGGGTATTTATTGGCACCTCACGCTATCCAATCGCTGCTGTGGCCGCTGATGCTTGCGGGCATTCCGGCATTCGGCTTTGGTTTGTTAGAAGACATTACCAAACGGGTCAGCGTTAAAGTTCGCCTGTTGGCCACTATGTTTAGCGGTGTGTTGGGCTGGGGAGTTACAGGCTATGCCATTACTCGCTTGAACATTCCGGCTATGGATTGGATGTTTGGATATACCGTTGTGGCCGTGGCTTTTACCGCGTTGGCCGTGGGCGGCGTAGCCAACTCTATTAACATCATCGACGGATTTAACGGCCTTGCTTCAGGCACGGTGGTCATCATATTGGGTGGATTCGCAGCCATTTGTCTTTCGGTAGGTGACACAGACCTCGCCAGTACCTGCTTGGTACTTGCCGGTGCGGTCTTTGGCTTTTTGCTGCTCAACTGGCCGCTTGGAAAGATATTTCTAGGCGATGGCGGCGCCTATTTTATTGGCTTCGCACTGGCCTGGATTGCCGTGTTAATCATGGCTCGGCATCCTGATGTCTCTGCCTGGGCGATGTTGCTGGTATGCGGCTATCCCATACTCGAAGTATTGTTCAGCATTGTTCGGCGCAGCAGGCGAGGGATGAGCCCTGGCGACCCCGATCGCTTGCATATGCACAGCTTGGTAAAGAAACGGTTGATTCGTCGGCTGATGCCTCATTCAAGCAACCTTGCTCGCAATTCTGCCACTGGCGCAACCATGTGGATAGCGGCCCTGCTGCCGGTGCTGATTGCCACCAACGTGAGCACACAAAGCATAGACCTGATGGTAGGGCTCGCGTTTTGCGCGTTTGTGTATTCAACCTTCTACGCGCGCCTGACGCGCCTTTCTTGATGTCACAGCGCCGCGAGGGCGCAAGGCTTGCGGGGTACGACCAGATGACCACAAGTCGCCAGGCTGCAAACGCCACCCTGTATTGGTGGGATGTAGCATAGCGAGGTCTGCATGACCGATGAAAAAACAAGTGCCAGTCTTAGCTCCAGCCTATCCTGGTACCTGATCCTTACCAAGCCGAGGCAAGAAGCACGCGCCCTGGCCAACCTGAATCGGCAGGGTTTTGATTGCTATATGCCGTTGCTAAAACTTGAGCGAATCCGCCAGCGCAAAGTCATTTTGGTGCTGGAGCCTATGTTTGCACGCTACCTATTTATTCACCTTGATGCCAGTGGACTCGGCCAAAGCTGGGCGCCGATTAGGTCAACCATGGGGGTTACCCAGTTGGTTCGTTTTGGCGGGCACGCGGCCAAGGTGGATGACCAACTGATCGCACAGCTACAGTCTCGCGAACAAATAGGTCCTCCTGAAAAACTCTTTGAGGAAGGCGCGCGCGTCGTCGTCACAGAGGGGCCATTTGCTGGCGTTGAGGCCATCTACCAAACAAGCAATGCCGACGGTCGCTCCATGATCTTGTTAGAAATATTGAGTAAGCCGGTGACTATGCGAGTTGATGCAGCAACTCTGCGGCGCGCGGAGTGCGTGGGGTAACTCGTCCGATTATTTTTGGGTGCGCCACGCCCCTGCGGCCCGGTCTCGTTTAGAACTTCTTTGAGAACGCCTTGATAGTCGGCCTGACTGTGATTGCCAGTGGCTTCCTGATGAACGCCACTTCGTACCGCTCGAGTTCGACACCAATTTCCGGAAATTGGTGTCGAACTCGAGCGACCAAATTCCTACACGTTCGCTCCGGCGGCCACACCCTGCGCAGCTCTTACTTCGTCGACGAGTTGACCGATGACTTGTCCATAGCGATGGTGAAAAGGATTGAGAACCGCTATGGCGTGGAAATCTGGCCTTGGGAACGCGCAGGATTTGCTCGGGTAAGAAGAACGATTGACACCAATTAATTCAGCTAAATCTCTTCGATCTTTTCTTCGGAAAGGCCTATGGTTCGCGCGTCGTACCACTCCTTTTGATGGATGATTCTGGCAATAAGGTTCGTGTTGGGTATTCCGGTCGCTATGCATAGACGTCAACTATGCGTAGTTCACATCCGTCTTTGTGGCTGCAGTGAATTTTTCGAGGGGGAGGTTGGCACAGCGCCTTTTTTCACTAGACATAGTCCTCGCTTGCTGGTGCAGTGGTTCTCCTACTTTTGGAGACTACCATGATGACCAAGCTTCTATCGTGCCACGAGCCCCGCGAATGCGACTCGGAGGGTGACCCGCTGTTACCGTACAGCCAACGCTACGAACAATACCTGATCGACATCGGTTATGCCGCTGGCTACATCAAGTGCTGCAAGGGCAGCGTCGCGCATCTGTCACGGTGGATGGGATCCACGCAAAAGAAGGCTAGCGATGTCACCGAGGCGCTCATCACCGAGTTTCTCGATGTGCATTTGCCGCAGTGCTCATGTGGATCGGTAATCCATGACCGAAGCAGCCTCAGGGCGGCGCTTGGGCACCTGCTGGCGGCGTTTCGTGCCGCTGGTGTCATTGCACTCAGGGCTGTCGAATTGACTCCTATCGAAGAGGAACTGCGGTCCTACGACAAGTACATGATCGAGGTGCGCAATCTGGCCTCCAGTACCCGCAAGGACGCGTTGGCCATCGTCGGACGCCTGCTTTTCTCACGCTTTGGTGACGGCTGCATCAACTTTACAGAGATCCGTGCCGAGCATCTTCGAGACTTCTTCGCCCAGCAGGCCAAGCACCACAAGAAACCCACGAGTATTGGTTTGGTTGTATCCAGTCTTCACAGCTATTTCCGCTGGCGGGCCATGCTGGGCGATCAAATTCATTCACTTGTGGGAGTCTTGGCTTACCCGGCGAATTGGCAACTCTCATCGCTGCCCAAAGCGCTCAAGCCCGAGGAAGTCGAGCAACTTGTCGCCTCTTTAGGTCAGGTCGGTCCGTCGATGCGGCGGGCTGATGCCATTGTGCACTGTGCACTAGACCTCGGACTTCGCAGTGCCGAAATTGCGCGCCTGAGTCTGGACGACATCGACTGGCGCGCCGGAACAATTACGCTACGTGGCACCAAGGGGCGGCGTAATGATGTGATGCCGTTGCCCGTATCCACAGGTCAGGCCATCGCCGAGTACCTGCGTCAAGAGCGCCCCAAGACCAAGCATCGGATGCTGTTCGCGCGTCGCATTGCACCGCGTGAGCTGCCAACTGGGCCGGCGCTGGTTCGCAAGACCATTCGTCAAGCCTACGCCCGCGCTGGCTTGGAATACACCCGTTCGCACCTGCTGCGCCACACCATGGCCAGCCGTCTGCTGGCTGGGGGCTCGTCGTTGAAGGAAGTAGCCGACGTGCTTCGTCACCGCTCGCTCAACACCACGCTCATCTACGCCAAGCTTGACAGTCGCAGTCTCATCAAGGTGGCACTGCCTTGGTCTGGGAGCGCATCATGAGCCCCGATATCGGGGCACGCGTTGAGCAGTATTTGGAGGAGCGACGGCGCTTGGGCTTTGACCTGCGCTGTCATGCCTATTGCCTGCACAGCTTGGCCTGCTTTATGCATAACACCGGCAACTATGAATCGTTGACTCTGGATGTCATGGCCGAGTGGGCGAGGCAAACGCGTCGCAGCCGTGTCAATTCGCGAACCTGGGCACGCCGACTCAAAAGCCTGCGCCCATTCGCCCATTGGCTACAACAGTTTGAGCCGAGCACCGAGGTGCCTGACTACACCATCTTCGGTCGACCGTCCGAGCGGCTTGCACCACACATCTACACCGAGCTTGAGATTATCGACTTACTGGCCGCGGCACGGCGACTCGGACCGGAACCAGGCCTTTTCGGCAGGGTCTTCGAGATGTTGTTCGGTCTGATCGCCTGCACAGGCATGCGCGTTTCCGAAGCCATGGGCTTGCGCAACAGCGATGTTGATCTACAGCGCGGCATTCTGACGATCCGCAAGACGAAGTTCGCCAAGTCTCGCCATGTGCCACTGCATTTGAGTGCCGTGTCTGCGCTTGGTCAATATCGCTGGATACGCGATCTGGCTGGCATAGATCAGGCTGACGAGGCACCGTTCTTTATCGACACTCGATTGCGGTGCTACGGCGAGAAGCTCGATCGACATCATGTCGAGCACGTTTTCGATGGTCTGAGAAAGGCGCTGGCCTGGGTCAACCGCGGCGCTCACCACGCACCCCGTATTCACGATCTACGCCACACCTTTGTCGTACGCCGCATCCTGGTCTGGCAACAGCAAGGCGTCGACGTTGATCAAGCAATGCTGGCGTTGTCTACCTACGTTGGCCACGCGAAGGTGACCAGTACCTATTGGTACCTGCAGGCGGTGCCGGAACTCATGGCGATCGCAGCACAGCAATTCGAGGACTACATGCCGGAGGTTACCAAGGTCTGAACGAACATCTCAACTGCCGACGTTCCCAGCCATCGTGCAGCAGTTCTTTACCGACTACTTGGTGGCGCAGCGCGCTGCCAGTCCGCGCACGGTGGCGTGCTATCGCGATGCGATCACGTTGTTCCTTGACTTCGCCAGTACCCGG
>CAISLN010000004.1 GCA_903886275.1 uncultured beta proteobacterium | reverse complement strand
TGTTGAAGTAGACACGATGGTCCTAAAAATTTCGTTCGAGCGAAAGATGACTTCGCCACGCGCTTACCCAAGAAGCACTGCGTTTGCCCGCGACTGCGCGGTTTGAGATCGTCGATCAGTTGATGCAAAGCCTGGACAAACCAGACTCTGAGATTGAGCGCATCTGGGGTGAAGAGGCTGTGCGGCGCCTTGCCGCCATCGACGCGGGGCACAGCCGGACCTATTCAGCTGAAGAGGTCTTTGGACGAGACTGATGCAGGTTCGATTTGCAGAGCTGGCCAAGCTCGAATTTGACGAGGCTCGCGCGTGGTACCGGGACATTCGCCCGGAGTTGGGCAGTGCGTTTGCGGCGGAGGTACGCACCGCCACGCAGCGTATGGCTCACATGCCTTTGATGTACCCACTGGAGGTGGGCGACATCCGGCGCTGCGTCCTCAGGCAGTTTCCTTACACCTTGCGCTATGCCGTGCGTGGCGACGTGATAGTGGTGACAGCCGTTTCGCATCAGCACCGCGCGCCGGACTACTGGGTGGATCGCGTTTCTACGTAGTTTCAAAAGGGCTGCAGCACAGGCGCTCGTAAGGCCGTTTTGAAACTGGCGACGCAGTTCACGCAGCGTTCAGTTCTGGGTGGTGGCTTCGATCTCGTAGAAGCTGCGTTCATCCGCTTTTTTGATGCCCAGCAGAAAAACGTAGTGGGACCAGCTTAGGGAGAAGGGCCGTTCAGATTGTCCAGACGCTGTCTGGACGATTGGCCCACGCTCCCTGTATGCAGCAACGGCTTTCTGGTAGAACTCTGCACGCCCATGGCATAAATTAATAGGAGACCTTATGTTCAGCCACGTCATCGTCGGTGTTAACGACCGCTAAGCATCCCGCAAGTTTTACGACGCCCTGCTGGGCACCCTGGGCATCAAGCCCGGTGTGAATGTGCACACTGGGCTTGTGGGCCGCTACTTCTACCGCACGCCCACCGGTTCTTTCGGCATTACCCAGCCGCTCAACGGCGAGCCGGCCACGCACGGCAACGGCAGCACCATCGGCTTCACCATGGATTCGCCCGAGCAGGCAGATGCGTTTCACGCCGCTGGCGTGGCCAATGGCGGCACCACCTGCGAAGACCCGCCCGGCTGGCGCGATGGCTCGGTGGGCAAGCTCTACCTGGCCTACCTGCGCGACCCAGACGGCAACAAGCTATGCGCCTTGTACCGCCCGCCCAAGGTGTAGTTGCTGCGCTTTTGATCTCCGTGCCTGTATGGCCAGCCAGGTCTTGCAGGGCCTGTTCCGACCCGCCCTGCGGCAGCCACCACACAGGCTTTGAGTTCGTCTTCCTTGCAGATGGTGGTGGCCATGCTGCGTGCTCCAGTGGCTAAACGGTGACCAAAAGTCCTTCGTCCAAAAGACCCTGAACAATATCCGCCTGGTACAAATCTCGCCGCTTTTTTACTGCGTCCCGATTCTGTGCATTGGTTGACATCCATCTTTTGAAATCAACGAATGTGCGCGGATCAATCGTTCGCATGTTGGCGATCTTTCCGGTCGCAGAAATAACCGGATGCAGAAAGACAGGTGCCTGCGTTAGAACAGAAGCTCGGTGGGCTCGAACGGGCCACAGGTCTTCTTCATCGTCCGAGAAGCGAAACGGGTGTGGATCCCCTTCAACTGCTTCACGACGCAAAAAGTCAACCTCGAAGCCCTTGTCGTTGACGGCGCTTTCATTTTGGCCGTCGTCGCTTTTGCGTCTAAAGCTGGTGTCCACACGTTTCAGCAGCGTCAGCATCGATCCAGCGTCCTTGCCAAGATCGATGACAAACTGGACTCGTTTGCGGGCGTCCCATAGCAAATCCACGTCCTGCGTTGCCAGGGCTCCAGAAACGATTCGCACGCCAGCGGCCGTTTCGTAGGCGTATAGCGCATGCGTCCCAACCACAACGAAGTGCTCTTCCAGCCCGGCCTCGCGAATTGCATTCAATAGACGAACCACGATCTCCGGTGTTCGCCCTACCTTGAGCGCCTTGTTCTGCCGCTGGGTCTCAGCCAGCGCCGCTGTTAAGGAGGAAAGTCGGCCCTCCCGCGCAACTTTGTTTTTATGGAAATCCACATAGATGTTCTCGGTTTTCTCGGACCGCGCCCCGACGCGCTCTTGCCTGTTGCCGCTGTAAGTCTTGACCAAGTATTCGTAGGCGCCTTCCCGTTTCCAGTACATGCCGCCAGCGTAGGGGCGGGCCGCGGTGAGCGCTTTTAGGTATTCTGCCCAGACCGTGCTGGCGTCAATGGTCTGGCGTGCAGCGTTATCAGAAATGGGTAAGTAGTTCATTTCGCCGTTAAAAAAGCAAAATCACATTTTGACAGGTGAATTGTTTAAAATCAACGGGTTACGTGTCCATAGCGCTAAGCGCCGCCCGCCTGGCTTCCACCGCCTGCGCCAACTGCCTCAGCACCGGCACGGTGTCCGCAAACGCGATGCAGCCATCCGTGATGCTTTGCCCGTAAGTCAAGGCCTGGCCCGGCACCACGGCTTGCGCGCCGGCCACCAGGTGGCTCTCCAGCATCACGCCGATGATGGATTTTTGGCCGGCCTGCAATTGGGCGGCAATGTCGCCGGCCACCGCCACCTGGTTCTCATAGCGCTTGCTGCTGTTGGCGTGGCTGCAATCCACCAGAATGGCCTGGGGCAGGCCGGCGGCGGCCAGTAGCGCAGAGGCCTGGGCGATATGCGCGGCCTCGAAGTTGGGGCCGCTGCGGCTGCCGCCGCGCAGCACCAAATGCGCGTGTTCATTGCCGGTGGTGGTGAAGACGGCGGGTGCGCCCTGGTGGGTGAGCGATGGGAAGCAATGGGGATGGCGCGCCGAGCGTATCGCGTCCACGGCCACCTGCACATCGCCATCGGTGCGGTTCTTGAAGCCCACCGGCATGGACAGGCCCGACGCCAGCTCGCGGTGCACCTGGCTCTCCGTGGTGCGCGCGCCAATGGCACCCCAGGAGATCAGATCGGCGTAGTACTGGCCCAGGGTGGTGTCGAGAAACTCGGTGGCAATCGGCAGGCCGATCTCGGTGATGTCGAGCAAGAGCTTGCGGGCCAGGCGCAGGCCGCGGTTGATCTGAAAACTGCCGTCGAGTTCCGGGTCATTGATCAGCCCCTTCCAGCCCACCACGGTGCGCGGCTTCTCGAAATACACCCGCATCACGATCAGCAGGTCTTTGGACAATTCCTCGGCCAGGGGCAATAGCCGACTGGCGTATTCCAGCGCCGCCTGCGTGTCGTGCACCGAGCAGGGCCCCACCAGCACCAGCAAGCGGTCGTCTTTGCCCATGACGATGTCGGCCACTTGGCGGCGGAAGTTCTGGACGCGGCTGGCCTGCACTTCGGACAGGGGCAACTCGTCTTCCAGAATGGCGGGCGAGATCAGGGGGCGTACGCTGCGGATGCGCACATCGGTAACGGTGGTTGGCATAGGGTGTGTGCGTTCTGTGGGGGTTGGGGTGCATTAAGCCATGCGGTGAACGGCGCCTTAAACGTTCGCAGCGTCCGCCTCTGCCTCTGGCCAAAGCTGCGGAAACAAAAACCGCAGCGCATGTTGCGGCAGACCAAAGCGGACCTTGCCTTGGGGGGAATCGGACTTGAGCAGTCCCCGTTTGACCAGTGCGCCCAAGGCATCGGTGGCGCCGCGGTCGCTCATGCCCAACATGGTTTTGAAGTCACCACGGGCGACTTCTTCGCCGCTCAAAAACAGGTAGTGCAGTGCACGCAGTGACTCCTGGCGCACGCCCTGTTTGACCACGGTGGCTTCGAACACCAGGCAGGCTTCGATGCGTGCCTTCATGCTGTCAAATCCCAGCATCCCGGCCATGAAGCGGACTTGGTCCAGGCAGGTGTCTAGCACATAGTCCATCCACGCAATCAAGGCTTGCTCGCTCAAATTGCCGCGCCCGTCCAGGTCGCCGCGACGCAGGCTGTCAGCATCGGCCAGCAGGGCGTAGTAGCGATCGGTGCTGCGAGCAAAGCCGCGCAGGGGTGACCACAGGCCACCGGTATAGCCCAGTGCGCTGAGCAGGGTGTGGGTGTGCAGGCGCATGACGCGGCCATTGCCGTCCAAGAAAGGGTGCACCCAGCCTAGGCGTTGGTGGGCGGCAGCCAAGGCGACCAGTGCGGCCTCGCCACGTCGCACGCCACCATAAAAGCTGGCCCAACGGCTCAGAAACTGGGGTACGCTGGCGTGGGTCGGCGCCACATGCAGGCCGACTTTGACCTCGCGCTGGCGCAGGGCGCCAGGGGTGATGGGCTCGCCTTCGGGCGTCAGCAGGTCGGCCGCTGGCAGTTGGCCAAACAGCGTGCGGTGCAGGTCTTGCACCGCGCCTGCCGAATACAGTGCCCGCGCACCCTCCATGCCCCTGTAGCGTTGCTCCAGCAGTTGCTCGGCTTCGATGTGCGCCACCGCCAGGCGCTGCTTGGCGGCCAGCGCTGCGTCTTTCGAAAAGTCTTGCCGCAAGGCCTGGTCAATTTCGTGAGGACGGGTGTGCTGCCCTTCAATGCGGTTGGTGTAGTAGGAGTTCATGTTGCGCAACAGGCTGCGCAACTCGGGTGGCACAGTGCTGCCCGCCAAGGTGGTGGCAAGGCGCGACAGGTCATGCGCCTTGCTGAGCAGGGGCTCCAGACGCTGCTCGGCAGGCAGCAAGGGTTCAAACTGGTGGGGCTCGGAATACATGCTGCCATTTTGCCAAGATTGAAAATCTTGTAAAGCATTGATTTACAACGTCTATATACCAATTGTTCTAACGGTTTTGCCAAGTTTTTTGCGAACTATTTGCGGGCCGCCCAGCGGCAATTCCCGCAGCCCGTCGCAAGGGCGCTACAGCACCAGCCGCGAATGCCCGATGCCGCCGCCCTTCTCGACGCGGATCTGCGCGGGGATGCGTTCCTTGAGGGCTTCGACATGGCTGATGATGCCTATCATCTTGCCGCTGGCGTTGAGCGAATCGAGTGCGGTCAGCGCAATCTCCAGGGTGTCGCCGTCCAGTGAGCCAAAGCCTTCGTCGAGGAACAGCGAGTCGATCGAGGTCTTGTTGCTCACCAGGTCCGACAGTGCCAAGGCCAGGGCCAGGCTGACCAGAAAGCCTTCGCCGCCCGACAGGGTGCGGGTGTCGCGGGTGGTGTCGCCCTGCCAGGCGTCCACGATGTCAAGCTCCAGTTCGCCGCTGGCTTTGCGGCGCAACAAGTAGCGGCCATGCAGGCGCGCCAGATGGCGGTTGGCCAGGTGCAGCAAATGGTCCAGCGTGAGGCCCTGGGCAAACCTGCGAAACAGGTCGCCCCTGGCCGAGCCGATCAGGCCGTTCAGGCGCTGCCAGATATCGGACTCAGCGGTTTGCTCTGCGATCTGCGTGAACAGCGCCTGCTGCTTGTGGCGGCTTTGCGCGTCGCTGGCCAGCAGGGCGCGCTGGGCGCCGCTGTCTTCGCTGAGGGTGCTGCGCCGCGCTTCCAGTTCCGCCAGTTGCGCGGCGATTGCTTCGGGCGTCAAAGGCGTGAGCGCCTGGGCTTGCAACTGCGTCTGCCTGGCCTGTGCGGCCTGCAGCAATGTCCTGGCGTGTTGCTGCGCAGTGAGCAGGGCTTCCTTTAACTGCGTCAGGCGCTGACGTTCTGCTTGCGGCAACAGCGCCTCTTCAAACGCAGAGGCGTCGGCAAAAGGGCTGGACTGCAGGGCGGTATTCCAAGCGGACTCGGCAGTGAGCAGGGCGGCGCGTTGCTGCACGAGGGCTTCCTCCACTTGTTCAAGTCGGCCGTTCAGGGCGGCGATGGATTGGCTCAGACGGGTGATGGCGTCACTGCAGGCCTTGAGCGCTGCGGGTAAGGCCTGGTCTGCCAGCTCCGGCTGCGCCGGCAGTGCAATCTCTTGGTCGCCCTGGCTGGCCTGCAGCTCGGACCAGCGCTGCGCCCACTGGTCGGCCTGAAGTTGCGCGGCCTCGCACTGGGCTTGCTCGCGGGTGATGGCTTGGGCCAGGGTTTGCAGCTCGGTTTGGGTGTGCTGCCAATGCTGCCATTCACGGTCGCGCACCTGCAACCATGGCTCGGGCTGGTCCGGCACGCTGTAGCCGGCTTCCTGCAGCGTGGCTTGCAGGCTCCTCTCCAAGGTGCTGAGGTCTTGCTGCTGGCTTGCTCCGGTTTGCACCAGGGTGGCCTGGCGCGCTTGTGCCTCCTGCGCGGCCTGCTGCAACAGCGCCAACTGGTTGTGCGCGGTCTGCAGTGTTTGAGCACTTTGGGTGGCCAAGACCTGTGCACGCTGAATCGCTTCCTCACCGGCGTCTGCGGCAAGCAAAGCGCTGGCGAGTTGGGCCAGTGCAAGCACCGCCGCCCGCTGGCCAACGGCCAGGGTCTCGGCGCTTTGCCAATCGTCGCGCGTGAGCGCTGGCATGGCCTTGACCTGGCCGATGGCTGTGCCCCAATCGGCCTGGTCGATCTGCTGGCTCACTTTTTCTTGTTGAAGCAGTCGCTCGGCTTGCTTGGCTTTGCTGGCTTCCAATGCGCCTGCAGCGGTCTGGCCTTGGATGAGCAGTTGATCCAGTTCGCGCTGCTTGTGCTGCAAGGCAAGGTTGGTGGCAGACAGGTCCAGCGCCTGATAGGCCTCTATCGCCGGATGCTCTAGCGCGCCGCACAGAGGGCAGGCCTCGCCGGGCTGCAGGGCCTGGCGGTGGGCATCCAGGCTTTGGATGCGGCGCTCCTGATCGAGCAGCTTTTGCTTGTCGGCCACCTGCTCCTTGAGGGCTTTTTGCTGCTCGCGCAAGGCCAACACGGCGACGTTTTGTTGCGCAATCGTGGTCTCGCCCTGCCGCGTATCTTCGTTTAACGTGGCTTGCTGCGCTGCGAGTGCGCGACGCTGCTGGGCAAGGCCAACGAGCTGCTGCCAACGGTGAACATGGCCCTGCTCGTCCTGCCAATGCAGGCGCAGTGCGCCAGGCGTTTGGCCTGCCAGTCGCAGCGCCTGTTCGGCCTGTGCCGCCTGCAGTGCCTGCTCAACCGTGGTGTGGGACTGCGCCGCAGTTTCCACCAGCGCGCTCTGGTCCGTCAGCTTGCGGCTGCGTGCGGCCTGCTCGTCTTGCAGTTCCTGCAAGGCCTGTTGCTGCTGCGCGATGCTTTGCCGCAGCCTGTGGCGCTGCGCGAACTGCTCGCGCCAACTGCCCAGGCGCTCGCCCAGTGCGGCGTGCTGCGGGTGTGCCGCGCAAAAATCAATGTGCTGCTGCTGCGCGCTTGTTGTGTGCGCCAACGCGCCCTGCGCGACCTCTGCGATACGGCTGGCCAGGGCTTGCGCAAGATGCTGCTGCTGGTAGCGCGCGGTGCTTTCGCGCTGCCTCTCCCACTGCAACTTTGCCAGCAGACCTTCGCTGTCTTTGCATGTGGCCTGCGCCTGCTGCCAACTGTGGTGCAAGGGCGCGAGCGCTTGCGCGGGCTCGCTGTCGGCCAGGCGACGCAGCTCCGGTGCGCCAGCTGCCCACTGCGCGGCGGCCACCTCGCAGGCGGTCTGCTTGTCCACCAACTCCTGCTCGCTGTGTGCCAGATCTGTTTGCCACTGGCGTTGTGCCAGGGTGCTTTGGTGGGCGGCTTGCAGGGCGATGAGTTCCACCGCCCAGCGCTCCACATCGGCCTGCATGGCAGCGCGCGCCTCTGCGCTCAACAGCTCCACGCCATCGGCCTGGGCCTTGAGTTGGTCGAGTTGCTGTCTGGCCTGGCGCGCGTTTTCAAACACGCGCTTGGAAATTTCGCCGTAGATCTCGGTGCCGGTCAGTTCCTCCAGCAGCTCGGCGCGGTCGTTGGCGCTGGCATTCAAAAAGGCGGCAAAGCCACCCTGGGCCAGCAGCATGGACTTGGTGAAGCGGGGAAAGTCCAGGCCGGTGATCTCGGCAATTTGTATGAGCTTGTCCTTGCTTTGGCTGCTGAGAATCGTGCCCACGCCGCTGGCCCGGTCCACGCTGACCAGTTCCACCTTGGGGGCCTGCAGCGCGCCTTCCACCTTGTCGCGGGCGCGGCGCTGGCTCCAGAAGGCGCGGTACAGGGCGCCCTTGACCTCAAACTCCACCTCGGCCAGGCAGTCCACCGTGTGGCGCGTCATGATGTCATTGGCCGACGCGGAGATGGTTTTTAGGCGCGGTGTCTCGTGGTAGAGCGCCAGGCAGATGGCATCGAGCAGCGTAGATTTGCCCGCACCGGTGGGGCCGGTGATGGCAAACAGGCAGTTGTCGGCAAAGGGTGCTTTGCGAAAGTCGATGAACCACTCGCCCTTGAGCGAGTTGAGGTTTTTCAGGCGCAGGCTGAGGATTTTCATACGGCTTCCTCGGCCAGGCTGGTGACGACGGCGCGGTAGCGCTGGTGCAGGGCCTGCTGCAACTCGGGTGTCAGCGCCTCCTGTGCCAGGCGGCGCGCAAACACCTCGTCGGGGCTGAGTTCATCCAAGGTCTCACTGAGCTCGCCAGCCATGGCTGCGGCCACGTTGCCACGCAAGCGCCGCACCCGCAACACCTCCACCGCCAAGCCTTGCGTCAGGGCTTCGATGCGCGCGGGCAGGTCCGCCAGGTAGTCGTCCTCGGACACGCTGACCTCCAGCCAGACGGGTTTTTCAAGGCTGCCTTGCGCTGCTGCTGCGACCAGGGCCAGGGCCAACTCAGCCAGGTTGCCGCTGACCGAAAGCAGGGGCTGAAAGCGCGGCACCGGCAGCACGGTGACGCCAGCCAAGCCGTCCGCATTCAGGTCCACCAGCAGCATTTCTTTTTGCTGCTTTGCTTCATCAAAGCCCAGAGGAATGGGCGATCCGCAGTAGCGAATGTGCGCCAGGCCACCGACCTTTTGCGGCTTGTGGATATGGCCCAGCGCCACATAGTCCACGGGCGGAAAGGCGGCGGTGGGAAAGGCCTCCAGCGAGCCGACATAAATCTCGCGCACCGACTCGTTGCTGCTGGCGCCCACCGTGGTCAGGTGGCCGGTGGCCAGCAGCGGCAACTTGCGGCCCAGCGTCTGGGTCAACTCGGTCTGGCGCAGCAGGGCGGCTTCGTACACGGCCAGGTAATAGGCCTGGATGGCGGCCTGCATGGACTGCTGCTTGTCCTGCGCGCTTTGCCCGGCCTGGCTTTGCAATACGTCACGCGGACGGATAAAGGGCACGGCGCAGACGATGCAACCCGGCTCACCACCGCGCAGCGGCAGCACGACGAGCTGATCGGCCGGGGCATCGACTGCGGCGACCACGGTGGCATTCAGGCAGGCCAGCATGTCTCGGCTTTCACCCAGCGTGGCCACCGAATCGTGGTTGCCGCCCAGCAGCAGCAGGGCCACGCCGGCCTCATGCAGGCGCACCACCAACTGGTTGTAGAGTTCGCGCGCATAGCTGGGAGGTGCGCCGGTGTCGAACAGGTCGCCGGCAATCAGCACTGCGTCCACCGCATGGTCCTGGACCTGCAGCAGCAGCCAGGCGATCAGGGCCTGGTGCTCCGCCTGGCGGCTCTTGCCCATGAAGTGCTGGCCCAGGTGCCAATCGGAAGTGTGGAGTATGCGCATAGGGCTTTGGTGGTTACGGTTGGCGATAGCTTATGGCAGTTCGGCAACGCGTCCGGGACGCTTGTTTGGCAAGACAAAGCCCGCGCGCACGACATCGCGCAAAATCCCCCATGCCCATTCAAGCCACCAACGCCCAGCCGGTCGATCTCTCTGTGCCGCAAAGTCCGCCCCACGCCGTATCCCGCCTTGGCCTGCATGCCGTCGCCCGCCTGCGCGCCACGCGCCTGGCGCGCAGCCTCAAGCCCTTTATCGCCCGCGGCTCGCGCAAGGAGCGCTGCGCCGGCTGCCGTGTGATGCACAGCCACTGCCTGTGCGCGCTGCGCCCCAGCGTGGCCGCGCAGCCCGGGTTCTGCCTGATCATGTGCGACATCGAGCCACTCAAGCCCAGCAACACCGGCTGGCTGATTGCCGACATGGTGGCCGACACAGAGGCCTTTGGCTGGGCCCGCACGGCGGTGGACCCTGCCCTCTTGGAGATGCTGGCCGATCCGCAATGGCAGCCCTATGTGGTGTTCCCCGGCGAGTATGTGGAGGCCACCGAGCGCGTGGTCACGGCAGTGACGCAAGCGCCGGGGAAGCGCCCGCTGTTTGTGCTGCTGGACGCCACCTGGTCGGAGGCGCGCAAGATGTTTCGCAAGAGCCCCTACCTGGACCAGCTGCCGGTGCTCAGCCTGCAGCCCGAGCATCTCTCCAACTACCAGCTGCGCCGCTCCAAACGCGACGGCCATTTGTGCACCGCCGAGGTGGCCGCCCTGTGCCTGGAGCTGTGCGCAGAGCCGCATGCGGCCGACACCCTGAGCGCCTATCTGGACGTATTTACCAAGCATTACCTGAGTGCCAAAAACAGCCTGAAGGTGGACTGGGAGGACACGGTGCATCTGCGCCTGCGTGCGCTGACCGAGCCTGCGCCGGAATGAGCCGCGCCAGCCTCAGGGCACAGGGTTCACTCTTCTGAAGGTCAGGTTGATGCGCTTACGCCCCAGCAGCGCATGCTCGCCCTCCTGCAGCGGCGCCACGCCATGAAAGGCCAGGCGCGTCGGCCCACCCCAGACCACCACATCGCCATGCACCAGCCGGTGGCGCTGCGGGCGCTGGCTGCGCTCGGGACCACCAAACAAAAAGACGGCGGGCAGACCCAGCGACAGCGAGACGATGGGCGATGACAGGTCCTGCTCGTCGCGGTCTTGGTGCAGCGAAAGCTTGGCGCCGGGAACATACTGGTTGATCAGGCAGGCCTGGGGCTGGAAGTTTTCAAAACCCGCAGCGGCAGCGGCGCGCCGGGCCAGGTCCAGCAAGCGCTCCGGCATGGCGGGCCAGGGCTGGCCGGACTGCGGATCCTGCGCGGCATAACGGTAACCGCGCGCGTCCGACACCCAGCCTAAAGCGCCGCAACTGGCGGTGGCCACCGACATGGTGTGGCCGCCCGGTGTCTGCATGTGGCGCAGCGCCACCTGCGCCAGCACCGCCTCGGTGACCTGCCACAGCGCTGCGGCTTCTTCAAGGGCAAAGGCGCGCAACAGCAGGGCTCCGGGCGCCAGCGCTACGGCCTCGGGCTCCATGGGCAGGTCATCAAAAAGGTCCATGGGCCAGATGCTAGCTGCTTGCCGCGTGACCCAGCGCACAATCAAGTCCCGCCAAGGAGGGCATGCATGCTTCGCAGATATTTTTTTACCGCCGCGCTGTGCGTGGCCATGCCGGCGCTGGCCAGGACGCAGGACAGCGAGCAGCCGCCCCCACCCCGCTACACCGTCTCCAAAGAGCAGTTGCAAGCGGCGCTGGCGCAGCGCTTTCCGCTGCACTACCCGGTGCCCGGCCTGCTGGACCTGGACCTGCAGTCGCCGCAGCTGCAACTGCTGCCGCAAAGCAATCGCCTGAGTGCCGAGCTGCAGGTGCAGGCCTCGGGCCCGGCGCTGCAGCGCAACCATGCAGGAACATTCACGCTGGAGTTTGGTCTGCGCTACGAGCCCGGCGACCGCACCCTGCGCGCCACCGGACTGCGCCTGCAGCAGCTGCAGTTCCCCACCCTGCAGCCCGGCGTGGTGGCCCTGCTCAACGCCTATGCGCCAAGACTGGCCGAGCAAAGCCTGCGCGAAGTGGTGCTGCACCAGCTCCAACCCAAGGATCTGGCACTGGCCGATGCCATGGGCCTGCAGCCGGGCAGCATCACCGTCACGCAGGCCGGGCTGGTGATTGGGTTTATCACCAAGCCGCTATAAACACACCTTCAGTGTTGCGAGGCGGCGTGGTTGCTGGTCAGCAGCTTGTCGGTATAGGCGATGGCTACGGCGCTGAGCAAAAAGACCACATGAATGGTGGTCTGCCACATCAACACCTTGACGTCGGTATTGGCCGCATTGATAAAGGTCTTGAGCAGGTGAATCGAGCTGATGCCGATGATGGCCGTGGCCAGCTTGACCTTCAGCACCGAAGCATTCACATGGCTCAACCATTCGGGCTGGTCGGGGTGGCCATCCAGATCCATGCGTGACACAAAGGTCTCATAGCCGCCCACGATCACCATGATCAGCAGGTTGGAGATCATCACCACGTCGATCAGCGCCAGCACCACCAGCATGATGATGGTTTCATTCAGCGCGGTGGCCTGCGCATCGTCGTGGTAGCCAATGCTAGAAATCAGCGCCTGCAGGGCGGTCTGGTTGCCAAAGGCCGCCTCCAACAGGTGCACCAGCTCGACCCAGAAGTGAAACACATAGACCCCCTGGGCGGCGATCAGGCCGATATAGAGCGGCAATTGCAACCAGCGACTGGCAAAGATGAAACGGGGAATCGGGCGCAGCGCGCGCGCCTCGGCAGGTGGTTTGATTGACATAAGTGTGCAGAAATTCCTATTGGACCAAAGGGCCGTTGCGGGGACTCCATAGTATGCGGGCATGAAGACACACGAAATGCGGGCGGGCGGAGGGCGGCCACGCAGCTGTAACAATAGGTCCGTATAAACCAACCTATTCGATTGCCCAGACCATGAACTTTTCCGACCTTGACGACTCCTCAGAACATGCCACGCACAGTCCGGCCGAGCGCGCCGCTGCGGCCAGCCGCAGCACCTGGGTGAGTGTGCTGGTCAATATCGTGTTGTCCACCACCCAGATCCTGGTCGGCATATTTGCCAAGTCGCAGGGTTTGATTGCCGACGGCATCCATTCGCTGTCGGACCTGGTGGCCGACTTTGTGGTGCTGTTTGCCAGCCACCACGCCAAAAAAGATGCTGATGAGGGCCACCCCTACGGGCACCACCGTTTCGAGACGGCGGCCTCGCTGGTGCTGGGCCTGTTGTTGCTGGCCGTAGGCGTTGGCATGGTCTGGTCGGCCCTGCAAAAACTGGAGTCGCCCAGCTCCATCGCCACCGTGCACATCACCGCCCTGTGGGTGGCGCTGGCGGCCATTGTCCTGAAGGAGCTCTTGTTTCGCTACATGCTGCGCGTGGCCAAGGCGGTCAAGTCCAGCATGCTGGTGGCCAATGCCTGGCATGCGCGCTCGGACGCGGCCTCTTCGCTGGTGGTCAGCATTGGCCTGATTGGCAACCTGCTGGGCTACCCGCTGCTGGACCCGATTGCGGCCCTGATTGTGGGCTTTATGGTGGGCAAAATGGGCTGGAGCTTTGGCTGGGATGCGTTGCACGATTTGATGGACCGTGGCTTGGACGAGGCCGAGGTGCAGGCCATCCGCGACACGCTGAGCGCATCCCCTGGCGTGCTCGGCGTGCACGATGTGCGCACCCGCAAGATGGGCGATATGGTGGTGGTGGACGCCCACATAGAGGTGGACGCCTTGATAACTGTTGAGGCCGGCCACAACATTGCCGTGCAAGCGCGCCAGGCCGTCATGCAGCGCCACCGGGTGCTCAACCTGATGACCCATGTGGACCCCTCGCAGCGTCCCGACCGGGACCACGAAGCACCGGCGCAATGGTCCAGGACCAGCGCGCTGGCCTTAGACCACTTGGATTCGCTCGACGTTTAAACGCCTTGCAGCGCGGCTTGCTGCGCCGCGATCAGGGCTTGGCGCTTGCCGATGGCGTCGCCCACCGGGGGTCCATTGAAACGCTTTTTCTCCAGGCCAAACCAGAGCGCGCCCAGAAAGACCAGGAAGCCAATGGAGTAATAGGCCAGGCCGGGCACGAAGTCGGTCTTGGCCACTGCGTCGGCAGCAATCGAGGGCACAAACACATGGCCCGCGACAATCACCACCAGAGTGCCAAGGGCCACGACCACGGCAAAGGGCTTGGACAGGGCGCCCAGGCGGAAAGGTCCGTAGGTGGTCCAGCTTTTTCCCTCGGCAAAGAAGCCCGCCATGATGGGCATGGCGTACGAAATATAGAGGTACATGGCACTGCCGGTGGACAGGGCCGCAAAGGCACCCAGCGGCGTGGTGATGGCCGTCAGCAGGCTGGTCAGAAGGGCCGTGGCCCAGATCGCAGCCACCGGCGTGCGGTGCTTGGCGCTGACCGATTTGAGCAGGTTTGAGAAAGGCAGACCATCGTCGCGCGCAAAGGCGTAAATCATGCGCGAGGTGGAGGTCACTGCCGCCAGCGCGCACAGGAAGTTCGACAGCATCACCGCCACCAGCAGGATCTTGCCGAGGAAGCTGGGCAGGATGGCGGCAATGAACAGGTTGTTGAACGAAGACCAACCGGTCTTGGCGGCAGCGGCCATATCGGGCAGGGCCAGCACCATGGCCAGGATCAGCACAAAGCCAAACACGATGGACCACAGCACGGCATGCAGCATGCCCTTGTGCACGGTGTTGCGTGCGTCCTTGGTTTCTTCCGAGGTGTGGGCCGAGGCGTCAAAGCCGGTGATGGTGAACAGCGGGTACAAGAGGCCAATCACAAAGGCCATCAGCGGGCTCGCCTGCACCGCCACATCGCCACCTGCTGCGCCGCTGAAGTTGACAAAGGCAAAGGCACGGCCCAAGTCCAGGCTCGGTGCGGCCATCACAAACATGGCGATCAGCAGCAGGGTCACGGCAAAAATCAGGTAGCCCGAAAAGTCAGTCAACAGCGTGGTGAGCTTGATGCCGAAATGGTTGAGCAGCGCCTGTGCGGCAGTGATGGCCGTGACCGACAGGATCTGCGTGGTGGTGGACCAGGTGCTCACATCCTGGCCCAGCACGGCGCCAAAGAACAGGTCCTTGGTGATGCTGTAGAGAAACACATTGATGGCCGGCACCACAAACAACAGGCCCAACAAATTCACATAGGCCGTGGCCCAGCCCCAGAAGCGCCCGCCCAAAATGGAGGACCAGTGGTATAGGCCACCGGCGGTCGGATAGGCCGAGGCAATCTGGCCCAGGCCGGCCGCAACGATGAGCGCAAAGGCGCCGCCTACGATCCAGCCTATGGTCAGCGAGAAGCCCCCGCCCGTGGACAACGCGATCGGGAAGGAGCCAAAGCCGCCCGACAAAATACAGATCACGGAAAACGAAATCGCAAAATTCTGGAACACGCCCATGCGTCGGTGCAGTTCCTGGGCATAGCCCATCCCGTGCAGGACTTTTTCGTCCTCAGTCATGTGCTCAGTCTTCATGTTGGATACCCCTTTGAAAGTTGGTTCCACACACCAAGCAAGTTCCATGCGCGCTTTTTGAAGGCTGCCGCTTCAGTCGCGCGCGGCCAGCATGACCCGCACCTGGGACCGGGCCAGGTTGCGAAAAATCTTGCCCCGCCGCACCGAGGGCCACCATTCGTACAAGAAGATCTGCAGCGGGCGCCACATGGCAACCCAGCCGCCGATGATCAGACTCTCCTTGAGCAGGCGCAGAAAAGTGTTGTCCGTATAAGCCAATAGGTAGTCGGCACCCAGCAGGCACAGCAACAAAAAAGTCAGGCCGATCAGCAGGCTGCTGCGCCCCTCCAGCAGCAGCAAGCGGAGTTGGCGCCGGGTGATCTCGGCCTTGTAGTCAAAAAAGTTGTGGAGGGCCTCGGTCACTAGCGCGACGGGGATCTCGTCAGGCATATGCTCGATGTGCACGATGATGCGAAAGTGGCTGTTGTGCGGATAGCCCATGGCCCAGCTTTCCAGAAACTCCTGGGCATCGCGGTCCAGGTCGCAATGGTGGAACGGCGTTGGATCCATGGAGTTGAACAGCTCAGCCAGCGTCTTGATGCGCAGCTCGATCTGGTGGACCGGGACGGCATGCTTTTTCACCGGGACGCGTCCCTGTACCAACACTTGCAAGCAACACTCCGCATACCCACCGCTCCCTTATCGACCGATCAGCTGAATGCTCCAAAAGGCCAGAAAGCCGCCAAACAAAACCAAGGTGGAGATGGGCTTTTCTTCCACCTCATGGGCCTCGATCAGCAGCTCTTCGGTCACCAAGTACAGCAGGGCCGCCGCACTGAAGGCCAGTGTGCCACCAATCACCGCATGCGAGGCGCCCGTGAGCAACACCGTGCCCAGCACCGAGAACAACAGCACCGTGGCACCGAGCGCCCCCGACAGTGCAATGATGCGCCGCCCCGAGGTGGCGCCAGAGGCCAGCGCCAGCCCCAAGAACAGCAGCTCCACCGACAGACCCAGGGCCAATATGGTGCCGGTCTGTCCACCCGCCGCAAAGCCTGCGCCAATTCAAAAGGTCTTGTGAATTCATGCATTAAGCCCGGGTTAACAATGCCTCACCACAATCGATGGGACTGGCCTGCATCCTGGTCAAACCACATTTCCACAGACTTAAGGATTCTTATGAAATGCCCTGTTTGCAACACCCCTGACCTGCTGATGACCGATCGGCAAGGCATTGAAATTGATTACTGCCCGCAATGCCGCGGGGTCTGGCTAGACCGTGGCGAGTTGGACAAAATCATAGAGCGCAGTCTGCGCGATGAAGCGCCCGCTGCCAGCGCAGCGCCCCTGCAGCAGCCGCAGCAGCCCATGCCACCCCAGCAGCCCTACCCACAAGCGCCACAGCCCTACTACGATCAGCGCCATGGCCACGACAACAAGCATGGCTACGACAGCCATGGCTATCCGCGCAAAAAATCGATCTGGCAGGATCTCTTCGACTGAGCAAAGCGTTGGCACCGGACCATCCGCGGCCCGGCGACTGCGGTTGGCTCCCGCAACGCAGCCACCGCATCAGTCGTCATCATCCTCTCCTCCCTCGTCATCGGCGCTGCGGTGGCACTCCACGCAGTTGTCCAGATTGCGTATGCCCTCATCGCGGTGCTCACGCAAAATGTTCTGCACCGTGTGCTCGTGGCAACCGTAGCAGGTGTAGCGGCTGTAGTCGTTGTTCACATGGCAGGTGGCGCACTCCACGTTGTGGTCCCGGTCCAGCACAAAGGATTTGTCGTGGTCAAAGCTGGCGGGCTTCCAGGCGCTCTGTGCATGGCACTGGCTGCAATTTCCCACGATCTTGCTGTGCAGGCGGTCGGCCGGGGCGCGGTGGCAGGTCTGGCACTGTTCGCGCACATTGCTGCGCAACAGCGCATGTGAAAACGGCTTGCGGCTTTTTTGCAGCAGCCTGGGGCCGGCATGGTCGCTGTGACAGGCCATGCAGTTCTGCTCCAGCAAGTCCTGGTGAAACGACACCTTGAGCGTCTTGCGGGCAATCGGCTTGCCCAGGGTGCTGCGTCGGCCAATATCAGGCAGCGCGTGACAGGCAATACAGCGCGCAGCCGAGGCACCGCGCAAGGGTGCATGGCAGGCAAAGCAATCGGTGGCGATGGCACCATGGGCGGCCATCACCTTGCCCGGACTCACCATCCAATGCGGATACATAAACACCAGCGCCAGCAAGGCCAGCAGGTTCAGGCTGACCAGCCACCAGATCCAGCGGCGCGTCATTTCCAGCCCCAAAAAAGAAACACCGCCACCAGGTGCGCCAGCGCCAACACAGTAAAGGCCAGCGTGATCGGGAAGTGCACCGCGCGCCACTGCTTGACCACATCGAAGGTCAAGGTATCGAGATACACCCGCTCCTCCAGCTCTTCCTCGGGCACACCTTGGCGCAGCATGGCCTGGCGCGCCTCCAGCATGCGCTTACGCGCGCGCTCCAGCAAAAATTTTCCGGCCAGACCGCTACCGATGTTGAGCAACATGGCACACACCGCAAGCCAGGCCAGAATCGAATTGAAGTGGATGCCGGCATGCACCAGGATCAGCAGGGAACCCAGCCAGGCCATGTACTCGTGGCGACGCAGCAAGGCGATGGGGTTGCCGGTGCGGATGATCTTGCGCTTGCGCAGGGAGTAGCGAAACGAAGCCACGATCAGCAGCACGCCCACAATGCCCAGGTAGCGCCCTATCCACACCAGGTTGAAGAAGTGCAGCAGCCCATCGAGCAGCAGCGTGACGAGCGCAAGTGCTGCGAAGGAGAGCAGGAAGGGGATCACCTCGCGCGTGAACAACCGGGGTTTGGTATGGCTCATAGATCAAGCACCAGGGCTTCGCGCGGCTTGCCCACGCACAACAGGCATTGCCCGGGTGCCAGGTCGAAGTCGGGCGCACTGGCGTAGTCAACAGCTCCGCTGACAACGCTAGCCACACAACTGCCACAGCCACCTGAGCGACAGCCCGACTCGACCGGTATGCCATGCGCCTCGGCGAAGTCGAGCAGGCTGCTCTGATGGCCCTGCCAGTTCAGCGTTCTGCCGCTGCGCCGAAAAGTCACCGCCACAGGCAGGGCCTGCGCATCACCCGCCACTGGCAAAGACGCGTCTGGGGACAGGCGCACCGTGGCCGGTCCGAAGGCCTCGAAATGGATGTCCTTGCTCGCCACACCCCACTGCGCCAGGCCGGGCACCAGGTTCTCCATCATGGCACTCGGGCCGCAGACATAGAACTGCTGCTCCCCACGCGCCAAGGTGCTCTGCAGCAGCGCCAGGTCCACATGGCCCCGGTGCTGAAAGTCCACCCCCTGCCTGTCCTGCGCCAAGGGCTTGCTATAAACAACGTGCAGGCAGATGGGGGGCAAGCTGGCCGCCATCTCTTCGAGTTCCGCCTTGTAGGCCTGCTCGGCACTGTTGCGCACGCCGTAATAGAGATGCACCACGCGCTGCGGCTGTTTTTGCAGGCACCAGCGCAGCATGCTCAGCATGGGGGTGATGCCAATGCCGCCGGCCACCAGCACCACGGGCGTGAGCGAGTCGGTATCCAAATAGAAGTGACCAGACGGGGCGCGCAGTTGCAGCGTGTCGCCGGCACGCACATGCTCGTGGAAATAGTTGGATGCGACACCGGCGGGCAGTCCGGGCGGCACTGCGGGTGCGGCCACACGCTTGATGGTGACACGGTACTGCTGGGGCTGCGGGCTGTCTGACAGCGAGTAGCAACGCGTCACTGTGCGTGCCGCAGCGCCTGCCTGCGCGCCGGGCTGCAGGCTGAAGGTAAGGAACTGCCCCGGCCGGTAGTCCGCCAGTGCCAGGCCATCCACCGGTTCCAGATAAAACGAGCATTGCGTCTGGGCTGCATCTTCATAGACACGGCGTGCGACGCGAAAGGCGCGCAATCCGCTCCAGGCACCGGGCTGAAGAGAGGGCAACTTGGCGGCAGTCGCCGGCAAGGGCGCCAGGCTGCGCCGGCGCAACAGCGCATAGGCAAGGACCAGCAAAAATTGCAGGCCCAGCGCGAGGCTAATGTAGGAGATCAGGGTGGAGGCGGTCACCGAGCGAGTCTAGGCGCCTGCCCACGACCGGAGTTGACCCTGCACAACAAGCGCCCGATTGCGCCGCCCCTTCAGAAATTCGTCAGCATGGCCAGCCGCACCCTGCATGCACGCCAGGGTGGGCCAGCCTGCAGGGCTTAAGACTCGTCAGCGAGCAGCCGGTTGTAAATCAGTGCGCCCAAAATCGCGCCGGCAATGGGAGCGACCCAGAACAACCACAGGTCTCCCATGGCAGCGGTTTGCGCAAACAGGGCCGGGCCGGTGCTGCGTGCCGGATTGACCGAGGTGTTGGAGACCGGGATGGACACCAGGTGAATCAGCGTCAGGCACAGGCCAATGGCCAAGCCGCCAAAACCGCCTGCGGCCCTTTTGGCCGTTGCACCCAGGATGACGATCAGGAAGAGGGCGGTCATGGCCACTTCACACAGCAACACCGACACCATGCTGAAACCGCCGGGCGAGTTGGCACCGTAGCCGTTGCTGGCAAAACCGCCCACACCCTGAAAATCGGCCTTGCCCGACACGATCAAATACAGCAGGGCCGCTGCAGCAATGGCACCCAGCACCTGCGCAATGATGTAGCCCGGCAGCTCGGCAGCGGAAAAGCGCTTGCCCACCACCAGGCCGATGGAGACCGCAGGATTGAAATGCCCGCCAGAAATGGGACCCAGCGCGTAGGCACCGGTGAGAACCGTCAGACCAAAGGCCAGCGACACACCCAACAGACCAATGCCCACACCGGGAAACGCGGCAGCCAGAACGGCACTGCCGCAGCCACCCAGCGTCAACCAGAACGTACCCAAAAACTCTGCCGACCATTTTGCTTTATTACTTGGCATCAAAAACTCCTTCATCGTTGCGAGAAGGTCCAGACGGACAACATGAAAACCCGCCGGACCCATTGGCGCAAACCACCATGGTTTGCGGTGCCGCACTATGGTTGACGCAGGATTTTCTGCCCGCCTCTTATGTCCGCTTGCGTACTATTGCGTGCAGTACCCGTCCTTGGCCAGCGCGCCCTGCAATACGCCTTTTCCCGCCTGCGGATGCGGGCACCCTGGACCACTTTGCGAGCGACGACCAGTCCCAGTTTGGCGAGCGCCCCTCCCACACCTTGCGCCCACACGGAGAGCCGCAAACAAGGGCTTAGGCAGATGTGCCAAAATCTATAGCACACGCA
The DNA here is from genome assembly GCA_903886275.1 of uncultured beta proteobacterium. Lineage (GTDB taxonomy): Bacteria > Pseudomonadota > Gammaproteobacteria > Burkholderiales > Burkholderiaceae_C > Allorhodoferax. The sequence goes on along the minus strand of CAISLN010000004.1, from coordinate 85,287 downwards.
CTATTTGTCGGTGTGAAAAATACATGCATAGCTCCACACCGTTGCCAGGCACCAGCCGCTTCTGACCGCCGATGTCGCGCGCACGGTCGATCCAAACCCTGTTGATTGCCGTACTGCTGGGCATGAACCTGCTGGCCGTTGCGGCCTCTGCCTACTGGCTCCAACAGAGCCAAGCACAATACGTTCAGCGCGCCGATAGCAGTACCCGCAACATCGCCAGCGCGGTAGAGCGCAATCTGTCGGCCAGCGTAGACAAGATCGACTTCGCCCTGCAGCACCTGGTGGACGATATGGAGCACCGACTGGCTGCCGGCAGGACACCGAGCGCAAACAGCGCGCACAGCGTGCACGGCATTTTTGCGCAATTCCAGTTGCGCCTGCCGGAACTAGAGGGCCTGCGCATCGCCGATGCCAAGGGCCATATCTTCATGGGCACCGGCATGGACCCGCGCAATCCCGCCAGCATCAGCGATCGGGATTACTTCAAGGGCCTGCGCGACGCCCGGGACAATCCGCTGTGGGTGACCCAACCCCTGTGGGGCCGCATGGTCAAGCACGACATCATCATCTTTGCGCGGCGCTACCGCCAGCCCAATGGCGACTTTGCCGGCGTGGTGTTTGCCACCGTCTCGCTGGACTATTTTCAGCAACTGCTATCGCGCTTTGAACTGGGCCCACAGGGCACCATCATCCTGCGCGACCAAAATATGGGCCTGATCGTGCGCAGCCCGCCCTTGAAGGATCAGCCAGCCGGCCAGGTCGGAAACCGTGCCGTCTCGCCGGAGTTTCGCGCCCTGTTTGCCAGCGGTGTGGCTGCCAGCAGTTTCTACACGCCACTGAGCTCGGACGGACAGGAGCGCATCGTTTCCTTCCAGCGGGTCAGCAACGCGCCCCTGCTGATCAATGTGGGCTCCGGCAGTGCCGACTATCTGGCGGGCTGGCGCGAGGAGCGCAACAAAACCATCGCCAGCACCAGCAGCTTCATGCTGGTCACCTTGATCCTGGGCCTGCTGATGTGGCGGCTGCTGAAGATCACCAAACTGGAGGCGCTACGCAACCAGGTTTATCTGCGCAACGCCAGCGATGGCATACAGATCACCGATGCCAGCGGGCGCCTGGTGGAGGCCAATGACAGCCTGTGCACCATGCTGGGCTACAGCCGCACCGAGCTGTTGAGCCTGAACCAGCGCCAGTGGCTGGCCTGCTGGCCGGAGCGTGACGCGCGCAACGCCATCCTGCTGCACTCCCACCTGACCAGCGAGCCGCAATCGATTGAGACCACGCTGTGCCACAAGGACGGCAGCGAGGTGGCAGTGGAGGTGCGCTGCAGCCACTTCTATTGGTCGGGCAAGTTGCACCTGCATGCCTCGGTCCGTGACATCGGCGAGCGCCGCGCCAATGCCAAAAAAATTGAGTTGCTGGCCTTTTACGACCCGCTGACCGACCTGCCCAACCGCCGCCTGATGCTCGAGCGCCTCAACCGAGCCCTGGTGGGCAGCGCGCGCCATAAAAGCCACTGCGCGCTGATGCTGATCGACCTAGACAACTTCAAGATACTCAACGACACCCTGGGCCACGGCGTGGGCGACCAGCTGCTGGTGGAGGTAGCCAAACGCCTGCAGTCCTGCATACGCCAGGGCGACACTGCGGCCCGCATGGGCGGCGACGAGTTTGTCGTGATTCTGGAAGACCTGGACAGCGGCGGCATGGCGGCCGGGCAGGCCGAGACGGTGGCAGAAAAAATGCAGAGCCAGTTGCGACAGCCCTTTTTGCTGGACCTGGCCCCAGACAGCCTGCTGCCACAGCGCGAATACCTGTGCACCTCCAGCGTGGGCATTGCCCTGTTCAACGACCAATCGCTCTCCACCGACGAGCTGCTCAAGCGCGCCGACACCGCCATGTACCAGGCCAAGGCGGCCGGGCGCAACACGGTGCGCTTTTTTGATCCAGACATGCAAAACACCGTGGATGCACGGGCAGCGCTGGAACACGACCTGCGCCGCGCCTTGGCGCAAAACGAGCTGCTGCTGTACTACCAACCCCAATTCAACTCGGCCGACCACTTGCTGGGCGCCGAGGTGCTGCTGCGCTGGCAGCATCCGCAACGTGGCCTGGTGATGCCGGGCGAATTCATCGGCCTGGCCGAAGAAACCGGACTGATTTTGCCCATAGGCGCCTGGGTCCTGGAGACAGCCTGCCGCCAGCTCAGCGCCTGGGCCCAGCAAGAGGCGTATAGCCACCTGAGCATCTCGGTCAACGTCAGCGCGCGCCAGTTCCGCCAGCTCGGTTTTGTGGACCAGGTGCAAGACATTGTGGAGGCTACAGGAGCCGACGCACAGTTGCTCAAGCTGGAGCTGACCGAAAGCCTGATGGTCAACAACGTGGAGGAAACGGTGGACAAGATGGAGACCCTGCATGCCCTGGGCATCAGCTTCTCGCTGGACGACTTCGGCACCGGCTATTCCTCGCTGTCCTACCTGCAGCGCCTGCCGCTCAACCAGCTCAAAATCGACCAGAGCTTTGTGCGCGGCATTTTGGTGGATGGCAAGAACGCGGCCATTGCCCAGACCGTGATCCACCTGGCGCAGGACCTGGGTCTGAACGTGATTGCCGAGGGCGTAGAGACCCAGGCCCAGCGCGACTTCCTGGAGCGCATAGGCTGCCACGCATTCCAGGGCTATTTGTTAGGTCGCCCCGAACCCCTGCAAGACTTTGAGCAGCGGCTGCTTGTGGCGTCCCTATAGGTCGCTACAGTGTTTCGGTATGGCCATCGACCACGATCTCTTGGCCGGAGATGCGCGCACCTTGCGGCGATGCCAGAAAGCGAATGGTGTTGGAAATATCCTGCGCCGACACAAAGGTGCGCAGCGAGGCGGTTTGCGTAAACAGTTCGCGCACCCGCTCCTCGGTCTGGCCGGTCTTTAGCGCCTCGGCGGCAATCACGCGGTCCATGCGTTCGCCCTCGACCGAGCCGGGGCAGACGCAGTTGACCCGCACGCCCAAGGGGCCTAGCTCCTGCGCCAGGGTCTTGGAGAGGCCACGCAGCGCCCACTTGGCGCTGGCATAGGGGGCGCGACGCGGAAAGCCATACAGCCCGCCGGTGGAGGACAGATTGACGATGGCGCCAGAGCCCTGTGCACCCATCACCCTTGCGGCCTCGCGGCAGCACAAAAAGGTGGCATCCAGATTGACCGCCAGGCAGCGGCGCCAGTCGGCAAAGTCGATGTCTGCAACGGCTGCGGTGGGGCCGGCAATGCCGGCGCAATTGACCAGCACATCGAGCCCACCGAGATGCTGCAGGGCTTGCTCAAAGAGCTGCGCCACCTGCGCCTCGTCCGACACATCGCACAGCAGACCGCTCAGGGCGGCATGTTGCGCCAGCGTGCGCTGCAGGGCCTGTGCATCGGCATCGCAAATAAAGACTTGGGCGCCGTCTTGCACAAAGTCCAGCGCCGTTTGCAGGCCAATGCCACTGGCTGCGGCGGTGATCAGCACGCGCGGACGGGCCGACGTACTCTGGTGTTGGGAGACGTGCATGGGTCTTACTCCTTGAGGGCTTGGCAGGTGGATGGGGTGGGATGGGATGGGCTTTAACGCGCGGCGCGCTGCAGTCTGCTGGTCAGCCAGCCTTCCACGCTGTAGACCAGCAGCGCCACCCAGATCAAGCCAAAGCCGATCAGGCGAGTGGGCTCAAAGGGCTCGTGGAACAGCCAGACGCCGATGGCAAATTGCAGGCTCGGCGAAATGTATTGCAGCACGCCCATGGTGGTCAGCGTGATGCGCCGCGCGCCTGCCGCAAACAGCAACAAGGGCACTGCGGTCATGGGTCCGCCAAACAGCAACCAGGCAAAAGTGCCTGCGTCACCCTGCACAAAGGCGCTGCTGCCCTGCCAGCTCAAATAGGCCAGCACGCAAAGGGCAAAGGGTGCCAAGAGCAGGGTCTCCAGCGTCAGCCCCTCCAGGGCACCCAGGGCACCGACCTTGCGCAGCAGGCCGTAAGCGCCAAAGGTGAGGGCCAGCATCAGCGCAATCCAGGGCGGGTGACCGGCCTGCACCGCCAGCCACAGCACGCCCGAACTCGCCACCGCCACCGCCAGCCATTGGCCACGTCGGGGCCGCTCGTGCAAAACGAAGAAGCCTATGGCCACGTTCACCAGCGGCAAAATGAAATAGCCCAGGCTGGCATCCAGTAAATGCTGGTTGTGCACGGCCCAGACATAGGTCAGCCAGTTCAGCGTCAGCAGGGTCGCAGACAGGGCAAAGGCCGCCAGCACGCGCGGTTGGCCCAGCAGCGGACGCAGCCAGCTCCAGCGCTTCAAATACAGCAGCAGGCCCAGCAGAAACACCAGCGACCAGAGGGTGCGGTGCATCACCACCTCCAGTGGCGCCACGCCGGTCAGTTGGTGAAAGTAGAGCGGGAACAGGCCCCAGGCGATATAGGCCAGGGTGGCGTAGAGAACGCCGGTGTTCATGGGATCAAGGGAAAAGACATAGCGCCATTGTCGCTGCGCAGACCGGGGCGCACTGTCGCCCAACCGACCTCTGTCGCTGCTCTGCACGCGGCCTGCGCCAGCGCACTAGGCGCTACACAAAGGCCGAAATCAGAATGCTGCAAAACGCGATCAACACACCGCTCAAATACAGCCACAGGGTGCGGTGGTAGTAGCCGAGCAAGTTGTCCAAGGGCAGCTTGGGCGTGAGCATGCGAAACAGCGCGATGAACAGCAGCAGCGCCCCGATAAAGCAGCCACCGAACACGATGTGGTCGCCCAGGTTCTTCAGGGCAAAGTGGTCTTCGGTCATCCACTGGCCCAGAAAGCCAAGCAAAAAACCCAGGAACACACCCAGTGAGGTCACCATGGGCTGGCGGTAGTCTTTGAGATCTATCTTGTTGTTTTCCATACGGTCACTGCGTCCAAAGTTGAAGCAAAAAAACGCGCCCGAAGGCGCGTTTTTCAAGAGGCGGGGAAGCTTACTTGCTGACCACGCGGACCATGTCCAGGCACTTGTTGGAGTAGCCCCACTCGTTGTCATACCAGCTGATGAGCTTCACAAAGGTGCCGTCCAGGGCAATGCTGGCGTCGGCATCAAAGATGGAGGTGCGGGTGTCACCACGGAAGTCGGTGGCAACGACCTTCTCATCGGTGTAACCCAGCACGCCCTTCATGGCGCCTTCGCTTTGCAGCTTGATCTCGGCGCAGATTTCGGCCAGGGTGGCGCTGGTGTTGAGTTCCACGGTCAGGTCAACCACCGACACATCGCTGGTGGGCACGCGGAAAGACATGCCGGTGAGCTTTTTGTTCAGCTCGGGAATCACCACGCCCACGGCCTTGGCGGCACCGGTGCTGGAGGGAATGATGTTTTCCAGAATGCCGCGACCGCCGCGCCAGTCTTTGTTGGACGGGCCGTCCACGGTTTTTTGCGTGGCCGTGGCCGCATGCACGGTGGTCATCAGGCCGCGCTTGATGCCGAACTTGTCATTGATCACCTTGGCCAGAGGGGCCAGGCAATTGGTGGTGCAAGAAGCGTTGGAGACGATGGCCTGACCGGCATAGGTCTTGTCGTTCACACCGACCACAAACATGGGGGTGTCGTCCTTGCTTGGCGCCGACAGGATGACCTTGGTGGCGCCCGCATCGATGTGCTTTTGCGCCGTGACCTTGTCCAGAAACAGGCCGGTGGATTCGATGACGACGGTGGCGCCGACTTCATTCCACTTCAGGTTGGCGGGGTCGCGCTCTTGCGTCAGGCGGATCTTCTTGCCGTTAACGATCAGGGTATTGCCTTCGACGGACACTTCGCCCTTGAAGCGGCCATGCACCGAGTCGTACTGCAGCATGTAGGCCAGGTAATGGGGCTCTAGCAGGTCGTTGATGCCGACCACTTCGATGTCGCTGAAATTTTGCAGCGCAGAGCGCAGCACATTGCGACCGATGCGACCGAAACCGTTGATACCAATCTTGATTGTCATTTGATTCTCTCTCTTGCGTTAAAAATGAATTGTCGAAAAAAACTGCCTGAACTCACTTGCGCTGTAGCAAGGTTTGCACGGTATCGGCCACATTCTGTTCGGTAAAACCGAAGTGCTTGAACAGCACCGGTGCCGGTGCCGACTCGCCAAATGTGTCTATGCCCACCACAGCGCCCACACCGTACTTCCACCAGCCATCGGAAGAACCCATTTCTACTGCCACGCGGGGCAGTCCGGCAGGCAGCACCAAGCTCTTGTATTCCACGCTTTGGCGATCAAAGGTCGTGGTGCTGGGCATGGAGACCACGCGCACCGCGATCTTGCGTTCGGCCAACAGCAACTGCGCCTTGAGTGCCAGTTGCACCTCGGAGCCTGTCGCGATGATGACGGCTTGTGTCTTTTTCTTCAAGCCAACGTCGCTTGGCTCGGATAGCACATAGGCGCCCTTGCCGATGGCGTCTATGCCGCTGGCGTCAGGGGCTGATTCCGAATCGCCCTTGGTGGCGTAGCTGATGTTCTGGCGCGACAGCAGCAGGGCCGTGGGGCGGGTCTGGTTTTGCAGGGCAACGGTCCAGGCCACAGCGGTCTCTGCGGTATCGCCCGGACGCCACACATCCAGATTGGGGATCAGGCGCAACGATGCGGCGTGCTCGATGGACTGGTGGGTGGGGCCGTCTTCGCCCAGACCGATGGAGTCGTGGGTGAACACATGGACCACGCGGATCTTCATCAGCGCGGCCATGCGGATGGCGTTGCGGCTGTAGTCGCTAAAGGTCAGGAAAGTGCCGCCATAGGGGATGAAGCCGCCATGCAGCGCAATGCCGTTCATGATGGCGGCCATGCCGAATTCGCGCACACCGTAGTTGATGTGGCGCCCACCGATCAAGTTGCCATCGGCGTCCGGCGTCTGCACCACATCGCCCTGGGGCGTGAAGCGCAGATTGGGCGTGCTCTTGGTGTTGGTCAGGTTGGAGCCGGTCAGATCGGCCGAACCGCCGAGCAGCTCGGGCAAGGCTGCGGTAAAGGTTTCCAGCGCCAGTTGCGAGGCCTTGCGGCTCGCCACGGTCTCGCCCTTTTGGTGGGCGGCAATGATGGTGTCCACTGCGGTTTGCACAAACTTTTTGGGCAGCTCGCCCTTCATGCGGCGCAGCAGTTCCTTGGCCAGGGCCGGGTGGGCGGCCTTGTAGGCATTGAAGGTTTCGGTCCATTCCTTTTGTGCGGCAGCGCCACGGGCCTTGGCATCCCAGTCGGCATACACGGTCTTGGGGATCACAAAGGGTGCGTGCTCCCAGCCGATGGACTCGCGCGTCAGCGCGATTTCTTCGGCACCCAGGGGCTCGCCATGGGCCTTGGAGGTGTTGGCGCGGTTCGGACTTCCCTTGCCGATATAGGTCTTGCAGATGATCAGCGTGGGGCGCTCGGTGGACAGCTTGGCCTGCGCAATGGTCTGCGAGACCAGCTCGGCATTGTGGCCGTCGATGGGGCCCAACACATTCCAGCCGTAACTCACAAAGCGCAGCGCGGTGTTGTCGGAGAACCAGGGGCCGACCTGGCCGTCAATCGAGATGCCGTTGTCGTCGTACAGGGCGATCAGCTTGCCCAGCTTCCATGCACCCGCCAGGGACGCGGCCTCGTGGCTGATGCCTTCCATCAGGCAGCCGTCACCCATGAACACATAGGTGTGGTGGTCCACCACGGCATGGCCTTCGCGGTTGAATTCCTTGGCCAGCAGCTTCTCGGCCAGCGCCATGCCCACGGCGTTGGTCAGGCCCTGGCCTAGCGGGCCGGTGGTGGTTTCAATGCCGGGGGTGACGCCGTACTCGGGGTGGCCGGCGGTCTTGCTGTGCAGGGTGCGGAAGTTCTTCAGCTCTTGCATGGGAAGCTTGTAACCGGTCAGGTGCAGCAGCGCATAAATCAGCATGGAACCGTGGCCGTTGGACAGCACAAAGCGGTCGCGGTTCAACCACTGCGGATTGGCCGGGTTGTGGCGCAGATGTCCTTGGCCCACGCCGTCAGCGCTTGGACCCCACAGGGCAACTGCCATGTCAGCCATGCCCATGGGGGCGCCGGGGTGACCCGAGTTGGCAAGTTGAACTGCGTCCATGGCAAGTGCGCGGATTGCGCTTGCCATTTGTTGGGTGTTGGCCATGGTTGGCGACTCCGGTAGGTGATGAGGGCGTTGACAGAAGTCGGCATTTTACGGGTGAGCGCGCGCCCTACTTTGCCTGCGGCCCTGATAGCCCGGTTTCGTAACGTGTACGCTGGCGGTCCGGGCGCGCTATGCTGGGCCCATGAGCCTGCTTTTTACCCCCCTTACCCTGCCCTCGCCACGCGGCGGCATCACCCTTGCCAACCGCATCGTGGTGGCACCCATGTGCCAATACGCGGGCGTCAACGGCGAGGCGACCGACTGGCATTTGATGCACTGGGGCAATCTGTTCAACAGCGGTGCGGCCCTGTTCACCATCGAGGCCGCCGCCGTTTTGCCCGAGGGCCGCATCACGCCGCAATGCCTGGGCCTGTGGGACGCGCGCACCGAGGCCCGGTTGGCAGACACCCTGCAACGCGCCCGCAAACTCGCACCGCAACTGGCCGTCTGCATTCAATTGGCCCATGCCGGGCGCAAGGCGTCTAGCGCCGTGCCGTGGGAAGGTGGGCAACTGCTGAGCGCTACACAGGGCGGCTGGCAAACGGTGGGTCCCTCGGCCCTGCCGCAGTTGCCCCATGAGGCACCACCCGTCGCCATGGACGCGACTGAGATGGCGCGTGTGCGCGAGGCCTTTGTGGCTGCAGCCCTGCGTGCCGACAAGATGGGCATAGACGCCATCGAGCTGCATGGGGCGCACGGCTATTTGCTGCACGAATTTTTGTCGCCGCTCTCCAACCAACGCAGCGATGCCTATGGCGGCAGCCTGGAGAACCGCATGCGCTATCCGCTGGAGGTGTTTGCTGCCGTGCGTGCCGCCTACCAGGGTGTGCTGGGCATGCGCATCTCGGCCTCGGACTGGGCAGAGGGCGGACTGGACCTGGCGCAAAGCACGGAGTTTTCCAAGCGCTTGAAGGAACTGGGTTGCGACTTCATCCATGTCTCAAGCGGTGGCCTGTCACCACAGCAAAAGATTCCCGTGGGACCGGGCTACCAAGTGCCGCTGGCCAAGGCCATACGCGCGGCCACCGGCATGCTTACCACCGCCGTAGGCATGGTCACCGAGGCGCAACAGGCCGAGGCCATTTTGCAGGCCGGTGACGCCGACCTGATCGCACTGGCCCGCGCCTTTTTGTACCAGCCGCGCTGGGGCTGGCAGGCCGCAGCCGCCCTGGGTGGAGCCGTGCAAGCCAACCCGGCCTATTGGCGCTGCCTGCCGCGCGAGGCGCAGGCCGCCTTCGGCAAGGTGGCGATCGGCGGGCGCTAAGGGCTCACGCGGACCTGCAAGGCTGGCACCTGACTGCCAGCCTGTACGCTGGCTGCTGCGACCCCGTCCTGCAAAGCGTGGCCAAAGACCGCTGCGCGCGCAGGGTCAGAGTCGCCGCTTCACTTCAACATATCTTCCAGCTCTTTTACTCTGCTGGCAGTCTGGTCCAGCGTGCACCGATTGGCCCGCACAGACGCAATCGCGCCACCCTGCGGGTCGAGGTAGAAGTTGCAATTTGCATCGCGAAACTTGAGCCAGGCGCGCTGTGCTTCCAGCAGTTGCTTGGCCCGCGCCGGGCGCAGGTCTGCGAGCACATCCTTGTAGGCGAGATTGAGCCTTGCGTCTTGCTGGCTGAGCTCCACTTCTATGCAGGTTTGCATGTCCACGGTGCTTGCGGACCGGGCTTTGCAGGCTTCATACTGGAATGTCAACAGGTCGTGGTCGGCATGCGCGGCGCTGGCCAGGGCGCACAGCAGCAGCAGAGACAGTGTATTTTTCATGTGGCTTTATGGCGGTGGTTCAGGCTCTGACGGTAGCATGGGCCGCCGCAGGCGCGCCCGACCGCAGGGCCAAGGCAAACGCACCGGCCACGCTCCAAAAACAATTTTTCAGTCCGAAGATTCACGATCGCGCAGACGGCACGAAAGACGGCCTACCCCTGGTCGTCGGCCAACGTGAGCAGAAGCTGCTGCGTCCCCACCACGCTGGCGTATTCATGGTGCAAATTGCAAAGCGACATCGCATGCACCTGCTGCGCCGACAGGACTTCCCCGCTCAGGTCCTGCATGTCAAACGCGAAAGTCGCATCTGCCACCACCAGGGTCTTGAAACCCAATTGCGACGCCGTGCGCGCGCTGGCCTCTACCGAAAAATTGGTGCTTACGCCCACCAGCACTACCGTCGCAATGCCGTGTACGCACAACCAGCGCTCCAAGCCGGATGCAGTGAACGCACAGGTGATGTTCTTCTCGACCACCAACTCATGCGGCAAGGGAGCCAAGCGCTCTTGAAACTCCACACCCACCTGACCCGGCCAAAAAACCGAACTCGGTGTGCGCGACATATGGCACACATGCACGACCGGCAACCTATTCTCACGCCAAAAGTTGAGCAATAGCTCCATATTGCCTTCGGCCTGTGGCTGGTTGCGCGGCGGCAATCCGGCCCCGGCCATGCCCTTTTGCATGTCGATCAACAGCAGTGCGGTGTCGGTTGCGGTCTTCATCTCACATCGCCTTTCAGCAAAAAAAATTTCCGGTCCGGGCGGTTTCGCAGACGCGCCCATCGGGCCCCTTCTGCAGGGTGCAAGGGAGGAGGCAAGGATAGCCGTGGATATCGGACACCAGCGATGTGCATCTTGCATTGTGGAACGCCATGTGCTCTGGTGCGGAAAAATGCTTATTTTTCTGCACAAGGGGTCGGTTGCCTGTCTAACTCCCATTAGACTTAATAGCGATGAACTAAAAATGTCATCTCTTTTAAACCCACATAAATGGAATTAACTATGAGTTCTGATGTTCGTACACCCGAAGGTGATATTGATGATTTTTGGGATGAATTTGATTGGGAAGAATTATCTTCAGACGAACAAAAACTGTTTGCCGCTTTGGGCTGGAATGAAGAAAAGTGGGATGAAGACGGCAAAGTATCTTCTTCGGACAAAGACTGGGAAGAGTTAAGCTCAAAAGAGCAAGCCGCCTTAAGCGCCTTAGGTTACGACGAAGAATATTGGAATTCGTAAATAATATTCAAACGTTGGTTTTAAAAAATGGGGCCTGAGGGCCCCGTTTTTTATGCTTTTTTAATCTGCACGCTTGGCATTTCGCGCCACAAAAACGTCAAAAGACGCAAAGCACAGTATGCGGCCAATGCCGAGCCCGTCATCAGCATGAACTCCAAGAATTTGGCCGCAATGGCTCCATGCAGGGCGTTGCCCTCTTGCCTACGCTGCCAGTCGCTCAATGCGCGGGCGAGGTTTCTTTCCAGCCTGGTACAGGTCGTATTGCAACTGCATGCCCGCCCACAGTTCTGGACTGGTTCCGAACGCAGCACCCAGCCGGTACGCCATGTCGGCTGAAATGCCCGAAGAACCCGAGGCTATGCGAGACAAGGTGACACGGTTTACGCCAAGCCTTACGGCGGCCTCTGTGACCGTGGTATCGCCCAAATAGTCCCGAAGTACCTCTCCAGGATGAGGGGGTTGTGCATGCGAGTCATATTGCGCCTCAGTGATACTCCCGGTCCACAAGCAAGGCATCCTTACCCTCAAAGGCGAATACCATGCGCCAGTTTCCATTGACGGTCAGCGCCCAATTGCAGGCGCAGTCTGGACACGTGCGCAGCCTGTATTCCTGCCTTGTTACCCGTTTCAAAAAAACGCTGCAGGCCCTTATAGCGAAAGCTCTTGATCATCAAGGCGCATTTGAATGCGTAGCGCACTACGCTACAAACCAAAGCCTATTTCGGCAAGGCAGCAGCCTTTTTGCGGTACGCGCGCAAGGCCAAGCTCGCCTCTTCACTTCAACATGTCCTCAAGCGCTTATGCCCGACTGCAGGGCAAAGGTACTCGCATCGGCCACGCTCCAAAATAGCTGCGCACCGTGATCCCCCGGCGCCCGCGCCAGACCAGCGTGGGCCACGGCCTGCGGCAGCAGCAAACCCTAGCCGCTGCCCCCCTGCCCGGCACGCAGATCGCTGGGCGTTTGGCCAAACTCCAGCCGGAAGCTGCGCGCAAAGTGCGAGCGGTTCACAAAGCCGCTTTGCAGCGCGATGTCGGCCACCGGCTGCTGGCTGTGCAAGAGCAGATGGCGCGCATGGGCCATGCGGATGCGCAGCGCAAAGTGGGAGGGGCTGCTTCCGACCTCGGTCTTGAACAAGCGCTCCAACTGGCGCACGCTGATGCCCACATGGCGCGCCACAAATTCGGCGGTAAGCGGAGTCTCCAAGTTGCGCTCCATCAGCAGCATGGCCTTGCGCACCCTCAGGTCGTGCGTCTTGGGTGTCTGAAAGGGTTGCGGCTGCGCAGACTGGGGCAGCAGCGTGGACTGCTCGATCATGATGCGCAGCGCCTTCTCGGCCGCCGCCTCACCGCAATACTGCTTGACCAGATGCGCGGCCAGATGGACCACGCTGGTGCCCCCAGCGCAGGTCAGGCGGTCACCATCGACGATGAACAGCTCGTCGGAGCTGGCCTTCAAATCAGGGTAGAGCGCGCGAAATTCCTCGTGGTGAAACCAGCTGATGCAGCTGTGGCGACCCTGCATCAAGCCCAGACGCGCCAGCACAAAGCTGCCGGTGCAAATGCCCACCAGCGGCACGCCTGCAGCGGCTGCCTTTTGCACATACACCGACAGGCCCTTGGACAGCAGGTCGGTGCTGAGCGTTCCGCCCACCACCACCAGGTAGTCAAATGCCTTGGGGTCCTGCGGCTCGGCGTCCGGGTTGACGCTGATGCCGCTGCTTGAGCGCACCGGGCGCATGCTGTCGCTCAGCACGCTCCAGGAGCAGCGTATCGGGCGGCTGCGGTCGCCCTCGTCGGCGGCCAGGCGCAGGGTGTCTACAAAGGCCGACAGCGCCAAGAGGGTGAAGTTGGGCGCCAGCACAAAGCCGACCGAGAGCTTGCGCCGCAGGCTCACTTGTCGCTCACTTGCAGCGGACTCACCGCGCTCACTCGCGGATGCCGCGCAGGGCCACGCTGCGCCGGCGCAAGAGTTCGAGCGTCAGCAGCATGAGTACCGAGATGATGATCAGCACAAAGGCAGCGGCCAAAATGGTGGGAGACAACTGCTCGCGCAGGCCCGACCACATCTGGCGCGGCAAGGTGGTCTGGCCCGGGCCACCCAGAAACAGCACCACCACCACTTCGTCAAACGAGGTGGCAAAGGCAAACAGCGCACCCGACAGCACCCCCGGCCAGACGATGGGCAGCATGACGCGCCTGAAGGCCAGAAAGGGCGAAGCCCCCAGGCTGCGCGCGGCGCGCATCAGGCCCATGTCAAAACCAGCCAGCGTGGCACTCACCGTGATCACCACAAAGGGCATGCCCAGCACGGCGTGAACCAGGATGATGCCCAGCAGGTTGTTGGCAATGCCGAGGCGCGAGAAGAAGAAATAGGCCCCCACGGCCAGCACCACCACCGGCACGATCATGGGCGAGACCAGCACCGCCATGATCAGGCGCTTGCCCGGCAGGTTGCGGTGGTTCAGGCCGACCGAGGCCAACGTGCCCAGAGTGGTAGCCAGCGCCGTGGCGCACACCGCGGTGATCATGCTGTTGGCAATGGCATGCAGCCAGACCGGGTTGCCAAACAGGTCTTCAAACCAGCGCAGGCTCCAGCTGTGGATGGGAAAGTTGAAGTAGGGGTCCTGGTTGAAGGCCAGTGGCATCACCACCAGCACCGGCGCAATCAGAAACAAAAAGATGGCACCACAGCCGATCAACAGGGCCCAGTGGCCTGCGCGTTGCAGCGCCGTGGTGTACAGGGGTAAAGGCGCGTGGCTCATCCAAACCTCACATTGGTCACACCGACAACCCGGTCATAGGCCGCGTACAGGGCCAGCACAGCGGTCAGCAAAATGGCGGCCAGGGCCGAGGCCAGACCCCAGTTGAGCGAGCGCCCCAGGTTGTCGGCAATAAAGTAGCTGATCATCTGATCGGTGGCACCGCCCACCAGGGCCGGTGTGATGTAGTAACCCAGCGACAGGATAAACACCAAGAGCGCACCGGCGCTGATGCCCGGCAGGCACTGCGGCAAATAGACACGCACAAACGCCGTGAAGGGTCCAGCACCCAGCGAGCGCGCGGCGCGCACAAAGGAAGGCGGTATGGAGCGCATCACCGAATACAGCGGCAAAATGGTGAAGGGCAAGAGGATATGCGTCATGGCCACCACCACGCCAAAGCGGTTAAAGATCAAGGGCAGCGGCTCGGCGATCAGCCCCAGGCTGGTGAGCAGGGAGTTCACCACGCCCTCTTTTTGCAAGAGCACGACCCAGGCCGTGGTGCGCACCAAGAGCGAGGTCCAGAACGGCAGCAGCACCAGGATCAGAAGCATGTTGGCGGTCTTGTCTTTCAGGTGCGCCAGCAAATAGGCAATCGGAAAACCCAGGGCCAGACAGGCCAGCGTCACCGAGAGCGCCACGCCCACGGTACGCATAAAGATGTTGATGTAAATGCGCTGGTCTTCGGGCTGTTGTGCCACCTCGCCATTGCTTTGGCGGCGCAGGTCCAGCGCCTGCATGAAGAACAGCGTGTGGGTGCTGGAATGCAGATTGCGGATGGTGCCCCAGATGGCGGGCTGCGCCCAGGCCGGGTCCACCTGCTCGAAAAACGGCTTCCAGGGACCCGTCTCTTGCGCCCCCACCTTGCGGGCGGCCCGCATGAAGATGGTGCGCGAGCCGGTCTCTTCAAAGTTCAACCTGGTGGCCATGGGGCTGGCCTTCTCGTTGTCCATGGCCAGCTTCAGATCCTGCGCCAGGGCCTCGAACACCGGCTCGGGCGGAACCAGGCTGCGCGCGCCGTCCCATTGGTCCAGGGCCGCCACGGTGCGCGGCAGGCCTTCGGGAATCAGCGGGTCATAGAAGCTGTTGAGCAGCACGCTGCCCAAGGGCAACAGAAAGCTCAGGGCCACGAAGATGAACAGCGGGGCGATCAAGGCATAGGCGCGCAAATGGCCCTTGCGTTCGGCCTTGCGCAAGCGGTTGACGAGAGGGTCGGAGCTGTTCATGGTGACGGTGCTTTCTGCAGGGCTTATTTAGCCAACCAAGCCGAGAAGCGCTTGTTCAGGTCATCGCCATATTCCGACCAGAACTCGGCGCTGGTCAGCATCTGGCGTCCGGCATGTCCGCCCGTGGGCAACCATTCCTTGGTGGCAGGGGCAATCTTGGCAAGCGAAGAAGCGCGGGCCGGTGCGTAGGGAATCCACTTGGCCTGCTCGGCCAGGGCGTTGCTGGAGGTCGCGAAGCGCACAAACTCCTGGGCTGCAGCGGAGTTCTTGGTTCCCTTGACGATCACAAACAGATCGGGCACCTGCACCTGGCCATCCCACACCAGCGCAAATTCGCGCTTGTCCTTGGCGTTGGCATCAAAGATGCGGCCATGGTAGACGCTGGTCATGACCACTTCACCGGAGGCCAGCAACTGGGGCGGCTGGGCACCGGCGGTCCACCAGACCACGCTGGACTTGATGCTGTCGAGCTTCTTGAAGGCGCGGTCCACACCGGCGGGCGTGGCCAACACCTTGTAGACATCGGCCGGGGCCACGCCATCGGCCATCAGCGCCCATTCCATATTTACGCTGGGGTTCTTGCGCATGCCGCGCTTGCCGGGGAACTTGGCCAGATCGAAATAGTCATTGAGGCTCTTGGGGCCCTTGGCACCGAGCTTGGCCTTGTCATAGGCGACCACATTGGCATACAAAATGGTGGCCACCGCGCAGGGTGTCACCAGGCCTGGCGCAAAGTCTTTGGCGGCAGCGGTGCCGTTGTCACCGACCGGCAGTTTGCTGGCGTCAATCTTCTCGAACAGGCCTTCTTCGCAGCCCTTGATGGCCTCGGCCAACTCCACATCGACCACATCCCATTTGACGTTGCCGGTCTTCACCTGGGCGGCAATTTCGGCCAGATCGCCGTTGTAATCCTGGATCAGCACCTTGGTGCCGGTCTTGGCGGTGAAGGGCTTGTAATAAGCCTCTTCCTGGCTCTTGGTGTAAGCACCACCCCAGGCGGTGACGGTGATTTCCTGCGCGGCCAAAGGCGCTGCCGAAAGAACTGCTGCGCCCGCCAAAGCGAGTGCGCCAACGTGGATTTTTTTGAACATGGTCAGTCCTTGAAGTTAAGAGAAAAAGTCGCTCACTCGCCGTCTAGCGCGCGGCAGTCCGACACATTCCAGCCCAAAGCCAGATGCGCACCAGACGCCAACACCAGATCACGTCCATCGTTGGGAAGGGTCACGATGAATTCTTCGAGCCCGCAGGTCTTTAGACGCACGCGGGCATAGCGGCCCAGATAGATCACATCCACCACCGTGGCGCTGACCTGTGTCTCCATCGGGCTGCTCGGGTTGAGGTGCACCCGCTCGGGGCGCACGGAAAGCCGGGTGCTGCCACCGGTGCGCAGCGCGCCCACGGCCATGGCTTCCATCTGCACGCCATCGGGCAACTCGACGCGGCAGCGCTCGCCGTTGACCGAGAGCACGCGGCCCTGCAAGGTGTTGTTCTCGCCAATGAACTGGGCCACAAAGGCATTGGCCGGGCGCTCGTACAAAGCAGTGGGCGTGTCGATTTGCTGGATGCGGCCCTGGTGAAAAACCGCCACCCGGTCCGACATGGCCAGGGCCTCGGTCTGGTCATGCGTCACATAGACGATGGTGATGCCCAGCTCTTGGTGCAGGCGTTTGATTTCGTATTGCAACTGCTCGCGCAACTGCTTGTCCAAAGCGGACAGCGGCTCGTCCATCAGCACCAGCTTGGGCTCAAACACCAGGGCGCGCGCCACTGCCACGCGCTGCTGCTGGCCACCCGACATTTGCGCCGGGCGGCGTGACTCAAAACCGCTCAAACCCACCTTGGCCAGGGCCCGGGCAATCTTTTCCTTGGCCACAGCGTGGGGCACCTTGCGCACCGAGAGTGGAAAGCCCACATTCTCTTCCACGCTCATGTGCGGAAACAGCGCGTAGTTCTGGAACACCATGCCGATGTCGCGGTGCTCGGGCGCAATCGCGTTGATGGGCTTGCCCTCCAGATAGATCTCGCCAGCGGTAGCGGTCTCAAAGCCGGCCAGCATCATCAGCGTGGTGGTCTTGCCCGAGCCCGAAGGCCCGAGCAGGGTCAGGAACTCGCCCTTGGCAATATCGATGTTGAGATCGTGCACCACGCGTTGCACACCATCGTAGGTTTTCTCCACATGCGCGAATTGGACAAAGGGCTGGCTCATGGTGCGGGGGTTCTCGGGTAGTCGCGCTGTTAGGCCGCGATGATGTTGTGCTCGGGCCCGAACGGGAAGCCGGTGATGTTGATGTGGCCGGTCTCGGTCACCACCAGGATGTCGTGCTCGCGGTAACCACCGGCGCCTGGCATGCCTTCGGGCAGCATGATCATAGGTTCTATGGACACCACCATGCCGGGTTGCAGCACGGTGTCCACATCCTCGCGGAACTCCAGCCCGGCTTCGCGGCCGTAGTAATGCGAGAGCACGCCAAAGGAGTGTCCGTAACCAAAGGTGCGGTACTTGAGCAGGCCGTGTTCTTCGTAAATCTTGTTGAGCTCCAGGGCCACATCGCAGCAGCGCACACCGGGCTTGACCAGCTTTTGGCCTTCCTCGTGCACTTGCACATTGACTTCCCACAGCTTGCGCGAGGCGGCATCCACTTCGCCGAAAAACAGGGTGCGCTCCAGCGCCGTGTAGTAGCCCGAGATCATGGAGAAGCAATTCAGGCTAAGGATGTCACCCTGCTGCACCTTGCGGGTGGTCACAGGGTTGTGCGCGCCGTCGGTGTTGATGCCGGACTGGAACCAGGTCCAGCTGTCCATCAGTTCGGTGTGCGGATAGCGCTTGGCAATTTCGCGCACCATGGCCTGGGTCGAGGCCAGTGCCACTTCGTACTCGGGCACGCCCTCCTTCACGGCCGCCACCAGTGCGGCCGCACCGATGTCGCAGACATTGGCGCCATTGGTGATGAAGGTGATTTCTTCGGCCGACTTGATCATGCGCAGTTGCATGCAATCTGCCGCGATGTTGACGAACTGCACCGAGGGCAGCACGGCTTTGATCATGTCCATGCGCTCCAGCGGCAGGTGGTCAAACTCCAGACCCACGGTGCCGCTGTTGGCGACCTCTTGTTGGATGGCGCGGAAGTAGTTGCCCTTTTGCCAGTCGGTGTAAATCAGCGCGCGATCGGCCACGCCCTTGCGAAAAGGTTGGCCGCCGTCGATGTTGGCAGCGATCAGCACCACCTTGTCCTGCGTGACCACCAGACCGTAAAAACGGCCGAAGGAGCAGTAGACAAAATCAGCGTAGTAGTTGATGTTGTGGTAGCTGGTGAAGAGCACGCTGTCCACGCCCTTTTTGCCCATCATGGCGCGCAACTTGCCGATGCGGTTGGCGTACTCCTGGTCGGTAAAACTGTGGCGGACTTTCTCGCCGTTGTCGATGGTGATCAGATCTGGCATTGCCATGAAGGGGCTCCTGTTTGTTTGCTGCGTTGGCTGAAGTGTGGGGGCGCAGCGATAAATCAGCATGTCTCATTCCGACAGATAGCTGTCTATAGATGACGGGCAATTTTTGCGACACGGGCAAGGGTTTTTACCGATGCACCAAACCGGAACTTCTATCGCACACCACTGGTGCAGAAGAGAAAATCGCCTCTGGTGCAGGGCTGTTTATTCGACAGATAAGGCCTACGTAAAAAACAATTGCGTCCGTTAAATGTCTTAATACGACAACCCTACCCCGCGCTCCGAACGGTCCACCCGGGGCGACGCACCAAAGCGGGGGGTGTAGCGCGCCGTAAGGTGGGAGGCGGAAGCGAATCCGGTCTCGTGCGCAATGTCGCTCAGGCTCTTGTCACTGCGCTGCACCAGGATGCGCGCACGCGTCAGGCGGATGTCCAGATAGACCCGTTCGGGCGATTTGCCGAGCTGCTTTTTGAAGCGCCGCTGCAGGCTGCGCGGCTCCACTTTGGCGAACTCGGCAATCTCTGCGATGGTGAGCGGCTCGCTGATATTGGCCTCCATCAGTTTGAGCGCATCGATGGTGGTGGAGTCGGTCACGCAGCTCTGGTGAATCACCGACACGGTCTGTGTATCGGTCAGGCTGCGCCTATCGGCAATCAACAGGTTGGCCACCTCGTTGGCGAGTTGGCGGCTGCCCGGTGGCTGCGTCAGCAAATAAGTCATCAGGTCCAGCGGCGCCACACCACCGCTGCAAGTGAATCGGTCGCGGTCCACCTCAAAAAAATGTTGCGTGACGATGATGTTGGGAAAGCGCTCCACCATGGCCTCCTGGTCTTCCCAGTGGATGGTGCAGCGGTAACCGTCGAGCAGACCGGCCTGCGCCATCAGGTAGGCGCCAGTGTCCACCCCGGCCAGGGGCGTGCCCGCAGCGGCCGCCTTTTTGAGCCAGAGGGTGAGCGCACTCAGGCCCCGTTTGGGAATCGGGTTGGGGCCGATGACAAAGATGGTGTCAAGCCGCGGCGCGTTGGACAGCGAGCTGTCCGACATCACCAATATGCCATCGCTCGAAGCCACCAGCCCGCCGTCCAAGGACAGCAGCACCGTCTTGTACATGGGGCGGCCCATCACCTGGTTGGCCAAGCGCAGCGGATCGACGCAGGCGCTCAGGGCGATCAGCGAGAAGTTGGGGACGATGACAAAGCCGAAAGTCAGTGTGGACATATGTAAAACCCTTTGCTTCATTCTGGCCTACAAAGGGCAATGCCCTGAGCTTGTGTCACCCGGTATGCGTGAACGCTCTGATTGACATTTTCTTGTGCGATACATACCATGAGACATATCACCACCGCCGAGGTACGAGGCCATGAACCAGACCGCAAAAATATTCACCACCGGACGCAGCCAGGCCGTGCGCCTGCCGCTGGAGTTCCGCTTTGACGTGTCTGAAGTTTTCATCCGGCATGACCCGCTCACCGGGGACGTGGTGCTGTCACGCAAGCCGCAGGACTGGCAAGGCTTGCTCGACGCGGTGGCGCTCAACAAGGGAGAGGACATGCTGATTGCGCGTCGCCAAACCCGCTCGCGGCGCGACCCCTTTGAAGGCTGGAAGGAGTGAGCCCGCTCTACCTGCTCGATACCAATGTGGTCAGCCACATCATGCAGGGGCGGGACGCGGTTCTACTGGCCAGGCTCACGGCCTTGCCCGTGGGCCAGGTGGTGATCTCCAGCGTCACCCTGGCCGAGTTGGAATACGGATTGCACCGCAAGGGACAACCGCCTCGCCTGCGCAATGCCCTGGCACAGGTGCTGCTGCGCATGGATGTGCTGCCCTGGGATGAGCGGGTGGCCAACTGCTACGGGGAGCTCTGCCACACACTCGAAACCATGGGCATCAACCTGAGCGACTTCGACATGGTGATCGCCGCCCACGCCGTCGCCGTGGATGCCACCCTGGTCAGCCGCGACAAGGCGTTTTCCAAGCTGTCCAAACGTTTGCGGCTGGAAGTATGGTGAGCCTCCTGTTCGCACGATCCGCAGCAGAGGTCTACGCCGGTCCGCCTCCCGCCAAATGCCCCAGCGCAAAGGCCTCTTCAAACACCGAGTAGCCGGCCCAGTCGCTTTGGGCAAAGCGGATGCGGCCAAAGGCTGGCGGCAGTTGGCCGATGCGGCCCTGTGCGTCGGGCAGGGGAATGGCCATGGCATGGCCGTAGCGGGTGATGTCCATGCGCGTGGTTTTGCGTGGCAGGTCCGGATGGGCCACGGACAGCGCGCGCAGGATGTCATCGCGCCATTGCCCAAGGCCCGGTAACGGGTCAGCAAAGTGGCGCCTGGCACCGCTTAAAAAATGGCGTCGGTCCAGCACACTCAACCCGCGTCCAGGGCGCAATGCTCCACCACCACGCGGGCCAGCCAGTCCATCACCACGCGCACCCTTGCGGCCTGGTTGCGCCGGCTCGCATAGACCAGTGACAGCGGCATGGGCCTGGCCTCATACTGCGGCAAGACAGCGATGAGTTGGCCGCTGGCCAGCAGGCTGCGCAGCCCCACATAGGGCGCCTGGATCAGCCCCAAGCCGGCCACGCAAGCAGCCTGATAAGCCTCTGCGTTGTTGACCGCCACCTGGCCCGCCATGGCCAGGGTTTTGTCGCTATCACCGCAGAGGTATTCAAAGCCACCCGACTTGGCACCCAGCACCGCGCTGTAGTGCACCAGGCGGTGCGCAGCCAGATCGGCCAGGGACTGCGGCAGTCCGTGGCGCGCCACATAGGCGGGGCTCACGGCATTCACCATGCGCAGGGCGCACAGCGGTTTGGCAATCAGCCCGGGCTCGGGCCGGCCGGCGCGCAGCACGCAGTCGAAACCCTCGCGCACCAAGTCCACCCGGCGCTCGGTGCTGCTGAGCTCCAGCTCCAGTTGCGGATGCAGTTGCAGCAACTCCGGCAGGCGCGGCAGCACCGCATTGCGCGCCATGACCGTGCTCATGTCTATGCGCACCCTGCCCTTGAGGCCGTTGGCATTCTTCTGCTGGAACATGGTTTGCAGCGCGTCCATGTCGGCCAGCGCATCGGTGCAGCGTTCGTAAAAGGCCTGGCCGTCCTGCGTCAGCAGCACCTTGCGGGTGGTGCGGTGCAGGAGGCGCGCGCCCAGCAGGGCTTCGAGTTGCTGCACGGCGGTGGACACCGTGGCACGGGGCAGGCCCAGATGGTCGGCGGCCTGGGTAAAGCTGCTGAGCTCGGCCACGCGCGAAAAAATGCGCATGTGTTCCAGAAGATTCATTGTTGGAGTTTATTGAACAAAGCGATCGGCATCAGGCTCTTTATCCATTCATTTGCAGTCCATAGACTCTGGCCCATCACAGAGCGCCTTCATTTACTTTTCAAGGAAACCCCATGAGCCACACACCCCGCATCGCCCTCGTCACCGGAGGCAGCCGCGGCCTGGGCAAGAGCACCGCCCTGCACCTTGCCAAGCAGGGCGTCGATGTCATCCTGAGCTACCACGCGCAAGAGGCTGCGGCACAGGCGGTGGTCGCCGAAATAGAAGCCATGGGGCGCAAGGCCCTGGCCCTGCAACTGGACGTGGCACAAAGCAACACGTTTGCCGCCTTTGCAGAACAGGTGCGCGCCGTGCTGCAAAGCCATTGGCAAACCGAGCGCTTCCATGTGCTGGTGAACAATGCCGGCACCGGCCTGCATGCCTCCTTCCTGGACACCACCGAGGCGCAGTTTGACGCGCTGGTCAATGTGCATTTCAAGGGCACCTTCTTTCTGACGCAAAAGCTCTTGCCGCTCATGGAGGACGGGGGTCGCATCGTCAACCTGTCTTCCGGCCTGGCCCGCTTTGCCCTGCCCGGCTATGCCGCCTATGCGTCCATGAAGGGCGCCATCGAGACCTTGACCAAGTACATGGCCAAGGAGCTGGGGCCACGCGGGATTGCCGTCAATGTGGTGGCGCCCGGCGCAATTGCCACCGACTTTGGCGGCGGCGCGGTGCGCGACAACCCGCAGCTCAACGCCTTTGTGGCCACGCAAACGGCGCTGGGCCGCGTCGGCGAGGCCGATGACATTGGCGCCATGATTGCGTCCCTGGTTTCCAGCGACAACCGCTGGATCAACGCCCAGCGCATCGAGGTGTCGGGCGGCATGATGCTGTAGAAACCGCGGTTCTGCACGGTGCGCCATGGGTGACACAGGGCGATACGCGAGCGCAGGGGTGCCTGTGAATGAATACGGTGAATGCCGTATCTTTTTCACAGGACGCCCTATGACGACCACCGCCCGTTTTGACCTGAAGCTCGATGCCGACGACAAGGACTTGCTGTCTCGCGCGGCAAGCCTGATGGGGACCACCATGGCTGGTTTTGTTCGAATTGCGGCAAAGGAGAAGGCACAGTCCCTGCTGGATCAGGAATCACGCGTCAACCTGAGCAAGCGCGACTTTGCCGATTTCCACAAGGCCATTGCAGGCGCCTTCAAGCCCAACGCTGCGCTGCAAAAAGCCATCAAGGCGTCGGCCAAGGTCAAGCGTGCTTGAAGAGCAGTTTTTCAATACGAAGATTCACGATCGCGCAGGCTTTCACAGCGGCGAGCCTTTGCTGGATGAATTTCTACGCAAGTACGCCGCTCAACAAGGCGCCAGGGGCATTGCCTCCGTTTTTGTCCTGGTAGACGATGCAAAGCCGGACAAGATTCTTGGCTTTTACACGCTGAGCGCAGCCCAAGTAGAGGCTTCACCATTGAGCCCGGCAGACCAGAAGAAGTTGCCACGCTATCCCCTGCCCTGCTTCAGGCTAGGGCGCCTGGCTCGCGACCTGGGTAGCTGCGGTGCCGGCATAGGCGAGATCCTTATGGGGCTGGCGATCGAGCGCTGCCGCAAGGCCCGCCAATCCATAGGCGCGTATGCCTTGCTGGTGGATGCCAAGAACACAGCCGCAAAGTCGTTCTACGAACACTACGGATTTATCCCCTGCGTCGATTCCCCCATGACCCTGTACATGCCCATTCGTTGAGGGCGCAGACTGCGCGAAAGAAGGCCTATCCCTGGTCGCTGGCGCTCATGGGGCAAGGGGGCAAAGCGATCTTGAAACTCCGCACCCGACTGCCCCGGCCAAAACACCGAAGCAGGTGAGCGCGACATGTGACGCACATGCACCACCCGGAGCCTTCGCTCACATCGGACACGACCGCGATGCGCAACCGGGGTGCCACACCGTCGATCAAAAGACCTTCGAGAAGATCCAGTAGAGCGAGCCGGAGATCAGCATGGCTGATGGCATGGTCAGCACCCAGGCCATCAGCAGGTTGCGGATGGTGCTCCACTGCAGGCCCGAACTGTTGGCGGCCATGGTGCCGGCCACGCCGGAGGACAGCACATGGGTGGTGGACACCGGCAGGCCATAGATGTCGGCTGCGCCAATCGTCACCATGGCGACCAACTCGGCCGAGGCGCCCTGGGCATAGGTCAGATGGGTCTTGCCAATCTTTTCGCCGACCGTCACCACGATGCGCTTCCAGCCCACCATGGTGCCCAGACCCAGCGCAATGGCCACGGCCACCTTGACCCAGACCGGAATGAATTTGGTGGCGCTGTCCACGCCCTTTTTGAAGGCCACCAGGTTTTCTTTGGCAGCCGGGCCAGGCTTGAAGTCTGGCAGCTTGTCGAGCACGCGTATGGCCTCGCCCGTCAGGTACATGTCATTGCGCACATTGCCGACCGCCTGGTTGGGCACCTTGTCCAGCGTCTTGGAGGCGCGCACCTGCTCGCCGATATCGCCCACCACCTGCGCCAGCGCCGGGCCGACCTCGGGGCCATATTGCTTGGTGCGCAGGAAGTCAGACAGGGCCAGGCGCGCGTCGGCGGGTGCTGCCAGCGGGAAGTCTTTGACCAGCTCCTGTTGCGTCACATGGGCCACGGCCACAAACTGGGTCACGTTTTCCATCGGAATGGAACGGTTGAGCGCATAGGTGATGGGCACCGTGCCCACCAGGATCAGCATGATCAAGCCCATGCCTTTTTGGCCATCGTTGGAGCCATGGGCAAACGACACTCCGGTGCAGGTCAGCACCAGCAGGCTGCGTATCCACCAGGGTGGTGGCTTGTTGCCCTTGGGCTCAGAATACAGCGCCTGGTTCTTCACCAGCTTGCGCAGCAACAGCAGCAACAGGGCCGACACAAAGAAGCCGATGGCCGGCGACAAGAGCAGCGAATACCCCACCTTGGTGGCCTGCGCCCAGTCCACCCCCGAGGTACCGGAGCGCCCATGCATCAGCGCATTGGCCACACCGACGCCGATGATGGAGCCGATCAGTGTGTGCGAGGAAGAGGCCGGCAGGCCCAACCACCAGGTGCCCAGGTTCCACAAAATGGCGGCGATCAACAGCGCAAACACCATGGCAAAACCAGCGCCCGAGCCGACCTGCAAAATCAGCTCCACCGGCAGCAGCGAGATGATGCCAAAGGCCACCGCGCCGCTGGACAGCAGCACGCCCAGAAAGTTGAAGAAGCCCGACCACAGCACCGCAAAATTAGGCGGCAGCGAGTGGGTGTAGATCACCGTGGCCACCGCATTGGCGGTGTCGTGAAAGCCGTTGACAAACTCAAAGCCCAGCGCGATCAGCAGGGCCACGCCCAGCAGGATGTAGGGCAACAGGGCGGTCATCGCCACGCCCGACTGCTGCATGTCGGCAAACAGGCTGTAGCCGGTAAACAGCAGACCGATGGCCATCAGCCCGGCAAAAAGGGTGGCGCCCGCAGGCCCCACCTTCTGGTCCATATTGGGGCGCGAGCTGAGTGCCGCTGTAGCGGCAAGGGTACTTGTATTCATGGACTTTGATGGGTCTGTTATTTGTTAAATATGTAGAATTAAAACCTAGAAAATCGCGTTAAAAATGCGAAATAAGGCCTTAAAACAAGTATCCATAGATAATATGTCAGCCGTGTGACGGCATAACCGCAGGTCCCATCGCCTGCATTCCAGGGTGTTTGCTTCTATGCCTTGTGTGCAGTGCGAAGGCCCAAAGGCAATCAGCCAGCGCTGTTGGCCTTGTAGGCTGCCATTGCCTGCTGCAAGCCCGTCATGGCTTTTTGCTGCGCCGTCAGCACCGTGCTGTGCTGGTTCAGTCCGGCCAGTGCCTGGCCCACGGTACCGTTGCTGGCGAGTTCGCGGCTGTTGACGGCATCGACCTTCTTGCCCACTACGGCCAGGGCCGCGCGCACGCCGGCCGGATCGGCGTTCAATGCGGTGGCAAATTTCTTGGCGTCCTGCACCAGCGTGCCGTCGCTGCGCACGCTCAGGCCCAGCGTCTTCAGGGCCGCCTGGGTGGCAGGGTCCGAGCGCAGGGCCGACTTCAGGTCCTGCACCACCCGCTTGGCATTGACGCCAGCGCTGCCGGTAGCAGCGGCATTGGCAGCAGTGACGGAACCGTTAAAGCGATTGAAGAAGCTGCCCAGCGCCACAGTGGTGGTGGACGCGGAGGACGAAGCCGTGAGGCCAGACAGCGCCTTCGCCGCTACCTGCGCTTCCGACAGGGCCGACTTGAGCAGGCCGAATTGGGACAGCTGCGCCTTGGTGCTGTCCACATCGGTCTGGATGCGCTTCTCGGCTTTGGCCAGCTGGGGCGAGCTGCTGCTGCTGGTGGCGGTGGTGGACTGGGACGCAGTGCTGCCACTGCCCAAGAGGCTGCTGCCCGTAATGGTGTTGATGTTCATAGTAGGACGCCCCTGCTAGCCATGGCGCGTGGCAGAAAGTGAGGCGCTTAGATTAGCAGACCCATGCCGGCGGCGGCGGCGCACCGGTATGGTTCAGCGAACCCAGGGCCGATGCAACGGACCCGGCACACTGAACCCAACGGGTGGGCTGAGCGGCACTGCCCGCCGATTGGTGGCTAAAGAAACCAGTCCGGATAGATGTAGCGCGCCTGGTCCACCAGCTTGTCACCCAGGACCATCACACCATCCACTTCTTCCTGTTCCACCGGCTCGGTAGAGCCATAGGCAATCAGCTCGCGGTGGGTATTGGCATACAGGATTTCATTGATCAGGCGCGTGGGCAGATGCAGGTTTTCGCAGGCCAATTGCATCGCCATGGCGCGGTGGCCCACCAGGCCGGTGGGCAGCACGCCATGCAGGTAGAGCACGCCCAGACTGAGCGAATGGATGCCCTCGTTGACCATGAAGAAGCGTCCCGGTAAACCGAGCTCCTGGGTCTTCGCGTTGTGGATGCAGCAAACTGCGTTGGAGAGCAGCTTGAGCGCGGAAAACTCCTTGAAGCTGATGGTCTGTAACTGGCCGCTCCAAAGCAAAAGCTGAAGTTCGGCTGGCAGTGCTCTTTTCAGGGTGATGTGGGACATGCGATACGCCTATGTTGTTCTCCTTTGTTATCGGCCGTTTGTAGCCAAACCAAAGAAAAAAGTGAGCATCGCTTCCACAAGCCCCATTACTTGTGCTCACAGCCCGTGGAAAAGCCGCCAAACGCGCCGCCGAAACTGCGGTTGGCGCTGCTGCTGGAGCAGTCTTGGATGGCCAGGTTGCAGTTGCCAGAGCAGGTGGCGATGGACAGCACGACCAGCACAATAAGCACGAAGATACAGAAGTCCGGACGCAGCGAAAATCGACCGCCGCCCCACAGCCCGGCAGGGCGCCCGGTAGCTGCGTTGGGTGTTGTCAGTGGCCACACCCTGCGGGTAAGGGCTAGACCAGCTTCTTCAAAAGTTCGGCCTTCTTGGCGTCAAACTCTTCTTGGGTCAGGATGCCTTTGCCCTTGAGCTCGGCTAACTTTTCCAGCGTGGCCATCACGTCCTCGGGCTTCATACCGGCCACCGCTGCAACCGGATGCAAACCGGCTTGAAGATTTTGCGCCAGCAACTGGCCCATGGCCACACCAGCGCCCAGGCCCATGGCGTCACCGGCGATGCCACCACCTTGGCCAGCACCCTCGGCAAATTTCGGGATCGCTTGCGCAGTCTGGTACTGCATGAACTTGCCCATGTCGCCACCGACCATACCCATGCCGATCTTCTGGTCCATGACCTTCTGCAACTCCTCGGGCAGGGAGACGTTTTGCACCGTCATGGCCTCGAGCTTGAGGCCGATCTTGTCAAACGCGGGCGCCAGTTGCTTGATCAGGGCCTGGGCAAACACCCACTGGTTCGCCGCCAGGTCCAGAAAGGCCACGCCGCTGCCGGCAATGGCCGCGCTGATGTTTTGCAGCACCAGGCCGCGCAAGTGCCCGTCCACCTCTTGCACGGTGTAGCTTTCGCGGGTGCCGGAGATCTCGGTATGGAACAGTGCAGGCACCGCCACGCGGTAACTGTAATTGCCAAAGGCGCGCAGGCGCACGGCACCGAAGTCGGCATCACGGATGGTGATGGGCTGGGGCGTGCCCCACTTTTGGTCAATCTGCTGGCGGGTGCCAAAGAAGTACACATCGCTTTTGAAAGGCGCCTCAAACAGCTTGTCCCAGTTCTTCAGGTTGGTCAGCAGCGGCAGCGTTTGGGTGCTCAGCTTGTAGCTGCCGGGGCCAAACACATCGGCCACTTTTCCCTCGTTGACGAACAGGGCCATTTGCGACTCGCGCACCACCAGCACTGCGCCGTTCTGGATTTCCAAGTCCTGCATCGGGTAGCGCCAGACCAGGGTCCCGTCCTGGCTTTCGGTCCACTCAATGACATCAACAAACTGTTTCGTGAGGAAGTCCATCAATCCCATGGCGCGCTCCGTTTGGTGGCAGGTGGCACGCATCATACTGTGCGACTGGTCCCGCAGCAGAGCCTCGCACTGGCCGAATTTGCACCCCCATTCGTTCAACACTAGACTGCAAGTCTTGAACTGGAGAAGTGCCATGGCACAGCGACTCAAAGACCTTTCGGAGCAAAGCCAGTTGGTGCTCCAACTGGCGGCCTGCCTGGGGCCGCGCTTTGAGCTGGCGCAGTTGGCCCGTGTCTTCAGCGTGGCCCCAGAGCTCATGCGCGAATGGCTCGACACCGCCTTGCGCATGGGTCTGCTGCAACCGGTCGGCAACGCGCCGGCACAGCTGTACGCGTTTGCCGACCATTCGATACAGCAAGTGGCCCAAGCGCTGCCGTCGGCCGTCAAGCTGCCAGAGCGTCATGTTCGCATGGACACACAGCCGCACAGCGCAGACGCCGCGCCTACAGGCAACAGGTTCCCGCTGCAAGCGCAACTGGAGGAGTGCAATCGGCGCCTGCTGCAACAGCAGCAAGAGCTGCGGCAGCACAAGGCCGACACCGCTGCCGCACTGAGCGGAAGGGCCGAATTCATGGCCCACATGGGCCACGAAATCCGCACCCCTTTGAACGCCATCATCGGAATGTCGCATCTGGCGCTGAAGCACGAGACCGATACGCGCCAGCGCAACTACCTCCACCAGATACGCCAAAGTGGCCAGCAACTGTTGGCCGTTCTCAACGACATGCTGGACTTCTCCCGCGTCGAGGCCGGGCAACTGCAGATGGAGATCATTCCCTTCGAGCTCGACACCGTCTTCGAAACCCTGGCCGGACTCTGCGCCGAGAAGGCGCGTGCCAAAGGACTGGAGCTGATCTGGCATATCGCGCCCGGCGTGCCGCGCAACCTGATTGGCGACCCACTGCGCCTGGGCCAGATGCTGATCCACTACACCCGCAATGCCCTGCGTTTCACCACCCATGGCGAGGTTGAAATCGCAGTGAGCGTGGTGACGCTGGCGCAGGGCTCGGTGAAGCTGCGCTTTGATGTGCGCGATACCGGTGTCGGCCTGAGCGCAGAGCAAATGGAGAGGCTTTACAGCGGCACTGCGCAGACGCGCGGCGCACGCAAACAGGGCGGCGGACTCGGTCTGGCCCTCAGCCGGCGCCTGGCCGGCCTGATGGACGGCGAGGTAGGCGTGCACAGCGTACCTGGCGCAGGCGCCAACTTTTGGTTTACCGCGCGCATGGGACTGGGTGCCGCGCAGGCCAAGCGCGTGTTGTCCGGCGACTTGCAGCACAAACGGGTGCTGGTGGTGGACGACAACGCCAATGCGGCGGCCGTGCTGTGCGAGCAGTTGCTCAGCCTGGGCTGCATGGCGCATGGCATGGTCTCGGGGCAAGCTGCGCTGAACGAACTCAGGCGCGCGGCGCTGGCCAATGAGCCCTATGACGTGCTGATGACCGACTGGCAGATGCCTGACATGGATGGCCTTGAGCTGATGCAACACATCCAGGAAGAAAAGCTGACACCGGCGCCACACATGGTACTGGTAACCGCCTACGGCAACGACAGCACAGGCCCCTTGGCGGGCCAGCCCGGCACCTTTCAGCTGCTGCAAAAACCGGTCAGCCAGCCCATGCTGTTCGAAACCCTGTTGGACCTTTTTGGTGTGACCGAAGCAGTGGCGCCAGTGCCGGAAGTGCCAGCGGCCAGCGCTACCTTGCTCGCCCCCTTGCGCGGCGCCCGTATCTTGTTGGTGGAGGACAACGAGATCCAACAACAGGTGGCGCGGGAAATGCTGGAGTCCGAAGGCCTTGTGGTAACGCTGGCGGACAACGGCCAGCAGGCCCTGTTCCAGATCGACCAGAGCGCGCATGCGCAGCGCCCCTTTGACCTGGTGTTGATGGACATGCAGATGCCAGTGCTCGACGGCCTTTCGGCCGTGCGGCTGATTCGCAACATGCCGGACTATGGCAAGTTGCCCATCGTGGCCATGACGGCCCATTCCCGCGAGACCGACCGCCAACTCTGCCTGCGCTGCGGCATGAACGACTTTGTCAGCAAACCGATAGAGCCGCAAGCGCTGTGGCAGACGCTGGCCCGCTGGATACGGCCACGCGAAGGTCTGGGCCAGGCGGCTGCCGAACCGGCCCACAACCCTTTGGCAGCCATGCAGACCCTGCGCAGCTACTTGCAACAAGACGATGTGCGGGCGGTGGACCTGTTCCAGCAGTTGCAGGCCAGCCTGCGCCAGTTGCTGGGAGAAGAGCGCTTTAGGCGCACCGAGGCGCTGCTGTGCAGCTTCCAGTTGGAAGCCGCACTGAACTTGCTGCAGGACGCGGGCGCCTTCAGCCCGCATTAGGAAGTTGCTAGCGCCCGCTCTTGAGCGTGGAGTGCGCGGCGGCCAAGGCCGTCATATTCACCACCCGGCGCACCGTGGCCGAGGGTGTCAGCACATGGGCCGGGGCTGCGGCACCGAGCAGGATGGGGCCCACCGTGACGCCGTGTCCGCCTATGACCTTGAGCACATTGAACAGGATGTTGGCGGCGTCCAGGTTGGGGCAAATCAGCAAATTGGCCTCGCCCTTGAGGCTGCTGTCCATCAGCGTGTGCCCGCGCATGTCTTCGCTCAGCGCGGCGTCGCCCTGCAGCTCGCCGTCGCACTCGATGTGCGGCGCCATTTTGGTGAACAGCTCATAGGCCTGGCGCATTTTCACGGCCGACTTGCGCCGCGAACTGCCGTAAATCGAATGCGACAAAAAGGCCACCTTGGGTGGCAGGCCAAAGCGCTGCACCTCCTCGGCGGCCATCAGGGCGATCTCGGCGAGCTGTTGGGCGTCGGGGTCTTCGTTGACAAAGGTGTCGGCGATGAACAGGGTACGGTGCTCCAGCATCAGCGCGTTCAGGGTGGCCATGCTGGTGGCCTGTGGGCGCATGCCGATGACGTCGCGCACATGGTCCAGGTGCACATCAAAGCGCCCCAGCAGGCCGCACAGCATGGCGTCGGCATCGCCGAGCTTGACCATCAAGGCGGCAATGGTGGTACTGGAGCGGCGCACCGCGGCCTTGGCTGCGTCTATGGAGACACCGTCGCGGCCCATGATGCGGTGGTAGGTTTCCCAGTACTGCTTGAAGCGCGGGTCGTCCTCGGGATTGACCACGGTGAAGTCTTGCCCTAATCGGATGCGCAGGCCAGCCTTGAGAATGCGCGCCTCAATGACAGCGGGGCGACCCACCAAAATCGGCTGTGCCAAACCCTCATCCACCACCACTTGCACGGCACGCAGCACGCGCTCGTCCTCGCCCTCGGCATAGGCCACGCGCTTGGCGTCCTTGGGCACGCTCTTGGCGGCGGCAAACACCGGGCGCATGAACATGCCGGTTTGGTAGACAAAGCGCGAGAGCTGCTCGCGGTAGGCCGCCATGTCGGCAATCGGCCGAGTCGCCACGCCCGAGTCGGCAGCGGCCTGGGCCACGGCCGGGGCAATGCGCAGGATCAGGCGCGAATCAAAGGGGGTGGGAATCAGATAGTCCGCACCAAACACCAGCTCCT
The DNA here is from genome assembly GCA_903886275.1 of uncultured beta proteobacterium. Taxonomy (GTDB): domain Bacteria; phylum Pseudomonadota; class Gammaproteobacteria; order Burkholderiales; family Burkholderiaceae_C; genus Allorhodoferax. Next base: position 53,493 of record CAISLN010000004.1, on the reverse strand, counting down.
TGCCGGCATAGGCGGTGGCCACTTCCTCGCTGATGTCGGCCTTGGCCAGATCGGCAATCTGGCGCACGCAGGCCAGCTTCATCGCCTCGGTGATTTTGGTGGCGCCGCAGTCCAGCGCGCCGCGAAAGATATAGGGGAAGCACAGGACGTTGTTGACCTGGTTAGGGTAGTCGGAGCGGCCGGTGGCGATGATGCAATCGGGGCGCACGGCCTTGGCCAGCTCGGGACGGATTTCGGGCTCGGGGTTGGCCAGTGCCAGGATGATGGGTTGGCTGCCCATGGTCTTGACCATGTCCTGCGTGAGCACACCCGCGGCAGAGCAACCCAGGAACACGTCGGCACCATCCACCACATCGGCCAGGGTGCGCAGTTCGGTCTTTTGCGCAAAACGCGCCTTGGAGTCGTCATAGCCGCCGGGGCGGCCCTCGTAGATCAGGCCCTTGGAGTCGCACACAAACACGTTCTCGCGCGCCACCCCCAGACCCACCATCACATCCAGGCAGGCCAGGGCAGCGGCACCGGCGCCCGACACCGCGAGCTTGACCTTTGCGATGTCCTTGCCCACCAGTTCCAGGCCGTTCAAAAGGGCTGCACTGGAGATGATGGCCGTGCCATGCTGGTCGTCGTGGAACACCGGAATGTTCAGGCGCTCGCGCAGCTTTTGCTCGATGTAAAAACACTCTGGCGCCTTGATGTCTTCGAGGTTGATGCCGCCCAGCGTGGGCTCCATGGCTGCAATGATTTCCACCAGCTTGTCGGGGTCGCGCTCGGCCAGCTCGATGTCAAACACGTCGATGCCGGCGAACTTCTTGAACAGGCAGCCCTTGCCTTCCATGACGGGTTTTCCCGCCAGCGGCCCTATGTCGCCCAGGCCCAGCACCGCCGTGCCATTGGTGATGACGCCCACCAGGTTGCCGCGACTGGTGTATTCATAGGCCAGGCTGGGGTCGGCCTGTATATCCAGGCAGGGGTAGGCCACGCCGGGGCTGTAGGCCAGGGAGAGGTCGCGCTGGTTGGACAGCGGCTTGGTGGCGTTGACCGAGATCTTGCCGCGCGTGGGAAAGCGGTGGTAGTCGCGGGCGGCGTCGCGTATGGCCAGTTCGGCGGGGGACAGGTTGTTATCGTTCTTCACGGGGCTTTCTCCAAGCTGATTTGAATGTAATCGGCCTTGCGCTGCAGGTCAGTTGCGCTGTCAGCATAGGTCAGTGCGATGGCATGGAACTGTGCCTGGACCTGCACAAAGGCCCGCACAACATCGGGATCGAAATGCTGGCCGCTCGCCGCCTGGATGATCGCCAGGGCGTCGCCATGGGACAGGGCTTCCCTGTAGACGCGCCGACTGGTCAGTGCGTCGTAAACATCGGCCAGGGCCATCAGGCGCGCGGGAATGGGGATGGCCTCTGCGGCCAGGCCTTCGGGGTAACCGCTGCCGTCCCATTTTTCCTGGTGCGAGCAGGCAATTTGTTTGGCCATGGCCAGGAACTCCACCTGCTGGCCCAGGGCCGCCTCGGCATGCGCAATCGCATCGCGTCCCATGGTGGTGTGGGTCTTCATGATCTCAAACTCGTCGGGCGCCAAGCGGCCCTGCTTGAGCAAAATGCGGTCCGGTATGCCGGCCTTGCCGATATCGTGCAGGGGCGCCGAGCGAAACAGCATGGCGATGTTGGCCACCGTCAGGAAGTCGCGAAAGCGCGGATGCGAAGACAGCTTCCAGGCCAGCGCACGCACATAGCATTGGGTGCGGCGGATGTGGTTGCCGGTGTCGGTGTCGCGCGTTTCGGCCAGCAGGGCCATGGCCAAAATGGTGACATCCTGAATCACGTTGACCTCGCGTGTGCGCCTGGCAACCTCGGCCTCCAAAAAGGCATTCTTGTCGCGCAAAAAATCGGCCGATGCCTTCAGGGCGAGGTGGGTGCGCAGCCGCGCCAGGCAGATGGCGGGGTGCACCGGCTTGACGATGTAGTCCACCGCGCCCAGGGCAAAGCCTTTTTCCTCGTCCTTGAGTTCGTTGCGGGAGGTCAGAAAAATCACCGGAATGCTCGCGGTGCGCGGGTCCTGCTTGAGCCGCTCACAAACCGTGTAGCCGTCCATGCCGGGCATCAGGATATCGAGCAGGATCAGATCCGGCACCGGCTCGGCTAGGGCCAGCTCCAGCCCCTGCGCACCGCTGTTGGCCGAACTGAGCCGGTAGCTGTCTTGCAGCAGATGCTGCATCAGCGATAAGTTCTCGGGCGTGTCGTCAATCACCAAAATGGTGGGCTTGGCAGACAGAGTGTCTGCGTCGGTCATCAAGACGACCGCCATAGGATGAACGGGAACGGATGCATGTTGCAGGCTATTGGACTCCAAACACCGGCCCACTTCAATGCATATCCACCTTTGCGCGCCGCCGCAGCCTTACCATGGCGAACCCTGAGACCTTTTGCACCTTCCCCATGAACACTTCTTCCGACGGCGCAATGCCCGCCCTGTTGCTGGCTGCCGGGCGCGGCGAGCGCATGCGCCCGCTGACCGACAGCACCCCCAAACCCCTGTTGCCGGTGCGCGGCAAGCCGCTGCTGCAATGGCGCATGGAGGCCCTGTTGCAGGGCGGCTTTGAGCACGCCGTCATCAATACGGCCTGGCTGGGAGAGCAGATCGAGGCGCAGTTTGGCAATGCCTTTTGCCCGCCTGGTGCCCGGCCAATGCAATTGTCCTATTCGCGCGAGGGGCGCGACTTTGGCCAGGCGCTGGAAACGGCCGGCGGTATTTGCCGCGCCCTGCCCCTCTTGGGCGATGCCTTCTGGGTGATGGCAGGAGACGTGTTTGCGCCGGACTTTGTTTTTAGCCAAAGCGATGTGCAGCGCTTTCTGGCCCGCGACAGGCTGGCCCATATTTGGCTGGTGCCCAATCCGCAGCACAACCCGGGCGGCGACTTCGGCCTGGATGCACAGAGCGGTCTGGCGCTGAATTGCCCCAAGGATTCGCCCCTGCCGCGCCTGACCTTCTCCACCATAGGCCTGTACCGGCGCGAACTGTTTTTGCCACCCTGGTGCGATGTGCCACCCGGCAACCCAGAGGGCCAGCGCTTGGCGCTGGCGCCTTTGCTGCGGGCAGCCATGGATGGCCAAAGGGTATCGGCCCAGCTTTACACTGGCGCCTGGACCGATGTGGGCACGCCCGAACGACTGGCCTGCCTGAATGCCGACAACCCCACCTAACACCACCATGAACACCGCTATCTACCAGGCGCGCCGCGCCGAGCTGGCCCGCCGCATAGGACCTAACGGCATCGCCATCTTGCCCACCGCGCCCGAGCAGCAGCGCAACCGCGATGCCGACTTTTTGTTTCGCCACGACAGCTACTTTTTCTACCTCTGCGGCTTTGCCGAGCCCAAGGGCTGGCTGGTGGTGCAGGGCGATGGCCGCAGCACCCTGTTTTGCAACCCCAAGGATGTGGAGCGCGAAATCTGGGACGGCATAAGGCTCGGCCCTGAAGCCGCACCGGCCGCTCTGGGAGTGGATGCCGCCTTTTCCGTCAAGGACCTGGACGCGCAAATGCCAGGTCTGCTGGACGGGCGCGATGCGGTCTGGTTCCCCTTTGCCATCCACAAGGGCCTGGAGTCGCGCGTGGACGGCTGGCTGGGTGGCCTGCGCGCAAGAGTGCGCTATGGCACATTGACGCCAGAAACCCAGCGCGACCTGTGCGGCCCCTTGGACGAGATGCGGCTGGTCAAGGACGCCAGCGAGCAGAGCACCATGCGCCGCGCCGCGCAGATCAGCGCCGGCGCCCATATCCGCGCCATGCAGTTGAGCGCCCAGATGCTGCGCGAGGGCAAGGAAGTGCGCGAGTACCACCTGGACGCCGAGCTGCTGCACGAGTTCCGCCGCCATGGCTCGCAATACCCGGCCTATGGCTCCATCGTGGCCGCCGGTGCCAATGCCTGCGTGCTGCATTACCGCGCCGACGCCGGCCTGGTGCGCGACGGCGAACTGGTGCTGATCGATGCCGGTTGCGAGCTCGACGGCTATGCCAGCGACATCACCCGCACCTTCCCGGCCAATGGCAAATTTTCAGGCCCGCAGCGTGCGCTGTACGAGCTGGTGCGGGCCTCGCAGGAGGCGGCAGTCGCAGTCACAAAGGCCGGGGCACGCTTTACCGACCCGCATGAGGCCACGGTCAAGGTCTTGTCGCAGGGCATGCTGGACCTGGGTCTGTTGGACAGGAACAAGGTCGGCAGTCTGGAGGATGTGATCGAGAAGCGCGCCTACTTCCAGTTTTACATGCACCGCACCGGCCACTGGCTGGGCATGGATGTGCACGACTGCGGCGCCTATACGGAACCGTCCGAGATCGGCAACAAGACCGAGCGCAAGGACGCGCTGACCGGCGAGACGCTCATCAGCCGCCCGGCGCGCATTCTGCAAAGCGGCATGGTGCTCACCATTGAGCCGGGCATTTACGTGCGCCCGGCCCCCGGTGTGCCCGAGCAGTTCCACCACATCGGCATCCGCATCGAAGACGATGCCATCGTCACGCACAGCGGTTGCGAGCTGATCAGCCGCGGCGTGCCGGTGGACCCGGACGAAATTGAAGCGCTGATACGGGGATAGTGCGCGGTTTCAAGGCAGCAGCACCAGGTTGCCGACATGGCGTTTTTCCAGAAATGCCTGCTGGGCCAGGGCCATGTCCTTGAGGGCATAGGTGCCCGCCACGATGGGGCGGATTTCATGGCGCTCTATGTAGCCGATCAGGTTGGGAAACACCGGTTCGTCCCAGGCGGTGCAACCGATCAGCGTGATGTCTTTGAGGTACAGATCGCGCAGGTCCAGCGCAACTTGTGCACCAGCAATCGCGCCGGAAGTCACATAGCGCCCACCGCGCTGCAATTGTTTGAGCAGCGCGCCAAAGCCGGCGCCCGCCACGTTGTCCACCACCACATCGGCAGGCGGCTGAGCGGCATAAGCGGCCCCGCCGTCTTCGCGACACAGCACGCAGTCTGCACCCAGAGCCAAGACGGCATCCTGCTTGTCGCGGCTGGTGACCGCCGTGACATGGGCGCCACGCCTTTTGGCCAATTGCACAACGGCCGATCCAACGCCGCCAGAGGCACCGCTGACCCAGACCCGCTCACCGGCGGCAACTGAGGCCCGGTGCAGCATGTTTTCGGCCGTGCCCCAGGCGCAGGGCAGCGAGGCCAGTTCCACATCGCTCCAGTCGCTGTGCACGGCAAACACCTCGCTGGCCAGCACCTTCACATACTCGGCAAAAGCGCCGTCAAAGTCGGTGCCCAACCAGCGCGTGTCGCCAGAGCCAAAGCCGGCCACGCGCATGCAACTGCGCACCAGCGCGCGCTGGCCCAGCAAGGCGGACCCGGTTGCGCTCAGGTCGCTCGCCAGGGCGACCACCAGGCCGCAGCAGTCGGCACCCTGGATGAGCGGGAAGGCGGTCGCGCCGTTCCAACCCAGCGGCGCCTCATCGTCTGCGCCCACTGCATGCTCGGCCTTTTGCGCTGTAGCCGGCAGCGGCTGTGCCACGCCATACCAGCCCAGGCGCGTGTTGATGTCGGTGTTGTTGATACCAGCGGCCAGCACCCGCAGCAGCACCTCGCCTGCCTGCAGTGCGGGCAGGGGCACATCGCACCAGACCAGTCGCGCGTAGCCGCCCTGCCCGGTGGTGACCATGGCCTTCATGGTGGATGGCATGGTGGCGAGCGGGGGAAGGCGGTGCATAACGTGTACCTTTTATCACGGCAAAGTGGCCCCGGAGCTGGCGGGAATTTCCGCGAGAATGGCCAAAGGGCAACTGCCCCTACCAACCCGCACTTCATCATGACACAGCCCACAGCCGCCACACTCCAATCCTTTTTTGACCTGCACGGCGTGCGGGATGTGGAATGCATTTTTCCGGACGTGTCGGGCTACCCGCGTGGCAAGCTGATGCCGGCCGCCAGCTTCGCACAGGGCAATGAGCTGCGCATCGCCCAGGCCATACCGATGCAGTGCGTCACCGGCGACTATTCCTATGACGCGATCTTTCCGGATGCCGACCCGGACCTGCGCTTGGTGCCCGACTACCGCACGCTGAAGCTGTCGCCCTGGTCCAGCGTGCCACGCGCCTTTGCCATCCACGACTGCGTGGAGCTCGACGGCCAGCCCTGCGTATTTTCGCCACGCTCGCTGCTGGAGACCGTGCTGGCGCGCTACAAGGCACAGGGTCTCACGCCGGTGGTGGCGCCGGAGATCGAGTTTTACCTGACCGCGCCCTGCGTGGACCCCGCCATTCCCCTGACGGCCCCGCTGGCCCGCAATGGCCGCGCCGAGGCGGGGCAATCCGCCTTTAGCATGAACCTGCTCAACGAACATGCGGCCTTCTGGGACGCCTTTCGCAGCGCGCTGGACAGCCTGGGCGTGCAGTCCGACACCTGGATCCACGAGGTGGGTGCGACCCAGTTTGAGATCAACCTGGTGCATGGCAATCCGCTGGACTTGGCCGACCAGGCCTTTTTGTTCAAGTACGCGGCCAAGGAAATTGCCATCCAGCATGGGCTTAATGCCGTGTTCATGGCCAAGCCGATTGCCGGTGCGCAGGGCAGCTCCATGCACCTGCACCAGAGCGTGGTGGACAGCGCCGGGCGCAATATCTTCAGCACCGACGAAGGCGAAGAGAGCGCCGCCTTTGGCCACTTTATTGCCGGCATCCAGACCTATGGGCCGGACCTGATGTTGGTGTTTGCGCCCTTTGTGAATTCGTATCGGCGCTTTGTGGCGGGCAGCCAGGCGCCCATCAACCTGGCATGGGGCCATGACAACCGCACCGCCGGCCTGCGCATTCCCAAAAGCAGCGCGGCCGCGCGCCGGGTAGAAAACCGCATTGCCGGTGCCGACGCCAACCCCTATCTGGCCATAGCGGCCTCGCTGGCGGCCGGCCTGGCCGGCATGGACGAGCAGCTGCAACCCTCGGCGCCGCTGGAGCCCGGCGCCAACGCCTACGAACAAGCGCATGCGCTGGAGCGCAGCTTCCTGCCGGCCCACGCGCGCATGGCCGGCAGTGCCGCCGCGCGCGCTCTGCTGGGCGACGCCTTTGTCACCGGCTACTGCGCCGTCAAGGCGCTGGAATACCAAAGCTATCTGCGCGAGATCAGCGCCTGGGAGCGGCGTTTTTTGCTGCCCCAGGTCTAGAGCGTCCCGTCGCGCTTGAACTGTTCGGTGGCGCGCAGCAGGGCGGCGGTGATGCCGGGCTCGAAGGCGCCATGGCCGGCATCCTGGATGATCTGGAAGCTGGCCTCGGGCCAGGCCTTGTGCAAGCGCCAGGCCGAGAGTGGCGGGCAGATCACGTCGTAGCGGCCCTGGATGATGGCGCAGGGCAGATGGCGGATGCACTCCACATTGCGGATCAACTGGTCTTCGCCAAGGAAGGCACCGTGGCTAAAGTAATGCGCCTCCAGCCGCCCCACGCCCAGGGCCACGGCTTCGCTGCCAAACTCTTCTTCCACCGCCGGGTCGGGCAGCAGGTGGATGGTGCGGCCTTCGTAGCGCCCCCAGGCGCGGGCGGCGGCCACACCAGAAGCCACATCCTCACCAAACAGTTGCTTGCAAAAAGCCGGCAGCAGGTCGCCGCGCTCGGCCTCTGGAATCGGCGCCACAAAGGCTGCATGGGCGTCCGGATAGAACCAGCGCATGCCGTTCAAAAACCAGTCGATCTCGGCCGGCGTACAAAGGAAGATGCCGCGCAGCACAAAGCCGCTGCAACGCTCGGGGTGCGCCTGCCCATAGGCAAGCGCCAGGGTGGAGCCCCAGGAGCCGCCAAACACCAGCCACTGGTCCACGCCCAGCAGGACACGCAGTTGCTCGATATCTTCCAGCAACAGCTGCGTGGTGTTGTGGCGGGTCTCGCCCAGCGGCGTGCTTTGTCCGGCGCCGCGCTGGTCAAACAGTACGATGCGGTAATACGCCGGGTCAAAAAACTGCCGGTGTTTGGGCGACAGACCGGCGCCCGGACCACCGTGCAAAAACAGCACCGGCACACCCTGCGGATTGCCGCATTCCTCCCAGTGCAGGGTATGAATATCGTCTACAGCCAAGCGACCGCTGCGGCTGGGCTGCAAGGGTGGATAGAGTGCGGTGACGTCTTGGACGGGTGCGGTCATGGTGGCTCTTTCGGGTCTGTGGGTGCATTGTGGCCTGCATCCGGCGGCCCGCTATCAAGGCAGTAGGCAAAAGCGATTGGCGCCATATGTAGCTTATGACTACCATTCGTTCTGTGTTGATAGAAACGTTCTACCAATCAAGCTATTACCCCCTGGAGCCCACCATGACAACCACACAACGCCCCGAAATCAAGACCATGGCCAATTTGGAGGCCGCCTTTGCCGGTGAGTCCATGGCCCACATCAAGTACCGCTACTTCGCCAAACTCTCCCGCGAGGCTGGCGACGAAGAAACGGCGCGCGCCTTTGAGGCCACGGCCGACCAGGAAGTGATGCACGCCTTTGGCCACCTCGACCTGCTCTACCCCAAGGCCACCATGACCCCGGCCAAGGCGCTGCAGATCGCCATAGACGGCGAGACCTACGAGTACACCGAGATGTACCCCGGCTTTCGCAAGACGGCAGAGGCCGAGGGCCAAGCCGCCGCGGTGGCCGAGATGGACGAGCAGATTGCCGAGAGCCGCGAACACGCTGCCGCCTTTCGCGCCACCCTCGAAAAGGCACAAAAGCGCTTTGCCGCATTGGCCAAGGTGGAGGAGCGCCACGCCAACCATTACAAGGCCCAGCTCGCCAAGATCAGCGCCTAAGCCCTGCTCCATTTTTTCCACGAACTCCTGAAAGACCGATCACCATGAAAACCTATATCTGTATCGTTTGCGGCTTTGTGTACGACGAAACTGCTGGCCGCCCCGAAGACGGCATTGCCCCCGGCACCGCCTGGAGCGATGTGCCCGACAGCTGGGCCTGCCCGGACTGCGGTGTGGCCAAGGCCGACTTCGAAGCCGTGGAGATCTGAGCATGAACGCGCACCCTGCAAACATTGCCGCCGCGACGGACGCCGTCACCCCAGCCAAGAGCACAGCGCCTATGGTGGTGATCGGTGCCGGTCTGGCCGGCTGGACCACGGTGCGTGAATTGCGCAAGCTCGACAAGCTCACGCCAGTGATCGTGGTGACGGCCGACAGCGGCGACTTCTACGCCAAGCCCGGTCTGTCCAACGCCCTGGCACAAAAGCGTACGCCAGCGCAACTGGTCAGCACCAGCGCCGCAAAAATGGCGGAGACCCTTGACGTAACGCTGCTGGACCACAGCCGGGTGGAGCAGCTCGACGTGGCAGCCCGAAGGCTCACGGTCCGCTCCGGCGAAGCCAGCCAAACCCTGGCCTACAGCGCGTTGGTGTTGGCCACCGGTGCGCAGCCGATCCGTTCGGCCATTGCCGGCAATGCCGCAGCGCAGGTGCTATCGGTGAATGCGCTGAGCGACTTTGCCGCCCTTTTTGACCGCTTGCAGGAAGGCGACGCGACCGCACCAAAAACCGTACTGGTCATAGGCGCCGGCCTGATCGGCTGCGAGTTTGCCAACGACCTGCTGCAGGCGGGCCACCGGGTGCATGTGGTGGACCCTTCGCCAAGACCGCTGGCTGCCCTGCTGCCCGAAAGCGCCGGCCTGCAACTGCAGCAGGCACTGCAGGACCTGGGCGCCCACTGGCATTTTGGTACCACGGTACAGGCCGTGGATGCGGACGCGGTTACCTCCGGGCAACTGCAAGTCACCCTGGCCGACGGCACGCAATGGGTCGTGGATGCGGTGCTAAGCGCCATTGGCCTGCGCGCCGACACCGCCCTGGCCACTGCGGCCGGACTGCTGTGCGAGAGGGGCATTGTGGTGGACCGGTTTTTGCAAACCTCCGCAGACCATGTTTACGCGCTGGGCGACTGCGCACAGTACGCATCGGCCGGGCAGCGCACCCTGCCCTATGTGATGCCCATCATGCATGCAGCCAAGGCCTTGGCCGCAACGCTGAGCGGCAGCAAAACCGCATTGGAATTCCCGCTGATGCCAGTTTCCATCAAGACCCCGGCTCTGCCCATCGTCGTCGCGGCCGCCCACCCGGCGCTGGCAGGCCAATGGGTCGCGGATGCGCAGGAGACACAGGGCGTCTGGCGCTTTCTGGATACACAGGGCGCGCAACGCGGCTTCGTGCTGACGGGCCAGAGCACGGCAAGGCGCATGGAGCTCAGCAAGACCACGCAACTCCAGGACAGCGAAAACCCGGTAGGCACAAGGTCCTAACACCAACGCTCTAGCACCATCGGTCTGGCTTGCCAAGTCCGGGTTTCCACAGGGCCCTACCGCGGCCGGGGGCAATAGGCCGCGTCTACAATTGCCTCCCACATCAGGGGCCTCCGCCTTCGCGCCCGCTCTGTTGTGCAAGGACGCTAATGACACAGGATTCTTCGACCGGGTCACTGACCCCCAGTTCCTCCAACACTCCCGAGAAGCGCGCCGAACTGCGCCGCGCTGCGCTCGAGTACCACGAGTTCCCCACCCCCGGAAAAATCGCCATTGCGGCCACCAAGCAGCTCGTCAACCAGCATGACCTGGCCCTGGCCTATTCACCCGGCGTGGCAGCCCCCTGCGAAGAAATCGTCAAGGACCCGAACAACGCTTACAAGTACACCAGCCGCGGCAATCTGGTGGCGGTGATCACCAATGGCACGGCCGTGCTGGGCCTGGGCGATATTGGCCCGCTGGCGGCCAAGCCGGTGATGGAGGGCAAGGCCGTTTTGTTCAAGAAGTTTGCCGGCATTGACGTGTTTGATATCGAAATCAACGAGAAGCACGACCTCGACAAACTGGTGGACATTATCGCCTCGCTGGAGCCGACCTTTGGCGGCATCAACCTCGAAGACATCAAGGCACCGGACTGTTTTTATGTGGAGCGCAAGCTGCGCGAACGCATGAAGATTCCGGTGTTCCACGACGACCAACATGGCACCGCCATCGTGGTGGGCGCAGGCATTTTGAACGGCCTGAAAGTGGTGGGCAAGGACCCCAAGAAGATCAAGCTGGTGACCTCCGGCGCCGGTGCTGCCGCCCTGGCTTGCCTGGGCCTCTTGGTCAAGCTGGGCATTCCGCGTGAAAACATTTTTGTCACCGATTTGGCCGGTGTGGTCTATGAGGGCCGGGTCGAGTTGATGGACGAGGACAAGGCCTTCTTTGCCCAAAAGACCGATTGCCGCACGCTGCGCGAAATGATTGTGGATGCCGACGTGTTCCTGGGCCTGTCGGCCGGGGGCGTCTTGAAGGCCGACATGGTTGCCACCATGGCACCCAATCCGATCATTTTTGCCCTCGCCAACCCGACACCCGAAATCCTGCCAGAAGAAGTGAAGGCCGTGCGCAGCGACGCCATCATGGCCACCGGGCGCACCGACTACCCGAACCAGGTCAACAACGTCCTGTGCTTCCCCTACATCTTCCGCGGAGCGCTCGATGCGGGCGCCTCCACCATCACGCTGGAGATGGAGATTGCCGCCGTGCACGCGATTGCCGATCTGGCACAGGCCGAGCAAAGCGATGTGGTCGCAGCCGCCTATTCCGGTGAGCAGCTGGCCTTCGGCCCCGAGTACCTGATCCCCAAGCCCTTCGATCCGCGCCTGATGATGAAGATCGCGCCGGCCGTGGCCCAGGCGGCGTTTGAGAGCGGCGTGGCGCTGCGCCCGATTGCCGACATGGACGCCTACCGTGAGCGTCTGCAAAGCTTTGTCTACGCCTCTGGCACCACCATGAAGCCGATCTTCACGGCGGCCCGCAACGCGCTCAAAAAACGTGTCGCCTATGCCGAGGGCGAGGAAGAGCGCGTGCTGCGCGCTGCCCAGATCGTGGTTGATGAGCGCCTGGCCCTGCCGACCCTGATCGGCCGCCCCGCCGTGATTGCCGAACGCATAGAGAAGTTCGGTCTGCGCCTGAAGGAAGGCGTGGACTACCAGGTGGTCAACGTGGAACAAGACCATCGCTACCGCGACTTCTGGCAGACCTACCACCGAATGACCGAGCGCAAGGGCATGACCGTGCAAGTCGCCAAGATTGAAATGCGCAGGCGTCTGAGCCTGATCGGCGCCATGCTGCTGCAAAAGGGCGATGTGGACGGGCTGATCTGCGGCACCTGGGGCAGAACGGCCCTGCATCTGGAATACATCGACCAGGTCATTGGCAAGCGCGTGGACCCCAAGGGTGGCCCGGGCACGGACTGCCCCATCTACGCCTGCATGAACGGCCTGATGCTGCCAGGGCGCCAGGTGTTTCTGGTCGATACCCATGTCAACTACGACCCGACGGCACAGCAACTGGCGCGCATCACCGTGATGGCGGCCGAAGAAATGATGCGCTTTGGCTTTAAGCCCAAGGCAGCGCTGCTCAGCCACTCCAACTTTGGCAGCAGCAACGAGCCCAGTGCCATCAAGATGCGCGACACCCTGGCCCTGCTGCAACAGCAAGCGCCTTGGCTAGAGGTAGATGGTGAGATGCATGGCGATGTGGCCCTGGACGGTGACGCCCGCAAGGCCTTGATGCCCAACAGCACCCTGCATGGAGATGCCAACTTGCTGGTGCTGCCCAACATCGACGCGGCGAACATTGCCTACAACCTGCTCAAAACGGCAGCCGGCGGCAATATTGCGATTGGCCCGGTTCTGCTGGGTGCCGCCAAACCGGTGCATATTTTGACGGCCAGCACCACGGTGCGCCGGATTGTCAACATGACCGCACTGACCGTGGCCGACGCCAATGCGGTTCGTTAAGCCTTTGACCGCAAGTTAGTACAGACTTCTTTTTCCGCCTCGATGCACAGGCCTTGCCCTTAAACCGGGCAAGGCCTTGCTTTTTTGGGTGGGATGGGCGACACTAGCGCCCTTGGATCACCGGGTTAACCCGAACTTTTTACGAGGAATTTGGGTGCACAACAACCATTTTAAGTTGGTGATTACTGGCTTTTTACTGGTTATGTCACTGGCTGCCACAGGCGCCAATGCACGGTCCGTATTCGACAGTTCCGAAGTTGGCAGCATCGCGCTTAGTGCGCTGCCGCAGCAGGGCCAAGATACCCAGCGTCTGATACGCCAAGGCGGCCCCTTCCCTTTTGATAAGGATGGTGTGGTGTTTGGAAACCGTGAGCGTTTCCTTCCCATGCAAAAGCGTGGCTATTACCGGGAGTACACCGTTAGGACCCCGGGTTCACGGGGCCGCGGAGCCAGAAGAATTGTATGCGGTGGCCCTGCCACCACGCCAGATGCCTGTTTCTACTCGGCCGATCACTACGCGAGCTTTCGCCAGATCGTGCCCTGACTTTTGTTTTGTACTTTGAGAAAGTGAATCGGGGATGGACACGCCACTTCGAACCGTTAGAACCAATATCGTTCAGTCGATACGCGCCTTCAGGGTGCAGGATTTGCAGGAAGCGGCCCAATCATTGGGTCACCACTTTCTGTACGCCAATCTGGCCAATGCGCAGTCCAAGCAGGACGTATTGGATTTAATCAGCCAGCAATTCATTTTGTCCACGCAGGTCAGCAAAAACTTTGATGCCCTGTACGACAGCATGACCGACCCGGTGCACAAATCGGGACCACAGCCCGGCTTTATTGCTGTGTTGGAGCACATTCCGGCGAATGCCAAATTTGACAAGGAAGCACGCGAGCAATTGCTCGACATCTTCCGCGACACGGCCGACTACTGGGGAGACCGGAAGATACCCTTCCGATGCTTCTATTCTTTTCTGTAGCCCGTTCTGCACACACCAGCCAAGCAGAACGGGCGAACGAGGCAAGCAACGCCACTCCAGGCGCTGAGTTGATGACAGAGAGCGGCGAAAGAATGCCAACTGACAAGCTGTTGGACGTTTCCCCTCTGGCGCTGCGCATGAGCAGCCCCTTCAACGCGGGTTACTGGTTGGCTGCGGCTTAAGCGCTTCCTGCGCCCACCAAAAAGCCCGTCCCCGTGACGGGCTTTTTGCTTGTTAAGGGGTACTGGCAGGTCGTGCATAACGTTCCAGCATGCCCTGCAGACCGGTGGCACTAAAAGGCTTAGCCAAGTGGTCATCCATACCGGCCTGCAAGCAGGCCTGGCGGTCCGCCTCCATGGCATTGGCCGTCATGGCCACAATCGGCGTGCGCAGCGCGGTAGGTTCGGCCGCACGAATCAAACGCGTAGCATCCAACCCGCCCATAACCGGCATTTGCATGTCCATCAACACAATGTCCCAGCCTTGCGTCGCAAACAGGTCAACCGCCTCTTGTCCGTTTTTGGCAAGCACCACGGTGTGACCCCATTTTTTCAGCAGGGTGGTCGCCAGCATCTGGTTGATCGGGTGATCTTCCACCAAAAGCACCTGTAGTGCGCGAGCCGCAGGAGCGGCTGCGGGCTGTGCTGGCACCACGCTGTCTACCAGCGGTTGCGTTCGATTCACCTGCACCGTGAAGTGGAAGCAACTGCCCTGTCCCTCCCCGCTGTCCAGCCACATCCTTCCACCCATGAGCTCCACCAATCTTGCGCAAATAGTCAGTCCAAGACCGGTACCACCAAAGCGGCGCGTGGTGGAGGTGTCGGCCTGGGAGAAGGCCTCGAACACATGGGCCTGTTTTTCCGTGGGGATGCCGATGCCGGTGTCGCGCACCGTGAAATGCAGTTCGTAACCCTGCCCAGTAGGCGCGCAGTACACGCCGACATGAACGCTGCCCCGCTCCGTGAATTTGATGGCGTTGTCGCATAGATTGGTGAGCACTTGGCGCAGCCGCACCGGGTCGCCCATCACCTCGGCTGGCAGGTCCGGGTGCAGGCTGCTTTCCAACACCAGGCCTTTTTGCTTGGCTCGGTTGCGCAGGGCTTTGAGGCTTTCCTCAATGGTCTGCGGCAACGCGAAACGCACCGCCTCGATCGTGAGCTTGCCCGCCTCTATCTTGGAGAAATCCAACACGTCGTTGAGGATGACCATCAAGGACTGCGCCGAGCTTTTGACGATGCGCAGGTACTCGCGCTGGGTCGGGCTTTGCTCCAGCTCCAGTGCCAGGTCGGTCATCCCGATAACGCCATTCATGGGCGTGCGGATTTCATGGCTCATATTGGCCAGGAAATCGCTCTTGGCCTGGCTGGCAGCCTCGGCATTGCGCTTGGCATCGCGCAGTTCCTGCTCGATGCGGTTCTTTTCGGTAATGTCCAAAATGGTCCCAACCAATCCGGTGAACGCACCACGGCTATCGGTCAGCGGCGCCTTCCAGTACAGGCCCTCGCGTGACTCGCCCGTCAGCAGATTGCTAAAGGATGCCTCGTAGGTTTGAATGCCCTGCTGCGCATAGAGCTCGCAGTCCTTTGCATCCATCCCCTGTGCTGCCTCACGCGCCACCAGATCGAACACGGTCTTGCCAATCCAATCGTTGCGCTGTATGCCAAACAGGTCTTCAAATGCCTTGTTGAAACGCTGGTAGCGGCCCTGGGGGTCCTTCAGGTAAATGGCCACAGGCATGGCCTCCAGCAACACCTCCACAAAGCGCAGTTGCTCAGCCAGACGGGCACCCATGGCTTTGCGCACCGTGATGTCGGTACGGATGGCGATGAATTGCTCGGGCAGGCCGTCAGGACCCAACAGCGGCACTATGGTGGCGTCCACCCAATACAAGGCGCCACTCTTGGCGCGGTTGCAAATTTCGCCACGCCACACCTGCCCCTGCTTGATGGTGTTCCAAAGGGTCTCAAAGAAATGCTGCGGTTGCGCGCCGGAGTTAACGATACGGTGATTCTGGCCAATGAGTTCAGCCAGGGAGTAACCACTGATTTGCGTGAACTTGCCGTTGACATAGGTGATGCAGCCCTGCAAATCCGTCATGCTGACGATGGCATGCTGGTCCAGCGCAAACTTCTGGTTGTTGAGTGCACGGCGGCCGCCTTCGCGCTCATGGATCAGCGCCACCACGCGGTTGATCAGCGCGTCCAGGTCGTCGCCATCGAGCGGCGCGCTGACTTCCGAAGGTTCGAACTCCAGCGTACTGAGCACACGCCGCAAGGAGTCCAGCGCGCGCTGGCGCGCATTGAGTTCGCTGCGCAACTGCTGGTCCATGGCGTGCTGGCGTGACACGTCCCTAAAGGTCAGTACATGGCCAGTGGCGACATTGCCGTTGGAGAAGATGGTGGAAAGCGTAGTGTCCAAGATAACGCGATTGCCATCGGAGCCGGCCACTTCCAGGCGGCGCACCTTCCCGTGTGCAACCGGTGCACCGCTGCCAAAGACACCGAAAAAGAGTGCTTGCGCATCTTGGCCCAGCAGGGTCTGGCCCGATGTCCCCAACAGCTGGTCCGCGGCCGGGTTGCAATACACCAAGCGAAAGCCGGCGTCGGTACGCAGCACGCCATCGGAAATGGCGTTGAGGGTCACGGCGGCCTCCTCGCGCTGTGCCGACAGACTGCCAGCGGCACGCTTGATGATGTCGAAGGTGTGGCGGATTTCAACCGGGGCATCGGCATCGAGCAGTGCGTTGATGTCTATGCTGCCAGCCAAGATCTCGGCTTCACGCAGGCGTACGCGGTCAAAATTGCCCAGCCAATGACGCAGGGGTCTGCGAATCAGCAGTGCACCGGCAAACAGCGCCCCCGCTGCCAGCAGCAGGGCATAAACTGCCACACGCCAAAGTTCCCCTGCAATTTTTTCAGAGGCGAAGCTCAAGCGCAGCACGCCATAGTCGCGCCCACCCACCCGGATGTTCTGGTTGATATCAAACAGATGCTCGGCCACCAGGTCCCGCAGCCAGTGCGGCGGTGCCATGTTGACCTTGGGATTGTTGATGGAGCGCAGCACACCTCCGTTGGTGTCTATGAACTGGGCCACGGCAAAGTCAGACTGGGAAATCGCCCGCTCCAGGGTCTTGCCAATGGTGTCGTAGTCGCCGATCACGGCGCTGTCGCCTACCGTCTGCGCCGCCACGTTCACCATCATCGCGCCAGCCAGCGATTCGGCTTCTATGTGCTGGGCAAACTGGTAGCGGTAAAACAGGGCCAGCCCGCTTCCCACGAACAGCAGCAGCGTGGCCACATACAACGCGAACACCCGCCCGACCAGAGACTGCGGCAGCAGGCGTTGCAACAAAACCATGGTGACGCGCTCGCTCAGTGCAGTGCGCTCGGTGCGCTCTGGAAGAAGCGCTTGTAGGAGGCATAGTCGGCACCACTGGCCGGCACAAAATAAGCATCGTTGGGCAAGCCCACTTCCTTGGAGGCTTGGTGCAAAATGTCGCGCCCCTTGGGGTCCTTGACCATATCGATAAAGGCTGCGGCAACCTTGCGCGCATCAGCCTCTGGCACCTTGCCCGACACCATCAGGGCCAGGTCCTGAAACGACTCTGAACTCCACAGCACGCGGAACTTCTTGCCCTCGCGCCGGCTGTAGCCATCCACCAGCTGCGAATTGCCGCCGGACGCCAACACCTTGCCCGCGAACAGTTGGGCAAAGGCGCCATTCTGGTTGCCAGCAAACACCACCTTCACATCCACATTGCGCGAAAGCAGGTGCGCATAAGGCACCTTGTAAATAATAAAGGCCTCAGGGCCGGCAAAGGCCACCTCTTGCCCCCTGAGTTGGGCAAGGTCGGTGATGGGTGAGTCGGCAGGCACCACGATCTGGCCCTGCAAGGGCGGCGTATTGCGCCGCCCAAACACCTTCCAGCCGAGCTGCTCGCGCTCTGGGCTAAACAGGTGGTTGCTAAAGACAAACTCGACCTCCTTGGCAAGCACGTAGCTGGTGGTATCGGCCGAGGTGCGGCCGATTTTCAGATTTAGCTTGACGCCGCTTTTTTCCGACACGTAGGCGATGATCGGGTTCCAGTACGCCGCCGTGAGGTTGATGTCGAACTGGTTGACGGGCGAAAAGTTGTAGCTCGCCTGCTGGGCTAGCGCTGCAGGTCCGACTAAAACACAAAGCATGAAGCCTGCCGCCAGTGCGAGAAATTTCGTTTTCATGGGTGTGCTATTTCCAGTATGTGTGTTTTAAACAGTGCCAGGCCCGCACCATCATAAGACAGCTTGACTGGGGGGATCAGGCGATTTGCAGGGCCAGCGCGATGTACTCGGCAACCGGCACTTCCTCGGCACGGCGCTGCACATCAAAGGTACCAGCAAAGTTCTTTTCCGCAAGCCACTTCCCCAAGGTGTGGCGCATCAGCTTGCGGCGCTGGCTAAAGGCCACCTGCACCAGCTCGCTCAGGCGGCGCACATCCAGCGCTGCCGGCTCGGCGATGGGCACCATGCGCACCACGGCGCTATCCACACGCGGCGGCGGATCAAAGCTTGCGGGCGGCACAAACAGTACATCCTCCATGGCGTAGCGCCACTGCAGCATCACGCTCAGACGACCATAGGCAGCGGTGCTGGGCGAGGCCACCATGCGGTCTATCACCTCTTTTTGCAGCATGAAGTGCTGGTCTTCAATGCAGTCCACATGGTCTAGCAGATGGAACAGAATGGGCGTGGAAATGTTGTAGGGCAGATTGCCCACCACCCGCCACTTGCCCGGGGCCTGGGAGGGATGCGCCTCTATGTTGTGGAAGTCCACCTTCAGCACATCGGACTCGATCACCGTCAAATGGCCATGGCTGCGCAGGCGCTGCGCTAGGTCGCGGTCCAGTTCGATCACGGTCAGGTGACCCAGGCGTTCCACCAGGGGTTGGGTCAGAGCTGCCAGACCGGGGCCAATTTCCACCATGCGCTGACCGGACTGGGGAGCGATGGCCTGGACAATGGCTTCGATGATGCTGCGGTCACGCAGAAAGTGCTGCCCGAAGCGTTTGCGCGCAATATGTTTCATCTTATTGGGGCGGCTCGCGCAGTTCTACATAGGCGCGTTCGCGCACGTCGCGTGCCCACGTGGCGTAGGCCTCGTCCAGCTTGGACTCGCGCAATTGGTTGCGCACCAGCTCGCGCATCTCGCGCTGGCTCAGATCGACCCGGCGGCGTTCGGTCAACTGCAGCAGGTGTACGCCAAAGCGCGTCACCGTGGGCTGGCTGATCTCACCTTCCTTGAGGCGGTTCAGCACCTCCTCAAACTCGGGCACAAACATGCCGGGGCTGGCCCAGCCCAGGTCACCACCTTGCACCGCACTGCCATCCTGTGAGTTGTCACGCGCGGCGCTGGCAAAGTCGATCTTGCCGCTCAGAATGCGCTGGCGAATTTCACCCAGGCGCGCGCTGGCCGCAAAGGAGGAAAGCTCGGGACCGGTGCGCAGCAAAATATGGCGTGCTCGGGTCTGCACCGTGCTCATGACCAAGGTGGCAGGCGCGCGCCGCTCCAGCACCTTGAGAATATGGAAACCAGCACCGGTGCGCACCAGCTCGGAGACCGCGCCCACGGCCAGGCTCTGGGTCGCCTGCACAAAGGCGGGCGGATAGCGTTCCGCACGGCGCAGACCGAAGGCGCCGTCCTTGCTGCGCTCGCCGTCGGACGCCTGCTTCACCAGGGCAGCAAAGTCCTCACCGGAGCGCAGGCGCTGCAGCAGCGCCTGCGCCTTGACCTGCAGCTGTGCCACCTGGGTGGCATCTGCCTTTTCAGGCACGGCCACCAGCAGTTGCGCCAGGTTGATTTCCTGAGTCAACGGGTCGATGTTGGCGGCCTGCCGCTCGGCCAAGGCCCGGTCCACGTCCTGGTCGCTGACCTTGACGCGCCCCTCCACCTCACGCTCGCGCAAACGGGTCAGCAGGAGTTGGTCACGCAGTTGCTTGCGCAAGGCGGCAGGCTCGATGCCGTCCTTGGCCATCTGCTGACGCAGCACGTCAAGCGTCACTTGGTTTTGCCGTGCCAAATTTTGTTCGGCCAGGTCCACGGCCGCATCGTCGATGCGCACGCCGACTTCGGCCGCCAGTTGCAACTGGGCGCGGTCGCTGATCAGCCGCTCCAGCACGCCCTGCTGGATTTCCTGCGCGCCAGGAAGCGCTTGGCCCTGTGCCTTGAGCTGGGCGCTCACGCGCCGCACGGCTGCGCGCACCTCGCTGTTGGTAATGGGCTCGGAGTTCACCACGGCCACCACAAAGTCGGCCGACACGGCCTTTTGTGCCCGTGCCGGCAAGGTCATCAATACGGTGGTGCCGGCCAATGCCAGCACCCAAAGGCGGAAGTTCATAGGTATTTATTCGTAGTTGCTGAAGCGACTGCTACCGGCGCCGCCGGCATCGCGCAAATTTTGGTAGCGCGAAATATTCTGGGTCAAGGTGGCGCGCGGGTCTGCCGTTCCTACGCGGGTGAAGCCGACAAATTCGAGTTGAAAAATCCAACGCTCAACGGCACTGGAGGTGCTGGTCTGGGTGCGTGCAAATACCACGCGTGCCAGCCAACAGCCCGCATCGTACTCGACGCCCAGCAGGGTATCGATGAGCTTGCTCTGGTCCATGCTGTAGTTCATGCGGCCCAGTGCGTAGTAGCGCCCATCGCCCTGGCCGCGACCCGCACCCAGCTCCTTGCCTCGCTCACCCCACAGGTCGTTGATGGGCCACTGCCAACTGACATCGACCTGCTCGCTGACATCGCGCTGGAATCGGTATGCGGCGTTGATGACCCGGTAGTTGCCGGGGTTGTAACGCACCCCCACGGTGGAACGCACCGACTGTTCGGTTAAGGGGTTGTATTGCGTCGTGGAGTCCAGCGCCCAGCGCTCGTTGAGGTTGACCTCGGCGCCCAACAGCACGTCGCTCAGGCCTTCGGCGGCAGGGCTGGTGGCGCTGTTGAGGGTAACCCGCTGCGTCTCTAGGCGCAGCCGCTGGGCCAGGGCAAAGCGGGCGTACTGGCTGCCACTGTCGGGGTCCAGAAAACGCGTGGTCAAGCCCATGGTCAGCAGGTTGTTGTCGGAGATCTTGTCGTTGCCAACGAAGGCGTTCTCCAGATAGATGCTGGCAAAGTTGAAGTCCGCCGCACCGGTGTCGTAGTTGGGCAGCAGGCTCTGGTTGCGGTAGGGCGTGTAGACATAGAAGGCACGCGGCTCCAGCGTCTGCACATAGTTGCGCCCCAGCAGCGCACTCTCGCGCTCAAACACCAGGCCGCTGTCGAGGCTGAAGGTGGGCACCACGCTGGTGGCCGACTGGCTGCCATCGGCCAGCATGGCATCGAACTGGTAGCCGGTGGCATGCAGCTGCAGCTTAGGGTTGATAAAGCCCTGTGGCGCCAGCCAGGGGCGGCTGATCTGTGCCAGGGCAAAGCTGCGCTGCGCGTTGGGTTGCCCGGTCAGGCTGCTCTTGGCCTGGAACTGCGTAAAGTCAGCGTCGATAGTCCAATCGAAGCCGCGCACATTGCTGTTCCCATAGTGGGCCGTGATCTGTGGCAGGCGGTCATAGGGCGGGATGATGGGCGCGTCCGGGTCCTGCAGCACCTGCCACTGCAACAGATGCACCGTGCCGCTCACATCGCCACTGGACCAGTTGGCCAGCGCGTCGGCCGGCAACAGGCGCTGGGTCAGCGTGGCTTCCGGGCTGCTGAAGTCGCGCCAGTAGTTGTTGTCGCTGACACGGCTGATGTTCAGCGCCAACGCCACCGGGGCCAGATTGGGCAGACCGGTAGGGACGGTAGCGGTTTGATTGAGCACCAGGCCCCAGCGGTCCAGATCGCGCAGCTTGTCGGCGGGCATGCTGTCCACAAAAACCCGCCCGTTGTAGCCGGGCTCTAGGTAGCGGTAGTTCACCCCCACATCAACCCCACGCGCGGTCATCAGCGTCGGCGTGATGGTGGCGTCGCGGTTGGGCGCAATGTTCCAGTAGTAGGGCTGGGCCAGCGTGGTCCCACTCAGGTTGTCAAAACCCAGCGTCAAGGGCAGCAGGCCGGACTTGCGCTTCTCGGTCAGGGGAAAGCTGATGGGCGGCACCGGCAAAATGGGCAGGCCCTTGAAGTACAGGTAGGCATCTTCGGCCAAACCCACCTCTTCATCGTTGTCCAGCGTGATGGTGGCCGCGCGCAGCACCCAGTCGGGCATCCAGCTCGGTCCGGGTAGGCGCCTGCAGGTGGTGTAAGTGGCCTCATGCACCACGGTGTGACTGTCGTCCAAAAAGTCGGCGCGGGCTGCCTCGCCATGGCCCTCGCCACGGGCGAAGTGGTAGGTCGGCTGCTGAAAAAAGCCTTCAAAACGCTCCACCTTGAGCTCCAGCAGCGGGCCTTCGTAGCGGTTGCCGGCGCGGTTGATGCGCACATTGCCGCTGGCCCTGGCCATGTCGCTGGGCTGGTCATAGGCCAGGGTGTCGGCATGGATCACGGTGTCGGCCTTGCGCATGACGGCGTCCCCCTCGATCACAGTCTCCAGGTCGGTGTGGCCCGACATGCGGTCACCCTGCAGAAAGACCGGTGCTTGGCGCTTTTGCGCAGCGCCTATGGTTTCATCCAGCTGCGGCGAGGCCTTCAGCAACAGGGCGTCTGGAGAGGATTCCTGTGCCTGCGCCGCCCGCTGTGTGCCGCACAGGGCCAGGCACAGCAGCACAGCAGGAAGACCGCGCAAGACGGGCTGAAACGCTGGCTTGCTTGAGCGCATGGAGACAGAAGACGCAGTGGCTTGGGACAAAGGCGAGCGGGGTTGAAGTGGGTAAGGCCTGGGCCTTTGTAGAATGGATTATCCATGAGCCTATCCACCCCCCAGCCCACGCCCCCCTCCGATAACCAGATTCAGCTCACTTGGCCCGACCCACAGCGCCAGTTGCTGTTCAACCAATGGCTGAGCAGCCTGCCGGCGGCGCTGGGTTTGCAGCCCACCACGCTGCGTCTGGCCTCAGCCGATGCCAGCTTCAGGCGCTACCTGCGCATAGAGGGTGCCGGTGGCAGCCTGGTGATCATGGATGCGCCACCCGAACGTGAAAACTGCACAGCCTTTGTGCAGGTCGCACAGCTGATGCGCCAAGCGGCTCTGCGCGTGCCCGAGGTGCTGGCCTGGGAACAGGACCAGGGCTTTTTGCTGCTCAGCGACCTGGGCGCCAAGACCCTGCTGCAGAGCATGGACCAGAAGGCGCCGCCGCCACTGGCCCAGTACCTGGAAGCGGTGGACATGCTGCTGCAGTGGCAACTGGCCTCCAAGCCCGATGTGCTGCCTCCCTATGACGCGGCCCTGCTGCGCCGCGAGATGGACCTGTTTCCCGATTGGTACATCGCCCAGCACCGCAAGGTCGCGCTGGATGACAAGCAGACCCAGGTATTGGAAGAGGCCTTCAAGCGCATTCTTGAGAACAACCTGTCTTGGCCCAGCGTCTATGTGCACCGCGACTTCATGCCGCGCAACCTGATGGTCTCGCCCCAAGGCCTGGGCCTGCTGGATTTTCAGGACGCGGTTTACGGCCCCATCACCTACGACATTGCCAGCCTGATGCGCGATGCCTTCCTGAGCTGGGACGAGGAGTTCTGCCTGGACGTGACCATCCGCTACTGGCAAAAGGCGCGCAAGGCCGGCCTGCCGGTGGGCGACGACTTTGGCGCTTTCTACCAGGGCGTGGAGTGGATGGGCCTGCAGCGCCACCTCAAGATCGCCGGTATCTTTGCCCGCCTGACGCTGCGCGATGGCAAGCCCCAGTACCTGGAAGATGCGCCCCGCTTTATCCACTACATCCGCTCCACCTGCAGCCGCTACATGGCGCTCAAGCCACTGCTGCGTCTGGTCGAAGCGATTGAGGGCATTGAGGTGCCCACGGCCTTTGTGTTCGGCAAGTTCTAGACCTCGCCCTTTCTAAAGACTGAACATGCCGCGTTTTTTCTGCCCCGCGCTCCTTCGCACCGGTGACCTGCTGGACCTGCCGGCCGGCGCTGCCCGCCATGTGCAGGTGCTGCGCCTGCAGCCGGGCGACGCCATCACCCTGTTCAACCACGGCCCCGGTTGGGAGGGGCCCAGCCCCGGCGGCGAGTTTGAGGCGCGTGTCACCCTGATGGGGCGCAGCCAGGTGCAGGTGGAAATCGGCGCCCATCTGGCCATAGAGCGCGAGGCGCAGCGTGGCGTGCATCTGGCCGTGGGCATGCCGGCCAATGAGCGCATGGACTGGCTGGTGGAAAAGGCCGCCGAGCTCGGCGTGGCCAGCATCCAGCCGCTGATGACCGAGCGCAGCGTGCTGCGCCTGGCCGCAGAGCGCGCCACCAAAAAAGTGGACCATTGGCAAAGTGTGGCGATTGCCGCCTGCGAGCAATGCGGCGGCAACCGCGTGCCCACCATCCACCCGGTGAAGACACTGACACAATGGCTGGCCGCAATGGACACCAGCGCCATGCAACCCCTGCTGCTGTCGCTGCGCGAAGGCACACAGGCCTTGCGCTCCATGGCCTTGGGAGATTCCAGCGCCCTGTTTCTCTCAGGCCCCGAAGGCGGCCTGAGTGCTGCCGAAGAGAACGCCGCAGTCGCTGCCGGATTCAAGCCCATCACCCTGGGGCCCAGGGTGCTGCGCTCAGAAACTGCGGCACTCACCGCCCTGGCCCTCTTGGCCTAAAAGGCGTTGGAACTGCGGTACTAAAAGCGCTGGTCCAGCCAACGCCGCAGCGCCAGCAGCACCGGGAGTCGGTCCTTCTCGTTGAAGATCTCGTGGTACAGCGTCTCAAAACACAGGCTGTCGAGCAGCTCGCGCGGCGCGGCCTTGGCAAAACGGCGGCTGCCTGACGCATCCACCAGATGGTCGTCGCCGGCATACAGCAACAGCGTGGGCACCTTCCAGCGGGGTGCTGCGGCCAAGGTAGCCACGCCCGCATCGGCAATAAAACGGGCCAACCTGGCGCTGATGCGGTCGTGCACCAGACGGTCGGCTTTATAGGCCTCCACCACCTCGCGGTCATGGGACAAAAAGTCCGGATCCAGCCCGTTGCCCACACGCAGGTCGGGAAGAAGCCTGGGCAGCAGGGCAAGCAGCAGCTTTTGCCAGGCATTCAAGCCGGCGTCGAGTGCAGGGGAGGACAGCACCAGCGCCTGCACCGGGCGCAGCTGCAGCGAGACAAAGCGGGCCGCTACCAAACCGCCCAGGCTATGGCCCAAAAGGATCAGCGGCAGGTCGGGCGCCATGCGGTCACGGACATGGTCCACCATGTCGGCCAAGTCATCGAGCAGGCGCTTGTCGTCGGGCAGCGCACCGGCAAGCCCAGCGGATTCGCCATGGCCATGCTGGTCGTAGCCCCGCACCGCAAAACCCCAGCCATTGAGCGTCTGGGCCAAGGCCTCATAGCGGCCACTATGTTCGCCCAGGCCATGGACCAGCAGCACCACGCCGCGCACGGCGGTGCCGCGCTCGGGCATCCAGTCCTGCATGGCCAGATGCAGGCCATCGCGGGTGATAAAGGGACTCAGCGTGGGCTCGGCAAACATGCAGGCTCAAGCGGCTCGACTCAAGAGTGCTCTTGCGGCCGGTGGCTCAGGGGCATTGCGCAATCACCTGCGCCACCGCGGCCGTGAGCTTTTTGGCATAGGGCACATGCAAAAACTCATTGGGTCCATGGGCATTGCTCTTGGGGCCGAGCACGCCGCAGACCATCATCTGTGCCCTGGGGAAGCCCAGGGACAACATGTTCATCAGGGGGATGGTGCCGCCCTGTCCGACATAGCCGCAGGGCGCGCCGAAGTAGGTTTGCGAGGCCGCGTCCAGCGCCTGCTCAAACCAGGGCGCTGTGTCGGGCGCGTTCCAGCCGGTGGCATGGCCGCCCGGCTCGAAGGTGACCTGGGCCTGGTAGGGCGCGTTGTCTTCCAGCAGGGCCTTGAGCTGCTGCACGGCAGCACCTGCCTCCACCAGCGGCGGCAGGCGCAGCGAGAGCTTGAAGGCGGTAAAAGGCCGCAGCACATTGCCGGCGTCCTTCATGCTCGGAAAGCCATCTACGCCGACCACGCTCAATGTCGGCGCCCAGGTGCGGTTGAGCAGGCCCTGCAGTGGGTCGGTGGTGGTGGGCAGGGCGAAGCGTTGATCGCCGCCGCAGTCGTAATGTGCCCAGGGGAAATTCTGGTGCACCGACTCGCCCAGAATCGCGGCGGTGGCCTGCGCCTGCGCCAGCCGTTCGGTTGGCACCTCGCAGTGAAAGGCGGCGGGCAACAGGCGCCCAGTGGCGCTGTCTTCGAGCCGGTCGAGCAACTGGCGCAGGATGCGAAAGCTCGAAGGCACCAGCCCGCTGGCGTCTCCCGAGTGCACGCCCTCAGAGAGGATTTGCACCTTGAGCAGGCCGCCGGCCACGCCGCGCAGGCTGTTGGTCAACCACAGCTGGTCGTAGTTGCCAGCGCCCGAGTCCAGGCAAATCACCAGCCCCACATCGCCCAAGCGGCTACCCAGCGCATCGATGTATTGCAGCAAATTGGGCGAGCCGCTTTCCTCGCAGGTCTCGATCAGGCCGACGATGCGCGGGTGCTCCACCTTCTGGCTCTTGAGCGCCTGGATGGCGGCAATCGCGGCATAGGCGGCATAACCGTCGTCGGCGCCGCCGCGTCCATAGAGCTTGCCGTCTTGGTACTTGGGTGTCCAGGGCCCGAGGTCGGAGCGCCAGCCGGTGAACTCGGGTTGCTTGTCCAAGTGGCCGTACATCAGCACGGTCTGCAAGGAGTTGCTGCGCGTGGCCGCTACTTCAAAAAACAGCACCGGGGTCTGGCCGGGCAGGCGCACGATTTCCAGCGTCAAACCCGGCACCTTTTGCGCCTCTATCCAAGTCGCCGTATTGCGCACCACGGTGTCGATATAGCCGTTGGCGGCCCAGTCGGTATCGAACATGGGCGACTTGGCGGGGATGGCAATGTAGTCGCTCAGTTCAGCGACGATGCTGCTGTCCCAGGCCTGACTTACCTCACTGAGCACTTGCGGGGCGTTCAGGGCCGGGGTGGGGAGGCGTGCATTCATGGAGATTCCTGTTCCTAAAGTGTCAGGCTGATCGGGACTGGAATCATGCCATGCGGCGGCCCTGTGCGGTCAGCACCAGCGCGAGGCCCCGCGCTCTGCCGACTGCCTAGCGGATCCAGAGGCGAATCGAATCCCAGGCGCGGCCCACCAGGCCGGCCTGCTCCACGCCATCGAGCGCCAGCAGCGGCACATCCAACACCGCCAGCTCACCGGCCGTGATGTGCAGCGTGCCCAGCGGCTGGCCCTTGGCCAGCGGTGCCACCAGCGGGTCATTGCGCTGCACCTGGGTCTTGAGCTTGGCCGCCATGCCACTGGGCACGGCCACCACGATGGACTGGTATCGGCCCAACTTGACGGTGGCGGTGGCACCCTTCCAAACGACAGGTGTCACCACCGCTTGGTTGGCGTCGAACAGTTTCACCGCTTCAAAAGCGGTGTAGCCCCAGTTGAGCAGCTTTTGCGACTCGTTGGCGCGGGAGTTTTCGCTTTCCGCGCCCAGCACGATGGACAACAAACGGCGGCTGCCAGCGGCTGCCGGAGTGCCTGCCTCTGCACCGGCGCTGACCAGATTCGGGAAGTCGCGCTTGGCAGTGGCAATCATGCAAAAACCTGCCGCGTCGGTGTGTCCCGTCTTCAAGCCGTCCACGGTAGGGTCGCGAAACAGCAGCAAATTGCGGTTGCTGTCATTGGCCGCTGGCGTGCCCGGGTAGCGGTAATGCTTGATGGCGTAAAAGCCCACATACTGCGGAAAATCCGCCATCAAACGGGTGGCCAGCACGCTCAAATCGCGCGCCGTGGTGGTGTGGCCGGCCTCGGTCAGACCTTCGGGGTTCTTGTAGCCGGTGCTCTTCATGCCCAGGGCCGTGGCCTGCTCATTCATCATCTGGACAAACTTTTCGGCCGTGCCGCCCACACCCTCGGCCAGCGCCATGGTGGCGTCGTTGCCACTTTGCACGATCATGCCCTTGATCAGGTCTTCCACCGGCACCTGCATCTTGGGGTCAATGAACATGCGCGACCCCGGCATCTTCCAGGCCCGCGCACTGACCGGGAAAGTCTGCTTGAGATCAATCTTCTTGGACTTGAGCGCATCAAACACCAGATAGGCCGACATCAGCTTGGTCAGCGAAGCCGGCTCCACCGGACTGTCTATGTCCTTGGCGGCCAAGATTTGGTTGGCGGTTACATCGAGCAGCAAGTAGGCGTGGGCTGCGACCTCGGGCGGCTGCGGCATTTGCGCCGCAACGGAAAAACTCAGGGCGGCCAGAACAATGGCAATAAATGGTTTCATGGGAGGGGAAATAAAGGGGCTCGCAAGGAACCAGTGAAAATTACAAGACTAGGCAGAGGGCAGATCGCTCATCAGATGGCGGACAAGCAGCGAACGCAACAGGGTCAATTGTCCATGAAAGAAATGCTCCACACCGGGAATAACCGTAACCGGGAGTTTCTGTGGCCGCGCCCAGTCCAGCACATCGGCCAGCGGCACTGTGTCATCGATCTCGCCATGCACCACCAGGGTCCGCTCATGCAAGGCGTGCGCCAGAGGCGCCACCGCAAAGCGGCTGACCGCCGTGCCGACCAGCACCAGTTTGTCCAGCGGGCGCTGTGGCTCCAGCGCGGCAATGGCGTGGCTGGTGACAAAGGCACCAAAAGAAAAACCGGCCAAGGCCAGCGGCCCCTGCGGCGCCTGGTCCTGCACCACGGCCAGCAGGTCCTGCAGCTCGCCCAGGCCATGATCGTGCACACCGGCGCTCGCACCCACGCCGCGGAAGTTAAAGCGCACCGCACGCCAACCGCACAGAACAAAGGCGCGCGCCAGCGTCTGCACCACCTTGTTGTCCATGGTGCCGCCAAACAAGGGATGGGGATGGGCAATCACCGCCACACCGCGCAGGCCCTTTTCAAGATGCAGCGGATCATCGATGGCCAGCTCCAGAGCCCCGGCGGGCCCGTCAATGAAAATCTTTTGGGTGGACGCCTTCATCGCTTAGCGCCCCAGATGCGCCGGTGTCAGCAAGCGCTCGACAACCTGGCCGTTTTTCAGGTGCGACTCGACGATTTCATCAATGTCGGCGTTGTCCACATAGCTGTACCAGACCGCCTCGGGATACACCACGGCCACGGGTCCCGCGGCACAGCGGTCCAGGCAACCGGCCTTGTTGACACGGACCTGGCCCGGGCCACTCAGGCCAGCCTCTTTGACCTGCGCCTTGCAGCGGTCAAAGGCCTGTTGCGCCTGGAAGTTGGCACAGCAGGCTTCGCCGTTTTTGCGCTCGTTGAGGCAGAAAAAAATATGGCGTTCGAAATAGGAGTTTGTGGGGTGCTTGGTTTCAGACATGCTTTGATTTTAGGTAGTTGCATCGCGCTGCCAGATCAGCGACAAGGCGTAGCCCAAAACCGCATAGGGCCATAGCCAGCCCAGCCACTGGGCCAGTCCATTGAAGCGGATGAAACGGCCCTGCTCCCAGGCCTGCAGAGTTTGGGCGAAATACGGACTTTCGGGCGCCTGGTTCAAAATGCCCAGGTACAGGCCCAGCGCCAGCAACACCAGCGCGGGACAGGCCCGGGCTGGCGCAAAAGAGAGCAGGGGCGCCAGCACCAGCGCCGCCACCAGAGCCACCTGGGAGGGCAGATCCAGCCAGGCCCAGGCATGCTCAGGCCCCCAGCTCAGAGTCGCCGACAGGGCCGTCGCCAAGGTGCCTATGCCGATGGCCAGGGGCGCAAACAGCAGGCGCCTCACACCGGGCCGGATCACACAAAAGCCCAACAGGCAGGGAATGAGCAGGCCCAGCAGCACACACAACAACTCGGTGCTGGGCAGCAGCGGTTGCAACTCGATCTCGCGTACCGGCAACCAGTCCAGAAAAGGCGTGTCGGCCAATTGCTCGGCCACGGCGGCCTCTATGCGTTCCAATATTTGTCCCAGACCAAAGGGCACGGCCGGCGGAAACAGCAGGGCCAGCGGCCAGGTCGCCAGCAGCACCAAGCCGCCGTGTGAATTCGCCACAAACCAGCGCCTGCGGAAATGGCTCCAGCGGTCTATGGCACCCAGACGTTCCAGGGCCAGGGTGGCCACCGCACCGGCCAGCCCTCCTACGCTGTTGAGCAACCAGTCTTCGCGGGAAGCCACCCTCACCAGCAAAAAACCTTGCAGGGTCTCCATGCCCAGCGAAAGCAGGCAGGCGCACAAAAAAGCGAACCGCAGCGGGTGCTGACTGCGCCCCGAGCGCAGGGCGCTAAGCGCCAGCAAGCCGCCAAACGGCACATAGCCCGTCAGGTTGATGGCGGTATCAAACCAGGTCCAGTAACGCGGTAGCGGGGCCAACAAAAAGGCCCAGGCGACCATGCCCTGGTTGCGCCAGTCCGCAAAAGGATACAGGCTGGCATACACAATCAGCACCGCGTAGATCAACGCCAAGGGCGAGGCTGCAGTCTTGTGCATGCTGTGGCGACTTTAGAAGGGTTTGACGACCACCAAAATCACAGTGCCCGTCAGCAGCAGCACCGGGATTTCATTAAACCAGCGGAACCAGACATGGCTATGCCCCTCGGTGCCCGCCTCAAACTTGCGCAGCAGGGCGGCGCAAACCATGTGGTAGATCACGGCAAACAGCACCAACAACAGCTTGACGTGCATCCAACCCGGACCGGTCCCATCGCCCATGCCAAAGGCCCAACCGTACAGACCCCAAATCCACAAACCAAAACCCAAGGCCAGCACCACCAGCATATGGCTAAAGCGCATCAGCTTGCGTGCCATCAGCAACAAGCGGGCCCGTTCCGCGTCTGAGCCCAAAGGCACCATGGCGAGGTTGACGAAGATGCGAGGGAGGTAGAACAGGCCGGCAAACCAACTGGCAACAAACACAATGTGAAAGGCTTTGGTCCAGAGCATGGTCTTCCGTTCGTTGAATGTGGGCAAAAAAAACCCCAGCACATGGGCTGGGGTAGGAAGCCTATTTGCTGTCACACATCAAGGCCCCGCTCAGGGAGGAAAAGCGGGAGGTAGCAAGCTACCCAAACGAAATGTACCAGCTTTTCCAACCAACACAAGCATTTTTCCCAAATTCTCTTTCCAACTCGACTGCTATTCATTCACGAGCAGGCGCCGCTATTGACCCAACTTTCAGGCACAATTTTCACATGACCCCATACGCTCCCTTTCCCGCCGGCCGGCCCCGCCGTCTGCGCCGCGATGTATTTACCCGCAACCTGGTTCGTGAGAACCAACTGACGGCCCATGACCTGATCTACCCGGTGTTTGTCGTGGACGGACAAAAGCAACGCGTTGCAGTGGCCTCCATGCCCGGCGTGGAGCGCCTTAGTCTGGACCTGCTGTTGCCTGTGGCCGAGGAATGCGTCAAGCTGCAAATTCCGGTGATGGCCCTGTTCCCTGTGGTCGACCAGTCGCTCAAAGATTACTCTGGCAGCGAGGCCATGAACCCCGACGGCCTGGTGCCCCGCGTGGTGCGCGCCCTCAAAAAAGAGTTTCCCGATCTGGGTGTGATGACCGATGTGGCGCTAGACCCGTTTACCAGCCACGGCCAGGACGGCCTGCCCGATACAAGGCCCGAGACCGAGGGCTACATCCTGAACGACGAGACGACCATCGCGTTGGTACAGCAGGCGCTAACGCAAGCCCGTGCCGGTGTGGACATCGTCGCCCCCAGCGACATGATGGACGGCCGCATCGCCGCCATTCGCGCCGCGCTGGAGGCTGAAGGCTTGGTGCACACCCGCATCATGGCCTACAGTGCCAAGTACGCCAGCGCCTTTTATGGCCCCTTCCGCGACGCCGTCGGCTCTGCGGCCAACCTGGGCAAGAGCAACAAAAAAACCTACCAGATGGACCCCGGCAACAGCGACGAGGCCCTGCGCGAAGTGGCCATGGACATTGCCGAAGGCGCCGACATGGTGATGGTCAAGCCCGGCATGCCCTACCTGGACGTGGTGCGCCGTGTCAAAGACACCTTCAAGATTCCGACCTTTGCCTACCAGGTGTCTGGCGAATACGCCATGCTCAAGGCGGCGGCGGCCAACGGCTGGCTGGACCACGATGCCGTCATGTTGGAGAGCCTGCTGGCCTTCAAGCGCGCCGGTGCCGATGGCGTGCTGACCTACTTCGCCATTGAAGCAGCCAAACTGCTGCAGCAGCGCTGAACACCCTGCCAAGCAGCGAAACCATGCGCATCTTCCAGATCCAGAGCACGGCCGCCAGTGAGGGCCTGACGCTCGAAGGCCTGCAGCAAAAGGGCCTGCCCACCGACGGCTTTGTCTGGATCAGTTGCAGCCGCGCCGCCTTTGAGGGCCAGCTAGGCAGTATCCAGGCGCTGCTGCTGCAGCTTTGCGGACAGCCCCTGCTGGACTTCCATGTCTCCGATTTACTGAACCAGCAACTGCCCTCGCATTACGACTACACCTCGCAGTACGACGTGGTGGTGTTCAGGCGCCTGGCCGCAGCCGCCAGCGCCGCGGCACCCGGTGCATCGACCCGGCTCACCATGGCCGCAAAGGGCGGCCCGCCCATCCTGCGCCGCATAGACACCAACCCGGTCGGCTTTGCCGTGTTCGACCGCGTGTTGCTCACGGTGCACCCCGGCGACTGCAGCGTGCGTGAGGCCTATGCCGCCAAGCTGATGCAGGCCCATTACTCCGACCTGCGCAGCACCGGCAATCGCTTTGCGGCCAGCCCGGCGGATTTGATGCTGCGCATCGTCAACCTGATGGTGGACGGCTACCTGGCGCTGCGCCGCGAACTGACGCACCAGCTCGACCACTGGCAGCTTGAGCTGCTCAATCCCAAAAGCCGCTTTGCCAACTGGGCCGCCCTGCTCGATGCGCGCCTGGCGCTGCACCAGCTCGACGAAATTTGCGAAGACCAGCGCTCCTGCATCCAGGACTGGATCGAGGCCATCAAGACCTGGCCGCAAGCCGACAGTCCGGTCGAGGCGCGCGAACGCGAACTGCTGCAGGTGCGCAGCCGCGATGTGCTGGAGCACATAGAGCGCGTGGTCCACCATGTACGCCGCCTGGAGCAAAGCGCAGAGACGGCGGTGCAAATGCACTTCAGCGCGCAGAGCCACCGCACCAACGACATCATGCGCACGCTCACCGCGCTGACCGCCCTGTTTTTGCCGCTCAACCTGATTGCCGCCATCTTCGGCATGAACTTCGACTCCATCCCCCTGCTGCATGTGCACAGCGGCTTTTGGTGGGCCATCGGCGCCATGCTGGCGATTGCCTCCACACTGGGCCTGGTGTTCTGGCGCAAGCGCTATATCTCGCGCACGGCGCACTGAGGTACGCACAAGACCCTGCCGCCTAGGGGGATTCCCTAGTGCCCCCTGCCGCAGTCGCAGATGGACAATCGAGCGGCGCATTTGGGGGCTAAGTTGCCGTCTGTGAGGCTAGCATGGCCCGCTTCGTGCGTGGGAGAAGCATGCAAAGCGCTACAAACAACAAACCCGAGGGACTCCCCTGTGGCAGAAAAAGTCGTCGTCAAGAATCTCTACAAAGTCTTTGGCCATAGCCCCGAGCTCGCCATGCAGATGCTCAAACGCGGCCTGAGCAAGGACGAAATTTTCCACCAGACCGGCATGGTGGTGGGCGTCAAGGACGCCAACTTCCACGTCAACGAGGGGGAAATTTTTGTGCTGATGGGCCTGTCGGGCTCCGGCAAATCGACCCTGATCCGGCTCTTGAACCGGCTGGTGGATCCGACCCACGGCCAGATCCTGGTTGGTGGCAACGATGTCGCCACCATGGGCAAAAAGGCGCTGATCGAGCTGCGGCGCAAGGACCTGGCCATGGTGTTCCAGTCCTTTGCCTTGCTTCCCCATCTCTCGGTGTTGCGCAACACCGCCTTTGGTCTGGAGGTGGCCGGTGTGGACCGCAAGACGCGCGAGCTGCGCGCCATGGAGGTGCTCGACCAGGTCGGCCTCAAATCGTTTGCGCAGCGCATGCCCGCAGAACTCTCGGGCGGCATGCAGCAGCGCGTGGGACTGGCCCGCGCCCTGGCAGTGGACCCCTCGTTGATGCTGATGGACGAGGCCTTCTCGGCGCTGGACCCGCTCAAGCGCACCGAGATGCAGGAGCTGTTGCTCAAACTGCAGGCCGAGCAGCAGCGCACCATTGTGTTTGTGTCGCACGACCTAGACGAGGCCTTTCACATCGGCAACCGCATTGCCATCATGGAGGGCGGGCGCATTGTGCAAATCGGCACGCCCGACGAGATTCTGCGCAACCCCAGCGACGAATATGTGCGCGCTTTTTTCAAGGGCGTGGATGTCAACAAGTACCTGGTCGCCCGTGACGTGGCGAGCCTGGATGAGACCCTGGTGATACAGGCCAGCGCTGATGCGCAAGCCGACATGCGCGCGGCAATAGAGCGGTTGCGCGAGACCCAGCGCATGTATGCCTTTGTGGTCGGGGCCGATGGGCGCTTTCAAGGGGCCGTGTCCATAGACTCCATGCACCGCGCCTTGGAGGTCCAACCCATCCAGTTGTCGGCGGCCTTTTTGGCGCACATCGCGCCGGTGCCGGGCACCCTGGTCTTGCGCGAACTGGTGGGGCGCATCGTCAAGAACCCGGTGCCGCTGCCCGTGATCGACACGGACCACCGTTACCTGGGCGCTGTGACCCAGACAATTTTGTTGAAGAAGATGGTGCAAGACGAGGAGAGCAGCCATGAGTGAAGCATTGCCCCTGGGCGAGTGGGTGGACCGCGGCGTCAAATACATTGTGGACAACGACGGCGGCACGCTGGAGCGTCTGGGCTCGGGCATTGGCGACCTGACCGAGGGCATAGAGCTGGGCCTGCAAGCCATTCCCATGCCGCTGGTCACGGCCCTGCTGGTGGCCCTGGGCTTTTGGCGCGTGGGCTGGAAATTTGCCCTGTTCTGCCTGGCCTGCTGCTATGTGATTGACGCCACCGGCTTCTGGCCGCAAACCATGGTGACCCTGGCCCTCATCGTGGCTGCCACCTTCATCAGCCTGGTGCTGGGCCTGCCGCTGGGCATCTGGGCGGCGCGCAGCGACCGGGTGGCGGCCATCGTACGCCCCACGCTGGACTTCATGCAGACCATGCCGGCCTTTGTGTACCTGATTCCGGCGGCCATGCTGTTTGGCCTGGGCCGCGTGCCCGGTGTGCTCGCCACCGTGATCTTTGCCATGCCGCCGGTGGTGCGCCTGACCAACCTGGGCATTCGCCAGGTCAACAAGGAGCAGGTTGAGGCCGGCATCACCTTTGGCTGCACGCCCATGCAGGTGCTGTTCAAGGTGCAGATCCCCGGCGCCATGCCCTCCATCATGGCCGGCATCAACCAGACCATCATGATGGCCCTGTCCATGGTCATCATCGCCTCCATGGTGGGCGCGGGCGGCTTGGGCAACGATGTGCTGGCCAGCATCCAGCGACTCGACATTGGTCTCGGGTTCGAGTCCGGCCTGGCCGTGGTGCTGCTGGCGATCATGCTGGACCGCATCACCGAAACTTTTGGTGCACAGGGGAAACGCCAGTCGCTCAGGACTAAACTCGGCCTCGCACCCAAAGATAAAGACTCCTGACAACCGACTGCCCTGATGGATTCACCTGCCCCCCGCCGCACAAGCCCACTACCCAAGCACCGCTTTGTATTTCTGACGCTGCCCAACTACTCGCTGATCGCACTCAGCAGCGCGGTGGAGGCGCTGCGCATGGCCAACCGCGTGGCCGAGCAGGATGTGTACGAATGGACCCTGGCCAGCATGGACGGCAAACCGGTGGCGGCCAGCAACGGCCTGTCCATGTCGCCCACGGTGAACATCGACCACATAGGCCCGGCCAACATCGTGTTTGTCTGCGGCGGCGTGCATGTCGAGCAGACCGTGACAGCCGACCTGATCGCCGTGTTGCGCCGCTTTGCCCAGCGCTTGGTGCCTTTGGGATCGCTGTGCACCGGCGGCTATGCGCTGGCCAAGGCGGGCTTACTGGACAAGTACAAGGCGGTGGTGCATTGGGAAAACATGTCGGCACTGGAAGAGCAGTTTCCGGCCGTGCAGTTTTCCAAGCAGCTCTACGCCATAGACCGTGACCGCTACACCTGTTCCGGTGGCATTGCGCCGCTGGACCTGATGCTCAACATCATCAAGAACCACCTGGGGCGCGACATTGCGCCGCAGATTTCCGACCAGTTTATTCTGGACCGCATCCGCAGCGACCAGGACCGCCAGCATGTGCCGCTGTTGGCGCGCGTGGGCCTGTTCCACGAGAACCTGATCGAGGCCGCCGCCCTGATGGAGGCCAACCTCGAAGAGCCCCTGTCGCTCGACGAGATTGCCCATTTGGTGGGCGTGTCGCGCCGCCAAATCGAGCGCCTCTTTAAGCGCTATGTGGGCGAGGTGCCGACCAAGTATTACCTGGACATGCGCCTGCGCCGCGCACGTGGTCTGCTCTTGCAAACCTCCATGTCGATCATGGAGGTGGCGGTGGCCTGCGGCTTCCAGTCGCCACCGCATTTTTCCAAGTGCTACCGCGATTTGTTTGGCCACACGCCGAGCGCGGAGCGGCGCAATAGCCGGCGGGTGATTTTGGGTGAAGTGGGTGAAGCGGAGTTGGAGGCATAGCCTCCTGGAATTTCACCCAAAAATCACCGTCTTCGAGTCATTCAAAAACACCCTGCGCTCCACATGCAGCCGCACCGCCGTGGCCAAGGCACGGCATTCCGAATCACGCCCGGCAGCCGCCAACTTCTCTGGCGTATAGGTGTGATCGACACGCCGCACCACCTGCTCGATGATCGGGCCTTCGTCCAGATCGGCCGTCACATAGTGGGCGGTGGCGCCGGTCAGTTTGACGCCGCGCGCATGGGCCTGGTGATAGGGCTTGGCACCCTTGAAGCCGGGCAAGAAGCTGTGGTGGATATTGATGGCCTGACCGCGCAAACGGCGGCACAAATTATCTGACAGCACCTGCATGTAACGCGCCAGCACCACCAGTTCGCTGTGTGTCTCTTGCACCAGCTCCATCAGCTTGTCTTCCTGCGCCGCCTTGGTGTCGGCGGTGACGGGAATGTGCACATAGCGCAGGCCCTGGGCCTCTACCAAAGCGCGCAAATCGGGGTGGTTGGAGACCACGCAGGTGATCTCCATCTTGAGCTCGCCGGTGCGGTTGCGGTACAGCAAATCGACCAGGCAATGGTCGAACTTGGAGACCAGGATCATCACGCGCTGCTTCTTCTCGGCGTCCACAATCGCCCACTCCATCTTTTCGATGTCGGCCACTTCCTGGAACTGTGTGCGCAGTTCTTCCAACTCGGGTGTGCTGCCGGGGTTGCCATAGAAGCTGATGCGGGTGAAAAAGCGCCCGGTGATCACATCGTCAAACTGCTGCATGTCGGTGATGTAGCAGGTGCGCGAAGCCAGAAAGCCCGACACGCGGGCAACAGTCCCCATGCGGCTGTCGCAGGTGGCCGTGAGAATGTAGTGGGGCTTGCCTTCAAGTTGGACGGTCATGGGATTAGGGCTCCGGGGTTTATCGAACAGGTTTTTTGGGCATGCACTGTGCTGCCACTGCGGTCAGTTTAGGGATTGGCAGTGGCCTGAATTATCTTGCAGCGACGGCGAATGGGGTCCTGGCGACCGGGGCAATTGCGCGACAATGCCCCTGTCGTATGACGACAATCGAAAGTCGCTATTGTGTCAGCCCGGGCAGGTAGTGGCTCGTACCATTTTCAACATGCTTTGGCCTTGCACACAGGGTCCAAAGCAACTTATTTACCAGGAGTTAGCGGTGGCCAATGAATTTGAAGACGATCTGGATCTGAACACCTTGAATGACGAGGAGTTGACAGAGCAAGTCCATGACGATTTGTACAACGGCCTGCGCGAAGAAGTGGTGGAAGCCACCAATATCTTGCTCGGTCGAGGCTGGTCCGCAGCCCGCGTGCTGGACGACGCCCTGGTCGAAGGCATGCGCATTGTCGGCGTGGATTTTCGCGACGGCATTTTGTTTGTGCCCGAGGTGCTGCTGGCGGCCAACGCCATGAAGGGCGGCATGGAAATCCTGCGCCCCCTGCTGGCCGAAACCGGCGTCGCGCCGATTGGCAAGATGGTGATCGGCACCGTCAAGGGCGACATCCACGACATTGGCAAAAACCTGGTCGGCATGATGATGGAAGGTGCGGGCTTTGAGGTGATCGACCTGGGCATCAACAACCCGGTCGAAAAATACCTGGCCGCCATTGAAGAGCACAAGCCCGACATCCTGGGCCTGTCCGCGCTGCTGACCACCACCATGCCCTACATGAAGGTCGTCATCGACACGCTGAAAGAAAAAGGCATTCGCAACGACTACATCGTGCTCGTCGGTGGCGCACCGCTGAACGAAGAGTTCGGCCGGGCCGTGGGCGCTGATGCCTATTGCCGCGATGCAGGTATTGCGGTCGAAACCGCCAAGACCCTGATCGCCGCGCGCCGCGCTGCCGCTGCGGCTTAAGCGCCACGCCAGAGCTGGCACCCTTGTCCGCCACGCCCCCCGTAGCAGCCATGGGTGCCCAGCCAGCCTTTCTTGTGATTGCCTGTGGCGCCCTGGCGCGCGAGATCGTGGCGCTGCGCACGCTCAACCACTGGCCGCACATGGTGGTGCAATGCCTGCCCGCCGAGCTGCACAACCGCCCCGAAAAAATCCCGCAAGCCGTGCGCGCCAAGATCCACGCAGCCCGCGGGCGCTTTGCCTCCATCTTTGTGGCCTATGCCGACTGCGGCACCGGCGGCCTGTTAGACGCCGTGCTGATCGAAGAGAAGGTGGAGCGCATCCCCGGCGCCCATTGCTACGAATTTTTTGCCGGCAGCACACAGTTTGCCGAGCTGGCCGAGGCCGAGTTGGGCACCTTTTACCTGACCGACTTTTTGCTCCAGCATTTCGAGCGCCTGATCATCCATGGGCTCGGAATTGACAAGCACCCCGAGCTGCTGCCGATCTACTTTGGCAACTACAAGAAGCTGAGCTATCTGGCGCAGGTTCCATCCGAAGAAAAGCTGGCCGCTGGGCGCGTGGCCGCAGCGCGCCTGGGCCTTGAATTTGAATCCCATGTGACCGGCTATGGCGAGCTTGCAAGCAGCCTGGCACATGCCCATACACAAGCAACCGAAAGCATCATTACATGGCAAAACTGATCGTCATTTCCTGGCGCGACATCCCCGCACAAGTGGTGGTAAAAAAGGGCCGCGAGACCGGCAAGGTGCAGCTATCGCACCGCTTCCAGGAGGCAGTGGACCGCGCCGCCATGCGTGCCGGCAAGTCCGGCTCGGCCGACTACCTGGCCGACTGGAGCCGCAGCGCCCCACGCGCCTGCAGCGACGACATGCAGGCCGAGGCCGATACGGAAGCCGCCAAGATCGAAGCGCAATATTCCGACGAAGACCTGCTGCGCCTGATACGCGCCCATGGCGTGGACGAGACCAAGGCAGCGGCTGCACCGCCAGCAGACGCCGACAGCGCAAGCAGCGGAGCCGCCTGAGATGTACGCGGTGCGTCGCTGGTCGGTGCGCCATGCCCGGGGCATGGAGGTCTTTTACAACGCCTTCGAGAAGGCCTTTGTCGCCCTGCATCCGGTGTGGAACTGGATCGGCTACGCACGGGTAGAGAAACCGGTGGCCGCCTTCGAGAAGGTCGCCAAGGGCCTGCTGTTTGACTGCCAGATGTGCGGCCAATGCGCCTTGAGCAGCACCGGCATGTCCTGTTCCATGAACTGCCCCAAGAACATCCGCAACGGCCCCTGTGGCGGCGTGCGTGCCAATGGCAATTGCGAGGTCAAACCCGAGATGCGCTGCGTCTGGGTCGAAGCCTTTGACGGCAGCGAAAGAATGGTCGAAGGAAAGAGGGCCATACGCATCGTGCAGCTCCCGGTGGACCGCCGCCTGGAGGGCCGCTCCTCCTGGCTGAAGGTGGCGCGTGAGCGCAATCCGCCACCGCCCAAAGCGCTTGCAGCAGTTGCCAAGCCCGCCGCTACGACCTCTTCGCC
This sequence comes from uncultured beta proteobacterium, assembly GCA_903886275.1. Classification (GTDB taxonomy): domain Bacteria; phylum Pseudomonadota; class Gammaproteobacteria; order Burkholderiales; family Burkholderiaceae_C; genus Allorhodoferax. Next base: position 13,682 of record CAISLN010000004.1, on the reverse strand, counting down.
AGCCACCAGCACCACTCCCAAAGCACCATGAAATTCGACGACGAACCGGTCCCGGGTTATCCACTGCCCATCCTGCCAGGCCACACCTCGCCGGGTCGCTTGGAGCGCGTGCTGCGTGCCGGTGCCTTCGCCGTCACCTCCGAGCTCGACCCACCGGACTCGGCCGACCCGGAAGATGTCTTTAAACGCGCCCGCATTTTTGACGGCTATGTGGACGCCATCAACGCCACCGACGGCTCAGGCGCCAACTGCCATATGTCGAGCCTGGCGGTGTGCTCCCTGCTGACCCGCATAGGCTACGCGCCGGTGATGCAAATATCGTGTCGCGACAAAAACCGCATTGCCATACAGGGCGACATCCTGGGCGGTGCGGCCATGGGCGTGGCCAATATGCTGTGCCTGTCGGGCGATGGGGTGCAGTCGGGCGACCACCCGCAGGCCAAGCCGGTGTTTGACCTGGACTGCATGAGCCTGCTGCAGATTGGGCGCACCCTGCGCGACGAGCACAAATTCCAAAGCGGACGCAAGGTCACCTATGCGCCGCGCGTGTTCTTTGGTGCCGCTGCCAACCCCTTTGTGCCGCCCCATGAATGGCGCGGTGACCGCATTGCCAAGAAGGTCGCCGCCGGCGCCCAGTTTTTGCAGACCCAGTACTGCTACGATGTGCCGCGCCTGAAGACCTTTATGCAGCAGATGCAAGACCTGGGGCTGCTCGAAGACGGGCCCAACAGGGCCTTCTTCCTGATCGGCGTGGGACCTTTGCGCACCGCCAAAGCGGCCGACTGGATGCGCACCAATGTGCCGGGCATCCATATTCCGGACGCCGTGGTGAATCGCATGGCCGGTGCCGAAAAACCAGCGCTTGAGGGCCGCCAGATCTGCATTGACCTGATCCAGGAGATCAAAGAGATCAAGGGCGTGTCGGGCGTGCACGTCATGGCCTTCCGGCAGGAAGAGTCGGTGGCCGAAATCATTGAAAAATCGGGTGTACTGCAGGGCCGTGTGCCCTGGTACCCCGAACGCGATACCCTGAAAACCGAAACCAAGGAAACAACGTGACCGATACCATCATCAGCTCCGCCACCAAAGAAGTGGTGATTGGCTTTGACCGCCCCTTCGTCATCATTGGCGAGCGCATCAACCCCACCGGGCGCAAGATCATGGCCGCAGAGATGATGGCCGGCGACTACAGCCGCGTCATTGCCGATGCCCTGGCCCAGGTCGCCGCTGGCGCCCACATGCTGGACATCAATGCCGGCATTCCTCTGGCCGATGAGCCCGGCATGCTGGCCAAGGCGATCCAGTTGGTGCAAAGCATCACCGATGTGCCAATCTCCATCGACTCCTCTATCGTCGCCGCTCTGGAAGCGGGCCTGGCCGTCTACAAGGGCAAGGCCCTGGTGAACTCGGTGACCGGCGAAGAAGACCGGCTGGAAACCGTGCTGCCGCTGGTGAAGAAATACGGCGCCGCCGTGGTCGCCATCTCGAATGACGAGACCGGCATCTCGCAAGACCCGAACGTGCGCTTTGAAGTGGCCCGCAAGATCGTGAACCGCGCCTCCGACTACGGCATCCCAGCTTGCGACATTGTGGTGGACCCACTGGTGATGCCGATTGGCGCCATCAACCAGGCCGGCGTGCAGGTCATGCAGTTGGTGCACCGCCTGCGCACCGAGCTCAAGGTCAACACCACCTGTGGCGCCTCCAACGTGAGCTTCGGCCTGCCCGAGCGCAATGGCGTGAACTCCGCCTTCTTGACCATGGCGATTGCCGCTGGCATGACCTCGGCCATCACCAACCCGCTGCACGCCGAGGTGGTCAAGGCCATCATGGGTGCCGACGTGATGATGGGCCATGACCCCGATTGCATGCGCTGGATTCGCAAGTTCCGCGCCGACCCGGTGATGGGTGCCGACGGCGAAATGGGACGTGGTCGCCGCGAAGGCGGCAGCCGCCGCAAGCGGGAGTAATTGTCAGCCCGCGCTTGCGCGGGTGAGCTGCAGCCCTTGCCACACGCGCAGGGCTTGTTTGAACTATTGGAGTGATGTGTGAGTCAAAAAGACCCCCTGGTCGTATTTACCCCTTCCGGCCGTCGTGGTCGTTTCCCCATCGGCACACCGGTGCTGCAGGCCGCGCGCTCGCTGGGCGTGGACATTGACTCGGTCTGCGGCGGACGCGGCATTTGCGGACGCTGCCAGGTGCTGGTGTCCGAGGGCGAATTCCCCAAGCATGGCCTCACCTCCAAGCTCGACCACCTGAGCCCCTTTGGCAAGGTCGAAGAAGAGTATTGCGTCACCCAGCCGCTGGTGGACGGGCGGCGCCTGTCCTGCGCGGCCCAGGTGCTAGGCGATGTGGTGATCGACGTGCCCTCCTCTAGCCAGGTGCACAAGCAGGTGGTGCGCAAGGAGGCCGAAGCCTATGACGTGGAGCTCGACCCGCTGATACGCCTGCACTATGTAGAGGTGCAGCAACCCGATATGCACGACCCCAGCGGCGACCTGCGCCGGCTGGAAGACGCGCTCGAATTTGAATGGCGCCTGACCGATCTGGCCTGCGATGTGATCGTGCTGCAGCAGCTTCAAAAAGCACTGCGCCAGGGCGACTGGAAGGTCACCGTGGCGGTGCATGCGGGCAAGCAAATCGTGGCCGTCTGGCCCGGCTTCAAGGAACATGTCTACGGCCTGGCGGTGGACATTGGCTCCACCACCATTGCCGCCCACCTGTGCAACCTGGCCTCGGGCGAAGTGGTGGCCTCGGCCGGTCTGATGAACCCGCAGATCCGCTTTGGCGAAGACCTGATGAGCCGCGTCTCTTACGTGATGATGAATCCGGGCGGCGACAAGGAAATGACCACCGCCGTGCGCGAGGCCTTGAACACCTTGGCCGCCGATGTGGCGACGCAGGCCGGCATCACACCGCAGGACATTCTGGAAGCCACGTTTGTGGGCAATCCCATCATGCACCACCTGCTGCTCGGGATCGACCCGACCGAGCTGGGTGGCGCGCCCTTTGCACTCGCCACCGACCGCGCCATCACCCTGTGGGCAGTGGAGATTGACTTCTGCATCCACCGCAATGCGCGCATCTATGTGCTGCCCTGCATTGCCGGCCACGTCGGTGCCGACACGGCCGGCGTCTTGCTGGCCGAGCGTCCGGACCTGAGCGACAAGATGACCCTGGTGGTGGACGTGGGGACGAACGCCGAAATCGTGCTGGGCAACAACCAGCGCATGCTGGCCTGCTCCAGCCCCACCGGCCCGGCCTTCGAGGGCGCGCAGATCAGCTGCGGTCAACGCGCCGCACCCGGCGCCATCGAGCGGGTGCGCATCAACCCCGAAACGCTAGAGCCGCGCTTCAAGGTGATTGGCTCGGACCTCTGGTCGGACGAGCCCGGCTTTACCGAAGCGGTGGCCGGCTCGGGCGTCACCGGGGTCTGCGGCTCCGGCATCATCGAGGCCCTGGCCGAGATGTACCTGGCCGGCATCATCCGCCATGACGGCACGATCGACGGCGCTTGCGCCGCGCGCAGCCCACGCATACAAGAAGACGGCCGCACCTTCTCGTATGAGCTATTCAAGGCCACGGCAGAAGCCCGCCCTTTGAAGATCATGCAAAACGATGTGCGCGCCATCCAATTGGGCAAGGCCGCGCTCTATGCCGGTGTGCGCCTGCTGATGGAGCGGCTCAATGTCACAAGCGTGGAGCGCATCCGCCTGGCCGGCGCCTTTGGCAGCCACATCGACGTGAAATACGCCATGGTGCTGGGCATGATTCCGGACTGCAAGTTGGAGCATGTGTCCTCGGCCGGCAATGCCGCAGGCACCGGTGCCCGCATTGCGCTCCTGAACCAGCGCTCGCGCAAGGACATCGAAGCCCTGGTGCGCCGCGTGGAAAAAATCGAGACGGCGGTGGAGCCGCGCTTCCAGGAATTCTTTGTCGAAGCCATGGCCATTCCGCATCTGAACGCACCGTTTGAAGAGCTGCGCAAAGAAGTGACGCTGCCGGTGCGCAGCATGTCCAGCACAGACGCCAACCAGCGCGGACGCCGGCCCTCGCGGCGCGACCCCAAACCTTTGCAGGTAGACCCCATCGAGTAAGTGCGTGAGTCGTTTTTTAACAGGAGCAAAAATATGAAGAGACAAGTAGCCGGAATCCTCGCCGCCATCGCCGCCCTGAGCGCCCAAACCGCAATGGCCGATGACGCCAGTTGCAAGACCGTGCGTTTTGCCGATGTGGGCTGGAGCGACATCGCTGCCACCACCGGCATGGCCTCCGTCGTGCTCGAAGGCCTGGGCTACAAGCCCACGGTGACCATTGCCTCCATCCCAATCGCTTTTGCTGGCATGAAGAAAAAACAGATCGACGTCTTCCTGGGTTACTGGAACCCCTCCATGACGCCGCAGATCGAACCCTTCGTCAAATCGGGCGACATCAAGGTGCTAGACGCCCCCAATCTGGTCGGCGCCAAGTACACCCTGGCCGTGCCCACCTACCTGTTTGACAAGGGCCTCAAAACCTTTGCCGACATCGCCAAGTTCGAGAAGGAACTGGGCGGCAAGATCTACGGCATCGAGCCCGGCAACGACGGCAATGCGCTGATCGCCGGCATGATCAAGGACAACAAGTTTGGCCTCAAGAGTTTCAAGATGGTCGAATCGTCTGAGGCCGGCATGCTGATCGAAGCCCAGCGCGCCATCAAGAAGGACCAGGCCATCGTGTTCCTGGGCTGGGAGCCGCACCCCATGAATGTGCAGATGAAGATGAGCTACCTGTCGGGTGGCGACGATGTCTTCGGACCCAACCTGGGCGAGGCCAAGGTCTACACCGCCATTCCTCCCTCCTATGAGAAGAAGTGCCCCAACGTCTACGCGCTGCTGAAGAACCTGCAGTTCAGCACCGACATCGAAAACCAAGTAATGGGCCCTATCCTGAAGAAGGTCAAGCCCAACAAGGCCGCCAAGGATTTCCTGGCCAAGAACCCGGCCACGCTGGACAAATGGCTGGTTGGCGTGACCACGCTGGACGGCAAGCCTGGACTCGATGCGGTCAAGGCAGCATTGGCCAAGTAAGCCAAAGCGGCAGATTCCTAGAGGGGCGTCTGCCGCCACCACTGCGACCCCGGTCGGAGTTGTTTTTTGAGTTGCCGTTTGGCACTGCCGCGCAAGGACCGCTATGAACGAAGTTTTGATTTCCAGTTTTATCAACGGCCTGCATGTGCAGGGTGGTGGCGAGCGGTTCGAGTCCATCAACCCGGCCACCGGCCAGGCCTTTGCCGCCGTCTATGACGCGAGCCAAGCAGATGTCGATGCGGCAGTTGTTGCCGCCCAAGCCGGCTTCCTGGTTTGGTCCGCGATGACCGCCACCGAAAGGGGCCGCATCCTGCGCCGCGCGGTGGACATTTTGCGCAGCCGCAATGACGAGCTCGCCGCCATCGAAGTGCAGGACTGCGGCAAGCCGCTGCAAGAAGCCCTGGTGGTGGACGTGGCAAGTGGCGCCGACTGCATCGAATACTTTGCCGGAGCAGCGGCCACGCTGACCGGTCAGCAATACCCGCTCAAAAACGCCTTCGCCTACACCCGCAAGGAGCCGCTCGGCGTGTGCGTGGGCATTGGCGCGTGGAACTATCCGCTGCAAATTGCCTGCTGGAAATCGGCCCCCGCACTGGCCGCTGGCAATGCCATGATTTTCAAACCGTCTGAGCTGACGCCGGCCACCGCCGTGAAGTTGGCCGAAATCTATCTAGAGGCCGGCGTGCCACCGGGCGTCTTCAATGTGCTGCAGGGGCGCGGTGCCACCGGCGCCATGCTGGCGGCACACCCCGGAGTGGCCAAGGTGTCTGTCACCGGCTCGGTGCCCACCGGCAAGAAGGTGATGCAGACCGCTGCGGGCACCTTGAAGCGCGTGACCATGGAGCTGGGCGGCAAGTCGCCCCTGCTCATTTTTGACGACGCCGATCTGGAGCAGGCCGTGGCCGCTGCCATGATGGGCAACTTTTATACGCAAGGCGAGGTCTGCACCAACTGCAGCCGCGTCTTCGTGCAGCGCGGCATTGCCGACAAGTTCCTGGCGCGCCTGAAAGAGCGCACGCAATTGCTGCGCGTGGGCAACCCGATGCATCCCGAGACCGAAGTCGGCGCGCTGATTTCGCAGGCCCACACGGCCAAGGTGATGGACTACATTGCCAGCGGCCTGCGTGAAGGCGCCACGCTGGTAACCGGCGGCAAGTTGGCACAGGTGGCGGGTCTGTCGGGCAACTTTGTCGAGCCCACCATCTTTGCCGACTGCACCGACGACATGCAGATCGTGCGCGAAGAGATCTTCGGCCCGGTGCTGTCCATGCTGACTTTTGACACTGAGGCAGAAGCGATAGAGCGCGCCAACAACACGCGCTTCGGCCTGGCCGCCGGTGTCTTCACCACGAATCTGCAAAAGGGCCACCGCGTGGCAGCAGCGCTCAAGGCCGGCATTTGCTGGATCAACAACTACAACATCTCTCCGATCGAAATGCCTTTTGGCGGCGTAGGCGAGTCCGGCATAGGCTCCGAGAACAGCATGGCGGCACTCGACCACTACACGCAGTTGAAGACGGTGTATGTGGAAATGGGCGAGGTGGCAACCGGTTACCGTTGATGGACGCGCAAGCACCAGAGAGAGACAGGCAGGGAAATCCGTTTATGCAAACAAAATACGACTACATCATCATCGGCGCCGGTTCGGCCGGCAGCGTGCTGGCTTACCGCCTGGGCGAGGACCTGAACACCAAGATCTTGGTGATCGAGGCCGGGCCCATGGACCACAACCTCTTTATCCACATGCCCAGCGGCTTTGCCTACCCCATGGCCAACCCGCGCTATACGTGGATGTACCAGTCTGAGCCTGAGCCCTTCCTGGACCAGCGGCGCGTGCACTGCCCGCGCGGCAAAACCATTGGCGGATCGAGCAGCATCAACGGCATGGTCTATATACGCGGCAACGCGCAGGACTACAACGGCTGGGCCGAGAAGCATGGCCTGCCAGATTGGACCTATGCCCACTGCCTGCCCTATTTCAAAAAAGCCGAGACGCGCGAGGTCGGTGGCGATGACTACCGTGGCAGCGAGGGGCCGCTGCATGTGCACACCGGCGAGTGCAAGAACCCGCTCTACAACGCCTTTATCGAGGCGGGGCAGCAGGCCGGCTATCCCTACACGGCCGACATGAACGGCTACCAGCAAGAGGGCTTCGGGCCCATGGACATGACCACCTACAAGGGCAGGCGCTGGAGCACGGCCATGGGCTATTTGCGCCCGGCGCTTAAGCGCGGCAATGTCATGCTGCAACCCAATACGCTGGCCATGCGCTTGCTGTTTGAACACAGCGCGACCGAACCCCGCGCCATCGGCGTCGAGGTCGAGCAGGACGGCAAGCGTGTGCAGTTTCATGCAAGGCGCGAAGTCATTTTGAGTGGCGGCGCCATCAACTCGCCGCAGTTGCTGCAGCTCTCCGGCATCGGCAACCCGGAGCACCTCAAGCCGCTAGGCATTGAGATGGTGGCCGACGTCCCGGGCGTGGGCGAGAACCTGCAGGACCATATGGAAACCTATGTGCAGTACGCCTGCAAGCAGCCCATCACCCTGTATGCCGCCACCAAGCCGCTGACGATGGCGGCCATTGGGGTGGAGTGGGCGCTGTTGGGCACCGGCCTGGGAGCCACCAACCATTTCGAGTCGGGCGGCTTTATCCGCAGTGCGCCCGGCGTCAAGCACCCGGACCTGCAGTACCACTTTTTACCCATGGCGGTGCGCTACGACGGCAAGTCGCCGGTGGAGGGACACGGCTTTCAGGCCCATGTGGGGCCCATGCGCTCGGGCAGCCGTGGCCATGTGCGCATCAAGACAAACAGCGCGCTCGACGCGCCCACCGTTCTGTTCAACTACCTGAGCACCGAGCAGGACAAAAAGGAATTCCGCGCCGCCATCCGTCTGACGCGTGAGGTGTTTGCGCAAAAGGCCTTTGATGCCTTCCGTGGTGAAGAGATTTCACCGGGCAAAGAGGTGCAGACCGACGCGCAAATAGATGCCCATATCCGCGCCAGTGCCGAGACCGCCTACCACCCCAGTTGCACCTGTGCCATGGGTGAAGGTGACATGGCGGTCGTGGACGGCCAGGGCCGGGTGCACGGCGTGCAGAATTTGCGGGTGGTGGATGCGTCCATCATGCCGCTGGTGGTCAGCGGGAACCTGAATGTGCCCACCATCATGATGGCCGAGAAGATTGCCGATGCGATCAAAGGCCTTGCGTTGGCGCCCTCGCCAGCCCCGGCCTGGGTGCATCCAAACTGGCAAACGCGCCAGCGTTAAGCCATGCTCAGCAGGGCGCTCCCTGCCACATCCATCGCCAGCGAAGCGGCGCCAAAGGCGCTGGCGGGTTCGATCATGCGGCGGGCCTCTTCGAAGTGACGGGCATTGATGGCGCTGGCGACCTTGCCGGCCTCTTTGTGAAAGTCCCTGTGCTTTTGCACCAGGTTGGTAAAGCCGATGTTCTTGCCATAGTGCTGCGCACCCTCGCCATGCAGCCACTTGCCAAAGGAGCAACAATCGTCACGCCCCAAGGTGGCTGCGTCTAGTTGGCCCTGGTAGGAAATGGCCGCTTTGAGGTTGCGTCTCCACTCGCAGTGCGCCAGGATTTCTTTGTCGAGGTCCATGCCTATTCTCCCCATCGCACAACAATTGGTGCGGCAAAGAATTCTAGGTCGCGCCAATTTGCGCTGTCAAAAGTTAAATAACTTTGGCCTGAACCGGGCCCTGCAGGGCCGCTGGCGTCAAGGCCATTCCTACTAAGGCAAAATCGGTGCCTGCCGCCACTTTCAAGCGCAACTGCCTGCGCAAGCCCATTCCATGACCACCACCAACCGCTTTACCCAACTCCTCGCCACACGTCCCTGGCTGCTGGCCGACGGCGCCACCGGCAGCAACCTGTTTGACATGGGCCTGATGTCGGGCGACGCACCGGAGCTGTGGAACACCGAGCACCCCGAGCGCATTGCCAAGCTGCACCAGAGCTTTGTCGAGGCCGGCGCCGACATCATCCTGACCAACAGCTTTGGCGGCACCCAATACCGCCTCAAATTACACAAGGCGCAGGGCCGCGTGGCCGAACTCAACACCGCCGCCGCCCGAATTGCGCGCGAGGTGGCCGACGCCAGCGGGCGCACCGTGGTGGTGGCCGGCAGCATAGGCCCCACCGGAGAAATCATGGAGCCGATTGGCCCCTTGAGCAAGGAACTGGCACAAGCCGCCTTTGCCGAGCAGGCCCGCGCCCTGGCCGCCGGTGGCGCCGATGTGCTGTGGATCGAGACCATGTCTTCGCGTGAAGAGGTCGAAGCCGCCGTGGCCGGTGCCGGTTCGGTCGGCCTGCCGGTGGTCTGCACCTTGAGCTTTGACACCAATGGCCGCTCGATGATGGGCATCTCGCCCAGCGATTTTTCCGAGATCGAAAAGACCCTGTCGCCGCGCCTGGCGGCCTGCGGCAGCAACTGCGGTGTGGGCGCTTCCGAAATGGTGGCCTGCATCCACAACCTGTCCGCCGCCATGGGCCCGGACGTGGTGCTGGTGGCCAAGGGCAACTGCGGCATCCCGCAGTATGTGGACGGCAGCATCGTCTACAACGGCACGCCCGAGCTGATGAGCATCTACGCCAGAATGGCGCTGGACTCGGGCGCGCGCATCATTGGCGGCTGCTGCGGCACCAGCGCCAAACATTTGCGCGCCATGAAGGATGCGCTGGACGCGCACACCAAGGGCACAGCACCCGGCATTGACGAAGTGGTGGGCGCCCTGGGCGAGATCTCCACCGGCGCCCGCGCCCAATGGGGCGGTGAGCAAAGCCGTGCCGGCGGCGCCGCAGCAGGTGCCAACCTCAACCGGGGTCGCGGCCGGCGCAGTGCAAGCGCAGCCGCAGCAGGCGAAGCCGACAAGTCCGCGTCGTGAGGCCGGGCCAGAGCGATCAAGCAGAGAGTGAGTCTGGTGCCGCCAACACCAGCTACCTGATCGGCGTAGACACCGGCGGCACCTATACGGACGCGGCCATCATCGAGGCACGCGGCCACCGCATCATTGCCACCGCCAAGGCCATCACCACCAAGGGCGACCTGGCCGTGGGTGTGGCCGAGGCCATCACGCAAGCCCTGGCCAAACTGTCACACGACATCCCGCCGCAAAACATTGCGATGGTGTCGGTGTCCACCACCCTGGCCACCAACGCCGTGGTCGAGGGCCACGGCAGCGCCACCGGTGTGATCCTGATCGGCTTTGATGCCGCCATGGTCGAGCGCACCGGCATTGCCAAGGCCTTCCCCGAGATTCCCATCGCGTCCATCTCCGGCGGCCACCACCACAATGGCGACGCGGTCTGTCCGCTGGACATCGAAGCCCTGGAAGCCGCCCTTCTGGCCATGAATGCCCGGGTGGACGCCTTTGCCGTGGCGGGCGCCTTTGCCGTGCGCAATGGCGCACATGAGCAGGAGGCGCGCGACCTCATCGTGGCACGCACCGGTAAGCCGGTAACCCTGTCCACCGAACTCTCGTCCGCGCTGGACGCACCGCGCCGGGCGCTAACCGCCGTGCTCAATGCGCGGCTGATTCCACGCATCTCCGGCCTGATCAGCGCGGTGCAACGCGCCATGGCGCAACTCTCCATCCAATGCCCGCTGATGATCGTCAAGGGCGATGGCTCGCTGGCGCTGGCTGAGTCTGTCGCCACGCGCCCGATTGAAACCGTGCTGTCGGGACCTGCCGCCAGCCTGGTGGGCGCGCAATGGCTCAGCGGGTTGGACAGCTTCATCCTGTCGGACATGGGCGGCACCACTACGGATCTGGGGCTGCTGATAGATGGGCGCCCCAAGATCAAGGAAGAAGGTGCCGAGGTCGGCGGCTGGCGCACCATGGTGCGCGCCATCGACGTGCGCACCATAGGCCTGGGCGGCGACAGCGAAATCACGCTGCATGCCAATGGCCGCATACAGGTGGGGCCACAGCGCGTGGCGCCGGTGTCGCTGGTGGCTGCCCGCTACCCTGCGGTGCTGGCCATGCTGCGCGCCGATCTGGACGATGTGCAAGGCGGTGGCTCCATGCACGGCAAGTTTGTGCTGCTGCCTTTTTCTGCCGACAGCGACAAGGAACACAACGGCCTTAGCCAACGCGAGTTGGAAACCCTGCAAACCATCACGCATGCGCCCCAACCGCTGCGCAAACTGGCCACCTCGCTGAGTTCGCAGCGCTCGATTGCCACGCTGCAGCGCAAGGGCCTGGTGCAGGTCAGCAGCCTCACGCCCTCGGATGTGTCGCATGTGCTGGGCCTGCAGGCCAATTGGTCGTTGGAGGCCGCCACCATGGCCACGCAGCTGGCCTGCCGCCTGCGCGACATGAAGCTGCCCACGCCCGAGCGCACCCGCTCCTTTGCCCAGGATGTATGGGACGAGACCGTGCGCCTGACGGGTCTGGCGATTTTGCAAACCGCTTTTGGCGTGGAGATGGCCGACAACCCGCTCACCAACGCCGTCTGTTCGGGCAGGGGCGCACTCGGCCTCGCCACGGTCAGCCTCAAGCCCAGCATCCCGGTGGTGGCCGTGGGTGGGCCGGTCAAGGTCTATTACGAAGAGGTGCAACGCCGCCTGGGTTGCGAGGTGCGGTTCCCGGAATTTTGCGAAGTGGCCAATGCCGTGGGCGCGGCCACCGGCGTGGTGGCGCACAGCGTGACGGTGGAGGTGATGGGCGACGGCACGGGCCTGTTTCGCCTGTACTCCAGCGCCAGCACGCGCCAGTTCACCGATGTGCGTGAGGCGCTAGAGACGGCGCAGGCCTTTGCCCAACAACTCGCGCATGACGCCGTGGTGGCCATGGGCGCGCCGCATCCGCAGGTCAAACTCAGCATCACCAAGCAGTACATGCCGAACGCGCGCGACGACACCGGCCTGCTGCAGGCCACCCTCGTAGCCGAAGCGATAGGCCGGCCCAACGCGGCAAGTTGAAGCGCCCTGTGCCCGACAACTCCCTGCTGATTCGCTTCAACAAGCCCTACGGTGTGCTCAGCCAGTTCACGCCCGAGGGGCGCTGGCGTGGGCTGCAGGATTTCATCACCCTGCCCGGTGTCTATGTGGCGGGGCGTCTCGACGCCGATAGCGAAGGCCTGCTGCTGCTGACCAGCGACGGCCAGTTGCAGGCCCGCATTGCCGATCCCCGCTTCAAGATGGAGAAGACCTACTGGACCCAGGTCGAGGGCCTGCCCAATGCGGCTGCGCTGCAGGCCCTGTGCAATGGTGTGCAGCTCAACGACGGGCTGACCCTGCCGGCCCGCGCCCGCCTGCTGGAGCCGCCACCAAAAGTGTGGGAGCGCGAGCCGCCCATCCGCACACGCCAGAACAAGCCAACGGCCTGGATCGAACTGGTCATCCGCGAAGGCCGCAACCGCCAGGTGCGCCGCATGACGGCGGCCGTGGGCCACCCCACCCTGCGCCTCATCCGCGCCGCCATTGGCCCCTACACGCTCGACGGCCTTGCGCCGGGAACTTGGCAGGCGGTGACGGAGCGCTGATCCAAAGGCCTGGCCATGGAACGGGTGATGCGGTACGCCTTCGGCACAGCCCGGAAGTCCCGACGCGCGGGGGCTGACACAGCGCGCAGCTTCGACGCATCACAGTCACACGCGGCGGTGAGGTGATCGGCAGGAATGCCGCGAGGGACTAAACCGCTGTCGCGGTAATCTCCGAGCCGGCGTGTGTGGTTAGCGCCTGCATGGTTTGTGTCGATGTTGTGTATTGAGGCAATTGGCCTCGTCCACAACAGGAGTACCGTCATGCAATCATCGATTTCAACCGTCTCCCCACTGCGCCAACGCATGGTGGAGGACATGCGAATGCGTACGCTCGCACCCAAGACTCAAGCCGCCTACATCCGGGCGGTACGCAAGTTCGCCAAGTTCCTGGGCCATTCGCCGGACACCGCTACCGATGAAGACCTGCGCCGGTTCCAATTGGACATGGTGGACAAGGGCACTTCACCGATTACGCTCAACGCCACCGTTGTGGCCTTGAACTTCCTGTTCACGGTCACCCTGGGTCGTCCGGAGGCCATGGCCAAGATGCAGTCGGTGCGCGTGCCGCGCAAGTTGCCCGTGGTTTTGAGCAAGGAAGAGGTGACCCGGCTTCTGGGCTGCGTATCCCACATCAAGCACCAGACTGCGCTGTCAGTGGCTTATGGCACCGGGCTGCGTGTTAGCGAAGTGGTCGGACTCAAGACCAGTGACATAGACAGCCAGCGCATGACGCTGCGTGTGCAGCAGGGCAAAGGCCGCAAGGACCGGTACGCCATGCTCTCTCCGGTGCTGCTGGAGCGCCTGCGGGTGTGGTGGCGTGTGGCCCGTGCTCAGGGCAAGATGCTCGACGGTGGCTGGCTGTTTCCGGGCATGGATCCTCTGGACGCCTTGACCACACGCCAGCTCAACCGCGCCATTCACGATGCCGCGATCATGGCCGATATCGACAAGCGCGTCTCAATGCATACGCTTCGTCACTATTCCGTGTCCAGGAATATTCCGAGTAATGGTGGCGGCGCCCTTGCTGCGGGTGGTGTTGACGATTTTCGCTCGGCATAGTTTCATCTCCAGCCACGCTTTGTGGTGCGACTGGAGATGATGATGAATCAGAC
>CAISLN010000003.1 GCA_903886275.1 uncultured beta proteobacterium | reverse complement strand
TGACCACCGACTGCAAGGTGTTCCAGGATATGACGCCTATCGAAGTTATCGAAGCGGTGCTATCGGACTATCGTTTTGCCGCGACCAAACGCCTTATCGAAAGCTATCCAAAGCGTGACTACCAGGTTCAATACAACGAGACCGATTTCGAGTTCGTTGCGCGCCTGATGCAGGAGTGGGGCATCAACTTCCATTTCGAGCACAGCGCCGGCGTGCACCGGCTGGTCTGGAGCGACCACAACGGCGCGTTTCAGGTGACGCAGGGCGATCAGGGCGCGAACAGGGAGGCTCAGGCCAGCGTGAGCGCCTACCACCAGATCCCTTTCTACCCCCTGGGCCACAAGACAGACCGCGAATATATCCACGGCTTTAGCCCGGTCGATGCGCTGACCAGTGGCAGCTATGCATCGCGCGAATACGACTACACGCGGCCACGTGCCTTGCTGGCGGCAGACGCTGCGGCACCGCGCAACACGGGGCAGGCAAAGCAGGAGGTTTATTTGTGGCGCGGCGACAAGGCGGGCTTGAGCGGATCGGACTACAGCCAGCCGAACAAGGGCGCCGACAAGGCGGCCAACCAGACCGAGGGACAAGGCAAGCATCTGGCACGTCTGCGCATGCAGGCCCTGCGCCAGAGTGGGCTGCGCGCCTCCGGTGTGGGTCATGTAAGAGGCATCGTTCCCGGCTGCACTTTTACACTGACCGAGCATCCGCAAGAGAAGGCCAATGCGGAATACATCGTGTTGGATACGCGGTTTCTGATCGAGAACGTCAGCGAGGATACGCAGCGTGGCGGTGGCGCGGTGGTGGCGTTGTCTGACGCACAACGACTCAGCGGCCAATGGCGCGTGGTGGTCCACTTTGAAGTGCAACCCACTTCCGAGGCCTTGCGCCCGGTGGCAAAACAACGCAAACCCAAGACCGGTGGACCTGAAACTGCGCTGGTGGTGGGGCCTGCATCCGACACCGCCGAGAGCAATATGTATACGGATGCGTTGGGTCGCATCAAGCTGCAATTCCCCTGGGACCGCTACGGCAAGAAGAACCAAAACAGCTCCTGCTGGGTGCGCGTGTCGGGCGAGTTCGCAGGCAACCAGTTGGGTGCCATGCACATTCCGCGCATTGGGCAGGAGGTGGTGGTCAGCTTTTTGGGAGGCGACCCGGATCGGCCTATCGTCACCGGGCGCGGCTATAACGCACTGAACATGCCGCCCTGGAGCCTGCCCGATCAGCAGGCCTTGTCTGGGTTCCGTTCGCGTGAACTGGTGCCCGGTGGCGGCAACAGCGCGGCCGGGCGCAGCAACCACCTCATCTTGGATGACACCGAGCAAAAGATTCAGGCCCAGCTCAAGAGCGACCACCAGCACAGCAGCCTGAGCCTGGGCCACATCACCCGCATCGAAGACAAGGCCGGTCGCAAAGATGCGCGCGGCGAAGGCCTTGAGCTGCGCACCGATGGCCACGGCGTGCTGCGCGCCAAAGACGGTTTGTTGATCAGCACCGAAGGGCGCACAGGCGCACAGGCGCACAGGCCCACGCCAAGGACATGGGCGAGACCACTGCCCGGTTGAACCAAGCGCAGGACCAGCATGACGCCTTGGGCGAGCTGGCCAAACAGCACCAGGCGCAGGACGCCAGCGACCAGGGCGAAGTGGCCAAGGGCCTGCAAGAACAGAACGAAGCCATACGCGGTAAAGACGTTGAAGAGGGCAGCTTCCCCGAACTGGCCGAGCCCCACATCGTGCTCGCCAGCCCGGCCGGCATTGCGTCCACCACCCCCGGCAGCACGCACCTGCACAGCGGACTGCACCACGCCATCACCAGCGCGCTGCACACCAGCATCAGCAGCGCCAAGAGCCTGCTGGTCAGCGCCAAGGAGGCCGTGCGCACGTTCGCCTACAAGGAAGGCATCAAGCTGGTATCAGCCAAGGACATGATCGAAATCCAGGCGCTTAAAACCAGCGTCCACCTGCTGGCCAAAATGGACATCACCATGACGGCCAAGCGCATCACATTGGTGGCCAAGGACAGCGCGACGTTCAATGGTGGCGGCAGCTTTACGGTGTGGAGTGCCGCTGGCATCAAGTCCGGCACCACCGGCCCCCATGTCGCATTTGCCGAGGAGCATGGGCACCCAGGGGCGAAGAGTGTGGAGGCGGTGGTGCCTGTACTTCCTACTGGAACTCCCGCCGCCAAGCGCAGTTTTTCTGCATAAAGGGAGTCAAACAATCATGCTGATCAGCACCCCATTTTTGAAGTCTGGCACCACCGAAAACAATTCAGACAGCATCCAGTTGGCATTTACCGGCCAGTATCCGGTGACATCCCATTTGGAATGGCACAACGGCCAGCACCTGATTGCGCCGCAAGAAAACGGTGACCCTGTGCCGGTGCGCGCCATTGCCGACGGAAAAATTATTTATACCGGGCCAGCGGACCAGACCCCCAGCAAGGACAAAGACCATGCGCAAAACTACGCAGCCTTTGGCGATGGCCCTGAGTGGACGGACAAGGGCATGCTCATCATCGAACACACCACTGAGATCGGCGCCGACGGAACCACTCCCACAGCAATCACGTTCTATAGCGTCTATGCCCATCTGAGGGAACTTGCCACGGGCATTGCAAAGGACAAAAAGGTCTACCGCAAAGACATCCTGGGCAAGGCTGGCCAGATCTATGGGCAGGCAGGCCATATCCATTTTGAAATTTGCTTCGATGATGACAACCTCCAACTGCTGCTGGGCCAGGACCCAAAGGACAGGCGCCACCCCGATGCAGCTCCCACCAAAGATGGACGCATGGATGCAGTGTTTGGCAGCACCTATATCTATTTGCCTGCCAGTACACCCGTGCAGACTGCGACTCCCACCAACCATGTACGGGGTGCAGCCTCGCAAACCCTCAATGCCCCGCAATGGGTGCAGATCGCCTACGCGGGCAAGGCAACCTTGACCAGCTACAAGATAGACGGCTGCAAGATGGGCGCCGAGCCACGCACAGACCCGGACGCTGAGTACGATTTGTACAAGGAAGCCAATGCCCGCCATAACAGCCTCGGCATCAGCGATAAGGCAGCCAGCAGCCCCAGCGCGTGGTATGAATTGCTGCGCTTTGGTCGCAACCTGGGCCGCGGACCGGCGAGCACTGACAAAGACCCTTTGCCCATCCATGCGGCGCATTGGCGCAAGATCAATACGCCAACCGGTGAACTATGGGCAGACCTCAACGCAGAGGGCAGCTTCAAGTTCAGCGATGCCGATTTTCCGGCCATCCTGGGCTGGGACTGTTATGGCGATGACACCAAGGTCGCAGACCAACGCTGCGACAGCCCCAAACTCAAAGCGCTATTGACCAGCGAGATCAGCGATGCGAAAGACAAAGCCAATACGCTAAAAGACCATGCCAAGCTGTTCAGGCAAACGCGCGTTGCATCGATTGCAGCCAAGCTGCGCAAAGCCATTTGCAAGTTTCCGACAGAGTTCGATCAGGGGAACTTTGAGGCACGCTACGGGCACATCAAGGACGAGGAATATTTCAAAAGCGATGCGACAGGCAAGAGCTGGCAGAAACTGAGCGACCACATCAAGGCCTTGACCTTCACGGACCTGCCCGACACCTACAAAAAGGCGCAGTGGCATTTGCATCCGCTGGAATTCATTGAGGTGATGCGGAATTGCGGGTGGTTGAGCAAGGGAGAATTCACGCAACTATTGCCCAGCCATGCGCTGCGCAGCGGCAAGTGGAAGGACGCGAAGCATCAAAGCCATGATGGAGTTTTTTGGGAGCAGATAGTAACCAGATTAGACAACGAGCGCTCCATTGTTACCGTCAACCGAACTCCTCTCAATAAGACCCTGCGCAAATACGGCATTACCACGCCCTTGCGCAAAGTCTCCTTCTTTGGCAACGCACTGCAGGAGACCAGTTGGTTGAGCGGCTTTTCGGAGAGCAACGGAAGTGGCACCTGGTATGCACCGTGGTATGGCCGTGGCTTTCTACAACTGACCGGTCCTGGGAATTACGCCGCCTACTGGCGATGGCGCGGCAGACCGTTTGATGCAGGACTTGAACGCAGCCTCAACGCTGCGTACAACGACATGTATGCGAATCCCGTCAGGCGGTCACAGAATTTGCTGGCGGATGCGAACTTTGCAGGGGTAACGAAGGGAATGCAAGACTGGCGTGATCAAATCCATGGCGAGGAAAAGATAGATCAGAATGAGGGCCAAATAGCTCCATCCGACAGCGCTGGGTTTTATGCTGTTTTACACAACTTATCCAAATATGCAGATGAAGTCCACACCCTGGAGCGGCGCACCGTCAATACGGTCAATGCCGCTGGCGGCAGCACTGGAGAGCGTGTCTACTACCGCAGCCAAGCGTTTTGGAAAGTCTCGGCATCGGTCAATTTGCCCGGGGCGGTAAACCACACCAACTATTCGGGCATCAATGGCTTTGATGCGCGTTGCTCGGCCTATGGCGTTGCCCTGGCGGTATTGACGGAAACGCAGTTCCCAAATGCACAAGGTCAGGTCACTTTGGACTACCCAGAGGGCTACACGCCCAGGAGACGTTGATGAGAAAAATACTTGCGTACGCACTGTGCGCACTCTTCTGTTCGGCTTGTGTTGCGGATAGTAAGTTGCCTGCGAGCAAAGTTCAGCGGGAGAACACAACATTCGGTCCAGGGTGTCACATTGCGTTGACGCTTCCGGTTAGTCAACGTGGCGGTATCGGCAATGGTGGCAAACCCGTTGGCGGCTCTGGGGGCGTTGACGTCAAACCCCTCCCAAAAAGTTGGAAGTCCGGTCTGGATTCTCTGTACCTTAGCTTGTATTGCAACGACAACGACTTTGATGCAAGGTCCAATGGAACGATTTCAAAATATGATTCTTCTAGCCAAGAATGGATCAAAGATTTGCACCGTGCATATCCACAATTCGATGATGAAGACCTTAAGGAAATAGATGCTGCTTCGTCTGTACTGAACATTCAAGCGCAAAATTCTTCTGGATATGTTTCTTTTCAAAATGACACTACCGGTGATGAAAGTGGCAGGAGAAAGGTAATCGACTTCTGCCTCTTTCATGACAACAGGGCTCTCTGTGGAGGCGGCACGGTCGCACAACTCAAAGATGGCCCCCGAGGCGACCTCACCAAACAGGCGCTAGAAATTATAAAAAGCATAGAGTTCCTGGACGATGCACCGCCAGCACCCCCATCACCAGCCGCCAGCGTTCCTGCCAAGTAAACCCAAATGGCGCGTGGTGGTTCACTTTGAAGTGCAACCCACTTCCGAGGCCTTGCGCCCGGTGGCTACACAACGCAAACCCAAGACCGGTGGGCCTGAAACTGCGCTGGTGGTCGGGCCTGAATCCGATACCGCCGAATCCAACATTTACACAGACAAGCTAGGTCGCATCAAGCTGCAGTTTCCCTGGGACCGTTACGGCAAGAAGAACCAAAACAGCTCTTGCTGGGTGCGCGTGTCGGGCGAGTTCGCGGGGAACCAGCTCGGTGCCATGCATATTCCACGGATAGGTCAGGAGGTGGTGGTCAGTTTCTTGGGCGGCGACCCGGATCGCCCTATCGTCATCGGGCGCGGCTATAACGCGCTGAACATGCCGCCCTGGAGCCTGCCCGATCAGCAGGCCTTGTCGGGATTCAGAAGCCGTGAGTTGGTGCCCGGTGGCGGCAACAGCGCGGCCGGGCGCAGCAACCATCTGATCCTCGATGACACCGAACAGAAGATCCAAGCCCAGCTCAAAAGTGACCACCAGCACAGCAGCTTGTCTTTAGGCGAATGGCACTTACTTAAGCCAAAAAGGCTCGAAGTTTCGGTCGAAAGCAGCTGATTTTTAGTATGGAAACAGGTGGCTGACCTAAGGGTGGATAGGCTGGTTGTTACCACGCACCCAAACTATCTTTGCGAAGGACAGCCACCTTGGATCGTAATGCCCAAAACGCCTCTCAACAACGAAAAATTCAGATCAGGCGTAAGTTAAACACCACAGAAGCCGTAGAGTATTTCAACATTTT
>CAISLN010000002.1 GCA_903886275.1 uncultured beta proteobacterium | reverse complement strand
TGCGCAGCTTGATCTTGTGGTTTTTGGCCAGCTCGTCAAACAGCTCGACCAGCGCAATCTCGGCGCGGTAGAGCTCCCAGTTGCTGGTGAAGATGCCGCCGTCCTTGTTGCTGTCGGAATAGCCCAGCATGATGTCTTGCTCGCAGCCGCTGCGCTTGACCAGCTCGGCCACACCGGGCAATGCGTAAAACTCGCGCATGATGGGCGCGGCGTTGCGCAGGTCTTCGATGGTCTCAAACAGGGGCACGACGATCAGGTCACTGTGGCCTTGCGCGTCTAGTGTGCCCTGCACCAGCCCCACTTCCTTTTGCAGCAGAAGCACTTCGAGCAGGTCGCTGACCGTCTCGGTGTGGCTGATGATGTAGTGGCGAATGGCTTCATGCCCAAAGCGCGCGCGCATCTCCTGGGCCATGCTAAAGATGGCCAGCTCGGCCACCGTGTGGGCCGAATAGTGGGCGCCATGTACGCGCAGTGGCCTGGCATCATTTAACAGGCGCAGCAGCAGGCTGCGCTTGGCAGTTTCATCTAGGGCCTGGTAGCCACTTTCCACTCGGGCCGTGGCCAGCAGTTCGGCCACCACTTCCTCGTGCTTGTCGGAGCTTTGGCGCAAATCGACCGTGGCCAAATGGAAGCCAAACACCTCGACCGCGCGGATCAGCGGGTGCAGGCGCTGGGCGGTTAGGGCCGCGCCATGGTGGGCGCGCAGCGAGGCCTCGATCACGCGCAGATCGGCGATGAATTCTTCGGCTAATTGGTAGGCGTTTTGCGGTGCCACGGCATGGCGTGCGGCGCTGGTGCCGGTCAGCTCGAACAGGGTGGCGGCCAGGCGCGCGTAGACGCCGGTCAGCGCCCGGCGGTAGGGCTCGTCCTTGCGGTGTTCATTGGTGTCGGGCGAGCGCTCGGCCAGTGCCAGCATGTCGGGCGTGCAGCGGTTGAGCAGGGCGCTGATGGACAGCTCGCTGCCCAGAAAGTGCACCTCGGTCAGGTAGTGGCGCAGGGCCACCTCGCTTTGGCGGCGCAGGGCGTATTCGAGCGTCTGGGCGCTGACATTGGGGTTGCCGTCGCGGTCGCCGCCAATCCACTGGCCCATGCGCAAAAAGGTATGCACGGGTTGGTTGCCCAGCAGCGCTTCCATCTCGGCGTAGAGCTTGGGGATTTCGCGCAGAAAGGTGGACTCGTAATAGCTCAGCGCGTTCTCGATCTCGTCGGACACGGTGAGCTTGCTAAAGCGCAGCAGCCTTGTCTGCCACAGCTGCATCACACGGGCGCGCATTTGGGCCTCGTTGGCGGCCAGCTCCTTGGGCGTGAGCGCATCCTTCTTGCCCTCAAAGGGGGCGGCGCGCTGCTTGATGTCGTCGCGCGCGGTCAGCAACTGGGCGATGTCGCGCTCGGCGTCCAGAATGCTTTTGCGCTGCACCTCGGTGGGGTGGGCGGTGAGCACCGGCGCCACATAACTTTGCGCCAGGGTTTGCGAAATCACGCGGGGCGAAATGCCGGCCCAGCGCAGGCGCGACATGGCCACTTCGATGCTGCCTTCTTGGGTGTCACCGGCGCGCTCATGCACGGCGCGGCGGCGGATGTGGTGGCGGTCTTCGGCCAGATTGGCCAGGTGGCTGAAATAGGTGAAGGCGCGGATCACGCTGACCGTCTGGTCGCCGCTCAAGGCTTTGAGAAGGCGCTTCAAAGCCTTGTCGGCTTCATGGTCGGCGTCGCGCCGGAAGGCCACCGAGAGCTTGCGGATTTGCTCGATCAGCTCGTAGGCATCCACGCCTTCTTGTTCGCGAATCACATCGCCCAAAATCCGGCCCAAAAAGCGGATGTCTTCCACCAGCGGTCTCTCGTTGTCTTTGTTGCGTTTGCTGGCAGCGCCAGCCGGTGTGGCTGCGGTGGCGAGGGCGGTGGCTGCGGTGGCCACGGGGGTGGGATTCTTCATGGGGGAGCATGCTAGCATCCATCCACACCATCACGTTACATCAGGGCAACCGCAGTGCACCAATTCACCATCGCCACCCGCGAAAGCCGTCTGGCTTTGTGGCAAGCAAACCACGTCAAATCCCTGCTGGAACAACAAGGCCACCAAGTCACCCTGCTGGGCATGACCACCCTGGGCGACCAGATTCTGGACCGCTCGCTCAGCAAGGTTGGCGGCAAGGGTCTGTTCGTCAAGGAGTTGGAGACGGCGCTGGAGGACGGTAGCGCCGACCTGGCGGTGCACTCGCTCAAAGATGTTCCCATGGAGCTGCCGCCTGGTTTCGAGCTGGCCTGCGTGATGGAGCGCGAAGATCCGCGCGATGCCTGGGTCTCGCCAAACTACGCCACGCTGCAAGATTTGCCTCAGGGCGCTACCGTGGGCACCTCCAGCCTGCGCCGCATGGCGTTGCTGTGCGCCCTGCGACCGGACCTGAAAATTGAGCCCTTGCGCGGCAACCTCGACACCCGCTTGCGCAAGCTCGACGAGGGTCTGTACGACGGCATCGTGCTGGCCGCAGCCGGCCTTAAGCGCCTGGGCCTGGGCGAGCGCATACGCACTGTGTTTGAGACTGCTGAGATGCTGCCCGCCGCAGGGCAGGGCGCCTTGGGCATTGAGGTGCGCAGTGGGCGCGACGATGTGGTGCAGGCCCTCAAGCACCTGATGCACATACCGACCTGGCTGGTGGTAAGCGCCGAGCGTGCGGTCAGCCGCGTCATGGGGGGCAGCTGCTCCATGCCGCTGGCAGCGCACGCCACCTTCAGCGCCGATGTGCTGGAGATACGCGCCGCCTGGGGCGACCCCGAAGGAGCGCTGCCGCTGGTCCAGGTCAGCGACCGGGCCAGCGTCACTGATACGGCCAGCGCCATGCGCCTGGGCGAAAGTGTGGCGCGTCAATTGCAGGCGGCGGTGCAAACCGCACACGCCAAGCCCTGATGCGCGTCATCGTCACCCGGCCCGCCTCCCAAGCCGGCAAATGGGTGGCTGATTTGCGCGCCGCAGGTCTGGACGCGCTGTCCTTGCCACTGATTGAAATCGCCGGTCCGCCCAAACCGCAGGCGGTGCGCGCGGCTTGGCAACGCCTGGCCCAATTCGATGCCCTGATGTTTGTCAGCGCCAATGCGGTGCAGCAGTTTTTTGCGCTGCGCCCGCAGGCGTTTGACCTGGCCGGTCCGCGTTTCTTTGTCACCGGGCCGGGCAGCAGGGAAGCCCTGTTGCAGGCCGGTGTGGCGAGCGACCAGATCGACGCGCCCGACGATGCGGCCAAGCAATTGGATTCCGAAGCCCTGTGGCAGCAGGTGCAGCAACAGGTGCGGATGGGCTGGCGCGTGCTCATTGTGCGCGGCACTACCGACGGCGGCGACGGTGGCGATGACAGTGCCGCAGCCCAGGGAGTGGGGCGCGACTGGTTCGCCGCACGCCTGGCCGAGCGCGGCGCGCTGGTGGAGTTTGTGGTGGCCTATGTGCGCCGCGCGCCGCAGCTCAGCGTCAATGCGCTGGCGCTGCTGCAAGTGGCCGCCAGCGACGGAACGGTCTGGTTATTCAGCAGCTCGGAGGCGCTGACCAACCTGCGCAGCATGGCAGAGGGGCAGTCCTGGAGCGGGGCGCGTGCGCTCGCCACCCACCCGCGCATTGCACAGGCGGCGCGGCTTGCCGGTTTTGGCCTGGTGTGCGAGTCGCGTCCGGCCGTGCCCGACCTGCTTGCGTCGATAGAATCGCTGGCATGAGTACAGAACCGGATTTTCCTGCCAACGCCAAGCCGGCTATGGCAGCCCTGCCTGCACCCGCTGCATTGCCAGTGGCGCAGATCACACCCCAACGCTGGTTGTGGTTGGTGGCCCTGCTGGCGCTAGCCGGTCTGGCCGGCAGCCTGCTGGTGTGGCAAAAGTTAAATGGCATGCAGCAGCAGTTGGCACGCCAGAGCGCCGATACCGGCGTGCAGGCCGGTGAGGCGCGCACCATGTCCAAGCAGGCGCAGGATCTGGCCATGGAGACAGCCGCCAAGCTCAGCGTCACCGAGGCAAGGTTGGCGGAGGTCTCGCTGCAGCGCAGCCAGCTCGAAGACCTGATGCAAAGCCTGTCGCGCTCGCGCGATGAAAACCTGGTGGTGGACATCGATTCCTCTTTGCGCCTGGCACAGCAGCAGGCTCAGCTCACCGGCAGCGTGGAGCCGTTGCTGGCGGCGCTCAAAAGTGCCGACCTGCGCGTCACGCGGGCCGCCCAGCCGCGCCTGACCCCGTTGCAAAGGGCCATTGTCCGCGATGTGGCGCGCATCAAGGCCACCGCACTGTCCGATACACCCGCGCTCTTGATCAAGCTCGATGAGCTGGTCACCCTGGCCGATGAACTGCCGATTGCCAATGCCGTGGGTAGCGCGAGTGCCGCCGGCCCCAAGGGCGCAGACAGCGTCAAACGCAAGGCCGACGAGTCGGTGCTGTCCTGGTGGAGCCGGCTGGGCCTGCAGGTGCGCGAGGAGTTGCGCAGCCTGGTGCGTGTGAGCCGGATTGAAGACCCGGATGCGGCGCTCCTGAATCCGGAGCAGTCGTTTTTCCTGCGCGAAAATCTCAAGCTGCGCCTGCTCAATGCCCGCTTGGGCCTGTTGTCGCGCCAGATCGAGTCAGCGCGCGGCGACCTGGGCACGGCGGCCCTGGCCATCGGCCATTATTTTGACGCGGGTTCGCGCAAGACGCAGACCGCGCAGGCCCTGCTGCTGCAGGTACAGGGGCAGATGCGCACGCTGGAGGTGCCGCGTATCGATGAAACGCTGGCGGCTTTGTCCACTGCGGCGGGGGGGCGTTAGTTTGCGCGCCGCTCTTTGGTTGATGGGGCTTTTTGCGGTGGCCGTGGCCCTGGCCCTGTTCGCCGGCAATGACCCCGGTACCGTCACCCTGTACTGGCCACCGCACCGGGTGGACATCTCGCTCAACCTGTTTTTGTTGCTGATGGCCTTGGTGTTTGTCGCGCTGCACTTTGCCCTGCGCACGCTGTCTGCCTTCTTTGGTATTCCGCAGCAGGCGCGGCGCTGGCGTTTGCAGCAAAGGGAGCGCGCCATACAGGCGGCGCTGCTGGATTCGTTTTCGCACCTGTTGGGTGGGCGTTATATCCGGGCACGCAAGGCGGCCGAGTTGGTGGCATCGCTGGAAGAGGCGGTGGCGCGCAGCGGCGAGACGCTGAGCTATGCCGAGCGCCTGCGCACCCTGTCGCACCTGCTGGCCGCTGAAAGCGCGCATGCTCTGCAGGATCGCAATCTGCGCGAAAAACACTTCTTGTTGGCGCTGGAGCATTCCCAGGCGCGTGATGCGCTGGAGATGCGCGACGGTGTGCAGTTGCGCGCGGCGCGCTGGGCCCTGGACGACCGCGATGCCGCCAAGTCCATGGAGTGGCTGGACCTGATGCACCAGGGCGCTTCGCGCCGCACCATTGCACTGCGCCTGCGTTTCAAGGCTGCCCGCATGGCGGGGCGCCCGCTGCAGGCGCTGGAAATGGCGCGCCAATTGACCAAGCACAGGGCCTTCTCTGAAGTAGCCGGCAAGAGTATTGTTCGCGGTCTGGCGATGGAACACCTCGATGGCGCCCACGACCCGGTGCAACTCCAACGCGCCTGGGATGCGCTGGAGCCAGCCGAGCGCGAAATGCCCGACGTGGCCATGCAGGCGGCCCAACGCTTGCTGGACCAGCAGGGTGACGCCGCCACTTCGCGCCAATGGTTGCTGCCGGTATGGAGCCGCATGCAGGAGCAACCCGAGGCCCTGAGCCTGGCCCAGAAGGTGCGCTTGGTGCGCACGCTGGAGTCGGGCTTTGGTGCGGCTGGTCAGGCCCCCGAGGGGCAATGGCTTGCACGCATAGAGGCGGCGCAAATAGCCAATCCGCGCGATGCCGCTTTGCAGTACCTAGCCGGTGTGGTGTGCATGCGGCTGAGCCTGTGGGGCAAGGCGCAGCAAATGCTCAAGCAGTCACTGGCCATGCTGCAGGATGCTGGCCTCAAGCGCGATGCCTGGCGCGCAATTGCCGCCATGGCCGAGCAGCGCCAAGATACGGCCGCTGCCACAGAGGCTTATCGCCAGGCCTTGGTGGAGGCCGCCCGCAGCTAACAGAAATCGGGCGCTTGCCAAGTTGGCATTGATGACGCGGTAGCTGTTCCAGACTACTATGCGCCAATGGCAACACTGATCGAACATCTGACGAGGCTGACCGACCACCGCGAGCGGGAGCTGCTGGAGCTGACCATGGCCAAGGCCTTGATTGACCTGCTGCCGCTGCAGCGCGTTGTCATCGTCGTGGTCGCCAGCGCGGAGGGAGGCAGTCGCTGGCTGCAATTGGTGCGGCTCGACGCCGGAGGGGGCGGCACGGTGATAGACCCGCTGCGGGTCGATTTTGCGGCCCTGCCCCATCTGGCAGACGACCAAGAGCGATTGCGCTGCATCCAGAGCGGAAGCCCGTTTGAAGTGGCACTGGAGGGCGACGCCGGTCCACACTTTAGCTATTTGCCGCTATTTGACGGTGCACGTGGCGACGCCCAGGGGGTGCTTGAAATTCATTCGCCCCAGGCCTTGGGCCCTGATGAGCGGGAAACCATAAACGTGGTGCTGCATGTGTTTCGCAATATGTACCACCTGCTGGCCTATAGCAACCGCGACGGCCTGACCGGTTTGCTCAATCGCAAGTCACTCGATGACACCTTTTACAGCGCCGTATTGGACGAGATGGACGAGGGTGCAGGCCCGGAACTGCTGGCAGGAAAGCCCGTATCGGGTCAGGAGCGCCGCCACCGGGTGCCGCCCAATTACTGGTTGGGAACGATCCGCGTGGACCACTTCGACGCCATCGACGAGAAGAGTGGCCACTTGGTGGCCGAGGAAGTGCTGCTGCTGCTGGCCCGCATTTTGAACAACACCTTTCGCACCTATGACCGCATCTACCGGCTCGGTGGCGACCAGTTTGCCGTGTTGATGCACTGCCCCGAAGAGGCGCTGGTGTTGGCCGCGTTTGAGCGCTTTCGGGTGAACACGGAGAGGTTCAATTTTCCCCAAGTAGGCCATGCCACGGCCTGCGCCGGTTTTACCCGCATCACTGCAGACGATTCTCCCGTGATCGCACTCGAGCGCGCCGAGCGTGCCGTCGATTACGGACGGCGCAATGGCGGCAACCAGGTGCACAGCTTTGGCGCCCTGTCGCGCCAGGGCCTGTTGGCCGACACGGCCAATGTGGTGCGTCTTTAGCCCCTGCGCATTTTCCATTGCACGGGGCTTTGCTAGGGGATACCGCAAGCCGCAACGTTGAGTAGATGAAAAAAGGGGCACCAAACGGTGCCCCTTTTTTGCTCAAACGCTGAAGTGCTTAAGCCTTGCTGTCTTCTTCAAACGGCAGCGTCATGTTGCGCAGATCGCGCTTGGTTTCCACCAGCACCAGCGGACCGGCGTCCACATTCACTGCGGCGGGGCGCACACGCGGCACATGCACGGCCTGTGCCTCGGCAGCCATCGCTGCCTGGGCCTTGGCCACGCTGTCGGCACTGGTGTTGACCCACTGCAGACCCGAGCCCTGGGCCACCTGAATCAGGTCATCCTGGGGCAGGGCATAGCCGGTCACCTTGGGCATGCTGCCTGTGGCGGCTGCTACAGCGGGTGCCGCGACTGCCTTGGGGGCAGGCTCGGCGCGCACCACCGGTGCAATTGCTACAGGCGCAACTGCTACTGGAGCTGCAGGCACAACTGCTGCCTGCGCAACTGCTACCGCAACCGGTGCGGCCTCAACCCGCACTGCTGGGATGTCAGTCACCACGGTTGTTGGCGCAACGCTGGTAACCGCTTGGGCTTCCTGCGCTGCGTACACAGCGACGGGCGCTACAGCTGGCATTTCGCTCACACCCTGCTCGGTGAACTCATGGCGTGCGGGACGCTCGGTGCGCGGGCCACGGTCGCGGCCATAGCGGTCACGGGAACGCTTTTCACGCGGCTCACCGTTGTTGCGTGGCTCATTGCCCTCTTCAATCAGCGGTGCGGCTGGTGGGCTTCCTTCGGGCACAAACATGGCTTGCTGAACCTGGCCTTCGCCTTGGGGGTTTATGCCTTCGGGACGCGGTCCGCGCTCGCCGCCACGGCCACGGCCGCCGCGGTTGCCGCGACCACGGCCTTCGCCGCGTTGACCGTCCGCACCTTCGCCGCCGGCTTCGCCACGGTTGGCATCGGGATTGGCTTCGCGATTCTCTTCGCGGTTGGCGTCACGATTTTCTTCGCGCTCTGCGGGGCGGCTATTGCCTTGCGCGCCTTCAGCGGCTTCTACGCGCTCAGGACGGGCAGGGCGATTGCCGCGCTCGCCACCACGTTCATTGCGCTCAGCACCGCGCTCGCCACCGCGTTCCTGGCGTTCACCACGCTCGGGACGCGGTGCGCGCTCGGGGCGCTGTTCGCGGTTGTCCGGGTTGCCTGCATCCACGCCCACAGCCTCAACGGCCATGGGTTTGGCTTCGGCATCAAAACGCTCGCGCTGCTGTACCGGGGCACGCTCACCACCACGCTCACTGCGCTCGCCACCGCGTCCACCGCGTCCACCACGGCCACCTTCGCCAGCTGCTTCAGGGCGTTGGCCCTCGCTGCGTTGACCTTCGGGACGCTCGCCGCCACGGCCTTCGCCACGCGGTCCGCGAGTCGCTTCACCGCCACGGCCTTCGCCACGCGGTCCGCGACCACCTTCACTGCGACCACCTTCACTGCGACCACCGCGACCACCTTCACTGCGTCCACCGCGCGCGCCATCACGGCCGCCTTCGCGTGGAGGGCGTGCGTCGCGCTTTTCCTCAAGCTTGACCGCAGCTACTGCCACCGGCTTGACGGGCGCCGGCGCTTGCGCACCCAGCAGGTTTTTGATCCAGCCAAAGAAGCCGGTGCTTACCGGCGCCACAGGCACGGGTGCAAGCACAGGCTTGGCCGCAACCGGTGCCACCTTGGCCACTTCGGGCTTAGGCGCCACGATGGGTGCGGGTGCGTCCGGCAACACGCCCTTGATGACCGGGGTTTGCTTGTTGGTGGGCTCTTGCGAACGGCGTGTGACGCTGGTGGCGTCTTCCATCTCGTCGGCCATTTTGTAGCTGGCTTCGATGTTGTCTAGGCGCGGGTCGTCGTGCTTGAGGCGCTCCAACTTGTAGTTGGGCGTTTCCAGGTTCTTGTTGGGAACCATGAGCACGTTGATGCGCTGCTTGAGTTCGATCTTGGCGATCTCGGTACGCTTTTCGTTGAGCAAGAAGGAAGCCACATCGACCGGGACCTGGCACAGCACCGAAGCCGTGTTGTCCTTGAGCGACTCTTCCTGGATGATGCGCAAAATTTGCAGGGCCGAGCTTTCCGTGTCACGGATGTGACCGGAGCCGCCGCAACGTGGGCAGGGGATGGATGCACCTTCGGAGAGAGCCGGGCGCAGGCGCTGGCGGCTCATTTCCATCAGGCCGAATTTGCTGATGGTGCCGAACTGCACACGGGCACGGTCTTGGCGCAGGGCGTCGCGCAAGCGGTTTTCCACTTCGCGGCGGTTGCGGGACTCTTCCATGTCGATAAAGTCGATCACGATCAGGCCACCCAAGTCGCGCAGACGCATCTGGCGCGCCACTTCGTCGGCCGCTTCCAGGTTGGTGCGGGTGGCGGTTTCTTCGATGTCGCCGCCCTTGATGGCGCGGGCCGAGTTCACGTCCACGGACACCAAGGCTTCGGTGTGGTCGATCACGATGGCGCCGCCCGAGGGCAGTTGCACGGTGCGGGCGTAGGCCGATTCGATCTGGTGTTCGATCTGGAAGCGGCTAAACAGCGGCGCGTCATCGCGGTAGCGCTTCACGCGGGCGGCATGCTCGGGCATGACGTGGGCCATGAACTGCTGGGCTTGCTCGTACACGTCGTCGGTGTCGATCAGGATGTCGCCGATGTCGTGGTTGAAGTAGTCGCGAATGGCGCGGATCACCAGGCTCGATTCCTGGTAAATCAGGAAGGCGCCCTTGGTGCCCTTGGCGGCGCCGTCAATGGCGGTCCACAGCTTGAGCAGGTAGTTCAGGTCCCACTGCAGTTCGGGCGCCGTGCGACCGATGCCGGCGGTGCGGGCAATGATGCTCATGCCGTTGGGGTATTCGAGCTGGTCGAGTGCTTCCTTCAGGTCGGCACGGTCTTCACCCTCGATGCGCCGGCTCACACCACCACCACGCGGGTTGTTGGGCATCAGCACCACATAGCGGCCGGCCAAAGAGACGAAGGTGGTGAGCGCCGCGCCCTTGTTGCCACGTTCTTCTTTTTCGACCTGCACCAGCAGCTCCTGGCCTTCGCGGATGGCGTCCTGGATGCGGGCATTGCCGGCGGAGACACCTTGCTGGAAGAATTGTTTGGAGATTTCCTTGAAGGGCAAAAAGCCGTGGCGGTCTTCACCGTAGTCCACAAAGCAGGCTTCCAGGGAGGGCTCCACGCGAGTGACCACGGCCTTGTAAATATTGCCCTTGCGCTGTTCGCGCCCTTCGATTTCGATTTCGTAGTCGAGGAGTTTTTGTCCATCGACAATGGCCAGGCGGCGTTCTTCAGCCTGCGTAGCGTTGATAAGCATCCGTTTCATGGATTGCGTCCTTCTTCAGTTTGTACATGCCCAAAATGGGCTAACGGTGCCTGGCTGACGAACTGAAGTGAGGAGGAATTGCCGGAGAACTTCGAACTACACGAGGCGTCGAAGCGTGGGCACGTGGATGGGAACGAGGGGAGGAGTTTGTGCATATGCACTCTGTTCAGAGCCATATGTCACCGAATGCAAGCGGGTTGCGGGCAGACGCACGGCAAAGGGCTGCGCGATAACGCACCGTAGGCACATGCTCCATAGTCTCCACAACACAAACATCTCGTTTTTTATCCGTTTGCAAACCGTGGGCTTGCAAACTTGGGGTATTCCGTATCAGGGTTTCAATTCGCCCGATTGACCGTTTGGCAGACTGTCACTACACGCAGGTGGCGGGTGATTTACAGGCTGCAGCAAGCGGCGGCATCGACCTTCCAGCGCTGCTGTAAATGGGGTGTGGACTAAACTCCAGCTAAATCAACCACTTACAGCGCATCGCTAGTGAAACACATTATAGGGGCCAATCTGACTTCCACCGTTCCCCAATCACAAACACTGACCGTGGATGAAGATTCCGCCGGTCAGCGCCTGGATAACTTCCTGATGCGCCATCTCAAGGGCGTGCCAAAGACCCATGTCTACCGCATCATCCGCAGCGGCGAGGTGCGTATCAACAAGGGCCGCGTATCGGCCGA
Organism: uncultured beta proteobacterium; assembly: GCA_903886275.1. Classification (GTDB taxonomy): domain Bacteria; phylum Pseudomonadota; class Gammaproteobacteria; order Burkholderiales; family Burkholderiaceae_C; genus Allorhodoferax. The sequence goes on along the minus strand of CAISLN010000002.1, from coordinate 101,354 downwards.
CACACGCATTGCCGCAGGCGACCTGGTGCGTCTGCCGCCGGTGCGCGTGTCCGAGCGGGCCGACGAGAAGGCCCAGGCCATGGCGGCCCTTGTGGAAAAAGCCGGCAGCAGCGGGCAGGGCGGCAGTGCCGCCTTGTCGGCTGGCGGCTTTGCTCCGGCCAAGGACTTCCCGATTCTGTTTGAAGACGACTACTTTCTGGCCATCAACAAGCCCGCCGGCGTGGCCGTGCATGGCGGCTCGGGTGTGAGCTTTGGCGTGATCGAGCAGCTGCGCATGGCCAGGCCGCGCGCTTATTTTTTGGAGCTGGTGCACCGCCTGGACCGCGAGACCTCCGGCATTTTGCTGGTGGCCAAGAAGCGCAGTTCGTTAAAGAAGCTGCAGGACCAGTTCCGCGAGCGTGAAACCGGCAAGATCTATCTGGCCATGGTGCTGGGACTGTGGCCAGAAAACCTCAAGGTCCTGAGCAAGCCGCTGCACAAATATGTGCTGCCGGGCAAGGACGGGCAGCCCGACGGTGGTGAGCGCCGCGTCAAGGTGGTGGCCAAGGATGACCCGGACGGCATGCCTTCCCTGACGATGGTGAAGCTGCGCGGAACGACGGCGCCGGATGCGGCCAAGCCCTATTCGCTGTTGGAAGTGACCCTGAAGACCGGGCGCACCCACCAGATCCGCGTGCACCTGGCTTCCGAGGGCATGCCGATTGCCGGCGACGACAAGTACGGCAACTTCGAGGCCAACAAGGAGTTGGCGAAGGTGCTGGGAACAGGCGGGCTCAAGCGCATGTTTTTGCATGCCTGGCGCTTCCAGTGCAATCACCCCGGAACCGGTAAGCGGATGGAGTTGCAGGCAGAATTGCCGGCCGACCTTGCCGCATTCCTGCGGTATGCCATGCCCCCCAGCGCTGAGTGATGTACCCCATGCCAATGCACCCCATGCCAAATCCTTCGGCGGCGCCCACCCGCCAATTCGATCTGATCGCCTTTGATTGGGACGGAACCCTGTTTGACTCCACCGCCATCATCACGCGCTGCATCCAGGAAGCGGTGCGCGATGTGGGCGGAACCGTGCCCAGCGATACGGACGCCTCCTACGTGATCGGCATGGGACTGATGGCGGCTCTGGCCTACGCGGCACCCGATGTGCCCAAGGACCAATACCCGCTGCTGGGCGAGCGCTACAAGCACCACTACACCCTGCACCAGCATGACATCAGTCTGTTTACTGGTGTGCTGCCCCTGCTGCATGCGCTCAAAGACCGGCAGCACTTTCTGGCCGTGGCCACGGGCAAGAGCCGGCGCGGGCTGGACGAAACCCTGGCGCGCGACGAACTGCAGGGCCTGTTCCATGCGTCCCGTACTGCCGACGAGACGGCCGGCAAACCGCACCCCTTGATGCTGCAAGAACTGATGGCGGAATTGGGCGTTGCGCCCGCACGCATGCTGATGATTGGCGACACCACGCACGATCTGCAGATGGCGCGCAATGCCGGTTGCCCCAGTGTGGGTGTGAGTTACGGTGCGCACGACCATGTGGCCTTCGCGGAGTTTGCTCCGCTGTATGTGGCGCATTCGGTGGCTGAACTGCAGCAGTGGCTGCTGGCACATGGCTGATGGGGTGAGTCCGGCGCCGGGATTTGCGCCGCAGGAAATGGTGCTGTGCAACTCCGCTGCGCTGGTGGACAGTGGCGAGGCGGCACCCTTTGATGTGATCTACCAGGGCCAGACCTGCCTGGGCTTTGCCATCCGCTACGACGGGACGGTGTATGCCTATCTGAACCGCTGCTCCCATGTGCCCATGGAGATGGATTACCAGCCCAACCGGTTTTTCGATGTGAGCGGCCATTGGCTGATCTGTGCCACCCATGGCGCCACCTATAGCCCAAAGACAGGCGCTTGCAGTGGCGGCCCCTGTCGCGGCGCTTTGATCCGCATAGCCACCTCCGAGTGTGACGGCGTAGTGCGCTGGCATACTGCCCCCCATCTGCAACCCGTGAAGCTCTGACATGACCGAACCTATTTTGCAATCCGATTCCAATCCCCACGCCCTGCCCAACAGCGCAGCCGGATGGGAGCGCGCCACGCTGGAAAAGCTGGCCATGGCCACGCTGATCGAGCAGCGCCAGGCCAGGCGCTGGCGCAACGGCATCCGCCTGGCCTGGCTGGCGTTTGTGATGGCGCTGGTCTGGTTTGGTTGGGAGCGCGGTGGCGCACCGGCCGATGTGTCTAAGCCGCACACAGCGGTGATTGAAATCAAGGGCGAGATCGCCGCTGGCGGTGAGGCCAGTGCCGAACTGGTGGTGTCTGCCCTGCGCAGCGCCCTGGAAGATGCCGGCACGCAAGGCGTGGTGCTGCTGATCAACTCGCCCGGTGGCAGCCCGGTGCAGGCCGGCATCATCAACGATGAAATCCACCGCCTGCGAGCCAAGTACAAAAAGCCCATCTACGCCGTGGTGGAAGAGACCTGTGCCTCGGCGGCCTATTACATTGCATCGGCCGCTGACAAGATCTATGTCGATAAGGCCAGCATCGTGGGCAGCATTGGCGTGCTCATGGACGGCTTTGGCTTTACCGGCCTGATGGACAAGGTGGGCATTGAGCGGCGCTTGATGACAGCCGGTGAGAACAAGGGCTTCCTGGACCCCTTTAGCCCACAAACCGACAAGCAACGCGCCTTTGCCCAGACCATGCTCAACCAGATTCACCAGCAGTTCATTGCCGCCGTGAAGGCCGGGCGCGGCGCGCGTCTGAAAGAGACACCAGAAACCTTTAGCGGCCTGTTTTGGACCGGCCAGCAGGCGGTAGAAATGGGTCTGGCCGACCAGTTGGCCAGCCTGGACTTCGTGGCGCGCGATGTGATCAAGGCCGAAGAGCTGGTGGACTACACAAGGCGCGACAACGTGGCCGAGCGTCTGGTCAAGCGCTTTGGTGCCTCGATCGGCGAAGGCTCGGTGCGCGCCTTGAAGACGGCTCCCGGCCTACGCTAATTGCCCGGCGCCGGGGGCAATTACCTGCCTATAGCAAAAACCGTGGGCGTGCTGTTGTCCAGCGCCCAGGGTTTGTGTTTCCAATTTTTCACCACATCGCTGTGGCATTGCGCGCGGCTGAGCGTCAGACCGCTCGCAGTGGCCAGTCGCGTGTTGTGTTGCAGGCTTTGCAGCAGCGTTTGAAGCAATGCGGTGTTGCGGTAGGGCGTTTCGATAAAGATCTGGGTCTGTCCGGTTTTGAGGGCCAGTGACTCCAACTCCCTTATTTTTTGCGCCCGCTCGGCGGGTGCGGCAGGTACATAGCCGACAAAGGCAAAGCTCTGTCCGTTGAGGCCACTAGCAGCCAGTGCCAGCAAGAGCGAGACCGGCCCCACCAGCGGCACCACCGGGATGCCGAGGTCGTGGGCTGCGCGCACCACCGAAGAACCGGGGTCGGCCACGGCGGGCATGCCGGCTTCGCTGATGAGGCCCATGCGCTGGCCAGCGAGCGCCGGTGCCAACAGGTAGCGTGCATCAAAGTCGCCCCCGTGATCGCCCTTTTTGTGCACCTCGCGCGGCAGTTCTTGCAGCTGCATGGCTTGAATCGGCAGGCACAGCGGGGTGCTTTCGCCAATGCGTTTGAGGTAGGCGCGGGTGGACTTGGCGTTCTCGCAAATCCATTGGCTGATGCCGGCTGCGATCTCGGTGGTGGCCCGGGGCATGGAGGCATCCAGGCCCATGGTTTCATCACAGCCAAAGTCCAATGGGGCTGGCACCAGATACAGGGTGCCGGTGTTCTTTTTGCTGTCTGGGGTGTGTTGGTTGGCGTTCATGGCGGGTGGCGCTCAGGCCAGCAAATCAATACCGGCCGCGCGCAACAGGGCGGCGGTGCGAATCAGGGGCAGGCCGATCAAGGCGGTTGGGTCGTCATTGTCTATGCGCTCCAACAGGGCAATGCCCAGGCCTTCGCTCTTGGCGCTGCCGGCACAGTCGTAGGGCTGCTCGGCCTGCAGGTAGTTTTCAATCTCGGTGGCGCTCAGCGTGCGAAACAGCACCTTCACCGGCGCCAGCGCCTGCTGACAAAAGCCGCTGGCCTGGCAGACCACGGCAATGGCGGTCTGAAAAATAACAACCTTGCCCGACATCTGCTGCAGCTGCAACACGGCGCGTGCGTGCGTGCCCGGTTTACCCAGGGCCAAGCCGTCCAGATCGGCGACCTGGTCGGAGCCGATCACTATCGCCTGCGGAAAGCGTTCGGCCACGGCCTGCGCCTTGGCCAGCGCCAGACGGCGGGCCAGCGCTGCGGGCGCTTCGCCGCTCAGGGGTGATTCGTCCACATGGGGTGATTCGACGGAAAAGGGAACGCGTAAACGCCCCAGCAGTTCGCGCCGGTACACCGAGGTCGAGCCCAGTATGAGTTTTCTATTTGCTAAAGAGTGCATGGCCCGATTCTCTTACACTGCCCCCCATGAAAAACGAATTTGACGCGCAGCACCTGCACATATCGGCCTTTGCCAAAAGTCAGGGCACTTACGCTGGCGAGGAGCGTCTGTCGCGCTTTACCCGCCTGTTAGAGCAAAGCCAGGGTCTGGGCGGCGAGACCTTTGCCAGCTATTGCGTGCAGGGCGAAATGCGCCCCGACGCGGCCGGTGGCGAGGAGCCCTGGCTGCATCTGTCGGCCCAGGCTACGGTCACGCTGGTGTGCCAGCGCTGCCTGGGACCAGTGGATGAGACGATTGGTTTTGAGCGCGACTTCCGCTTTGTGGCCTCCGAGGCGCTGGCCGAGGTGGAGGACGAAGAGTCCGAGGAAGATGTGCTGGTCATCAGCAAATCTTTTGATCTGCTGGAGTTGATGGAAGACGAGTTGCTGATGGCTACGCCCCTGGTGTCCATGCACGAGATCTGCCCTACGCCAGTGAAGCTGCAGGCGGCAGACGCGGGCTTTGTGGAGCTGGAGCAGGAAAAACCCAACCCCTTTGCGGTGCTGCAGCAGCTCAAGAAGAAGGACCCCGGTTAAGCCCGCAGGAATAGGCTATAATCTGAGGCTTCGCGGCCAGTCAGTGGACGCGTTTTTACCAACCCTCAACGTGTTGCAGCCTGTGCAACACCTATTGCCCAGGAGCCAAAAATGGCCGTTCAACAGAACAAGAAATCTCCCTCCAAGCGCGGTATGCACCGTTCGCACAATGCCCTGGTTGTGCCAGGCATTGCAGTGGAACCAACGACCGGCGAAATCCACCTGCGTCACCACATCAGCCCCACCGGTTTTTACCGTGGTCGCAAGGTGCTGAAGACCAAATCAGAAGCGTAAGCCGCGCGCTTACAGCAAAGCCCGAAGCTACTGACCCGTAGCGACGGGCTTTTTTATTGTCCGGGCGCTTTTCGCCTGTCAACCCTTTCAATGCGAGCGAGTTCTGCGTGATCACCATAGCTGTTGACTGCATGGGCGGCGACCATGGTCCCAAAGTGACCCTGCCTGCCTGCACCGAGTTTCTGGATGCACACCCCGAGGCGAGGCTGATTTTGGTCGGCTTGCCTCAGGCCTTGCAAGGCTTCTCGCACCCCCGTGCTTCCATCGTCACCGCCAGCGAGGTGGTCACCATGGACGACCCGCTCGAAGTGGCGTTGCGCCGCAAAAAAGACTCCTCGATGCGGGTGGCGGTGCAGCAGGTCAAGGACGGTGCGGCCCAGGCGGCCGTGTCGGCGGGCAATACCGGCGCTCTGATGGCGATTTCCCGCTATGTCCTCAAGACCATTGAAGGCATTGAGCGTCCTGCGATTGCGGGGCAGATTCCCAATAAAACGGGCGGCGCCACCACGGTGCTGGACCTGGGCGCCAATGTGGATTGCACGGCCGAACATCTGCTGCAATTTGCCATGATGGGCTCGGCCCTGGTGTCGGTGCTCAAGAATGAGGACGCGCCCTCGGTGGGCCTGCTCAATATCGGCGAAGAAGCCATCAAGGGCAACGAGGTGATCAAGCGGGCAGGCGAGTTGCTGCGCGCCGCTGCCAAGGCGGGTGACCTGAACTTTTACGGCAACGTCGAAGGCAATGACATCTTCAAGGGTGTGGTCGACATCGTGGTCTGCGATGGCTTTGTGGGCAATGTGGCGCTCAAGACCAGCGAAGGTCTGGCTTCCATGATTGGCGGCTTTTTGAAGGCCGAGTTTTCCAAAAACCCATTCACCAAACTGTCTGCATTGATTGCCTACCCGGTGCTCAAGGCGCTGAAAAACCGCTTTGACCACAGGCGCTACAACGGCGCGGCCCTGCTCGGATTGCGCGGCCTGGTGTTCAAAAGCCACGGCTCCGCCGACGTGATGGCCTTCGGTAACGCTTTGAACCGCGCGTATGATGCAGCCCGAAACAACTTGTTGGACCGCGTTCAGCTTCGCATTGCCAAGGCAAGACCCCTTTTGGTCGAGCCGGCAGATGCATTGATCTGAGCCAGCTCCGCCCCAAATACCCATGAGCCGATATTCCCGCATTACAGGCACTGGCAGCTATCTGCCCCCGCGCAGGCTGACCAATGCCGACCTGGTGGCCGAATTGGCCGCCACCGGCGTTGAGTCTTCCGATGAGTGGATCGTGGAGCGCACCGGCATCCGGGCGCGCCACTTTGCCGCCGATGGCGTGTTCAGCAGTGACCTGGCGGTGGAGGCCGCCAAGAGCGCGCTGGCTGCTGCCGGTATCACGGCGCAGGACATCGACCTGATCATCGTGGCCACCAGCACGCCCGATATGGTCTTCCCCTCGACCGCCTGCATCGTGCAGAACAAGCTGGGAGCAGCAGGCGGTCCGGCGTTTGATTTGCAGGCTGTTTGCTGCGGCTTTGTCTATGCACTGAGCGTGGCCGATTCCATGATCAAGACCGGTGCTGCGAGCAAGGCGCTGATCATAGGCGCCGAAGTGTTCTCGCGTATTTTGGACTTCACCGACCGCACCACCTGCGTGCTGTTTGGCGATGGCGCCGGTGCCGTGGTGCTCGAAGCCTCCGACACCCCCGGCATTTTGGCCAGCGACCTGCATGCCGACGGCAAGCATGTCGGTATTTTGTGCGTGCCCGGCCATGTGTCGGGCGGCAAGGTGTTGGGCGACCCGCTGCTCAAGATGGATGGCCAAGCGGTATTCAAACTGGCGGTGGGTGTGCTCGAAGACGCGGCGCGCGCGGCGCTGACCAAGGCCAACTTGACAGCCGCCGATCTAGACTGGTTGGTGCCCCACCAGGCCAATATCCGCATCATGCAAAGCACGGCGCGCAAGCTCAAACTGCCCATGGACAAGGTGGTGGTCACTGTGGACCAGCATGGCAATACCTCGGCTGCTTCCATCCCCTTGGCGCTTGACACTGCGGTGCGCTCCGGACAAGTCAAATCCGGCCAGACGATCATGCTCGAAGGCGTGGGCGGTGGGTTTACCTGGGGCGCCGTGGTTCTGAAGCTCTAGCCAGACCGGTCAACGCCCGGCTGTGCCCGGGCAATCACTTTGGAATCGCCATGAAAAAATTTGCATTTGTTTTTCCGGGACAAGGCTCCCAGTCGGTCGGCATGCTGAACGGTTGGGGCGCGCACCCGGTGGTGGCCCAAACGCTGCAAGAAGCCTCCGACGCACTGGGTGAAAACATCGCCCAACTGATTGCAGAAGGCCCCAAGGAAGCGCTGGCCCTGACCACCAATACCCAACCGGTGATGCTGGTGGCTGGCGTTGCCGCCTACCGCGTGTGGATGGCCGAGGTCGGCATCAAACCCGATGCGGTAGCGGGTCATTCGCTGGGTGAATATTCGGCGCTGGTAGCGGCCGGCGTGCTGACGCTGGCACAGGCCGCGCCCCTGGTGCGCCTGCGGGCACAGGCCATGCAGGATGCAGTGCCGGTGGGCATTGGCGCCATGGCCGCCATTTTGGGCATGGACGCCGCGCGCGTTGCCGAGGGTTGCCTGGAAGTCGCAGCATCTTTTGGCGCCGGCTCTGCCGAGGTGGTGCAGGCCGTGAATTTCAACGATCCCGGCCAAACCGTGATTGCCGGCAGCAAGGCGGCTGTCGAAAAGGCCTGCGAATGGGTCAAGGCCCATGGTGCCAAGCGCGCCTTGCCGCTGCCGGTGTCGGCCCCATTCCATTCCAGTCTGATGAAGCCCGCGGCCGAAAAGTTGCGCGCAAGACTGGCCGAGCTTGAGCTGGCCGAACCCCAAATCGCATTGATCAACAACATCGACGTGACCGTACAAACATCTGCGGACTCCATTCGCGACGCACTGTACCGCCAGGCCTTTGGCCCGGTGCGCTGGGTGGAGTGCGTGCAGGCCCTCAAGGCCAGGGGCATCCTCAACGTGGTCGAATGCGGCCCCGGCAAGGTGCTGGCCGGTTTGGTCAAACGCATAGACGGTGAAATGACGGGATCTGCCCTGTTCGACCCGGCCTCTATGGAAGAAGTCAAGGGAGTGTTGGCATGAGCGAAGTTCAATTTGCAGGCCAAGTGGCCCTGGTTACCGGCGCATCGCGCGGCATTGGCGCCTCTATTGCGGCCGAGTTGGCCCGCCAGGGGCTCAAGGTGATTGGCACCGCCACTACGGAGGCCGGTGCGGCCAAAATACGCGAAGCTCTGTCGGCCTATCCCGGTTGCGATGGACGCGTGCTGGATGTGACCGATGCGCTGGCAGGACAAGCGCTGGTGGACGCCGTGGCCAAGGAATACGGTGGCCTGCAGGTGCTGGTCAACAACGCGGGCATCACCCGCGACACGCTGGCCATGCGCATGAAGGATGAGGACTGGGATGCTGTGATGGACGCCAACCTCAAAGGGGTGTTTCGCATGAGCCGCGCCGTGATGCGCTCCATGATGAAGCAGCGCTATGGCCGCATCATCAGCATCACCTCGGTGGTGGGCGCCTCTGGCAACCCCGGCCAGGCCAACTACGCAGCGGCCAAGGCCGGTGTGGCGGGCATGACCCGCGCGCTGGCGCGCGAACTCGGTTCGCGCAACATCACGGTCAACTGCGTGGCCCCCGGGTTTATCGCTACCGACATGACGGCTGGTTTGGGTGAAGATCAGCACAAGGCCTTGTTGGGGCAAATTCCCTTGGGGCATCTGGGTCGGCCGGAAGATGTTGCACATGCAGTGTGCTACCTCGCGTCGCCCCAGGCAGCCTATGTGACCGGGCAGGAATTGCACGTCAACGGCGGCATGTATATGTGATTTTTCAAACGCCGATTAGTCCGTTCGGCTGCCCGGTCGGGGAATACTTCCCCAGCAAGGTAAAATCTCGGATTCTTAATAACTCTTAGAGTGAACACATGAGCGATATCGAAGTACGCGTCAAAAAAATCATTGCCGAGCAACTCGGTGTTGAAGAGTCGCAAGTCACCAACGAGAAAGCCTTCGTGGCCGATCTGGGTGCGGACTCGCTGGACACCGTGGAGCTGGTGATGGCTTTGGAAGATGAGTTCGGAATTGAAATTCCTGACGAAGACGCCGAAAAAATCACGACTGTGCAAAACGCCATCGACTACGCCAACACACACAAGAAGGCCTAATAAGGTCTTTTTGCGGGCGTTGCCGAATGGGCCTGCCGGTCTGATAGATTCCGATCTTCAGGCGGTCAGGCCTTTTTTGTTTGCACTTCCCTCATGCCGCTTGACGGCACTTTTTTTACCAACTGCTGAAGCTGAAATCCTATGTCCCGTCGTCGCGTTGTTGTCACTGGTTTGGGATGCGTCAGTCCCGTTGGTAATACGGTTCCTGACACCTGGGCCAATTTGCTGGCCGGCAAGTCCGGTATCGGCCTGATCACCCATTTCGATGCGTCTGCTTTCTCCTGCAAGATTGCAGGCGAGGTACGCGGTTTCAATTTGGAGTCGTACATGACGACCAAAGAAGCCCGCACCATGGATACCTTTATCCACTTCGGCATTGCTGCTGCCATGCAGGCGGTGGCCGATGCCGGTCTGCCCACGGGCGATGCCCTGGGCGAAGAAGAAGCCACGCGCATTGGCTGCGTGATCGGTTCGGGTATAGGTGGTTTGCCGCTGATTGAAAACACCCGCACCGAGCTGATGGAGCGCGGTCCGCGCCGCATCTCGCCATTTTTTGTACCGGCTTCCATCATCAACATGACGGCCGGCCATGTCTCCATGAAGTGCGGCTTCAAGGGCCCCAATATTGCCATCGTCACGGCTTGCACCACCGGTCTGCATTGCATCGGCGAAGCCGGTCGCATGATCGAGTATGGAGACGCCGACGTGATGGTTGCCGGCGGTTCTGAGGCCACCATTTCACCGCTGGGCGTGGGTGGCTTCGCCTCCATGCGGGCGTTGAGCACCCGCAACGACGATCCTGCTACGGCTTCACGCCCCTGGGACCGTGACCGTGACGGCTTTGTGCTGGGCGAGGGCGGTGGTGTGGTGGTGCTCGAAGAATACGAACATGCCAAGGCGCGCGGCGCCCGCATTTACGCCGAGTTGGCCGGTTTTGGTATGAGTGCAGACGCTGGTCACATGACGGCCCCGAATATGGACGGCCCACGCCGTGCCATGGTCAACGCCATGCGCAATGCCGGCGTCAACCCGGATCAGATCGACTACCTCAATGCCCACGGCACCTCCACGCCGCTGGGTGACCTCAACGAGACCAATGCCATCAAGGCAGCTCTGGGCGACGCGGCCAAGAAGACCGTGATCAACTCCACCAAGTCCATGACCGGCCACCTGCTCGGTGGCGCCGGCGGCCTAGAGTCGGTGGTGACCATTCTGGCCATCTACCACCAGAAGAGTCCGCCCACCATCAACCTGTTCAACCAGGACCCGGCATGCGACCTGGACTTCTGCGCCAACACAGCGCGCGACATGCGCATCGACGTGGCCCTGAAGAACAACTTCGGCTTCGGTGGAACCAACGGTTCCCTGGTCTTCAAGCGCATCTAAGGGCGCGTACTTAGGCGATGCACCGGCCACCGGCAGCGTCTTGGAAGGCAGGGCCGACGCAATGGCAGCGCCGCCTGCTCTTTTGCCTGATCGGGCTGGCTTTGATCGCATTGCTTGGCTTTGGCTCGGGCCAGGGTTGGGGTGCTAGCAGCCTGGTGTTGGCCTTGAGTCTGCTCGGCTGCAGTGCCGCCGCCGCTTGGGGACTGCGTGGCGCTCCCAATGGGCAGTTGCGCTGGGACGGTGAACATTGGCATTGGTCAGGCGCTGCTGATTGTGCCGTGACGGAATTATTTTGCGCGTTGGACCTGCAGCGCGTTCTGCTCTTACATATCGCCTGCGAGCAGGGCCCCAAGCAATGGCTGTGGCTGCAAAGCAGCCACATGGATGCCGGTTGGCTGGCCTTGCGCCGGGCGGTGGTGAGCAGCCAGGTGACAGCCCGGTCGGTGGAATTCGATTCTTTACGCTAATGACATTGGGTTTTGCACTTGCGCGAAGACAATGAATCCCCAGATCCGTGTATGCCAGCTTTGTGCATGGCGTTTTCTTTTGAAATGATTGGAACTACACAATGAAGTCTCAGATGTTTGGCGCCCTGCGCGCCGTTCTGACCGTGGCAACCATTTCTGCTGCGGTGTTCCTGGTCGGCGGGCAAGCCCAGTCGGCCCAGGCCCAGGTGCGTAACCTGCCTGATTTCACCGATCTGGTGGAGCAGGTCGGCCCCTCGGTGGTCAACATCCGCACCTCGGAAAAGGTCGCGCTGCGCTCCGCACAAAGTGGGCCTGGCGAAGAAGAGTTGTTGGACTTTTTCCGCCGCTTTGGTCTGCCTGTTCCCAACATTCCCAAGCAGGCGCCCAAGAAGGGCCAGCCCCAGGCACCCCAAGCGCAGGAAGAAGAGCAACCCAAGGGTGTAGGTTCGGGCTTTATTCTCTCTGCAGATGGCCTGATCATGACCAATGCCCATGTGGTGGAAGGTGCCGATGAGGTGCTGGTCACCCTGACCGACAAGCGCGAGTTCAAGGCCAAGATCATTGGTGCCGACAAGCGCTCGGACATCGCCCTGGTGAAGATCGAGGCGAGCGGCCTGCCTGCCGTCAAGGTGGGTGATGTCAACAAGCTGCGCGTGGGCGAATGGGTGATGGCGATCGGTTCTCCGTTTGGCCTGGAAAATTCGGTCACGGCCGGCATTGTGAGCGCCAAGTTGCGCGATACCGGTGACTACCTGCCCTTTATCCAAACCGATGTGGCCATCAACCCCGGTAACTCGGGTGGCCCTTTGATCAACATGCGCGGCGAGGTGGTCGGCGTCAACAGCCAGATTTACTCGCGCTCGGGCGGCTACATGGGCATCTCGTTTGCCATACCCATGGACGAGGCAGTCCGGGTCAGCGACCAGATCCGTTCTACCGGCCGGGTGTCACGGGGGCGCCTAGGTGTGCAGATTGACCAGGTCAGCAAGGAAGTCGCCGAGTCCATTGGCCTGGGCAAACCCATGGGCGCGCTGGTGCGCAGCGTCGAGGCGGGATCACCTGCGGAAAAAGGGGGGGTGGAGGCCGGCGACATCATTACCAAGTTTGAAGGCAAGCCGATTGAAAAGTCCAGCGACCTACCTCGTATGGTGGGTGGCACCAAGCCCGGCACCAAGACCACGGTCACTGTATTTCGCCGCGGTGCAAACCGGGACTTGACGGTGGTAGTGGCCGAGGTGGAGGCCGACAAGGCCATGGCCAAGGCACCCGCTGCAAAGGAAGACAAGCCCAAGGCATCGCTTGCGGCGCAGGCGTTCGGACTGGTGGTGGCGGACCTGAGCGATGGACAGAAGAAAGAGTTGAGCCTCAAGAGTGGTGTGCGCGTGGAGGCTGCTACCGATGCTGCGGCACGCGGCGGCCTGCGCGAAGGCGATGTGATTCTCCAAATTGCCAATGTCGATGTGTCGTCGGTCAGAGAATTTGATGCCGTGATTGCCAAGTTTGACAAGTCCAGGGCCATGAGCGTGCTGTTTCGCCGCGCCGACTGGACCCAGTACACCGTTCTGAAGGCGGCAAAATAGTCTGCTGCGGCACCGTGACAACCCTATGGCTCAGCGGGTTATGGGGTTGTTTTTTGGGGACGTCCTCTTTCTTTGTAAATACCTTGATCCGGCTGTTCATGTCTGCACTCGCTAACTTGTCCGGGCGGTTAGTTCGGTTTTGGTAGAATGTGCTCAGAAGCATGGTCGGTTTGGCTATAAAGCATGACCTAAAGTCCAGAAAGTGGGATGTTTTCGGGGATCCCACAGGTGGTCCACAGTTCACCCACAAGTTGTTCCTTAAGCCCTTATTCATTTTGTGAATAAGTTGTGCATAAGTTAACTGTGGTGGACTTGCAACTCTCCTTTTGTTCAAATTTTTTGGCTGTGACCCCTGCACTTTTTGCCTACAATGAAGTTCCAACTTTCGCAGTTGCCAAAAGATTGTTGGTTCAGGGCGCGTCCAAACTGGTCGCGCCCTTTTTTCTTGTCTGCCCGTTTTAATTCAATCACTTGAAGCGTTCCCTTGATGAATCACATCAGAAATTGTTCGATCATCGCCCACATTGATCACGGCAAATCCACTCTCGCAGACCGCTTGATACAGCGCTGCGGCGGGCTTGAAGCGCGCGAGATGGAAGCCCAGGTGCTCGACTCGATGGACATCGAGAAGGAGCGTGGGATAACCATCAAGGCGCAGACCGCTTCGCTTAAATACAAGGCGCTCGATGGGCAGGTCTACAACCTCAACCTGATCGACACGCCAGGGCATGTGGACTTCTCGTACGAAGTGAGCCGCTCCCTGTCCGCCTGCGAGGGCGCGCTGCTGGTGGTGGACGCCAGCCAGGGCGTGGAAGCACAAACGGTGGCCAACTGTTACACCGCACTCGAACTGGGTGTGGAGGTGGTGCCGGTGCTCAACAAGATCGACCTGCCCAATGCAGATCTTGAAAACGCCCGCAGCGAAATTGAAGACGTCATTGGCATCGATGCCACCGATGCCATCCCCTGCTCGGCCAAGACCGGTGTGGGCATTGACGCCATTCTGGAAGCTGTCGTCGCCCGCATCCCCGCGCCCCGGGGCAATCCGGATGGCCCCCTGCGCGCCATGATTGTGGACAGCTGGTTTGACGCCTATGTCGGCGTGGTGATGTTGGTGCGCGTGGTCGATGGTCGTCTGGCCAAGGGCGAGCGCATCAAGATGATGGCGTCAGGCGCGACCTACAACGCCGACAACTTGGGCGTATTCACGCCGGCCAACGAGGCGCGCCAGTCACTCGAAGCAGGCGAGGTGGGTTACATCATTGCCGGCATTAAGGAGTTGCAGGCCGCCAAGGTGGGCGATACCGTAACCTTGATCAAGCCCGGAACCGGCGGCGCGGCCTTTACGGCGACCGAGGCGTTGCCGGGCTTCAAGGAAATCCAGCCCCAGGTGTTTGCCGGTCTCTACCCGACAGAAGCCAGCGAGTACGACTCGCTGCGCGATGCGCTGGAGAAGCTCAAGCTCAACGATGCCTCGCTGCATTACGAGCCTGAGGTGTCACAGGCGCTGGGCTTTGGCTTTCGCTGCGGTTTCTTGGGTCTGCTGCACATGGAAATTGTGCAGGAGCGGCTTGAGCGCGAGTTCGACCAGGACCTGATCACCACCGCCCCCAGCGTGGTCTATCAGGTCATGAAGAACGACGGCGAAGTGATCACGGTGGAGAACCCCTCCAAGATGCCCGAGGTCGGCAAGACCGCCGAAATCCGCGAGCCCATCGTCACCGTGCACCTCTACATGCCGCAGGAATATGTGGGCGTGGTGATGACGCTGGCCAACCAGAAGCGCGGCGTGCAGATGAACATGGCCTACAAGGGCCGCCAGGTGGTGTTGACCTATGAAATGCCGCTGGCCGAGATCGTGCTCGACTTCTTCGACAAGCTCAAGAGCGTGAGCCGGGGCTACGCGTCCATGGATTACGAGTTCAAGGAATACCGGGCCGCAGACGTGGTCAAGGTGGACATCTTGCTCAATTCCGAAAAGGTAGACGCGCTGTCCATCATGCTGCACCGTACGCAATCGGCCTACCGCGGCCGTGCCGTGGTGGCCAAGATGCGTGAAATCATTTCGCGCCAGATGTTCGATGTCGCCATCCAGGCCGCTATCGGAGCCAACATCATTGCCCGTGAGACAATCAAAGCGCTGCGCAAAAACGTGCTCGCCAAGTGTTACGGCGGCGATATTTCGCGCAAGAAAAAGCTCCTTGAAAAGCAAAAAGCAGGCAAAAAACGCATGAAACAAATCGGTTCGGTTGAAGTTCCCCAGGAAGCCTTCCTGGCCATTTTGCAGGTGGAAGATTGATGCAAGCCCTGACCTCTGCCATTCTTGGCGCCTTCGTTGTCTACGCAGCCTCTTGGTACCTCGGCCTGGTCGATGGTAATTTCGCTCTGTTGCTGTTCCTAGCCTCGGTGGTCACCGGTGCCTACTGGCTGGCCGAGCGCTTTTACTTTTTGCCACGCCGCGCGGCTGCCGTGCGCGCACTAGAGGCCAGTGACGCCAAGCGCCGTGCCGACCTCGCCGGCATGGGGATTTCGCAGGTGGATGGTGACATCGCCGAGGCCAAGATCAAGCTCTTCATGCAGCCCTGGTGGCTGGACTGGACTGCCGGTCTGTTCCCGGTGATCATCACCGTGTTTTTGTTGCGCTCCTTTTTGTTCGAGCCCTTCAAGATTCCTTCGGGTTCCATGATTCCCACGCTGTTGGTGGGTGACCTGATTTTGGTGAACAAGTTCACCTATGGTTTGCGCCTGCCGGTGCTCAACATCCAGCTCACCGAGGGTAACAAGCCCCAGCGCGGCGACGTCATGGTGTTTCGCTACCCGCCCAAACCCAGCTTGGATTACATCAAGCGCGTGGTGGGTGTTCCCGGTGACACCGTGTCCTACATGAATAAGCGCCTGACCATCAATGGAAAGGTGCAGCCGACGACAGCGGTGCCCGAGTTCTTTGACGAAGACAACATGCGCTACTTCAAGCAATACGAAGAGGTGCTGGGCGGCAAGACGCACCGCTTGCTCAACGACGACGACCGGCCGGCCTTTGTGCCCGGAGCGGACAAATTTGCCGGCTACGAAGGCTGCAGCTACACCATAGAAGGCGTGAGCTGCAAGGTGCCCGAGGGGCAGTACTTCATGATGGGCGACAATCGCGACAATTCCATGGATTCGCGCTACTGGGGCTTTGTGCCAGAACGCAATATCGTGGGTAAGGCGATTTTCGTGTGGATGAACTTCAGCAGTCCCAAGCGCATTGGGTTCTTTAACTGACAGAGGCAGGAGTAAATAAATGTCTGTTCAACGCAAGTCCAAGCAGCGCGGCATCTCGTTTATTGGGCTGATTTTTTTCGGCTCCATGATCGCTTTGGCGGGTGTGGTTGCCGCGCAGGTGGCCCCCACTTTGGTTGAATACATGGCGGTTCAGAAAGCCGCGCAAAAGGCCGCCAACGAAGGGCAGACACCGGCAGAAATCCGCATGGTTTTTGATAAGATTTCCGCCATCGACGATATCAAGTCCATCACCAGCAAGGAACTCGACATCAGCAAACTGGGCGATAAGGTGGTGGTGGGCTATCGCTACCAGCGCGAAATCCACCTGGTGGGTCCGGCCTTTCTGACGCTCAAGTACGAAGGACGATCCAAATAAGGTGGCGAACAGTCTTCAGGAGTTGCAACGCCGCTTGCAACATGCATTCACCAATCCTTCACTGCTTACCCGCGCACTGACCCATCGCAGCTTTTCGGCCGACCACTACGAGCGCCTAGAGTTTTTGGGCGACTCGGTGCTGGGCCTGGCGATTTCCGATCTCTTGTATTCCCGTCTGGGCAACCAGGCGGAGGGCGACTTGTCGCGTGTGCGCGCCAATCTGGTCAAGCAAGAAACCCTGCACCAACTGGCGCTGGAGCTGGGGCTTGCCGAGCTGCTGCGCCTGGGCGAGGGCGAGATGCGCTCCGGCGGCCAGAAGCGCCCGTCGATACTGGCCGACGCCTTGGAGGCGGTCATCGGCGCCGTCTACCTCGACGCCGGTTTTACCCCGGCGCAAGCCCTGGTGCAGCGCCTGTTTCAGGCGGTGGAAATCAATCCGCAAATGGATGCCATCGGCAAAGATGCCAAGACCGCCCTGCAGGAATGGCTGCAGGGGCGCAAGATGAAGGTGCCGGTATACAAGGTGGTAGGCACCTTGGGCGCGGCACACAAACAGACCTTTGACGTGGAGTGCGAAATTCCCGAGTTCCGACTGGCAGAGCGCGGCATTGGCGGCTCCCGCCGTGCCGGTGAGCAGGCTGCGGCCACCGCCATGTTGCAAACCCTTCAATCCAAATACCCAACATGACCACTGCCCCTAAAAAGACTCCCCCCCAAGCCGTATTCAAGACCGCCACCAAGGCTGAGAAACAGGCCGCCAAGCCGCAAAAAAAACCTGCTGTCAGCGCGCCTGCAGTGAAGCCGCCCGCCGCCAAGCCGGTCAAGAAGCCGGTAGAGCGCCCGCTTGAATCCGCGCAGGACGATACCCAGCCCGACCTCAATGCCATGCTCGAAGGCCTGCTCAAAAGCACGCCGCGCCTGAGCGAACCCGGCACGCAAGCCGAGGGCCAGCGTTGCGGCCTGGTGGCCATTGTGGGCAAGCCCAATGTGGGCAAGTCCACTCTATTGAACGCCCTGGTGGGGCAGAAGATCAGCATCACCTCGCGCAAGGCGCAGACCACGCGCCACCGCATCACGGGCATGCATACCCAAGGTGCGACGCAGTTTGTGTTTGTGGACACGCCGGGCTTTCAGACCCTGCATGGCAATGCGCTCAACAAGTCGCTCAACAAGACGGTGCAGGGCGCAGTCAACGATGTGGACCTGATCCTGCTGGTGGTCGAGGCCGGCAGCTTCACGCCGGCCGACGCCCGCGTGCTGGCGCTCCTGGGCAAGGACATCCCGACCATTCTGATTGCCAACAAGCTCGACAATGTGCACCGCCGCGGCGACATTGCGCCTTGGTTGCAGGAGATGCAGCAAAAGCATGCCTTTGCCGAGTTCGTGCCCATGTCTGCCAAAAATGCCAAGGATGTGGAGCGCCTGCTGGGCGTGTGCGAACGCTTCCTGCCCGAGCAGGCCTGGTGGTATGGCGAGGACGAACTGACCGACCGCAGCGAAAAATTCCTGGCCAGCGAGCTGGTGCGCGAGAAGCTGTTTCGCCTGACCGGCGACGAGCTGCCCTACACCTCGACGGTGGTGATCGACAAGTTCGAAGAAGAGCCGCCCCAGCGCAAGGGCCAGAAGCGCCTGCTGCGCATTGCCGCCACGATTGTGGTGGAGCGCGATGGCCACAAGGCCATGGTGATTGGCGACAAGGGCGAACGCATCAAGCGCATCGGCATGGAAACCCGGGTCGAGTTGGAAAAGCTGGCCGATGCCAAGGTGTTCCTCGAACTCTGGGTGAAAGTGCGCTCCGGCTGGGCCGACGATGCCGCGCGGGTGCGCAGTTTTGGCTACGAGTAAGCGCTTCTCCGACGAGCCCGCGTATGTGCTGCATCGCTACGACTGGAGCGAGTCAAGCCTGATTCTGGAAGTCTTCACCCGTAACCATGGGCGCATCGCGCTGATCGCCAAGGGGGCCAAGCGGCCCTCTTCGAGTTTTCGGCCGATTTTGCTGCCCATGCAGCCGCTGCACTTGGCCTTTGGCGGTGACGCCGAAATTCGCAGCCTCAAGAGCGCGGAATGGCAGGGCGGCCATGTCATGCCCACGGGCGACGCTCTGCTGTCGGGCTACTACCTCAACGAGCTGCTGCTGACCCTGTTGGCACGCGACGACCCGCATCCGCATCTGTTCGATATTTACACCCGCGTGGTGCAGATCATCGCCAGCGAGCACGGCGAGGTGTTGCAGGCGGCACTGCGCACCTGGGAGCTGCTGCTGCTGCGCGAGATTGGCTTCTTGCCGCAACTTGACCTGCAGACCCTGACCCTCGGTGCGCTGGACCACGCGGCACGCTACACACTGGTGCCAGAGGGTGGTTTGCGCCAGGCCCAGGACGGTGAGCGCGGTGCCTTGAGCGGCGCGCAATGGACAAGGCTGCAGGCCGCTGTGCAGCTCGATACGCCCTTCACCACCACGTTGCGCGCCTGCGCCGAGATGATGTCCGAGCTCAAGCCGCAGCTGCGTTTGTTGCTGCACTACCATTGCGGAGTCAAGACCTTACGCACAAGGCAAATGATGATCGACATACAGTCCCTATGAAAAATTCTCCTCCCGTTCGCACAGCCCTCTCGGTCAACCTCAACAAGGTGGCCCTGGTGCGCAATACCCGCCATCTCGGCATTCCCAGCGTCACCCGCGCCGCTACCCTGTGCCTGCAGGCGGGTGCCAACGGCATTACCGTGCATCCGCGCCCCGATGCCCGCCATATCCGCGCCGACGATGTGCTTGACCTGGCCGCGTTGCTCAAGGACTGGCCGGAGCGCGAGTTCAATGTGGAGGGCAATCCCTTTCACAACCTGATGGACTGCGTGGCCGATCTGCGCGCGCGCAACTTGCCCGTGCACCAGGTGACCTTTGTGCCCGATGGCGAAGGCCAGTTCACCAGCGACCATGGCTGGAGCCTGCCCTTAGACGCCCAACGCCTGCGCCCGCTGATTGCGCAGGCCCATGCGCTGGGCTTGCGCGTCAGCCTGTTTATGGATGCTGAGCCCGCTGCCATGCAGGCCGCCAAGGACCTGGGCGCCGACCGCGTGGAGCTGTATACCGAGCCCTATGCCGCCGCCTGGGGCACGCCGCAGCAGGACGCCCAACTGACCCGCTTTGCAGCCGCCGCACAGGCCGCACTCGATGCTGGTTTGGGGGTGAATGCCGGCCATGATCTGAACCGTGACAACCTGGGCGCCTTCGTGCGGGCTGTGCCCGGTGTCAGCGAAGTCTCCATCGGCCACGCGCTGATTGCCGACGCGCTGGAGCTGGGATACGCGGCCACGGTAGACGCCTATCTGCGTTGCCTGCAAGCATGATTTACGGCGTAGGTACCGATGTCTGCGATGTGCGGCGCATCCGCGAAAGCCTGGAGCGCCATGGCGAGCGCTTTGCTGCCAAGGTGCTCAGCGACGCCGAATTCAAGACCTGGAAAACGCGCAGCGCGCGTTGGCCCGAGCGCGGCATCCGCTACCTGGCCACCCGCTTCAGCGCCAAGGAATCGTTTAGCAAGGCCATTGGCCTTGGCATGCGCATGCCCATGACCTGGAAGCTGTGCGAAATTGCCAACGAGGGCAGTGGCAAACCGGTGATCGTGCTGCATGGGGTGCTCAAGGACTGGTTCGAAGAGCGCGGCCTGCAGGCCCATGTCAGCGTGACCGATGAGACCGATTACGCGGCCAGCTTTTGCGTCGTGGAAACCACCCTCTAAAGTAGCCCTCCCACCTGTCCTTTGAAGCGAATTTTTCCATGACGCTGCATGCCCCTTTGATCATCGATATCGCCGGTCTGGCCCTGAGTAAGGTGGACCGCCAACGCCTTTCGCACCCCTTGGTGGGCGGCATGATTTTGTTTGCCCGCAACTGGCAGGACCGCCTGCAGCTCACGGCCCTGTGCCGCAGCATCAAGAGGCTGCGCCCGGACCTGCTGATCAGCGTGGACCATGAGGGCGGCAGGGTGCAGCGCTTCAAGACCGACGGCTTTACCCATCTGCCGCCCATGCGCACCCTGGGCGAGATGTGGTTGGCCGAGCCGAGCACCCAGACAAGAGCCGGTCCGCTTGACGCCACCAACGCGGCCACGGCCTGTGGTTATGTGCTGGGTGCCGAACTGCGCGCCTGCGGTGTGGACCTGAGCTTTACCCCGGTGCTGGACCTGGACTATGGCGCCAGCAGCGTCATTGGCAACCGCGCCTTTGGCCGCGACCCGCGCGTTGTCAGCCTGTTGGCCAAGAGCGTGATGCAGGGCCTGCTGCAAAGCGGTATGGCCAACTGCGGCAAACACTTTCCCGGCCACGGCTTTGTCAAGGCCGACTCACACACCGCTATTCCTGTAGACAGGCGCAGCCTCAAGGCCATCCTGCAAGACGATGCCGCACCCTACCGCTGGCTCAGCACCAGCCTGAGCAGCGTGATGCCCGCCCATGTGATTTACCCCAAGGTGGACAGCCGCCCGGCTGGCTTTTCGGCCAAATGGCTGGGCGACATCTTGCGCGGCCAGATGGGTTTTACCGGTGCGATATTTAGTGACGATTTGTCCATGGCCGGTGCGCGCCTGCTCGATGGCCAGCAACTCAGCTACACCGAGGCTGCCGTGCAAGCGCTGCAGGCCGGCTGCGACATGGTGCTGTTGTGCAACCAGTCGCTGCCAGACAGTGAGGGGGGTGGCACAGCGATTGACGAACTCATTGCGGGTCTTGCCGAAGCCCAGCGCAAGGGTCTGTGGCAGCCCTCGCAAGCCAGCGATAGCAGGCGCCAGGACCTGTTGCCGCGCCAGCAGGCCACGCCTTGGGATGCACTGCTGCTGCAGCCCACCTACAGGCACGCCCTGGACCTTCTGGCCTGAAAGCGCCAAGTGAGGAGTACGTGCTACATTTGTGCCGGTCGTTTTTTGTTTTGAAATTTGGAGTAAATAATGAAGTTGAAGTCTTTCATGATTGCCGCTGTGATGCTGGCCTTTACCGGTGCTGCCATGGCACAAGCCCCGGCTCCCGCCAAGAAGCCAGCGCACAAAAAAGTGCATCTGGTCAAGCATCACCACAAGGCTGTGCACAAGAAGGCCGTCGCCAAATAAGCGACTAAATCGCACACAGCAAAAAGGCCTCTTCGTGAGGCCTTTTTGCTGTGTGCGATCCAGCGTCTGCGCATCTTATTGAAACGGCCCGATAGGCCGTTTCTTGGTAAGCGCTTAGTTGATGGAAGAAATGTTCGCGCCCGCTGCCCCCACTGCGACATATTTGCTGGCCGAACCGACCACGGCAAAAAGGTCTTGCGCGCTGCTTGTGGATGGGGCCGCAGTCCAGGTGGCGCCGTCCGTGCTGGTGTAAGCCTTGCCGCTCTGGCCCACTGCGACGAACTGGACCGAGTCGGTACTGACCGCATACAAGGTGGTTGCTGAAAACGCCGTCTGGGCAGTCCAGTTGATGCCGTCGTTGCTTTTAACAAAGGTTCCGCTATCGCCGACGGCCACAAAGACATTGCCAGAACTGGCCGTCACGCTGCGCAGGGGCAGGCCTGTGTTGTAGCGCAGGGTCCATGTGACCAGATCACTGCTCGTCACAATGGCGCCGCCTTGACCGACTGCCACCCAGTATCCAGCTGCGGAGTAAGTCACGCCGTAGAGATTCTGGGCACTTGCTGTTGTGGCTACCGCTGTCCAGGCACTGCCGTCCGTGCTGGAGTAGATGACTCCCGCGTCACCCACTGCCACCACCGTCGTGCCGTTGCTGGCTACGGCATTGAGCTTGGTGGTGACCGACGTTGTCGCAGCAGTCCATGTGGTCGTGTCGGTGCTGGTGTAGATGTTGTTGCTTGCGCTGTCGCCCACCGCAATGAACTTGCCGAAGGCATAGGTGGCTGCGTTGAAATTGATTGTGGCCACCGGTGTGACCGTGCTCCAGACCATGCCAGTCAACAGGCCCTGGCTCACACCTTCGAGTGCTTTGTAGATGGCGCCACCGGCGCCCACCGCCAGGTAATTGACAGTGCTGTCGCTGGCAGTGCCGTAAGCCACCCCACGCACGTTGCCGCTGCCAAGCGTTGTGGTGCCGGTCATCCAGTTGGACCCCGCTGTTTTTGGTAGCACCGACACCGATGCGGTTTGCGCACCACCGGCTGCGCCACTGGTTCTGCCGTTCATGGCAAACGAATAGGTCACTCCGTTGGTCAGGTTGGTAAGGACATGGGGGGAGGTAATGCCGTTCGAAGGGGTCCAAGCGTGGTTGGCCGGCGGATTTTTTAAGTCAATGGGCGTTGCTGTGGCCGCATACATAAGCCAATAGGTGACCCCGGGGTCGGCGTTCCAAGTAACGGTGACTTGGTTATTGCCGGGAGTTACCGTGAACCCTGTGGGTGCAGGCGTGGAACTCCCGCTACCACCACCACCACCACAGGCGGCAAGTAAAAGGGCCAGCAAGAGGGTAGCCATTCGGTACCAGTGAGAAAGCTTCAACATTTTCTATTGTTCCTATTCAATCGCTATTGATTGTGAAATTCCGGCTTCCTTGCCGTATTGCGCGTGGGTAAAGTCGGGAGCGCTGCGCCGTCGCCACCCCCGAATCGGCACCTTGCCGTGCATGGGTTCAGGGCGAGCGGTGCAACCTGGGGGCGGCCAGCGCCGCCATCATGTCAATGGTGGCATCGTCCACTGCCGGGTGGCGTTGCAGCAGGCCGCCTGTGCCCAGTAGTTTACGCAACTGTTGCAGGTCTTTGACCGTGGGGGCGACCTTGATTTGTGCCAGTGCAGCGGAGGTATTGCCGCCCTGTATCAGGCTGGCTACTTTGGTGGCCCAGGGGCTGCTTTGGCGTGTCATGGTGTGGTGCTCGGGACTTGATAGGGCCTGCCATTATGACCAGAGCCGCGGCGCACTGGTATCCATGTAGGTCAGGTAGACCCTTACCTCGAATTCAAGCTGGTGGTAATCGGGCTCCATGTAGCTGCACAGCTTGTAAAAATTCTTGTCGTGGTCGCGCTCGCGCAGGTGCGCCAACTCGTGCACCGTGATCATGCGCAGGAACTCCAGCGGCGTGTTTTTGAACAGCGATGCAATGCGGATTTCGCGCTTGGCCAACAGCCGTGAGCCCTGTACCCGCGAGATGGTGGTGTGCGTGCCCAAGGCATTTTTCACCAGTTGCAGTTTGTTGTCGTAGAGCACCTTGCTGATGGGGGTCGCACCCTTCAGGTAGTCCTGCTTGAGCTCTTGCACATAGTCAAACAGGGCGCGGTCGTCGCGCATGCCGTGGGCCTGCGGGTATTTTTTTAGCAACCAGGGCCCGAGCTTTTGTGTCTGCAGCAGGGTGTCGATTTGCTGCACGGTGTCTGCGGGGTAGCCATTGAGGTAAGGGAAATTCATTTGTGGGCCATGCGCATGGCAATCAGACCGGCGACCAAAATAATTGCCGCGCCCATCAGGGTGGTCAATTTGGGCACCTCGGCAAAAAACAAAAAGCCCCACAGCGGTGCCCACAGAATGCCGGTGTATTCGAAGGGTGTGACGGTGCTGCTCTTGGCCACGCGGTATGCCGCGGTGAGAAACAAGGTGCCCACGGCAGCCACCACGCCGCAGACGGCGATGAGGGAGCCGTCAAGAAGCGTGGGCATTACCCAGGGCCGCACCAAAAACACCACGCTGGGGTGGCTGGCATTTTCGATACTGGCCAGGTGCAACACCGTAGCGGCAAAGGCCGCACCCAGCAAAAAAAAACCGTTTTGGTAGAAGGCCATGACCGAGGTGGGCAGGCGGCTTCCCATCTTGCGTGCCATCAACATGGCCGTGCCATACAGGGCGGCGGAAATCAGCGAGAGCAGGGCGGCTGGCTCGAACAGCCCCGTGCCGGGTTGCAGCATCACCAGCACGCCGGCAAAGCCCAGCACCACAGCGGCCCACACCTTCCAGCCGATATGCTCGCCCAGCACCGGCCCCGCCATGGCGGTGACAAACAGCGGCACCGTGAAGTACAGGGCCACGGCATCGGCCAGCGGCAGGGCGGGGAAGGCCATGTAGTAGGCGGTGTAGGCGCCAAACATGATGAGTGCGCGCAGGGCCAGCGCCAGCAGGTGGGAAGACAGCAGGGCGCGCAAACCGACCTCGCGTTGCACCAGCACCAGCAGAATCGGCAGGCCCACGCAGGAGCGCAAGAAAACCACTTCGGTCAGCGCATAGCCGGCGCTGACCTGTTTGATGATGGCGTCCTGCAGCGAAAAGATGAAGACACCCAAACACAGGTAAAGAATGCCGCGGGCGGATTGGTTTTGCATGAGAAGTTTCTGGGGGGAGCCGCATGATAGCGGCCACTGCATCAGTAGGAAGGTGTGCCCTGCGGCGTGATACGTTCTTGTAGCGCCAAGGCTACTTCAGCAATCACCGGGCCCCAGTCGCTGTCTGGCCCTTGGCGAAACAGCCGCATCACGCCCGGGTACCAGGGCGTGTCGGCTGCTTCTGCGCCCCAGCGCCAGTCGGTCATGTACCAGGGCAGCAGCAGCCAGCAGGGTTTGCCCAAGGCACCGGCCAGGTGCACCATGGCCGTGTCCACGCTGATCACCAGATCGAGTTGCGCCACGATGGCCGCAGCGTCGGCAAAGTCCTGCATGCGGCTGCCCAGATCGGTGAGTGGCTGCTGCGCCTGGCGCAATGCCACCTCGTCTTCTCCTTCGCCCTTTTGCAGGCTGATGAAGTCCACGCCCGGCACGCGCCACAGGGGTGCCAGGCTTTGCAAATGGGGCAGCGAGCGCGCGCTGTCGTTCTCGAACTGCGGATTGCCCTTCCAGACCAGTCCCACGCGAGGGGCGCTGCCCTCTGTGGCAGGCAGTCTGCTGGCCCATAGCCGGCACAGGGCCGGTTCGGCGTGCAGATAGGGCAGTGCGGCAGGGATATGGTTTGCGCGCGTCCCTAGGTAGTGCGGCGCGCTCATCAGCGGCATCCAGTAATCAAAGTGCGCAGGCGACAGGGCCAAGTCGAAGCCACAGACGGTATCGGGTCCCTCCAGGCTGCGCATCAGGCCGGTCAGGGCCGGGTGGCAGAGCAGGGTGATGTGGGCCGTGCCCCGTTCTTTGAGCAGCGCAATGTAGCGGCAGAACTGGATCACGTCGCCATGTCCTGCCTCATAGGTCACCAAGAGCGAGCGTCCCACCAGGCTCTGGCCTTGCCAGCGCGCAAACGCCAACTGCTTTTGCATGGCCACATACCAGTCGCGCGCCTCAAACAGGGCCCAGCCCTCTTCGAAGTTGCCACGGCGCAGTTGCAGATAGGCCAGGTTGAAACTTGCCCGGTGGTTTGCAGGGTCCAGCGCTATCGCGTGGCGCAGGCAGGCCTCGGCCCTGTCTTCGTTCTTGAGGTTCAGGTTGAGTGCGCCCAGGTTGGACCAGCAGGCGCTGGACTGCGGCTCAAGCGCCAGCGCTGCGCCATAGCAGTCCTGCGCCTCTGCATGGCGCTTTTGCAGGGCAAGCATTGCGCCCAGGTTCAGGTGCAGGGTGGCGTTGTTGGGCGCCAGTTGCAATGCCAGGCGGTAACAGCTTTCTGCTTGCGCATGCTCGCCGCTCTGGTCCAGCACATAGCCCAGGTTGGCATGGGCCTCGGCAAACTGCGCATCCAGCGCCAAGGCCTGTCGGAAGGTCTGTGCGGCCTGCTCCCACTGCGCGTCATGTAGCTGCTGTTCGCCCAGTTGGAACAGCGCCAGAGCGGCATCGTCGGCGCTGTCCTCCATGGTGCTTGGCCTTGCGCTCTAGGCCTCTCGGCGCAGGGCGGGGAAGAGAATGACGTCGCGGATGCTGGCGCTGTCGGTGAGCAGCATCATCAGGCGGTCAATGCCAATGCCGCAGCCACCGGTGGGGGGCATGCCGTATTCGAGTGCGCGCACAAAGTCGTGGTCGTAGTACATGGCCTCGTCGTCACCGGCTTCCTTGGCATCCATTTGCGACTGGAAGCGTGCGGCCTGGTCTTCGGCGTCGTTGAGTTCGCTAAAGCCGTTGCCAAATTCCCGCCCGGTGATGTAGAGCTCAAAGCGTTCGGTCACGCCGGGGTTGCTGTCGCTCGCACGCGCCAGCGGCGAAATTTCCACCGGGTGCTCGCAAATAAAGGTCGGCTGCCAGAGCTTTTCTTCAACGGTTTCTTCGAAGTACATCACCTGCAGGCTGGCCAGGCTGCGCGTAGACAGGTGGTGCTTGGCCTCGGAGAGTCCGAGCGTGCGCAGGGCAGCGATCAGCCACTCGCTATCGTTCACACTAACGCCGGCATCGGTGTACTTGGCAATGGCCTCCAATATGGTCAGTCGCTCAAACGGCGCGGCCAAGTCCACCGGCTTGCCGCCATAGCTCAATTGCAGCGAACCATTGGCTTTGACGGCGGCGTCGCGCACCAGTTGCTCGGTGAAGCTCATGAGGTCCTGGTAATTCCAGTAGGCCGCGTAGAACTCCATCATGGTGAACTCGGGGTTGTGGCGCACCGAGATGCCCTCGTTGCGGTAGCTGCGGTTGATCTCGAAGACGCGGTCGAAGCCGCCCACGATCAGGCGCTTGAGGTACAGCTCGGGTGCGATGCGCAAGAACATCTGCTGGTCCAGCGCGTTGTGGTGCGTGGTGAAGGGTTTGGCGTTGGCACCACCCGGAATCGGGTGCAGCATGGGCGTCTCCACTTCCAGGAAATCGTGCTGCACCATGAAGTCACGCAGGCCGCTCACAGCCTTGCTGCGCGCCACAAAGCGCTTGCGGGTGGTCTCGTCGGTCATCAGGTCCACATAGCGCTGGCGGTACTTCACTTCCTGGTCGTTGATGCCGTGGAACTTGTCGGGCATGGGGCGCAGGCTCTTGGTCAACAGGCGCACGCTGCTGGCGTGGATGGACAGCTCGCCGGTGCGGGTCTTGAACACCAAGCCTTCCGCGGCCACGATGTCGCCCAGGTCCCAATGCTTGAAGGCCGCGTACAGCTCGGCGCCCACGTCCTCGCCTTTGACATAAATCTGGATGCGCCCAGCGCTGGGGCCAAACGATGCATCTTGCAGGGTGCAAAAACTGGCCTTGCCCATGACGCGCTTGAGCATCATGCGACCCGCCACTTTGACCGTGACGCTCATGGCCGCCAGGGTCTCGGTGTCGTGCGCGTCGTATTGGGCAAACAACTGCTCGGCTTTGTGGCTCGGCTTGAAGTCGTTAGGGAAGGCTACGCCCTTTCCTTCTTGCTGCGCTTGGCGCAGGACCTTGAGTTTTTCGCGCCGCTCCAAAATCAGCTGGTTTTCGTCTTGCGGTGCTGTGGTGGGTACGGGGGCAGTGGTGATTTCAGACATGGAGGACCTGGATTGGATGGTGTCGTGTGACGGGGGCGTAACCGTCGATTCTAAGAGGGTGGCCAACGCGTGGACTCGCGCTATGATTCTTGCTGATTTCTACCCACACCACCATGCTCTATCAAATCGTTTCTTTGTTGCTGGAAGTCGCTGCCGGTCTGCTCACCGGCGTGTGCCTGCTGCGCCTGTATATGCAGCACCAGCGCATTCCCATGTCGGCGCGCTCCGGCAACCCCATGGGGCCGTTCATGTTCGCGCTGACCGACTGGCTGGTACTGCCGCTACGCCGCCTGCTGCCTGCCGTGGGGCGTTGGGACACCGCCAGCCTGATCGCGGCCTTCTTGGTGCAGTTGGCGCTGTTTGGTGCGCAGTGGCTGATACTGGGCGGTGGTGCAGGTTGGATTGGCGTGCCGGTGTTGGCGCTGTTTGGCGTGGCCCGCATGGCGATCTCGGCGCTCACTGGTCTGGTGATTGTCTATGCCGTGTTGTCCTGGGTGCAGACGCAGTCGCAGCTCTCGGGTCTGCTCGAGCGCCTGGTCGCGCCGGTGTTGACGCCCATCCGCAAGATAGTTCCGCTGGTGGGTGGTGTCGATCTGTCGCCCTTGGCCCTGTTGCTGCTGCTGCAAATTGCGGCCATCGTCTTGGGCGCGCTACAGGCAAGCGTGTTGGGTATCGCACTTTGAGTTGAACGGTGGATACCATGTTGGCGTGCAGTGGCTGGCAATATTGCGAGTGTTAGGCTGCAGAAGCTGGCAGGGTCGCGGGGTATTTGCGCGTCCTCATACTGCGGGTACGCAGGCCTCGCAGACACCCCACCCCCCTGCAAAGAAGCGTGTGGCTATTTGATGTTGATTGGCCGGCAGTGACTTGCAGGGGCAGCGCCCCACAGAAAGTGGGTGAGCATGGGGGCTCTTATTTAAATTACCGCGTCCGCCGGTTGGCGCTGCAGCATCGCCAATGTGTTGGCAATGGTCTTGCGCAGCTCGCGGCGGTCGCAGATGAAGTCGATGGCGCCCTTGGTCTGCAGGAACTCGGCGCGCTGAAACCCTTCGGGCAGCTTCACGCGCACGGTGGATTCAATTACGCGAGGGCCGGCAAAGCCGATCAGGGCCTTGGGTTCGGCAATCACCACATCGCCCAAGAAGGCAAAGCCGGCGCTGACGCCGCCCATGGTCGGATCGGTCAGCACGCTGATATAGGGCAGGCCTTTCTTGGCCAGGCGGGTCAGCGACGCATTGGTCTTGGCCATTTGCATCAGGCTCAAAAGCCCTTCTTGCATGCGCGCGCCGCCGGTGGCGGTGAAGCAAATAAAGGGCACCTTTTGCTCGACAGCGGTTTCCACGCCGCGCACAAAGCGCTCTCCTACTACCGAGCCCATGCTGCCGCCCATGAACTCGAATTCAAAACAGGCCGCCACCACGCTGATGCCCTGCACCGCGCCGCCCATGACCACCATGGCATCGGTCTCGCCGGTGCTCTCTAGCGCCTCTTTCAGGCGCTCCGTGTATTTGCGGCTGTCCTTGAATTTGAGCGCGTCCACCGGCAGCACTTCTTGCCCAATCTCGAAACGTCCCTCGTTGTCGAGAAACACGTTCAAGCGGGCGCGCGCACCAATGCGGTGGTGGTGGCTGCAGCCGGGGCAGACGTTTTGGTTTTGTTCCAGATCGGTCTTGTAGAGCACGGCTTCGCAACTGGGGCATTTGATCCAAACGCCGGAAGGCACGCCGCGGCGCTCGGTCGGGTCGGTGTGCAAAATCTTAGGGGGCAACAGTTTTTCAAGCCAGCTCATGGAGTGTCTCCGGTACGGGGTTCAACGGGGGGCGGCCTTTGGCCAGTCAAAGGCGATTATGCGTCCATGGCCTGGCGGATCTCCGCCAGAAAGGCCTGGGCCGTGGCCGCTACCTGAGCGCGTGGCTGGTGTTCCAGCAGTTGGATGATGCGGCTGCCGATCACCACAGCGTCTGCTACGCGCGCAATAGTGCGGGCGGTGGCGGCATCGCGGATGCCAAAGCCCACGCCCACCGGCACGCTGATGTGGGCACGGATGCGCGGCAACATGGCTTCCACCGCGTCGGTGTCGAGCGCGCCGGAGCCGGTCACACCCTTGAGCGACACGTAGTACACATAGCCGCTGGCCACGCGCGCCACCTGCGCCATGCGTGCATCGGTGCTGGTGGGGGCCAACAAAAAGATCAGGTCTATCTGGTGGGCGCGCAGATCGGCTGCGAAGGCTTCGCATTCTTCGGGCGGGTAGTCCACGATCAGCACACCGTCCACACCGGCGGCTGCAGCATCGCGCACAAACGGGCCACCGGGCGTGCCGGCTGCAAGGCTGGCGGCGTGCTTTTGGTCGTAGCGTTCCACCGGGTTGGCGTAGCCCATCAGCACCACGGGGGTGTTGCTATTGGTCTTGCGGAACTCGGCCACCATGGCCAGCACCTGGGAGAGGCCAATGCCAAAGGCCAGGGCCTTATCGCCGGCCTTCTGGATCACCGGGCCGTCGGCGCTGGGGTCGGAGAAGGGTACGCCGAGCTCGATCACATCGGCGCCGCCAGCCACCATGGCGTGCATCAGCGCAGGGGTGATGTCTGCAAATGGATAGCCCGCAGTGACAAAGGGAATCAGCGCCTTGCGGCCTTGGCTTTTCAGCCTGGCAAAAGTTGCGTCAATCCTGCTCATGCTGCTTCCCCCTTCTTCACCAGCTTGATCGGTTGCTCGACCACCGCACCCTTGACCGACTGGCCCTGGCAGCTGGGTCGGCAAAAGAAGTCGCCATGGCTCAGGTCGGCCACGGTGCCAATGTCCTTGTCGCCGCGACCAGAGAGGTTGACTAGGATGCTCTGGTCGGGACGCATGGTCTTGGCCAGTTGCATGGCATAGGCCACGGCATGGCTGGACTCCAGCGCGGGGATGATGCCTTCGGTGCGGCACAGGTAGTGGAAGGCCGCCAGGGCCTCGGCATCGGTAATGCCCACATATTCGGCGCGGCCTATGTCGTTCAAAAACGCGTGCTCGGGGCCCACGCCGGGGTAGTCCAGGCCGGCGCTGATGCTGTGCGTCTCGGTCACTTGGCCGTTGTCGTCCTGCAGTACATAGGTGCGGTTGCCGTGCAGCACGCCGGGGCTGCCGCGCTGGATGCTTGCCGAATGTTTGCCACTGTCCATGCCTTCGCCTGCTGCCTCCACACCAATCAGGCGCGTGGCTTCATGGGCTATGTAGGGGTAGAAGATGCCCATGGCGTTTGAGCCACCGCCCACGCAGGCCATCACCACATCGGGCTGCTCGGATTTGCAACCGGCGCTGGCGAGCATCTCGGGCATCTGCACCAGGCATTCATTGCCGATCACGCTTTGGAAGTCGCGCACCATCATCGGGTAAGGATGCGGGCCGGCCACGGTGCCGATGATGTAGAAGGTGTTGTCCACGTTGGCCACCCAGTCGCGCATGGCTTCGTTGAGCGCATCCTTCAAGGTCTTGCTGCCCGATTCGACCGGCACCACGGTGGCGCCCAAGAGCTTCATGCGGTAGACATTGGGGCTTTGGCGTTTGACGTCTTCGCTGCCCATGTAGACCACGCACTCCAGACCGTAGCGGGCGCAGATGGTGGCGGTTGCCACGCCGTGTTGGCCGGCGCCGGTTTCGGCAATCACGCGGGGCTTGCCCATGCGCTTGGCGAGCATGGCCTGGCCAATGGTGTTGTTGATCTTGTGGGCGCCGGTGTGGTTCAGGTCTTCACGCTTGAGGAAAATTTGCGCGCCACCCATCTCGCGGCTCATGCGCGCGGCGTGGTAAACGGGGG
This sequence comes from uncultured beta proteobacterium, assembly GCA_903886275.1. GTDB lineage: Bacteria > Pseudomonadota > Gammaproteobacteria > Burkholderiales > Burkholderiaceae_C > Allorhodoferax. The sequence goes on along the minus strand of CAISLN010000002.1, from coordinate 69,686 downwards.
AGGGGCGGCCCACAAAGTGCGCCAGCTCGGACTCGAACTCGGCGATAAAGGCCGGGTCATGCTGGTACTTGGCGTAGGCGTCTTTGAGCTCGTTGATGGCGTGTGTCAGCGTCTCGGAGACAAAGCTGCCGCCGTATTTACCGAAGTGACCGCTGGGATCGGGTTGGGTGTATTCGTACATTTAGATGATTCCTGCAAGGCGTTGGTCGGCGGCGCGCACGGCGGCGACAAACTGGTTGATTTTTTTCGGGTCTTTGATGCCCCGCATGGGCATCCCTTGGGCGTCTGTGGCTTCGACGCCCGAGCTGATATCGACGGCCAGGCTAATGCAGCGCGGCCGGACCTGGGCAATGCCATCGCCCACGTTTGCAGAGTCGAGTCCACCACTCAAGACGAGCTGAGCGTTGACGCTTGGAGGAAGAAGTGACCAATTGAATACCTTGCCGCCCCCGCCATATCCGTCGATATGTGCATCCAACAGAATGGCCCGGGCGTTTGAAAAGTTGTGGGCGTATTTTACGAGGTCAAACTGTGCCGCACCGTCGCCTAGGGGAATGCGTGCCGCACGCAGATAAGCGCAGTTCGCAGCCAGGGCCGCCGCGTCACATTCTTCAGGGCTTTCATCGCCATGGAACTGCAGGGTGGCGCCGGGAACCAGGCGCGATGCCACAAGCACATCGTCCACGCTGGCGTTTACAAACAGCAGCACCGGCGTGACAAAGGGCGGCAGGCGTCTTGCCAGTTCGGCGGCGCGCTCGGGCGACACATAGCGTGGACTTTTTGCATACAACACGAAGCCCAGGGCGTCGGCACCGGCAGCCACGACAGCATCGAGATCCTGCTCACGGGTGATGCCGCAAATTTTGATGCGGGTACGAATTTGATGGGTCATGGAAGGCCATCATACGCAGCCGTGCGCTCCGGCATGCCCCATTTGGCGTCATAGCGCGGGCCCAAAAAATACAGGCCGTCGGGCGAGAAGGTGGGGGCGGCAGCGCGGCGGTCGCGCGCGGCCAACACCTCGGCCATCCACTCTGGCGGCTTACCCCCCTGTCCGATTTGCACCAGACAGCCCATGATGTTGCGGATCATGTGGTGCAAGAAGGCGCTGGCCTCGAACTCGATGCGCCAGTAGGCGCCGTGCCGGTGGATGCTGATTTCCAGCATGGTCTTGACCGGGCTGAGGGCCTGGCAGGCCGAGGCTCTGAAGGAGGTGAAGTCGTGCTCACCCAGCAAGATGTCGGCGGCCAAGCGCATGGCATCTTGGTCCAGTGGACGGAAGGTCCAGCCCACGCGGCCCACCTCCACGCTGGGTCGCACCGGGGACTCCAAGAGCACATAGGCGTAGCGGCGCGAGGTGGCACAGGCGCGGCAATGAAAGTCCTTGTTGGTCAGTACGGCCCATTGCACGGCAATGTCGCGTGGCAAGTTGGCGTTGGTTCCGCGCACCCAAGAATGGGCGTCGCGCTCGCGTTCGGTATCGAAGTGCACCACCTGCATCAGGGCATGCACGCCGGAGTCGGTGCGTCCGGCACACAGGGTAGAGACAGGTTGCGCCGTGAAAATGCCCAGCGCCTTCTCCAGCTTGTCCTGCACCGTCAGGCCCGAGAGCTGGCTTTGCCAACCCTGGTAGGCTTGGCCGTTGTAGCTCACGCCCATGACCACTCTCACCATGCCATGTCCGCCGCTACCCACTCTACCCACAAAAGCCGCGCCAAACCCTAGCTCAGCTTGGCCAGGGCGCGCTGCGCTTTTTCACGCAGCTCGCCGGTGGCTTCGGCCACCACTTCTTCGATCAGTGCCCGCGCGCCGTCCTGGTCGCCGATGGAAACAAACTCTTCTGCCAGTGCCAGCTTGGTCTCCAGCGAGCCTTCATCGGAACCGAAGTCGCCTACTTCCACTTCTGGGTTAATACCGGGCCCCAGATCCAGCGAGTCCAGGTCAAATTCCAGCATGCCCTCGTCGTATGCCTTGGGCGTCACCGATTCAGGGGATTGGTGGCCGGTCGTTTCGAATTCCGGCAGCTCCAGGGTCAGCTCGGCGGGTTCGTCCATGTCGAGCTTGCCCAGGCTCAGGCCGTCCATGGATTGGGCCAATTCCTGCATCGCGGGGGGCAGTGGTTCGGAGGCGGTCTGCTCCGATGGCGTGTAGTCCAGTCCGGCCGGCGCTGAAATATCGAAATCAAGCCCGTTTGATGGCTCCTCGTATTGCTCCGCAATCTTGGTGGTTTCTTCGGCCTGGTGTGCACTCAGAGGGCTGCCAGATGTGGGTGCTTCATCGGCAGAGAAGTCCAGGTCCAAATCGAGGTCTGAACCGGTGCCGATCGCCTCCTGCGTTGCAGCAATCGGCAGGGTGTCGTTGCCCGTTTCGGTAACCGCTGGCTCCAGGCTGGCGAATGTGCTGGCGCTTGCTCCGCCTGGTTGGTAGAGCGGGTTGTGCGGGTCTATGGTCAAACCCAAGGCGCAGATGCGGGCCCATTCGGGCGTGTCTGCGCCAACCAATTGGAAGGCATTGTTGGCAGTGGACAGGAAGCTGCTGGCATCGCCGCGCTTGGCGTACATATCCAACAGCTTGCTGTGAATGGCAAGTCGCCCTGGGTTGTGAAGCAATGCTTCTAGGAGAATGTCTTCGGCCTGCGCATCACGGCCATAGGCCAGGTACACATCGGCCTCGGCCACCGGGTCCACGTCATCGGCGCTGCCGAGTTGGCTATTGCTATAGGACGACAATGACGAGTTGGCGGTGTCTGCATCTTGCGCGGTATCCACGCGCTGTCCGCCGCTGGCGCCAAAGAACGAGTCCGGTTGCAGGCGGCTATCCAGGAAGGAGCTGTCTACATGGGCCGCGCGCTTTTTGCTTTGCTGGCGCCTGTAAAAGATATATCCACCGATCAGTGCAATCAGTCCGCCACCTGCCAATGGCAAGGTGGGGTCTTCCAGGAGCTGGTCCAGCATGTCTTGCTCGGCCTGCGCATGCATCGGCTTGGCTGCTGCCGATGCTGCAGTGGCTGGCGCCGCAGCCAGGACCGGGGACGATGTTTCAGGCGCGGCAACCGGTGTCGATGCCTCAGCGGCCGGTGCCGATGCCGCTGGCGCAACAACCGATGCCATGGCAATTGCCATGGGAGAAGAGGCCGGCTGTGACGCTGCCGCAGCCGCTGCAGCAGCAGATTTTTGGCTGCTGACAACGCTGAGCTTGTTCAGATCGGCAATATTCTTGGCCAACTCTGCTGCGCGGTCTGCGGCGTCCTTGTCAGCACGTTCCTTGGCAATCTTGGCCTCGTTGGCCTTTGCCTGCAGTACGCCCTTAGACAGGGTGAGCTTGTCGGCGGCGCTGCTGCCTGGCTTTTTGTCCTCAACCTTGGCTTCCACAGAGCCGCTGGCCTTGCGGTTGGTCGCTTCGACGTTGATCTTGGGCGCATTGCTGGCTAGACTGCGGCGGAATTCATTGAAGTCTTTGCTCTGGGCCACCACGGTCTGGTGGGCTTCTAGGTTCGAGATGGATTGGGCCTGTTCCAAGCTTGGCAAGTCCAGCACTTGGCCGGCGCGCAGGCGGTTCAGATTGCCCTTGCCAAAGGCATCCGGGTTGGCGCGCAGCAGTGCCACCAGCATTTGGTCCAAGGACACATCGTTGGTTTTTTCGCGCAACGCAATTTGGGTGGCCGTGTCGCCGGCCTTGACAGTGACCTTGCGCGCATCGGTGGCTTGCGCTTTGGGCTTGGGCGCAGTTGCCGCAGTTGCCGCAGTTGCCGCAGTTGCCGCAGGCGGGGTCGCTGCTGCAGGTGCAAGGGCAGCAGGTGGGGTCGGTGCGGCGACAGCGGGTTTGATGGCTGCTGGCGCCACATCTTCCGGGGCTGGCACGACGCGGGCCGTCATGGGCGCAGGAGTCGCAACCGTGGTCTGCGCCAGGGTGGGCGCGCTTGCCTGCTTGAGTGACGGCGGATCAAACAACATGGTGTAGTCGCGCACGATGCGACCGGCGGACCAACTGGCCTCCAGAATCATGTCCACAAAGGGCTCGTTGATGCTGCGTTCGCTGCTCAGGCGGATAAAGGCGCGGCCATCGGCTCGGCGTGCCAGGGTGGCTTGCAAGCCAGCCATGGCCGGGTTGTAATCCAGGCCAGCTGCAACAAAGGCTGCCGGCGACGCCGCATTGGCCTTGAGTGAGTTGGCTTCTTCTGCACTGATGCTGGGAACTTCAATTTCGGCCCTGAGAGGCTCTCCCAATGCGGATTGGACAGTGATGCGACCCAGCGAAAGTGCGGCTACTTCGCTAGCGGCTAGGCCGAGTAGCGCGAAGACAGCCGCCGCTGCAGCGGTCCTCTGCCAACGATGTGACTGTTCAATCAATTTATGAGCCTCCGGTGTTCAGGCGGGTCGCGACTGCGACCTCAAAAGCGACACGTGCGCCTGACTCTAAAAAAGTAAAAAGCACCATAACATCAATGCATTAGGCTGACAAGCTCACAAACCTTTTAAGTCTGCCGCCGTCTCTTTGGGTGTTTCATGCCAGTCTGCTTGTTGTCTGGTTGCAACGAGCCGGAGTGCCTTTTGGGACTCCGGAATTGGGTTGGCTCAGGCCTGCAACAAAATGCGCAGCATGCGGCGAAGTGGTTCGGCCGCACCCCACAGCAATTGGTCGCCAATGGTGAAGGCGCCCACATATTCTGGACCCATAGCCATCTTGCGGATGCGGCCCACTGGAATCGTCATGGTGCCTGTCACGGCCACCGGAGTCAGATCCTTGACGGTGGCTTCGCGTGTGTTAGGTACCACTTGGACCCACTGGTTGTCGGCGGCAATCATGGCTTCGATGTCGGCCACCGGCACATCTTTTTTGAGCTTGAAGGTCAGGGCCTGGCTGTGGCAGCGCATGGCACCCACACGCACGCAGAAGCCATCCACTGGGGTCTCTATGGAGCCGAAGTCCGCGCCCTGTCCCAAAATTTTGTTGGTTTCGGCCTGGCCCTTCCATTCTTCTTTGGACATGCCGTTGCCCAGATCCTTGTCGATCCAGGGAATCAGCGAGCCGCCCAGGGGCACGCCAAAGTTGGCCGTCTCAGAAGTGCTCAGGGCACGCTGTTTGGCTATGACCTTGCGGTCGATCTCTAGAATCGCGCTCTTGGGGTCGTCCAACAGGGAGCGCACTTCTGCATTCAGTGTGCCGTACTGCGTCAGCAGTTCGCGCATGTGTTGGGCGCCGCCGCCGCTTGCGGCTTGGTAGGTCTGGGTGGACATCCACTCGACCAGACCGGCCTTGTACAGCGCGCCCACGCCCATCAGCATGCAGCTCACGGTGCAGTTGCCGCCAACCCAGTTGTTGCCACCAGTGGCCATGGCTTTTTGGATCACCGGCAGGTTGACCGGGTCCAGGATGATGACCGCATCTTTTTCCATGCGCAGGGTGCTTGCTGCGTCAATCCAATGGCCCTTCCAACCGGCCGCGCGCAGCTTGGGAAAAACTTCGGTGGTGTAGTCGCCGCCCTGGGCGCTGATGATGATGTCGCAGCGCTTGAGCGCGTCGATGTTGAATGCGTCCTGCAGCGTGGTTTCGTTCTTGGCCAGTGCCGGGGCCCGTCCACCGGCATTCGACGTGGAGAAGAACAGGGGCTCGATCAGGTCAAAGTCGCCCTCAGCCTGCATGCGGTCTATCAGGACCGAACCCACCATGCCACGCCAGCCTACCAAGCCGACCAGATTTCCGATTTTCATTGCTAAAGCCCTTTCAGATTATTCGATAGAGAATTTCATCTGCCCGGCTCGTCTGGCCGGTAGGGGCGCGACGAACCGGGCTGTGTCAGCCGGTAATTGTCTTGGTCACCATGGACCCCGCCGCTGCAACGCGAACGCAGGCAAAAGCGCAAACGGTAGACCGTTCAAAGCTTGGGCTGTCGTTGTGTTGCATGGGCGGTATTGTAAGGTCAAGGCTTACAGCGCCCGGGCGACGGCATCGCCCATTTGCACCGTGCTCACACGGGTAGTGCCTTCGCTGTAGATGTCGCCGGTGCGCAAGCCCTGCTGCAACACCTTTTGCACGGCGGCTTCAATGCGCAGAGCAGCGGCTTCCTGGTTCAGGCTAAAGCGCAGCATCATGGCCACACTCAGGATGGTGGCCAGAGGGTTGGCAATTCCTTTGCCGGCAATGTCGGGCGCGCTGCCATGGCTGGGCTCATACAGGCCCTGGCCTTGTGCGTTCAGGCTGGCCGAGGGCAGCATGCCAATCGAGCCGGTGAGCATGGAAGCCTCGTCGCTCAAGATGTCACCAAACATATTGCCGGTAACCAGTACGTCAAAGGCCTTGGGCGCCTTGACCAGTTGCATGGCGGCGTTGTCCACCAGCATATGGTCCAGCGCCACGTCGGGGTATTGCTGGGCGACTTCAATCATCACGTCCTTCCAGAGTTGGGAGGTCTCTAGCACATTGTTCTTGTCCACGCTGGTTACGCGCTTGCTGCGCTTCTGGGCGGCTTGGAAGGCGACATGGGCGATGCGCTCGATCTCCGGGCGGCTGTAGCGCATGGTGTCAAAGGCTTCTTCGGCTCCGGGGAAATGGCCGTCGGTGGCAATGCGCCGGCCACGCGGTTGGCCAAAATAAATGTCTCCGGTGAGCTCGCGGATGATGAGGATGTCTAGGCCAGAGATCAGCTCGGGCTTGAGGCTGGAAGCGCCCACGAGCTGCTCATAGCAAATGGCCGGACGGAAGTTGGCAAACAGACCCATGTTTTTGCGCAGGCCCAAAATGGCTTGCTCGGGGCGCAGCGGGCGGTCCAGCTTGTCGTACTTCCAGTCGCCCACGGCACCGAACAAAACGGCGTCAGACGCCATCGCCAGCTTCAGTGTGGACTCTGGCAAAGGGTGGCCATGGGCCTCGTAAGCGGCGCCACCGACCAGGGCGGTTTCCATTTCCAGCGGCAGGTCCAAGACCTTCAAGACCTTGACGGCTTCAGCAACGATTTCTGTGCCGATGCCATCACCGGGGAGTACTGCGATTTTCATAGGGGTTCCAGTTATTTGAATGAATAGGCGCGCTCGACCTTGGCCACGCGCGTTTCGTAATGTTCGTACCAGCCTTGCATGCCGGCCTCTTGCGCGATGCGGTGCTCGGCGTGGTTCTTCCAGGCGCGGATGCTCATCTCGTCGATCCAGTAGGACACGGTGATGCCAAAGCCATCGGCATCGCGCGCGCTTTCCACGCCCAGAAAGCCGGGCTGCTCCTTAGCCAGTGTCACCATGCGCTCCCCCATGGCGCCGTAACCCGCATCACCCGCCGTGCGCAGCGAAGAAAATATCACCGCGTAGTAGGGCGGTGCGGGCAACTTGGCAAAGGGTGCGTCGCTCATGGTTTAGCTCACCATGCTGCGGGCCAGCCAGGGCTTTTGCGTCAGTCGCTCGGACTCAAAGGCCTTGATTTTGTCGGCATGGCGCAGGGTCAGTCCGATGTCGTCAAAGCCGTTGAGCAGGCAGTATTTGCGGAAACCCTGGACTTCAAACGGCAGTTCTTCTCCGTCCGGTTTGAGCACCCGCTGGCGCTCCAAGTCAATGGTCAGTTGGTAGCCGGGGAAGGCCAGCGCCTCGCTGAACAGCTGGTCCACTTGGGCCTCGGGTAAAACAATCGGCAGCAGGCCGTTCTTGAAGCTGTTGTTGAAGAAGATGTCGGCATAGCTGGGCGCGATGATGGCCCTGAAGCCAAACTGGTCCAGCGCCCATGGTGCATGCTCGCGGCTGGAGCCGCAGCCGAAATTTTTGCGTGCCAGCAGGATGGAGGCGCCGGCATAGCGCGGCAGGTTCAGCACAAAGTCCGGATTGGGTTTGCGGCTGGCAGGGTCTTGGCCGGGGAAGCCCGCGTCCAGGTAGCGCCATTCGTCAAACAGGTTCTGGCCAAAGCCGGTCTTGCGGATGGACTTGAGGAACTGCTTCGGGATGATGGCATCGGTGTCCACGTTCTCGCGGTCCATGGGCGCCACCAGCCCCTTGTGTACGGTGAAGTTTTTCATTTTTGCGCTGCGCCTTCAATTTTTTCGCCGGCCTTTTTAATGTCTTGGCCCATGCCCTTGACGGTGTTGCAACCGGCCACTAGCAGCAGGCCGGCCACCATACAAAGCGTGAAGATTTTTTTCATGGAGTGCTCCTTAGCTGAACTTGCGGATGTCAACAAAATGGCCGTGGATGGCCGCGGCTGCCGCCATGGCCGGGCTGACCAGATGGGTGCGACCCCCCGCGCCCTGGCGGCCTTCGAAGTTGCGGTTGCTGGTCGAGGCGCAGCGCTCGCCCGGCTCCAGTCGGTCGGCATTCATGGCCAGGCACATGGAGCAACCGGGTTCACGCCATTCAAAACCTGCTGCGATAAAGATCTCGTGCAGGCCTTCGCGCTCGGCCTGGTCTTTAACCAGTCCGGAGCCCGGTACCACCAGCGCCAGCTTGATGTTCTTGGCCACTTTTTGGCCCAGCTTCTTGACCACGGCAGCGGCCTCGCGCATGTCTTCGATGCGGCTGTTGGTGCAGGAGCCAATGAACACCTTGTCCACAAAAATATCGTTCAAGGGCTTGCCCGGCTCCAGGCCCATATAGGTCAGGGCGCGTTCAATCGCACTGCGCTTGTTGGCATCTTTTTCCTTGTCCGGGTCTGGCACGCAGGCGTCAATGCCCAGCACCATTTCGGGCGAGGTGCCCCAGGTCACTTGCGGCACGATCAGGGCGGCATCGAGCTCCACCACGCTGTCAAAGCGGGCATCGGCATCGCTGTGCAGGGTCTGCCAGTAGGTAACGGCCTGGTCCCATTCAACGGCGGCGGCCTCAGCAGTGGCTGCATTGGCGCCGGGCGAAAGGGGCCGGCCCTTGACGTAGGCAATGGTCTTGTCATCCACCGCCACCAGACCGGCGCGCGCGCCCGCTTCAATGGCCATGTTGCAGACCGTCATGCGGCCCTCCATGCTCAGCGCGCGGATGGCCGAGCCACCGAACTCGATGGTGTAACCGGTGCCGCCTGCCGTGCCTATTTTGCCGATGATGGCCAGCACGATGTCCTTGGCGGTGATGCCCTTGATCGTCGTGCCCTCGACCTTGATCAACAGGTTCTGGGCCTTCTTGGCCAGCAGGGTTTGCGTGGCCATCACATGCTCAACCTCGCTGGTGCCAATGCCATGCGCCAGCGCACCAAAGGCGCCGTGCGTGGAGGTGTGTGAGTCGCCGCAAACCACGGTCATGCCGGGCAGGGTGGCACCGTTTTCAGGCCCAATGACATGCACGATGCCTTGGCGCTTGGAGAGGAAGGGGAAGTAGGCCGCGGCGCCGAATTCGCTGATGTTGTGGTCCAGCGTGGTGACCTGCTCTTTGCTGGTCGGGTCGGTGATGCCGTCATAGCCGCGCTCCCAACCGGTGGTGGGGGTGTTGTGGTCGGCGGTGGCGACGATGGAGCTGACACGCCAGACCTTGCGGCCGGTTTCGCGCAGGCCTTCAAAGGCCTGCGGGCTGGTGACCTCGTGCACCAAGTGGCGATCTATGTAGAGGACGCAGGTGCCGTCTTCTTCGGTGTGGACGACGTGTTCGTCCCAGAGCTTGTCATACAGCGTGCGACCCATGGATGTTTCCTTCTTAGCCAAATGGAGTGGCGATGGTGCGCCGGTTTTTAAACGGGTACAAGAAGCAAATTTATACTGGTATAAATAGCACCATGACCGAAGCCAATCCGCGTGCCATGTTGGGCACTTTTATCCGCGCCCACCGCGAGCGTTTGCCAATCTCCGGCAAGTCGCTGGCGCGCAGGCGCACACCCGGCTGGCGCCGCGAAGAACTGGCCGATGCTGCGGGCGTGGGCCTGACCTGGATCACCTGGCTGGAGCAGGGGCGTGATGTCTCGGCCTCGGCGGCCGCGTTGGCGCGCCTGGCCGAGGCCTTGCGCCTGAACCCGGCCGAGCGGGCCTCGCTGTTTGATCTGGCCGGACGGCGCGATCCGGTAGAGCCGGGTGAGCCGCCTACCGACATCGCCGCGCATGTGCTGGCCTTGCCCCTGCTGATGAAGGTGCCGGCCTATCTGTTGGACCATTTGTGGACGGCAAGGGCTTGGAACAAGGCGGCAGAAAAACTGTTCACCGGTTGGCTGGACCAGGGCGCAGAAAAAAATTTGTTGCGCTATGTTTTTTTATCGGAGGCGGCCCAAAGCCTGATTGCGGACTGGCCGGAGCGCGCGCAGCGCCTGGTGGCTGAGTTCCGCGCCGACCTCAGTCGCCGCCCGCGCGATGCAGCCATGCAGGCGCTGGTGGATGAGCTGTCGGCGCAGAGCAAGCTGTTCACCAAGCTGTGGCGCGCGCAGACCGTATTGCACCGCGAGGGTGGTGAGCGCGGTTTTTGCAACGCGCAAGGTGGCATAGACCGCTACCAGCAAACCACGCTGCTGGTGGCCTCTCAGGTCGAATGCAAGCTGGTGTGCCTGGCGCCCTTGCGCTGATCGGTGCAGTCGCCCCCCCCTGCGCCATCCGACACCGCACGTAAAAAAGCCCGCCTACGTTGCCGTGGGCGGGCTTTTCAGCCTCTTGGCTCAGCGCTTGAACTTAGCGTTGTGCAATCGGCAACACTTCGCGGCGCACGGAGCCGGTGAAGAGCTGACGCGGACGACCGATTTTGTACTCGGGGTCGCCAATCATTTCATTGAGCTGTGCAATCCAGCCCACGGTGCGGGCCAGGGCGAACACTGCGGTGAACAGGCCCACGGGGATACCGATGGCGCGTTGCACGATGCCGGAGTAGAAGTCCACGTTCGGGTAGAGCTTGCGCTGCACGAAGTAGTCGTCTTCCAGCGCGATCTTTTCCAGCGCCATGGCCAGCTTGAACAGGGGATCGTTTTCCAGGCCCAGAGCAGCGAGCACTTCCTTGCAGGTTTCTTGCATGAGCTTGGCACGCGGGTCGTAGTTCTTGTACACGCGGTGGCCAAAGCCCATCAGCTTGACGCCGGAGTTTTTGTCCTTGACCTGGTTCATGAACTCGCCGACCTTGGAGATGCCGCCCATCTTCTGGATGTCTTCGAGCATGTTCAGGCAGGCCTCGTTGGCACCGCCGTGGGCAGGGCCCCAGAGGCAGGCCACACCAGCAGCAATCGCCGCAAACGGGTTGGTGCCGGAGGAGCCGCACAGGCGCACCGTCGATGTCGAAGCGTTTTGCTCGTGGTCGGCGTGCAGAATGAAGATGCGGTCGATCGCACGTTCGATCACCGGGTTCACCACATAGTCTTCGCAAGGCGTGGCGAACATCATGTGCATGAAGTTGCCGGCGTAGCTCAGGTTGTTCTTGGGGTACATGTAGGGCTGACCGGCGCTGTACTTGTAAGCCATGGCCACCAGGGTGGGCAGTTTGGCAATCAGGCGGATGGCCGAAATTTCACGGTGCTCGGGATTGGTGATGTCCGTGCTGTCGTGGTAGAAGGCCGACAGGGCGCCCACCAAGCCGGTCATGATGGCCATGGGGTGCGCGTCGCGGCGAAAGCCACGCAGGAAAAATTGCATCTGCTCATTGACCATGGTGTGGTTGGACACACGCTTGGTGAAATCAGCCTTGGCGCTTGCATTGGGCAGGTTGCCGTACAAGAGCAGGTGGCAGGTTTCCATGAAGTCGCAGTTCACGGCCAACTGTTCGATCGGGTAGCCGCGGTACAGGAGTTCGCCCTTGTCGCCATCGATATAGGTGATGGCGGACTGGCAGGACGCCGTGGACAAAAAGCCAGGGTCATAGGTGAACATGCCGGTCTGCGCATACAGCTTGCGGATGTCGATCACGTCAGGGCCTACCGAGCCCTGGTAAATCGGCATCTCAACGCTGGGTGCGCCGTTACTGAACGACATGGTGGCTTTGTTGTCAGCTAGTTTCATCTTTGGCCTTTCAGAGAGGTTCTCTCAACATTTTTAAAACTTCACGCACATCTTCGGTGTCGAGTTGTGCATCTACCTGCAGCAGCGATTTCCGTGCCAATTGCACGTCGAGCAAATCGTTGTCGCTCAATTCCATCAGGGCACCCAGTGCATCGGCCTGGCGGACGGAAAGGGTCGCGCTGAAGCGGTTGAAAAACCGCTCGATAAACAAATCGTTTTCCAGCAGACCGCGCCGGCAACGCCAGCGCAGCTTGCTCAAGGCCCGTTCATCGACCAAAGCGTGGCCATTCTCCGACGGGCCGCCGGCATTCGCCTCCTCGGCTGGCAGCTTGTCACAGGCAGCCGAAAGTCCTGTTTGGGCAGCGGGAAGCGTGGGGGCCATTGCTAGACCGTACGCAGGACCATCATTTCCTTGATCTTGCCGATGGCCCGGGTGGGGTTTAAACCCTTGGGGCAAACGTCAACACAATTCATGATGGTGTGGCAGCGAAACAGTCGGTACGGATCTTCCAGATTGTCCAGACGCTCGGCCGTGGCCTGGTCGCGGCTGTCGGCCAAGAAGCGGTAGGCCTGCAGGAGACCTGCGGGGCCGACAAACTTGTCCGGGTTCCACCAGAAGCTTGGGCAGCTGGTGGAGCAGCTGGCGCACAGAATGCACTCGTACAGGCCATTGAGCTCATCGCGCTCTTCGGGGCTCTGCAGGCGTTCCTTCTCGGGCGGCACGGTGTCGTTGATCAGGTAGGGCTTGATCGAGTTGTACTGCTTGAAGAACTGCGTCATGTCCACGATCAGGTCGCGGATCACGGGCAGGCCAGGCAGGGGCTTTAAGACAATGGTGCCTGTGAGCGACAGCATATTGGTCAGGCAGGCTAGACCGTTTTTGCCGTTGATGTTCATGGCGTCGGAGCCACACACGCCTTCGCGGCAGGAGCGGCGAAAGGAGATAGTGGGGTCCACTGCCTTGAGCTTCATCAGGGCGTCTAGCAGCATGCGCTCTTGGCCATCCAACTCGACCTGGATGGTTTGCATGTAGGGCTTGGCGTCCTTGTCCGGATCGTAGCGGTAGATGGAGAAAGTGCGTAGGGTCATGTTCAGTATCTCGCGGTTTGTATCGCTAGGGGTCGCTTTAGAAGGTACGCACTTTGAGTGGCACCGAGTCCACGGTCAAAGGCTTCATCTGGACCGACTTGTAGGACAGGCTGTTGTCGGCGCTGTGCCACAGGGTGTGTTTGTGCCACTCTTTGTCATTGCGTCCGTTGGGGAACTCGGCCGAGTCGGCGTAGTCGTCCACGGTGTGGGCGCCACGGCTTTCATGGCGTGCAGCGGCAGACACGATGGTGGCCTGTGCGGCTTCGATCAGGTTGTCCACTTCCAGCGCTTCGATGCGTGCGGTGTTGAAGACCTTGGACTTGTCTTTGAGTCCGATGTTCTTCACGCGCTCGCGCAGGTCGGCAATCTTGACCACGCCTTCGTCCATCACCTTTTGGGTGCGGAACACGCCAGCATGCTGCTGCATGGCAGCGCGGATGTCATTGGCCACGTCCTGCGCGTATTCGCCGCCGGTGGTGTTGTCCAGGCGCGCCAGGCGTTCCAGGGTGCGGTCGGTCGCGTCCTTGGGCAGCTCTTTGTGTTCCTTGTTCTTGTTATTGAACTCGACAATGTGGTTGCCCGCAGCGCGGCCAAACACCAGCAAGTCCAGCAGCGAGTTGGTGCCCAGGCGGTTGGCGCCGTGCACCGATACGCAGGAGCATTCGCCCACTGCGTACAGCCCGTTGACGATCGCGTTGGCTACATCGCCCTTGCGTGTCACCACCTGGCCATTGATGTTGGTGGGGATACCACCCATTTGGTAATGGATGGTGGGCACCACGGGAATCGGTTCCTTGGTGATGTCCACATTGGCAAAGTTGTGGCCAATCTCAAACACCGAGGGCAGGCGCTTCATGATGGTCTCGGCACCGAGGTGGTCGAGCTTCAAAAGCACATGGTCCTTGTTGGGTCCGCAGCCACGGCCTTCTTTGATTTCCTGGTCCATGGAGCGCGATACGAAGTCGCGCGGAGCCAAGTCTTTGAGGGTGGGCGCATAGCGCTCCATGAAACGTTCGCCCAGGCTGTTGAGCAAAATGGCGCCTTCGCCGCGGCAGCCTTCGGTCAGCAGCACGCCAGCACCGGCCACACCGGTGGGGTGGAATTGCCAAAACTCCATGTCCTGCAGCGGCAGGTCGGCGCGTGCGGCCATGCCCAGTCCGTCGCCGGTGTTGATGAAGGCGTTGGTGGATGCAGCAAAGATGCGGCCTGCGCCACCGGTAGCCAGCAGCGTGGTCTTGGCTTGCAAGATGTGCACATCGCCGGTTTCCATTTCCATGGCGGAGACACCCACGACATCGCCTTCGGAGTCGCGAATCAGGTCCAGCGCCATCCACTCGACAAAGAAGCTGGTCTTGGCTGCCACGTTTTGCTGGTACAGCGTGTGCAGCATGGCGTGACCGGTGCGGTCGGCGGCGGCGCAGGCGCGCTCCACAGCCTTTTCACCGTAGTTGGCGGTGTGGCCACCAAAGGGGCGTTGGTAAATCGTGCCGTCCGGATTGCGGTCGAAGGGCATGCCCATGTGCTCCAGGTCGTACACGACCTTGGGTGCTTCGCGGCACATGAATTCGATAGCGTCTTGGTCGCCCAGCCAGTCTCCGCCCTTAACGGTATCGTAGAAGTGGTAATGCCAGTTGTCGTCGTTCATGTTGCCCAGGCTGGCGCCGATGCCGCCTTGAGCAGCCACCGTGTGCGAACGGGTAGGGAAGACTTTGGATAGCACGGCGACGTTCAGACCGGCGCGAGCCAGCTGGAGCGAAGCGCGCATGCCGGAGCCGCCGGCGCCGACGATAACGACATCAAATTTGCGTTTGGTAACTTGGTAAGCCATGTGTGAGTGCCTAAATTGAGTGGGTGCGCTAGCGGTGGTCTATCAAAGACGCCACAGGACCTGAACGGACCAGCCGGCACAACCGACGAGCCAGACAATGGAGAGAACCTGCAGCGACAGGCGCAGCGAGACGGACTTGACGTAGTCCATCCAGATGTCGCGGATGCCGACCCAGGCGTGGTAGAGCAGGGCGATGATGACCACAAAGGTCAGGAACTTCATCCACTGCGAAGAGAAGATGCCGGCCCATTTGTCGTAGTCCATAGGTCCCTTGGACAAGAGCACTTGGGCCAGCAGGATCACCGTGAAGATTGCCATCAGGCAAGCGGTGACGCGTTGCGCCAGCCAGTCGCGCAGGCCGTAATGTGCGCCGGTTGCCAGGCGTTTGGAGCCGTAGTTAACTGCCATGTGAATTTCCTTCTGTTGTTCTGGGGAAAACGGTCAGTACAGACCGAAAAGTTTGGCGGCCAGCGCCAGGGTCAGCAGGGTACCCAGCGCCAGGGTGACGAGGGCCGATGAATGGCCAAACTCTTTGCTGACGGCATGGTTGATATCCATCCAGAGGTGGCGCAGGCCGGCAATGAAATGATGCAGGTAGGCCCAGATGATGGCCAGCGCCACCAACTTGAATAGCCAACCCGGTACCACGCCGATGCCGGCACTGAAGACATGGGTGAAGCGGGCGTAGGAGTACTCGGAGGACACCGAGGTGTCAAACATCCAGATGATGAAGGGCATCAGCAAAAACAGGATCGCGCCGCTGATGCGGTGCAGGATCGAAACAATGCCGGCGGGCGGCAGCTTGTAGTGGGGCAGATCTGTCAACGCATTGATGTTGCGGAATTCGGGTCGCTTGGGGCGCGCGGACGATACAAGGTCGGTCATGTACTGCTTTCTTTTCTAGGATGTAACTGCTATGTAATTATCTATTACGAGGAGAAGCAAAATTCTATTGCACCGCATCATTCTGACATTTCACTTGCAAGCGTGCTTTGTCAGTTCAATACATTGCGATAGAAGTGGGTATCGGTCAGGTAAAGACCGCGGCGCAACTCCATCGGGGTATCGTTATAGGTGTAGGCAATGCGCTCCACGCTGAGCAAGGGCGTTTTGGCATGGATGTGGAGCAGCGCACACTGCTCGGTGTCGGGCAACACGGCGCGAATTTTTTCTTCAGCGCGCACCATGCGCACACCAAATTCTGTCTCAAACAGGGCATACATGGGGCCGAGGTAGGCGCGCAGGCGCTCTGCTGTCAGGCCTTTGAAGGGAGCGCCCGGCAGCCACAGGTCTTCCAAAATGGTGGGCACGCCCGCAAAAGACAGCACGCGGCGCACCTGTAGCACGGACTCACCCTGGCGAATGGCAAGTGCCTTGGCGATGTCGGCCGTGGCGCGCATGCGTTTGCAGTCAATGATTTGCCGCTGCGCCGGCCCTTCGCCCTGTAGGTCGCCGCTGTCCGGATAGAGGCGCAAAAAACGGTACTGCACCTGCTGCTCGGCGTGCGTTGCCACAAAGGTGCCCTTGCCTTGGCGGCGCACTAGCAGGTTTTCGGCTGCCAGTTCGTCGATCGCCTTGCGTACCGTGCCTTGGCTCACCTTGAAGCGTACGGCCAGGTCCATCTCGCTGGGGATGGCCGCACTGGGCTTCCATTCGCCGGCCTGCAGGCTTTGCAAAATCAGCACCTTGATTTGCTGGTACAGAGGGCTGAAGGCCGGAGTGGGGCTGGGGCTCGCAACGGTGGCAACGGCCCATTCGGCGCTGGCGCTGCTATCGCTGAAGGAATCGGGTTCGGTGTTCATCAAATGTGCCCGCAAAACGGTGTGCCAGGTCAGCTTCGAGTCAGTCTGGAAACTTTCGTCAATCATATCTTATATAAGACATAAGACAAGTTGACCGCAGTGCGATTTCAAGGGTAAACTCGCAGCCAATCTGCAGGGCTCAAACCGTGTTGCTTGGGTGCCTGAACAGTAGTGTTTTCACAACCTTCCTGGAGTCTCACCATGAGCAAAAAGCCTGTACGCGTCGCTGTCACCGGAGCCGCTGGCCAAATTGGATATGCCCTTCTGTTCCGCATCGCATCGGGCGAAATGTTGGGCAAGGACCAACCCGTCATCCTGCAATTGCTGGAAGTGCCGGTTGAAGGCCCACAAAAGGCGCTCAAGGGCGTGATGATGGAACTCGACGATTGCGCCTTCCCCCTGCTGGTGGAAATGACTGCGCACAGCGACCCCCTGACTGCCTTCAAGGATGCCGATTACGCACTGCTGGTCGGTTCGCGTCCCCGTGGTCCCGGCATGGAACGCGCCGAGCTGTTGGCCGTCAACGGCGCCATCTTCACGGCACAGGGCAAGGCCTTGAATGCTGTGGCGAGCCGCGACGTGCGCGTGCTGGTGGTCGGTAACCCCGCCAACACCAACGCCTACATCGCCATGAAAAGCGCGCCCGATCTGCCACGCAAGAATTTCACCGCCATGCTGCGCCTGGACCATAACCGTGCGGCCAGCCAGATCGCTGCCAAGACCGGCAAGCCAGTGGCTGCCATCGAGAAGTTGACCGTCTGGGGCAACCACTCGCCCACCATGTACGCTGACTACCGCTTTGCCACCATCAATGGCGAAAGCGTTGCTGCCATGATCAACGACCAGGACTGGAATGCCAACACCTTCTTGCCTACGGTTGGCAAGCGTGGTGCTGCCATTATCGAAGCACGTGGCCTGTCGTCTGCCGCTTCTGCTGCCAATGCAGCCATCGACCATATGCGCGACTGGGCCCTGGGCACCAACGGCAAGTGGGTCACCATGGGTATTCCATCGGACGGCCAATATGGCATCCCCAAGGATGTGATGTTCGGCTTCCCCGTCACCTGCGAAGGCGGCGAATACAAGATCGTCGAAGGCCTGCCTATCGACGCCTTCAGCCAGACCTGCATCGACAAGACCCTGGCCGAGCTGACTGGTGAGCAAGACGGCGTCAAGCACCTGCTGTAAGAGCATGATTCATCCGCGTGAAGTGCTGCTAGGGGCTCAGGGCGCGGCTGGCTTTTTGCCGGTCTGCGACCACTACAGTGGCGTAGAAGCTCGGATGAAGAAAAGCCTGCAATTGCAGGCCGAAATGGCAGAAGAGTTCGGCGCCTGCGTCTTCGACGTGACGCTGGATTGTGAGGACGGCGCGCCGGCTGGCGCAGAGGTCGATCAGGCCCATTGCGTGGTGGGTTTGGCCAATGAGGCACGCGCTGCTGCGCAGGCCTTTCCTAGCAATGTTGTGCGCAGGGTGGGTGCGCGTCTGCATCCGGTGGACCACCCGTTTTTTGCCTCCGATGCACAGATTGTTTTGGGAGGCGCTGCAGCAGCGCTGGCCTACATCATGGTTCCCAAGGTGGAGTCCCTGGCGGACGTGGAGCTTGCGCTGGCAGCGCTCGATGCGGCTGCCGGTAGTCAGCGTCAGTCGCCCATTCCCTTGCATGTGCTGATCGAGTCACCCGCAGCCGTGCACCAGGTTTTTGATATCGCAAAGCACCCTCGGGTGGAGTCGATCAGCTTTGGCCTGATGGACTTTGTCTCGGCCCATGCGGGTGCCATTCCCGCGTCTGCCATGGGTGTGCGTAGTGCGCAAGACCACCAGACCCTGGACCAATTTCACCATCCTTTGGTGCTGCGTGCCAAGCTGGAAATTGCCTCTGCCTGCCATGCGGCTGGCAAGGTGCCATCGCATTGTGTGGTGACCGAATTCCGTGATCCGCTGGCCCTGGAGCAGGCTGCCCGAACGGCCGCCAACGCACTGGGCTATACAAGGATGTGGAGCATCCATCCAGACCAAATCCGGCCCATCATCAAGGCCTTTTCGCCCAGCGAAGCCGAACTGGAGCTGGCCTGCACCATCGTGCTCGAAGCCGCGCGCCAGGACTGGGCGCCCATCTCGGTGCAGGGCAAGTTGCATGACCGTGCCAGTTTCAGGTATTTCTGGCAGGTTTTGGAGCGCGCGCACCAGACGGGGTGTACCCTGCCGGCTGCCGTTGGTGGCTATTTTTCTTACATTGTTCTTTAGCAAAGGTTGCTTGCCATGATGAAGTTTTCGTTCCCTGTGCGTACCCTCTTGGTACTGTCCCTTTCTGGCTGCCTGCAATTGGCGGCGGCCCAGCAGGTCAAGCCTGCGCTTGCCCATACGGCCGCTGCCAAGCATGCCGAGCTGAAGGCCACCAAGAAGCCCTTGCCGCAGGCTGCGCCCCTGGCTGCGCTGTCGAGCGAGCAATTGGAGCTGGCCAACCGGGTCGCGCTGGGCAATATGCCCTGCGAACTGGGCGCTAACGTCAGCCTGCGCCCCGATGCGCGTGGTGCAGGGCGCTTTGTGCTAGAGCTTGGTAAGCAGCAATTTTTCATGGTGCCGGTGTCCACGCGAACCGGTGCTATTCGTCTGGAAGATGAGAGCGCTGGCGTGGTTTGGTTGCAACTGGCCAACAAGTCCATGCTCATGAGCCAGAAGCAGGGCACGCGCCTGGCCGATGCCTGCGTGAGTGTTGAGCAACTAATTGTCGCCAAAGAGCTGGAACGCAACCCCGCACCGAGTCTGTTGGATACGCCTGTGACCCTGCAGGCTGGCGGCGGTTCGACTCCCAATGCGGCGGTATCTGCGCAATCACCTGCCCAGTAGTTTTTCGAAATAAATTCAGTTACCAATAAAGGAGTGATCTATGTTGAAGTCTTACCGTGACCATGTGGCCGAACGTGCCGCCTTGGGGATTCCCCCACTGCCGCTGTCGGCCAAGCAAACGGGCGAGTTGATTGAACTCCTGAAGGCTCCGCCCGTGGGCGAAGAAGCCACCCTGGTGGACCTGATCACGCACCGCGTGCCCGCCGGTGTGGATGATGCCGCCAAGGTCAAGGCCAGTTACTTGGCCGCCGTAGCACACGGTACAGAGCAGTGCGCCCTGATCACCCGCGCGCGCGCCACCGAATTGCTGGGCACCATGCTGGGCGGCTACAACATCAGCCCGCTGGTCGATCTGCTGGAAGATGCAGCCGTGGCTTCCCAGGCCGCTGAAGCGCTGAAGAAAACCCTGTTGATGTTTGACCAGTTCCATGATGTCAAGGAAAAGGCCGACAAGGGCAATGCATTTGCCAAGGCCGTGCTGCAAAGCTGGGCCGATGCCGAGTGGTTCACCAGTCGCCCCGAAGTGCCCCAGTCCATCACCGTGTCCATCCTCAAGGTCACCGGTGAGACCAATACCGACGATCTGTCACCTGCGCCCGATGCCTGGAGCCGCCCCGACATTCCGTTGCACGCCCTGGCCATGTTGAAGAACAAGCGCGACGGCATTACGCCTGAGGACGACGGCAAGCGTGGGCCCATCAAATTCATTGAAGACCTGCGCGCCCAAGGCAACCTCGTGGCCTATGTGGGCGACGTGGTTGGCACGGGCTCTAGCCGTAAGTCGGCCACCAACTCGGTGCTGTGGTTCACCGGTGAAGACATTCCCTTTGTGCCCAACAAGCGCTTTGGCGGCGTCTGCCTGGGCACCAAGATTGCCCCGATTTTCTACAACACCATGGAAGATGCGGGCGCGCTGCCGATCGAATTGGATGTGACCCATATGAACATGGGCGATGTGGTGGAGCTGCGCCCCTATGAAGGCAAGGCCTTCAAGGATGGCAAGGAAATCGCTTCCTTCCAGGTCAAGAGCGAAGTGCTGTTTGACGAAGTGCGCGCCGGTGGCCGCATCCCTTTGATCATCGGCCGAGGACTTACCGCCAAGGCGCGTGAATCCTTAGGTCTGGCGCCTTCTACGCTGTTTCGCCTGCCGCAAAATCCGGTGGACACCAAGAAGGGCTTTAGCCTGGCCCAGAAGATGGTCGGTCGCGCCTGCGGTTTGCCAGAAGGCCAGGGCGTACGCCCCGGTACCTACTGCGAACCCAAGATGACTTCGGTGGGCTCGCAAGACACCACCGGCCCCATGACCCGCGACGAGCTCAAAGACCTGGCTTGCCTGGGCTTTAGCGCCGACTTGGTGATGCAATCCTTCTGCCACACGGCCGCTTATCCCAAGCCCGTGGACGTGAAGATGCACCACGAGTTGCCCGACTTCATCAGCACCCGTGGCGGCGTGTCCCTGCGCCCGGGCGATGGCGTGATCCACAGCTGGCTCAACCGCCTGCTGTTGCCCGACACGGTCGGTACCGGTGGCGACAGCCACACGCGTTTCCCCATCGGCATCAGCTTCCCCGCCGGCTCCGGCCTGGTGGCTTTTGCTGCTGCCACCGGCGTGATGCCGCTGGACATGCCTGAGAGCGTGTTGGTTCGCTTCAAGGGCAAGTTGCAAAACGGCATTACCCTGCGCGACCTGGTCAATGCCATTCCCCTGTATGCCATCAAGGCCGGTCTGCTGACCGTCGAGAAGAAGGGCAAGCAAAACATTTTCTCCGGTCGCATTCTGGAAATCGAAGGTCTGCCGGATCTGAAGGTGGAGCAGGCCTTTGAGTTGTCCGACGCCTCTGCCGAACGCTCGGCCGCCGGTTGCACCGTGCACCTGAACAAGGAACCGGTGCAGGAATACATCAACAGCAACATCACCATGATGAAGTGGATGATTGCCAATGGTTATTCCGACGCCCGCACCCTGGCCCGCCGCATCGCAGCCCAAGAAGCCTGGCTGAAGGATCCCCAGTTGCTCAAGGGCGACGCGGACGCCGACTACGCTGCCATCATCGAAATCGACCTGGCCGATATCCACGAACCCATCGTGGCCTGCCCGAACGATCCGGACGATGTGAAGACCCTGGCTGAGGTCGCTGGTGCCAAGATTGACGAAGTGTTTATCGGTTCTTGCATGACCAACATCGGCCACTTCCGTGCCGCCTCCAAGCTGATGGAGGGCAAGCGCGATATTCCAGTGAAGCTGTGGGTCGCGCCGCCCACCAAGATGGACGCCAAGCAGCTCAGCGACGAAGGCCATTACGGCATTCTGGGTGCCGCGGGTGCGCGCATGGAAATGCCGGGATGCAGCCTGTGCATGGGCAACCAAGCGCAGGTGAAGGAGGGCGCCACCGTGTTCTCTACTTCCACCCGCAACTTCCCCAATCGCTTGGGCAAGAACAGCTTTGTCTACCTGGGTTCGGCCGAACTGGCTGCCATTTGCTCCAAGCTCGGACGCATCCCGACCAAGGCCGAGTACCTGGCCGACATGACGGTGTTGACAGCTGCTAGCGACAAGGTCTACCAGTACCTGAACTTTGACAAAATCAGTGACTACACCGACGTTGCCGCCACGGTGAAGGACGGCGTCGTCGTCTAAGCGATTCGTTCTATAGCGATATGAAAAGCCCCGTTGCGCAAGCTGCGGGGCTTTTTTACGCCTCCTGGGCGGGCGCAAGAGGGCTGCAGGTGCGGCAGACGGTTAAACTTCAAACCGTCGCAAAACCGTCATATTTTTGACGTAAAAATCCATTGGAGTCCGTCATGCTGTTTAGCAAGTTGTTGCCCCGCGAGGGCAATTTTTTTGAAATGTTCAACCAGCACGCCGATCGCATCGTTGAAGCCGCCCATGCCTTTTCCAAGCTCGTCGCCAACTACAACGACCTGGGCCTGCGCGCCCAATACAACCAGGAAGTGGACGATGCCGAGCGCGCCGCCGACCGTGTCACGCACGAATGCAACAAGGCCCTTCACATCACCTTCATCACACCGATCGACCGCGAGCAGATCCACTCCCTGATCAACACCATGGACGATGTGGCCGACCTGATCCAGGACTCGGCCGAGACCATGGCGCTGTACGACGTGCGCCACATGACCGAAGAGATCGTGCGCCTGACCGACTTGAGCGTGAAGTGCTGCGAACGCTTGCGCGACGCGGTGAAACTGCTGTCCCACATTGCCGACCCGGACACGGCAGAGGCCGCGCTGAAAACCTGTGAAGAAATTGACCGCCTGGAGTCGGACGCCGACCGCGTCATGCGCACCGCCATGAGCAAGCTGTTTCGCGAAGAGCCCGATGTGCGCGAGGTCATCAAGCTCAAGGCGATTTACGAACTGCTCGAAACCATTACCGACAAGTGCGAGGATGTGGCCAATGTGATCGAGGGCATCATCCTCGAAAACTCCTGATTCCCAAGCGAATACCAGGATATGGAACATGTACAGACAGCCCTTTGGGTGGTGATGCTGCTGGTCGCGATGGCCTTTGTTTTCGACTTCATGAATGGTTTTCATGATGCCGCCAACTCCATCGCCACCGTGGTGTCCACCGGCGTTTTAAAGCCCGGTCAGGCCATTTTGTTTGCGGCCTTTTTTAACTTTGTGGCCATCTTCATCTTTCACCTGAGTGTGGCGGCTACCGTGGGCAAAGGCATTGTGCAGCCCGGTGTGGTGGACACCCATGTGGTGTTTGGCGCCTTGCTCGGCGCCACCAGCTGGAATGTGATTACCTGGTACTACGGCATTCCCAGCAGTTCCTCGCATGCGCTGATTGGCGGCATCGTCGGTGCGGTGCTGGCCAAGTCCGGGGCCGGCTCCCTGATCGGTGCCGGTATCTGGAAGACGGTGGTGTTTATTTTTGTGTCGCCCCTGCTGGGCTTTTTGCTGGGCTCCTTGATGATGGTGGCTGTGGCCTGGACCTTCAGGCGCATGCGGCCGTCGCGCATCGACAAATGGTTTCGCCGCCTGCAGCTGATTTCCGCCGGCGCCTACAGCCTGGGGCACGGCGGCAATGACGCGCAAAAAACCATTGGCATCATCTGGATGCTGCTGATTGCCACCGGCTATGTGCCAGCCACCGACACCTCACCACCGATGTGGACGATTGTTTGCTGCTACATGGCGATTGGCGCGGGCACCCTGTTTGGCGGTTGGCGCATCGTCAAGACCATGGGCCAGAAAATCACCAAGCTCAAACCGGTAGGCGGCTTTTGTGCCGAGACCGGCGGCGCCATCACACTGTTTCTGGCCACCGCCATGGGTGTTCCTGTGTCCACCACCCACACCATTACCGGTGCCATCGTGGGCGTGGGTTCGACCCAGCGCGCCAGCGCCGTGCGCTGGGGCGTGGCGGGCAACATCGTCTGGGCCTGGGTGTTGACGATTCCGGCCAGCGCCTTTGTGGCGGCGATTGCCTACTGGATCAGCCTGCAGATTTTTTAAGATCAAGCGCTTGCGCCTTACCGGGCGCCACTTCGGCCTGGTATTCGAAGTAGCGCTGGAAGCCAAAGGCAATGCTCGACAGCAGCATGGTGGCGCCCAGCAGCAGGGCGCAGACCATGCCGCCTATGGTAAGCCAGCCCGACTCTCCAGCAGCGCCTTCTAGGGGCAGGGCCGGGTTAAAGCTGGCATTCCATTTTTCGGTCTCCATCAGCCCGTAGACAATCGCGGTGAGCGAAGACGCCGCCACGCTCAAACCGACCCAGGGAATCAGCAGCCAGCTCAGGTGGTCGTCCACTCCTGCTTCACGCGCACGCAGCATGCCGTAAGCGCCGACCAATGTGGGCAACAGCAGCAAGCAAGAGATGCCATCGAAGCGGCGGTGCAGGTAGACGCGGTGCAGGCCCAGTGGGCCAGTGAGCAGCGTGAGCCATACGGCCACAGTTTTATTTCTCATGCCGCCGATTGTGCCGGTGCCGTGCTGTCGCCCAGACCCAGAGGGCATTCCATCAGCACCACGTCCAGCCAGCGCTCAAACTTCCAGCCACTGCTGCGCAACACGCCCACCGGTTCAAAGCCGCAACTGCGGTGCACGCCGATCGAGCCTTGGTTGGTGGAGTCGCCAATGACGGCGATCAGCTTGCGTACGCCGCAGCGCTCGGCCTGTGCCATCAATTCGGTCAGCAGCAGACGCCCCAGTCCCTTGCCCGGCGCAGCGGGTGCGAGGTAGATCGAGTCCTCGGCGGAGAAGCGATAGGCGGGGCGGGGCTTGAACCAGTTGCAATAGGCAAAGCCAATCACGCCGCTGGAATCTTCCAGCACCAGGTAGGGCAGGCCCCTCGATAAAACATCTGCGCGGCGCGCAGCCATGTCTTTTTCATCTGGCGGCGTGGTCTCGAAGGTGCCGGTTCCGTGCAGGACATGGTGGGCATAAATGGTGGTGATGGCCGGGATGTCGGCATCGGCTGCGGGTCGAATGGTAATCATGGATGGAGAAAAAGATATAATGTGAGGCTATTCAGAGTGTCACTGGCCGGGTGGTCAGTTGCGTGTCTCAACTTTGAATTTGAATTTATTGGCCGGATCCCGATTTTCGGTCACCCAAAGGATAAACCATGGTCGTCATCCGACTTTCTCGCGGCGGTGCTAAAGCTCGTCCTTTCTTCAATATCGTTGTGGCTGACAAGCGCACACGCCGTGATGGACGCTTCATCGAGCGTATAGGTTTTTACAACCCCATCGCCACTGCCAACGAAGAAAGCATCCGTATTGCACAGGATCGCCTGACCTACTGGCGTGGTGTGGGCGCGCAAGCATCCCCCACGGTGGAGCGTCTGATCGCCCAAGCCGCTAAAAAAGCCGCTTCTGCCCCCGTCGCAGCAGCTGCCTAACAGCCAATTCGGGCGCACGAATCAGATGATTCGTCTGCCCGTTTTTTATTGCGCACCATGATTGCTGGACTCGAAGTTGCTGAAATGCCTGTGGATGCCATTGAGGTCGGCAGGATTGCTGACGCTTGGGGTGTCAAGGGCTGGTTCAAGGTGCTGCCCCATAGTGCAGACCCCGAGGCGCTTTTTTCTTCCAAGAGCTGGTTTCTGCTGCCCACTGAGCGGGGTCAAAAGACCTTTGAAGGTTGTGCGCGTCTGCTCGTCAAGGAAGCCAAAGAGCACTCTTCATCCGTCGTAGCGACAGCACAAGATGTGCTTGACCGCAACGCAGCCGAAGCGTTGCGCGGTTGCCGCATTTTTGTTTCCCGTTCGAGTTTTCCAGCGGCGGCAAAAGACGAGTATTACTGGGTAGACCTGATCGGACTCGACGTCATCAACCGCCAGGACGAGGTACTCGGCGTCGTCAAAGAATTGCTCTCTACCGGTGCCCAGACCGTGCTGGTGTTGGAATACACCGAAGAAGACAGCAAGCCACAAGAGCGCATGATTCCCTTTGTCTCCGCCTATGTGGACGATGTGGACCTGAAGGCGCGACGCATCCGGGTGGATTGGCTTAAAGACTACTGACCAAGAAGCCCATGCGCTTTGACGTCGTCACCCTGTTTCCCGAACTGTTTGCGCCTTTTTTGACGGCCGGCATCACGCGCCGGGCATACGAGAGTGCACAGGTCGATGTGCAACTCACCAACCCACGCGACTTTGCCAGCGGCAACTACCGCCGCGTAGATGACCGTCCCTTTGGCGGTGGCCCCGGAATGGTCATGATGGCCGAGCCCCTGGTGCAATCGCTGGCGCATATCCGGTCGCAGCGCACAGAGGCGGCCCCTGTGGTGCTTTTTTCTCCCATTGGCAGGGTGCTGGACCACCGCATGGTCAGCGAGTTTTCCAGCGGCACTGGCGCCATCCTGCTGTGCGGTCGCTACGAAGGACTGGACCAGCGATTTATCGATGCCCATGTGGATCTGCAAATCAGTCTGGGTGACTTCGTGCTGTCCGGCGGCGAGATTGCCGCCATGGCCCTGCTTGACGGTGTGGCGAGGCTGCAGCCAGGCGTCTTGTCCGACCCCGAGAGCCACCACCAAGACAGCTTTAACCCCGCGCTCGACGGTTTGTTGGACTGCCCGCATTACACCCGTCCCGAGGATTGGGCCGGCGTGGCGGTGCCGGAAGTCTTGCTGTCGGGTCACCATCTGAATATTCAACGCTGGCGCCGCGAGCAAAGCCTTGCCTTGACCGCACGTCACCGGCCTGACTTGCTCGAGAAGGCCAGGTTGGCCGGGCGCTTGAGCAAGCAAGACGAGCGCTTCCTGGCTGCCCAGGGTGGTATTGCTATAATCGCGGGCTAACCGATCCTCTGGCCGGCCAGGCATGCTCCCATGTGGGGAGCCATGATTGCCATCAATCCCGATGGCGGTGCGCCCAAGATCACAAGGAAACCATGAACCTCATCCAAACACTCGAGCAGGAAGAAATCGCCCGCCTCGGAAAAGTCATTCCCGTATTCGCACCCGGCGACACGGTCATCGTGAACGTCAACGTGGTTGAAGGCACGCGCAAGCGGGTTCAGGCCTACGAAGGTGTGGTGATTGCCAAGCGCAATCGCGGCCTCAACAGCGGCTTTATCGTGCGCAAGATCTCCAGCGGCGAAGGCGTAGAACGTACGTTCCAGCTGTATAGCCCCCTGATTGCCAGCATCGAAGTCAAGCGCCGTGGTGACGTGCGCCGCGCCAAGCTGTACTACCTGCGCGATCGCAGCGGCAAGTCGGCACGTATCAAAGAAAAGCTGCCAGCCAAGAAGACTGCTGTTGTGGCCGCATAAATCTGCGATACAGTCTTTCGAAAGGCCGCCCCAGTCCAGTACTGCGGCGGTTTTTTTACGACTTACACACCCACACACCACCATGGCCACGTTGCCTTTGTTTGATCCCAGGGAAGTCCCCGTCGTGGCCATAGACCGGAACCTGCCGCGTCCTGCTGCTGCCAGCCTGGAGCCGCAGGCCATCGCCGCGCGCTTTGCTGGTCAGCATGTCTGGATGCCCGAACTGCGCAAGGAGGCACGCTTTGTGGAGCGTGAACCGGCCCATGCCTCGGTGTTGATTGCCTTGGTGCAAAGAGAGCGCCTGAACGTTCTGCTGACGCTGCGCCCCACGCATATGAACAGCCACTCCGGGCAGATCGCTTTTCCCGGTGGCAAGGCCGACCCCGAAGATGCCGATGCGGTGGCCACCGCGCTGCGCGAGGCACAGGAAGAGGTGGGCCTGGAGCCGAAATTTGTGAATGTCATAGGCACGCTGCCGATCTACACCACGGGGAGCGCCTTCATCGTGACGCCGGTAGTGGCGCTGGTGAAGCCGGGTTTTCGTTTGCAAGCCAATGCACAGGAGGTGGCCGATGTGTTTGAGGTGCCGCTTGATTTTTTGATGGACCCCGCCAATCATCGCCACCATCTGCTAGACATGGGCGGCGAACAGCGCAAATGGCTTTCCATGCCCTATATGGACGGCGCCACCGAGCGCTTCATATGGGGTGCGACCGCAGGCATGCTGCGCAACTTTTACCGCTTTCTGCTCGACTGAGCTGGGTATGATCATTCCATGAGTTTTATCGCCATTCTTTTTGCGCTTTTGTTGGAACAGGCCAGACCCCTGGGGCAACTGAATCCGGTGCACAACACCAATCGTGGTTGGGTGCGCTGGGTGGTGCGCAATTTTGATGCGGGAACGCCCCAGCACGGCTGGTTGAGCTGGGCTATGGCGGTGCTGCTGCCGTCGCTGCTGGCCTGTGGCATGCACTGGTTGTTGGTCTGGTCGCTGGGCTGGATTGCTGCCGTGTTCTGGAGCATTGCTGTGCTCTACGTCACCCTGGGTTTTCGCCAGTTCAGCCACCACTTCACCCTGATCCGCGACGCCCTGTATGGTGGCGATGAAGGCCTGGCACGCCAGAAGTTGGCCGAGTGGATGCGCATGGATGCCAGCGAGCTGCCGCGCAGCGAAATTGTGCGCCACGTCATCGAGTATTCGGCCCTCTCGGCCCATCGCCATGTGTTTGGGGTGTTGGCCTGGTATTCGGTGCTTGCTGCGCTGGGTTTGGGCCCGGCCGGTGCCGTGTTCTACCGCATCTCGGAGTATGTTGCTCGCTATTCCAACCGGCCGCTAAAGCCCACCAGCACCGTGGTCAGTGGGGCACTGCAGTCCAGTGCGAACCGGGCTTGGTTCCTGGCCGACTGGGTGCCGGTTCGACTCACCGCACTGGGCTTTGCCTTTGTCGGCAGCTTTGAGGAGGCGGTGGACAGTTGGCGCCAGTACGCAGCGCGCTACCCCGATGACAACGACGGCGTGGTGCTGGCCGCCACCGCCGGCGCCATCAATGTGCAGTTGGGCGAGCCGGAGCAGGGCGAAGAGGGTCCAGTGCCCCAGGCCGTGCATCTGCGCGCCTTCGTAGGCCTGGTCTGGCGCACCGTGGTAATGTGGATGGTGATACTGGTGCTGCTGTCACTGGCACGCTTACTGGGCTAGGTTCATCGAGCCGCCAACTCCACGCAGTGCGCGTGGGAGCTTGGTTTAATAGCGCTTTTGCGATAGTTCCGCAAACAAATCGCCGTAGATCTTGAAGCGGTTGGCGCTGATGCTGCGCACACCTTCGGCCTGCGTGGCGCGCAACACGCCACAACCTGGCTCGTGCAAATGGCTGCAGTTGTAAAACTTGCAGTCTCCGGCCTGGGCCTTAATGTCGGGCATCAGGCTGGCCAGGTGCATGGGCTCTATGTGGTTCAGGCCGAATTCCTGAAAGCCGGGCGAGTCAATCACAGCTGTAGTCTTGGCTTCGTCCACCCAGTACAGACTGGTGCTGGTGGTGGTGTGCTTGCCAGAATTGAGCGCCGTGGAGATCTCGTTGGTCAGCACCCTTGCGCCGGGTAACAGTCGGTTGATAAAGGTACTTTTGCCCGAACCCGAGGGGCCCAGAATCAGCGTGGTCTTGCCCTGCAACAGGGGCAGGAGAGCCTCCAGTTCGGTGGCGGCAATGTCCTCTGCTTTGGGCTTGAGTGCCAGAGGTACCACGGTGTAGCCCATGTCGCGATACACGCCCATGCGTGCCCAGGCTTGGCCAAAGGGCTCGGTCAGGTCGCTCTTGTTCAGGGCGATGATGGGCTTGATCTTTTCCGCCTCGGCCGCAATCAGGGCGCGTGACAACTGGCTTTCCGAGAACACAGGTTCGGCCGCAATCAGCACCAGCACCTGGTCCAGATTGGCGGCGAACATTTTGGTGCGAATCTCATCCTGGCGGTAAAACAAATTGCGCCGCTCCAGCACTTTTTCTATCGTTCCCTCGTCCTGAGTGGCCTGCCACAGCACCCGGTCGCCCACCACGGTCTGGCTTTTTTTGCCGCGCGGGTGGCAGATGAGTCGGCGTCCATCGGGTGTTTCCACCAGCACGTGGCGGCCATGGCCGGCAACAACCAGTCCGGGTTCGAGTAAGGGATTTGCCAAGGGTCTTGCGTCTCTTTAAGTCGTGGGGTTTTGCAGCGCATCCACCAGGGCGGCGCAGGCAAAGTCGGTGGCGGTGATGCCTTGCACATCGTGCGTATTAAAGCGCACGCTGCAACTACTGAAGTGCACCAGCAGTTCCGGATGGTGGTCCTGCTGCTCGGCGATAAAAGCGATGGCGTTCACAAACGCCATGGTGCGCAAAAAGTTTTTGAAAGCGAAGGTCTTTTCAATCGCTACATCGGCGCCGTCGCCATGCAGCTTCCAACCGTCTAGTTTGGCCATTGCGGCAATGATCTGGGTAGCGCTCAGAACCAGGCGCAGTGCACGGGGTGGCGGCGTGGTGTCAGACATGGGCTGCGCCCTCCTGCATGCGCCCCAGTCGCTCGGAGGCCGGTGGGTGCGAGTAGTAGAACTTCACATACACCGGGTCGGGTGTGAGCGTGGAGGCATTGTCCTTGTAGAGCTTGAGCAGGGCCGAGGACAGGTCGGCACCGCTGGTCTGCGCCACGGCATAGGCGTCGGCCTCAAACTCGTGCTTGCGCGAGATCTGTGCAAACAGCGGTCCGATAAAGGTGCTGAAAAGCGGCAGCACCATCATGAACAGCAACAGGGCCAGGGCGTCGTTGGCACCGCGCAGATTCGGTATCACACCCAGGCCTGTGTAGAACCAGGCCTGGTTGCCAAGCCAGCCCAGCATTGCAAAACCCAGCAGGCTCATGGCAAATAGGGAAACCATGCGTTTGAGGATGTGGCGGTGCTTGAAATGCCCCAGCTCATGGGCCAGCACCGCATCGACTTCGTCGGGCGAGAGTTGGGCCAGCAGCGTGTCATAAAACACCACCCGTTTGGAGGCGCCAAAGCCGGTGAAATAGGCATTGGCGTGGGCACTGCGCTTGCTGCCGTCCATGACAAAAAAGCCCTTGGAGGTAAAGCCGCAGCGCGCCATCAGCTGGGTCACGCGGTCTTTGAGTTCCGGGTTCTCCAGCGGTTTGAATTTGTTGAACCAGGGTGCAATCAGGGTCGGGTAGAGTAGCAGCGCCAACAGGTTAAAACCCATCCACACGCCCCAAGTCCACAGCCACCAGTAGGTCCCAGTGGCACCCATCATCCAGACCACCAGCGTGGCGAGTGGCAGCCCCAGCAAAACGCCCAGCAGCAGGGACTTCAGCATGTCTTGCAGCCAGAGCTTGGGGGTGATCTTGTTGAAGCCAAAACGCTGCTCAATCACAAAGGTTTGGTACAGCGTAAAGGGCAAGTCGATCAACGTGCCAATGGCGGTAAACGCGGCCAGCAAAGCCACCTGTTGCGCCAGGCCGGGTTGCAGCCACTGCAGCAGAAGCTGGTTCAGCCAGGACAGGCCGCCCAGCAGGGTCCAGGCCAGAATCAGCGCGGCGCCCCAGGCCAGCTCCAGCATGCCAAAGCGGGCCTTTGCTACCGTGTAGTCGGCCGCCTTTTGATGTGCTTCCAGCGTGATACGGCTGGCAAAGGCGGCGGGCACCGTGCCACGGTGCTGGGCCACATGGCGGATCTGGCGCGTGGCCAGCCAGAATTTCACAAGCAGGCCAAGCACCAGTGTGGCCACAAAGGCCAGCGTCATGGCGAGGGAGAGTTGGCTAAAGAGGGATTCATCATTCATGGCGGCTGAGTTTAGGCCATAGACGACAATCCCCGCATGGCTGAATCCAACACCCCCTTAAGCAAATCCGACAAAAACCTGGTCTGGCTGGACTGTGAGATGACCGGGCTCGATCCCGAGCGTGATCGCATCATCGAAATCGCCGTCATTGTGACGAGTCCCGATCTGGGTGTAAGGGTGGAGGGCCCGGTGTTTGCCATCCACCAAAGCGATGCCTTGCTGGGCGGCATGGATGCCTGGAACAAGGGCACGCATGGCAAGAGCGGCCTGGTTGACAAGGTCAAGGCCTCCACCATCAGCGAGGAGCAGGCGCAAGAGCAGTTGATCGCCTTCCTGAGCCAATATGTCCCAAGCAATGGCACGCCCATGTGCGGCAACAGCATTGGCCAGGATCGTCGCTTTTTGGTTAAGTACATGCCCAAACTGGAGGCGTTTTTCCACTACCGCAATTTGGACGTCAGCACCTTGAAAGAGCTGGCCAAGCGTTGGAAGCCCGAGGTCTATGCCGCCTTCAAAAAGCAGCAGCGCCATACGGCAATGGCCGATGTGCATGAGTCGATTGATGAAATGCTGCATTACCGGGACCATTTCCTCAAGCTCTGAGCGTACTGTGGGTCGCAGCCGTGTGTCATCAGGTTTTCATGAGAATTAGGTATAAACCCGAATTCGTGCCATAATCGAAGGCTGCGCTACATGCTGTAGCGTTTTGTACATCTCCCTTCATTCACCGGACCCCCAATACATGGGGTCCCAAGCACTGAGAGTCCCAATGGCGGGTCAGAGCAGGTTCCGTTTGATGGTTGATGTTTTTTAACCATTAACGGAGCAGCCACACAACCTGTGGCGCTTGCGTGTGAGAAAACCATGACTGACACTTTTGAAGTGACGGGCGAATTCGCGCCTGTCGAAAATTTTTCCGCTCCCCTGGATGCCAATCTTGAGGCCGCTTCTTCCGTAGAAGAAGTCGCTGAAGTGGTGGCCGATGCGCCCGAAGTCCCCAACGGATTTGTGGAACTGGGCCTGGCCCGCGAACTGGTGATGGCGGTGAAGGACCTGGGTTACACCCAACCCACCACCGTTCAGCTCAAGACCATTCCCTTGGCTCTGCCCAAGGCAGTGGACGGCCAAAAGGCCGGCTACATCGACTTGATGGTTTCCAGCCAGACCGGTAGCGGCAAGACCGCCGCCTTCCTGCTGCCCGTGCTGCACACCCTGCTGGCACAACAGGCCGCTGCTGAGGTCGCCGAGCGCGAAGAGTTCGAAGCCGCCTGCGCTGCCGCTGTGGAAGCCGGTCAGCCCGCACCCAAGCGCCCCAAGCGCAAGGACCCGACCAGCCAGCGCAACTTCAAGGCCGCCACTCCCGGCGCCCTGATCGTTTGCCCGACCCGCGAACTGGCACAACAGGTGGCCCATGACGCCATCGACCTGGTGCAGCATTGCCGCGGCCTGCGCGTTGCCAACATCGTGGGCGGTATGCCTTACCAACTGCAAATCGCCAAGCTGCAAAATGCCGATCTGGTAGTGGCTACCCCTGGGCGTCTGCTGGATCTGCAACGCTCGCAGCAAATCAAGCTCGACCAGGTGCAATTCCTGGTGGTGGACGAAGCCGACCGCATGTTGGATCTGGGCTTTTCGGACGACCTGGCCGAAATCAACCAACTCACCATCGACCGCAAGCAGACCATGATGTTCAGCGCAACGTTTGCGCCGCGCATTCAGCAACTCGCTGCCCGCGTGATGCGCGAACCCCAGCGCGTGACCATCGACAACCCGCAAGAAAAGCACGTCAACATCAAGCAAGTGCTGTTCTGGGCCGACAACGCCCAGCACAAGCGCAAGCTGCTGGACCACTGGCTGCGTGACACCACGATCAACCAAGCCATTGTGTTTGCCAGCACCCAGATCGAGTGCGACGGCTTGGCCAACGACCTGCAACAAGAAGGCTTCTCGGCCGTGGCACTGCACGGTGCCTTGAGCCAGGGTCTGCGCAACCGCCGCCTGATGGCCCTGCGCCAAGGCCAGGTGCAAATCCTGGTGGCAACCGATGTGGCCGCACGCGGTATTGACGTGCCCACCATCAGCCACGTGTTCAACTTCGGTCTTCCCATGAAGGCTGAGGATTACACCCACCGCATTGGACGTACCGGCCGCGCCGGACGCGATGGCCTTGCCATCACCTTCGCCGAAATGCGTGACCGCCGCAAGATTTTCGACATCGAAGCCTATACCCGCCAGCCGATCAAGGCCGAAGTGGTGCCAGGCATGGAGCCGCAACAGCGCCAGCCCGATGCCCGTGCTCCCAGCAGCTTCGGCGGCCGTGGACGCTTTGAAGGCAACGGCGGTGGTGGTGGTGGCGGACGTGACCGCAAGTTCTCCAGCCCGCGTGAAGGCTTTAGTTACGAACGCAAGGGCGGTTTCAACGACCGCTTCGCGCAACAGGGTGCACCTGCACCGCGCGGCGACTTCGCTCCCCGTGGTGACGCACCGCGTGGCGACTTCGCCCCCCGTGGTGACTTTGCTCCGCGTGGCGACAGCCGTCCCCCACGTGGTGATTTCGCTCCCCGTGGTGACGCACCCCGCGGTGATTTCGCCCCTCGTGGTGACTTCGCTCCCCGAGGCGACAGCCGTCCCCCCCGTGGTGATTTCGCTCCCCGTGGTGACGCTCCACGCGGCGACTTTGCTCCCCGAGGCGACAGCCGTCCCCCCCGTGGTGATTTCGCCCCTCGTGGTGATGCACCCCGCGGTGATTTCGGTGCTCCGCGTGGTGACTTCGGTCCCCGCAAGGACTTCGGCGCTCCCCGTGGTGACTTCGGCGCGCCGCGTGGCGCCAAGCCTGCCTTTGCCAAGCCCGGCAACGGTGGCAAGGTGTTTGTGCCCCGCGATGCCAAGAAGCGTCCTCCCGCTCGCAAC
The DNA here is from genome assembly GCA_903886275.1 of uncultured beta proteobacterium. Lineage (GTDB taxonomy): Bacteria > Pseudomonadota > Gammaproteobacteria > Burkholderiales > Burkholderiaceae_C > Allorhodoferax. Next base: position 35,302 of record CAISLN010000002.1, on the reverse strand, counting down.
TTCGACTAAGCACGCAATGCCGGTGTAAACCGGTCCCGACGTGAAAAAGGCCTTGTGCAAAACGTAAGTTCTGCCCAGGGCCTTTTTGTTTGTGCCCGCCGTTTCCACAAACTGCGCGGGCTGGTGACTACATCAGCAAATGCTCTCCGGCATTGTCTCCACCGAGAGTGACGTAATTCACCTTGCGGATGTCCATCAACTTTTTGCCACCCGAATAGCTGATGGAGCTTTGTACGTCCTGCTCCATCTCGATCAGCGTGTCGGCCAGACGACCCTTGATGGGCTCCAGAATGCGCTTGCCTTCCACATGCTTGTACTCGCCCTTGTTGAAGTCGCTGGCCGAGCCGTAGTATTCCTTGAACATCTCACCATCGACCTCCACCGTCTTGCCCGGTGACTCTTCATGGCCCGCAAACAGCGAGCCAATCATCACCATGCTGGCGCCAAAGCGGATGCTCTTGGCAATATCGCCATGGCTGCGGATGCCGCCGTCGGCAATGATGGGCTTGGTGGCCACACGCGCGCACCACTTGACCGCGCTGAGTTGCCAGCCGCCCGTACCAAAGCCGGTCTTGAGCTTGGTGATGCACACCTTGCCCGGGCCCACACCGACCTTGGTGGCGTCCGCACCCCAGTTTTCCAGGTCGATCACGGCCTCGGGCGTGGCCACATTGCCGGCAATGACAAAGCTGGCGGGCATCTTTTCCTTCAGGTAGATGATCATGTTCTTCACGTTGTCCGAATGGCCGTGGGCGATGTCGATGGTGATGTATTCGGGCACCAGGCCCCTTGCGACGAGTTGGTCTACGGTGTCGTAGTCCGGCTTTTTCACGCCCAGCGAAATGGAGGCGTACAGGCCCTTGCCATGCATGCGAGCCACAAACTCGACGTTGTCTAGGTCAAAGCGGTGCATGACGTAGAAGTAGTTGTTTTGCGCTAGCCATTCGCAGATGGACTCGTCCACCACAGTTTTCATGTTGGCAGGCACCACCGGCAGGCGGAACTTGCGTCCACCAAGTTCCACGCCGGCATCGCATTCCGAGCGGCTTTCCACGCGGCATTTGCGTGGCAGCAGCAGGATGTTGTCGTAGTCAAAAATTTCCATAGCCCAAGCTCCAGTCAAAAGGTTTCAATCTATCTTCGTCGAAGGGCGCTTGGAATGGAGCAGGCAAAAAAATACCGGCTCCCAATTGCTTGGGCCCGGTGATTGAGTTTACTCGCAGTGGCTGGGGTGTTTCATAACGTGAGGCATCTGGGGGTCATTTGCTTTTTCGAACGTTGACTTGGTAGCCGTCGCTCTTGTAGATTCGCCTCTCGTGGCACCTGCCGCGCCGCGAGCGGGTATGCCGTGTGCCGACTTGTGCGTACCCGCAGTAGGAGGACGCACCGGTACCCGGTCACTCTGCCGCCCACCAAGCAGGCCAGTCTGGCCCAACTTCCAGCAACCATGCAGGCGGACCGCCCCAGCTTCCTACAATCACCCCATGTCCCTTTTCTCTACGCCAGCCCACACAGCCGAATCGCCGCTGCTCCAGACCCTGAACCCGGAGCAGCGCGCCGCCGTCACCCTGCCTGCCGAGCACGCCTTGATCCTCGCCGGTGCCGGTTCCGGCAAGACGCGCGTACTGACCACCCGCATTGCCTGGCTGCTGCAAAACGGACTCGTCACACCCGGCGGCATATTGGCCGTGACCTTCACCAACAAGGCCGCCAAGGAAATGATGACGCGGCTCTCCAGTCTGCTGCCACTCAATGTGCATGGCATGTGGATTGGCACCTTCCACGGCCTGTGCAACCGCTTTCTGCGCTCGCATTTCAGACTGGCGAATTTGCCGCAGAGCTTCCAGATTCTCGACACCCAAGACCAGCTCTCCGCCATCAAGCGTCTGTGCAAGCAAAACAATATTTCGAGTGACGACGAGCGCTTTGCACCCAAGCAGCTGCAGCGCTTTATTTCCGCGTGCAAGGAAGACGGCAAACGCCCCACCAACATCGAGCCAAGCGACCCCGAGATCATTAAAAAGATAGAAATCTACCAGCTCTACGAGGAGCAATGCCAGCGCGAGGGCGTGGTGGACTTTGGTGAGCTGATGCTGCGCTGCTATGAGCTGCTGCGCGACAACGATCCCATTCGCGAACACTACCAACGGCGCTTTCGCCACATCTTGATTGACGAGTTCCAGGACACCAACCGCCTGCAATACGCCTGGATCAAGATGCTGGCAGGGCAGGGCGCCAATGTATCGCCCGACACGCGCGGTGGCGCTGTGATTGCCGTGGGCGATGACGACCAGAGCATTTACGCCTTCCGCGGTGCGCGCGTGGGCAATATGACCGACTTTGTGCGCGAGTTCAAGGTGCAGCACCAGATCAAGCTGGAGCAAAACTACCGCAGCTTCAGCAACATCCTCGATTCGGCCAACGCCTTGATCAGCCACAACGGCAAGCGCCTGGGCAAGAACCTGCGCACGGACCAAGGCCCGGGCGAGCCGGTGCGCATTTATGAAGCGCCCAGCGATTTTCTGGAAGCCCAGTGGATGGTGGACGAGATGAAGCAGTTGGTGCGCGATGGGGTCAGCCGCAAGGAGATCGCCGTGCTCTACCGCTCCAACGCGCAAAGCCGGGTGATCGAAACCGCGCTGTTCAACGCCGCCATGCCCTACCGCGTGTATGGCGGCCTGCGCTTTTTTGAGCGCGCCGAAATCAAGCACGCGCTAGCCTATCTGCGCCTTTTGGAGAACCCCAACGACGACACCAGCTTTATGCGTGCGGTGAACTTCCCGGCGCGCGGCATTGGCGCGCGCAGCCTGGAGCAGTTGCAGGACCTGTCCAAGGCCACCGGTTGCTCGCTGCATGACGCGGTCAGTGCTTTGGGTGGCCGCGCTGGTGCGGTGATTGCCGGCTTTGTTGCCAAGATCGACGTGCTGCGCGAGAAGACCCAAGGCATGAAGCTGCGCGATGTGATGTCGGTGATGCTCGAAGACAGTGGCCTCTTGGCCCATTACCGGGCCGAGCGCGAGGGCGCCGACCGCGTAGAAAATTTGGAAGAACTGGTGAGCGCGGCCGAGAGCTTTGTGATGCAGGAAGGCTTTGGCCGTGAGAGCGCCGGCCTGACGCAAAGTCCGTCCAGCCAGGGCCTGAGTGGCGCGGCGATCGACCCGTATGGTGTGGAGCCGACCGACCAGGCCTTTGGCGACACCGGCGAAACCCTGTCACCTCTGGTCGCCTTTCTGACGCACGCCGCGCTGGAGGCCGGCGACAACATGGCGCAGGCCGGGCAGGACGCTGTTCAGTTGATGACGGTGCACTCGGCCAAGGGCTTGGAGTTCGACTGCGTGTTCATCACTGGCGTGGAGGAGGGCCTGTTCCCGCACGAAAATTCCATGAGCGACCACGACGGATTGGAAGAAGAGCGCCGCCTGATGTATGTGGCCATTACCCGTGCGCGCCAGCGCCTGTACCTGAGCCATTCGCAGACCCGCATGCTGCATGGGCAGACCCGCTTTAATCTGAAGAGCCGCTTTTTTGACGAGTTGCCCGAAGAGGCGCTGAAGTGGCTAACGCCCAAGCTGCCACCGCCCGCTGCCTTTGGCCGCGCTTGGCAGGGCGCTGGCCATACGGGCTTTGAGTCCACCCGTTACCCGGCAGGTGGCCCGCCCAGGGCGGATCAAGAAGTGCTGCGTCGCGACGAGTCGGTCAACGGCCTGAGGGTCCATCAAAAAGTGTTTCACGCCAAGTTTGGCGAGGGCGAGGTGCTCATGCTCGAAGGCGTGGGCGACGATGCCCGCGCGCAAATCGAGTTCCCGCGTCACGGCACCAAGTGGCTGGCGCTCAGCGTGGCCAAGCTGACCCCTTTGCCCTAAGCGCTATTCGTGATGTGGCCGGTGCCAGCGGCGCAGAGGCTGGCCGACTGTGCGGCAGGCGCACAGCCTTGGCCTATGCGCCCTCTGCGCGCTCGTCTTCAAAGCAGTCTCTGAAGCTGAAGTAAATCGAGGTGAAAAACATGGCCGCCATCAGCATGGCCGCCGGGAACATGATGCCCGACACCGCTTCCGGGTTGCCTAGCAGTGCGGACAGCAGGGCCACCGCAATCGCCATGGCAAAAAATGCAGCCAGCCAGACCAGGCTGTAGACGGCAAAGGTCCAGAAGTTGCGCACGCAGGCCACCAGACTAAAGAACAGACTTTTGACCGGCGATATGCCATGCCAGTACACCAGCGCCGGTGCGTGCCAGAACAGCAGCGACACCGGCAGGTACAGCGCCAGGGCCAGTAGGGCCGCGCTCTGGAACTCCGACTCCTGCATGGCATCGATCTCCATGCTGCCGCCCATCAGGTACAGATGGGCAAACTTGCCGCCGTCCACCGTGGCCGAAATGCCCAGCACCAGCAAAATGCACACCGCATACAGCAGGCCCAAAATCAGCATGGCCTTGAGCTGTTGGCGACCGGCCCTGAAGGCGCTGAGCAGCACCGTGGGCATGGGGAATTTGCCCTTGGTAGTTTCTTCGGTGGCGGCCATCAGGCCCAGGGTCGCGCCCGGCAGCAGGGCCAGCGCCAGAACATTGCCCAGCAGCGGGATCAGGGTCAGCACCGTCATCACCGCCATGAACATGAAGAACAGGCCCGAGAGGGCCAGCGGCTGCTTGAAAAAAGTGCGCACCCCTAGCTTGAACCATTGCACACCCGTGCGGGCCGGGACGATGTTGAGTTTCATACGGAAAGAGGCTCGGTTTGGAACAGGGTGGTCAGGGTCAGGGGCGCTGCAATGCGTTGGCGCAGCACGCGCTCAAAGTGGCTGGGATCATGCGCTTGGAGCATGGCGGCTTCGCGCGGCAGGTGCAGGTCCCACAGGCGCGAGAGCCAAAAGCGCAGGGCGCCGGCGCGTGCCAATGCGGGCAGCAGTTCGCGCTCCTGCGCCTTCAAGGGGCGTACTTTTTCGTAGGCCTGCAGCAGGGCGCGGCTGCGCTCGGCGTCACAGCGCCCGGTGGGCAGGTCCACGCACCAGTCGTTCAAGCAGACTGCCAGGTCAAATAGCCAGGCATCCACGCCGGCAAAGTAGAAATCAAAAATCCCGGTCAGCTGCGGCGCCTGATCAGAGGGCAGGTCCTGGGCAAATAGGGCGTTGTCGCGGAACAGGTCGGCGTGAATCGGGCCACGCGGCAGCGCGCCATAGCTTGAAAGGCTCGCCACATGGTTTTGGTAGGCCAGTTCGCTGCGCATCAGTGCGGCTTGCGCTGGGTCTAAAAAGGGCAGTACCACTGGCACGGTCTCGTTCCACCAGGGCAGGGCCCGCAGGCTGGGCTGCTGCATGGCGAAGTCCCGCCCGGCCAGGTGCATGCGGGCCAGCACATCGCCCAAGGCGCTGCAATGTGCGGCGCCAGGGTTGAGTTCGCTCTTGCCCTGCAGGCGGTTCACCACGGCGGCCGGTTTGCCGTTGAGGCTGTGCAGCACATCGCCATCGCGGTTGGCCGCCGGGTCGGGCACGGCAATGCCGTGCAGGGCCAGGTGCTTCATCAGCCGCAGGTAAAACGGCAACTGCTCAGCGGTGAGCCGCTCGAACAGAGTCAGCACCATGGGCGCTTGGTCCGTGGTGACAAAATAATTGGTGTTTTCAATGCCGCCGGAACAGCCCTCCATATGCTGGAGAGTGCCTAAGCCGAGGGATTGCAAGAAAGTGCTGGCCTCCTCGAAGGAGACCTCTGTGTATACCGCCATGCCCGAATTGTAGGGCCCACCCAATGCCATTGCTGGGGCCCTGCCGGTATGGGGTCTTGGCGCAGGCAAAATGCAGCCATGAGTGAATCCAAGAAAACCCTGCTGCTGGTGGACGGTTCCAGCTATTTGTACCGTGCCTTCTTTGCCGGAGGCGGTGACATGAAGACCACACTGCCCGATGGCCGCGAGCAAAAGACCGGTGCCATCCGCATCATGATCAACATGATGCAGTCGCTGCGCAAGGAATATCCGGCCGACTATGTGGCCTGCGTGTTCGATGCCAAGGGCCCGACCTTTCGCGATGAGATCTACCCCGCGTACAAGGCGCATCGCGACCCCATGCCCGAAGACCTGCGCAGCCAGATTGAGCCCATCCACGAGGTGGTGCGTCTGTTGGGTTGGAGCGTGCTCGATGTGCCGGGCGTAGAGGCCGACGACGTCATAGGCACGCTCTGTGTGACAGCGGCCAAGCAGGGCATTGAGGTGATTGTCAGCAGCGGCGACAAGGACCTGGCGCAGCTGGTGGACGCGCATGTCACCATCATCGACACCATGAACAGCAAGAGGCGCGACCTGGCCGGTGTGGAGGCCGAGTTTGGTGTGCCCGCGCGCCTGATGCTGGACTACCAGACCCTGGTGGGCGATACCGTGGACAACGTGCCCGGCGTGCCCAAGGTCGGCCCCAAGACCGCGGTGAAATGGCTGCAGGAATACGGCTCGCTGCAGGGCGTGGTGGACAACGCCGCAGCCATCAAGGGCGTGGTGGGCGAAAACCTGCGCAAGTCGCTGGACTGGCTGCCCACCGGGCGCTCCCTCTTGACCATCAAGACCGATTGCGAACTGCAGGACCGCATCCCCTCGCTGCCAGCGCTCGATAGCCTGCTGGTGGGTGCACAGGACTCCGCAGCCCTGCTGGCCTATTGCGAACGCTTTGGTTTCAAGGGTCTGGCCAAATCGTTGGCCAATGGTGCGCCGGCTGCTTCGGCAGATGCCGGTGCGGCCAAGGCCGCTGCCGCCAAGGTGGTCAACCCCAATCCCGGCCTGTTTGACGAGCCAGCCGAGGCAACGCCCGACACTCCACAGGCGCCGCGCGTCCCCAACGCCGCCTTTGACACCATACTGACCTGGGACGCCTTTGACGCCCTGCTGGCCAAGATCTCCGCCGCGGAACTCACGGCGCTGGACACCGAAACCAATTCGCTGGACGAAATGCGCGCCGAGCTGGTGGGCATCAGCTTGAGCGTCACCGTCGGCACGGGCGCCTATATCCCGCTGGCCCACAACTACCCCGACGCACCGGAGCAACTGCCGCGCGAGGAAGTGCTGGCAAGGCTCAAACCCTGGCTGGAGAATCCGGCTGCCAAAAAGCTGGGCCAGCACATCAAGTACGACCGCCATGTGTTTGCCAACCACGGTGTCGAGGTGCAGGGCTATGCCCAGGACACCATGCTGCAAAGCTATGTGCTCGAAGTGCACAAGCCCCACGGCCTGTCCAGCCTGGCCGAGCGCCATCTGGGGCGCAGCGGAATTACTTTTGAGGATCTGTGCGGCAAGGGCGTAAACCAGCTCACCATCAACCAGGTGGACATTGCCAAAGTGTCCGAATACGCCTGCGAAGATGCAGAACAGACCCTGGAGGTGCACAAGGTTCTGTGGCCGCAAATCCAGGCGGACAAAGGCCTCGCCTTCATTTACCAGCTGGAGATTGAAAGCAGCGAGGCGCTCTACCGCATCGAGCGCAACGGCGTGCTGATCGACGCGCCCACGCTGGCCGCGCAAAGCCAAGCGCTGGGTACGCGCATCCTGCAACTGGAGACCGAAGCCCACGAGCTGGCCGGTCAGCCCTTCAACCTGAGCAGCCCTAAGCAAATCGGCGAAATTTTCTTCACCAAGCTGGGCCTGCCGGTGGTTAAGAAGACCGCCACCGGCGCCCCCAGCACCGATGAAGAGGTGCTGGAAAAGCTGGCCGAAGACTTTCCGCTGCCGGCCAAAATTCTGGAGCACCGGGGACTTGCCAAACTCAAGGGCACTTACACCGACAAGCTGGCCCAACTCGCGCTGCCGCGCACGGGGCGCGTGCACACCCATTACGCGCAGGCCGTGGCGGTGACCGGGCGCCTCTCCAGCAACGACCCCAATTTGCAGAACATCCCGATTCGCACGCCCGAGGGCCGCCGCGTGCGGGAGGCCTTTGTGGCGGGAGAGGGCAATGTGATTGCGAGCGCCGATTACAGCCAGATCGAGCTGCGCATCATGGCCCATATCAGCGATGACGCAGCGTTGTTGCGCGCCTTTCGCGAAGGGCTGGACGTGCACCGCGCCACCGCGGCCGAGGTGTTTGGCGTGACGGTGGAGCAGGTGACGAGCGAGCAGCGCCGCTATGCCAAGGTCATCAACTTCGGTCTGATCTACGGCATGAGCGCCTATGGTCTGGCGCGCAACCTCGGCATCGACAACACCGCAGCCAAGAACTACATCCAGCGCTACTTTGAGCGCTATCCCGGCGTGAAGGATTACATGGAGCGCACCCGCGAGGAGGCCAAGGCCAAGGGTTATGTGCAGACCGTATTTGGCCGGCGCCTCTATCTGCCCGAGATCGGCTCGCCCAACGGCCAGCGCCGCGCCGGTGCCGAGCGCGCCGCCATCAACGCGCCCATGCAGGGCACTGCGGCCGACCTGATCAAGCTCAGCATGGTCAAGGTGCAACAGGTGCTGGATGCCGAACAACGTGGCACGCGCATGATCATGCAGGTGCACGATGAACTGGTGTTTGAGGTGCCCGAGGCCGAGGTGGACTGGCTCAAGGCTGAAATCCCGCGCCTGATGGCTGGGGTGGCCGACCTGAAGGTGCCGCTGCTGGCAGAGATCGGCGTGGGCCCCAACTGGGATAAGGCACACTAGTACGGCGCTGCAAGGCGCGGTTTGAAACAAAGGGTATGGCGTGACATTGATAGCAATTTTTTTGGGGACTCTGGCGGCCGGCGTGGGCAGCGTGTGGTTGGCCGCTCTGCTGAGCTTTGGTGCGCTTGCGCGCTATACGCAGCACATGCTGAGCATGGCAGCCGGCGCCCTGATGGCCACCGCCTTTATGCATTTGCTGCCAGAGGCCTTTGAGAGTGGCATCGAGCCGCATGACCTGTTTCTGGTTTTGCTGCTGGGCCTGGTGTTTTTCTTTTTGCTGGACAAGGCGGAGCTCTGGCACCACGGCCATGAACACCACCATGGCGATGCGTCTGGTGAGGGTGCACCGCATGCAGTCCACCACGGCGCGGGACATGGGTCCCCTGGACATGACGCAGCGCCGCCCAAGGGGGGCAGTTGGGCCGTGCTGGCCGGTGACAGCGTGCATTGCTTTGGCGACGGCATATTGATCGCTTCGGCCTTTATCGCCGACCTGCGTCTGGGTGCCATTGCCGCGCTGGCGGTGCTGGCCCATGAGGTGCCGCACCACATGGGCGACCTGATGGTGTTGCGCGCAGGTACCTCCAACAAGCGCGCGGCCCTGATCAAGGTGTCACTGGCCGGTGCCGTGACCGCCCTGGGCGGTGCCATTGGCTTTTGGTTGGTAGACCAGATGCACGGCTACTTGCCTTACTTTTTGGTGGTGGCTTCGAGCAGCTTTATTTACGTGGCACTGGCCGATCTGATTCCCCAATTGCAAAAGCGCCTGTCGGCCAGCCAAACCGCCGCGCAAATCGCCTGGCTGGCCACCGGCATCGTGGTGGTCTATGTCATGAGCAGCCTGGGTGGACACGGGCATTAGCTAGCAATTTTTTCTCCAACGCCGCACTTGCCTGCAGCAGCGCTGCAAGCAATGGTTCCCTCAGGGGATGGGGGGCAGGCATATAGGGCAAGAGCAGGCTGATTTTGAAGGGGATGGCCACGCTCAAGGGCCGCACCTCTAGCCCATTGCCCGCACATTCCAGGGCCGTGAGTGGATTCACAATGGCCACGCCCAGTCCCTGGCGCACCATGGCGCAAATGGCCACGGCACTGTCCGTTTCCAGACACTGGATGCGCTGCACCGCATGCTCGGCAAACAGCCGGTCAATCGCCTGGCGATAGGGGTCGCTCACCGCCAGGCTGATGAAGTGCTCACCTGCAAAGTGCTGCGGCTGTAGCAGCTTCTTTCGACACAGCCCGTGGCTGCCCGGCAGCACGGCCACCTCGTTGGCCTGCAGCAGGGCCTGCCAGTCCACGCCGGGCGGTGGCGCGCTGGCCTCGCTAATGCCCATATCAAAACGCTGCTCGGCCATGGCCTGTTCCAACCAGGGCGACTCCAGCGGATGCACGCTGACCAGCGCTTGCGGCGCGCTGTGTGCCAACAAGCGCAGCGCGTGCGGTACCAAAGCGTGGGCCAGCGCGGGCAGGCAGGCCAGACGCAGGCGCGTGCTGGACTGCGTGCGCAACTCGCGGGCGCGCTGGGCAATCTGCTCCAGTCCGATAAAGGAGCGCTCCACCTCCTGCATCAGGGCCAGCGCGCGCGCCGTGGGCCGCAGGCGTCCGCGCACCCGGTCAAACAGGGCAAAGCCCAGCACCTGCTCCAGGCGCGCGAGTTCGCGGCTGAGCGTGGGCTGGCTGGAGTTCACCGCATCCGCTGCCCGGCTCAGGTTGCCATGCAGCATGACGCTGCGAAACAAACCCAACTGGCGGTGGGTGAGGGCGGGTGCGCTGTCTGGAGTGGCTTGCAGGGGCATGGTTTGACTATATCCAAAGTGAATGCATGCTGCATAAAAATGGCATTGCTGTTATGGCTTGCTCTGGGCATGATGGCGCCATGAACCCCTTTACCCCCTCCCTTCTGGCCGATCTGGCCCGCCAGCACGGCACCCCCCTGTGGGTCTATGACGCAGCCACCATCGAGCAGCGCGTGGCCGACCTGCAGCCGTTCGACACCGTGCGCTTTGCGCAAAAGGCCAACTCCAATACCCATTTGCTGCGCCTGCTGCGCGCCCAAGGCGTGGCAGTGGATGCGGTGTCGCTGGGCGAGATCGAGCGTGCCCTGGCCGCCGGTTTTGTGCCCGGTCTGCACAACGGCCACGCAGAAATCGTCTTTACCGCCGACCTGCTGGACCACGCCACCCTGGCACGCGTGGCCGAGCTGGGCATACCGGTGAACTGCGGCTCTCTCGACATGCTGGGTCAGCTGGCTGCGGCGAGTCCGGGCCACCCGGTCTGGCTGCGCATCAACCCGGGCTTTGGCCATGGCCACAGCAACAAGACCAACACTGGCGGCGAGCACAGCAAGCACGGCATCTGGCATGGCGATTTGCTGCAGGCCTGTGCGCAGGTGAAGGCGCTGGGCCTGTCGCTGCAGGGGCTGCACATGCACATAGGTTCCGGCGTGGACTACAGCCATTTGCAGGAGGTCTGCGGCGCCATGGTGGAGCTGGTAAAAACCGTGCAGGCCCAGGGCCTGGACCTGCACGCCATCTCGGCCGGTGGCGGCCTGTCCATTCCCTACCAGGCGGGTGAGCCGGTGATAGATACCGCGCATTACTTTGAGCTGTGGGACGCGGCGCGCAAGACCATTGCCACGCTGCTGGGTCATGCGGTGCAGCTGGAGATCGAGCCGGGTCGCTACCTGGTGGCCGAGTCCGGTGTTCTGGTGAGCGAGGTGCGTGCCAGCAAGCACCAAGGGGCACAGCATTTTGTGCTGGTGGATGCTGGCTTTAGCGACCTGATGCGCCCGGCCATGTATGGCAGCCACCACGCCATGGAAATCATCCGCGCCGATGGCAGCCTGCCAATCACCGTACGCCACCACACGGTGGTGGCCGGCCCGCTGTGCGAGTCCGGCGATGTGTTTACCCAGGGCGAGGGCGGCGTGGTGCTGCAGCGCGAATTGGCCACCGCGCAGGTGGGTGACCTGCTGGTGGTGCATGACACCGGTGCCTACGGCGCTTCCATGTCGAGCAACTACAACACGCGCCCGCTGATCGCGGAAGTGCTGGTGCAGGATGGCCAGGCCCGGCTGATCCGGCGCAGGCAGACGGTGGCGGAGCTGCTGGCGCTGGAAGCGGTGTAGCCCAGCGCCAGGCCCCAGGGTCTAGCCTCTGGCCACCGGCCGGCTCGCGTCGTTGCACCATTCGCTCCAGCTGCCGGCAAACAGGGCGGTGCGGCCAAGGCCTGCGATTTCCATGGCCAAGATGTTGGGCACGGCGCTCACCCCACTGCCGCAGTGGTGCACCACCGTAGCCGGATCGCGCTGGCCCAACAGGGCGGTGAACTCGGCACGCAGGGTGGCGGCGTCTTTGAAGTGGCCATCAGGCCCCAGGTTCAGGTTGAAGGGGCGGTTCAGCGCGCCCGGGATGTGGCCGGCCACCGGGTCGATCGGCTCGACCTCGCCGCGAAAACGCGCAGCGCCCCTGGCGTCCACGATCTGCTGGCCGGGCTTGCCCAGACGGGAGGCTACCGTGTCCACCTCCACCAGTTGCACCAAGGGCTCGCCGAGTTCAAAGCTGGCGGCAGGACGCGCCACCTCATCGCCGCTCGCAACCGCACCGCCGATGGCTTGCCAGGCCTGAAAACCTCCATCGAGCACGGCCACGTTTTCATGGCCCAGCCATTTCAGCATCCACCACAAACGACCGCAGTAGTTGGCGCCCTGGCGGTCATAAACCACGGCCTGCATGCCGTTGGTAAAACCCACGCGGCCCAGCCAGGCGGCAAAGACCTCGCGGGCCGGCAACGGATGGCGCCCGCCCGATGCGGAGCCTGTGATGCGGCGGTCTCCCTTGGAGCTCAACGCGTTGTCCAGGTGCGCGTAGATGGCGCCGGGAATATGCGCATCTTGGTACTGCGCCGGGCCGGTCTCGGGCTGCATCAGGTCGCAGCTGCAGTCGAACACCATGGTGGGGCTGTCGCTCTGCAGCAGCGTCTGCAACTGGGTAACGGAAATCAGGGTGGTAAATGGGTTGCTTGAAGTCATCACAGAGGCTCCGGTAGTAGGTGCAAAGCGTTGGGGCGCAGGCTGCACCCATGGCGCAGTGTAGCCAGCGCGGCCGGTGTTCAGTGCTCTTCGGCAGGCGTGTCGGGCAGGGCGCGGGCGCGCAGCGCAGTGGCCAGCACACCGCTGGCGACGATGACCGCAATGCCCAGCCAGCCCATGGGCGCGATGTGGTCGCCAAAGAGCGTCAGGCTGAAGATGGATGCAAACACAATGCCCGCGTATTGCATGCTCGCCACCACCAGCGTGGCGCCATGGCTGTAGGCGCGCGTCATGCACCACTGGCCCATGGAAGCCAGAACGCCAATCGGCACCACCCAGGCGGCGTCCTGCCAGCGCACGTTGGCCCAGGGCGTGATGTCGGTGAACAGCATGCCCAAGCCGCCCACCAGGGCGGTGCCTACCGAGAAATAAAACACCGTGCGCTCTTCGGGCTCGCCCGCTTTGCCCAGGGCAGTGACCTGCATATAGGCCAGGGCCGCGCCCATGCCCGAGAGCAGGCCCACCACGCCGGCAAACAGCTGGTCGTGGTCTATGGTGGGGCGCAGCGTCAGCACCACACCGGCAAAGCCCATCAGCACGGTGAACAGCAAGGGCCCCTGCTTCTCGCCCCGTCCGTAGAGCAACGCACCGCCCACGACAAAGGCGGCCACCCAGACGCCGCTCATGTAGTTCAAAGTCATGGCGGTGGCCAGGGGCAGGTGGGCAATCGCATAAAACCAGGACCCCAGCGAGACCACGCCTATGCCGCTGCGGGTGATGTGCATCATGGGCACGGGGGTGCGCAGGCTGGCGCCACGCGCCCGAACCACAATGCCCATGAAAACGATGCTGACCAGGCCGCGGTAAAACACCAGCTCCATGGTGCTAAAGCTGTGCGAAGCGAACTTGATGCCCACTGCCATGGTGGCGAAGAAGAACGACGCCACCACCATCCACAGTGCCTGCATCAGGCGGCGCTTTCCATGCGCTTGCGGTACCAGCTGTGGAAGTGCTGCATGCCGTCTTCCATTGGGCTCTGATAAGGGCCGACCTCGTTGTCACCGCGTGCCAAGAGGGCGGCGCGCCCGGCATCCATGCGTTCGCCGATCTCGTCGTCCTCGATGCAGGTTTCCATGTAGGCGGCTTGCTGGGCCTCGACAAATTCCCGCTCGAAGGCAGCGATTTCTTCGGGGTAATAAAACTCCACCATGTTCAGGGTCTTGTTCGGGCCCATGGGGTGCAGGGTGGAGACGGTCAGCACATGCGGATACCACTCCACCATGATGTGCGGGTAGTAGGTCAACCAGATGGCACCGAACTTGGGCTGCGCGTTGTTGCGGTAGGCCAGCAGCGCCTTTTGCCAGCGCTCGTAGACGGGGCTGCCGGACTTGGCAAGGCGGTTGGCAATGCCCACGGTCTGCACCGAGTAGTTGTCCTTGAACTCCCAGCGCAGGTCGTCGCAGCTGACAAACTGGCCCAGACCCGGATGGAAGGGGCCCACGTGGTAGTCCTCCAGGTAGACCTCGATAAAGGTCTTCCAGTTGTACTTGCACTCGTGCAGCTCCACATGGTCCAGCACATAGCCGTCAAAGTTCAGGTCGGCGCGCGGTCCCATGTCGGCCAGTTGCGCGGCCACATCGACACCGTTTTTCTCAAACAGCAGACCATTCCATTCCTGCAACGGGTAGTTGTTCAGGTTCAGGCAGGGGTCGTGGTCAAAGTGGGGCGCGCCCAGCAGGGTACCGGCCGGCGAACCATTGCTGCCCGCGCCGCTATAGGTCCAGCGGTGCAGCGGGCAGACGATGTTGCCCCCACTGCTTTCTGCGCCCTGTGTGAGCGAGCCGCGGCCCTTGAGCATCACGGCCTGGCGGTGCCTGCAGACGTTAGAGACCAGTTCGATGCCGCCGGCATTGCGCACCAAGGCACGGCCTTCGCCTTCCTGTGGCAGAGCGTAGTAGTCGCCGACCTCGGGCACGCTCAGGGCATGGCCAACGTAACGGGGCCCCTCCTTGAAGATGTGCTGCATCTCCCGCGCATAGCGTGCGGGGTCAAAGTAGCTTGAAACCGGTAGTTGCGAAGGGCTGTTGGCCGCCTCGCCGGGGGTCCGCATCGTTGTGACGGTTGCGGGATTTTTGGAATGCGCTGGGATGGGTGTTTTGTACAGGGTTTGCACAACTCGGTCCTTCTATGGAAGCAAAAAACCCCTGGTGAAAGGGGCTTGAAGGGCAGTTACCTCGAGAGCTGCCGGGACCGCGATTGTATGCGGTGAATGGACCTCTGCTGACCGGTAGGGGCAAATCGATGCCCCTCACTTGTCGCCGCGCAAGAAATAGGGCCGCGCAACTAAAAGCGGGCACAAATCAAAAATATACGGCACGGGGCGCGCAACTGGTCAATAATTGCTGCACTGCAACAAACTCTCAACCAAAGGTCCACCATGTTCAAGAACACTCCCTTCGAAGCCATCGCAAAAACCATGTCGGAATCGGCTCCCAAAATGAACCCCGCCGCTCTGCAAGAAGCCATCAAGCCCGTGCAAGACAACCTGAAGGCTTGGGCCGATCTGGCGCAAGTGCAGGCCAAGGAAGCACAAGCCGTGATCACCGAAACCGTGGAGTCCATCAAGGGCGCCAAGGACCCACAAGCCGCGTTCGAGCTGATGAAGGCATCGGCCGAAGCCGGCATGGCCCTGTTCGCCAAGAACCTCAAGGCCGCAACTTCCCTGAGCGTGGGCCAGTTCCACAGCAGCGTTGATGCCATCGAAAAAGCATCCCCCGCTCCTGAAGCCTTTGCCGGCATCGCCAAGAACCTGAAGGCTGCAGTCTCCACTGCCGAGTCCAACTTCGAAACCGCTCTGGAAAAGGGTGCGGCTGCTGTTGCTTCCGCTACCAAGGCGACCAAGAAGGCACGCTAAAAATGTGCAACGCCGGGTGAACCGGTTCCAGGCTGCGGCCTGGACCTTTATCCCGTCTGTCCATTGAAAAAGCCGGCCCTTGCGCCGGCTTTTTTACGTCTGCAGTTTATGGTTGCAGAGCAGGGCAGCGCTACCCAAACGCGCTCGGGCTTACTTCAAGATGTCACCAATGCACAGGTACTTGATTTCCACATAGTCGTCCATGCCGAAGTGCGAACCCTCGCGGCCCAGGCCACTTTGCTTGACGCCGCCAAAGGGCACATGCTCTGTCGCCAGGATGCCCACATTGATACCGACCATGCCGTATTCCAGCGCCTCACCCACGCGGTGGATGCGGCCTATGTCGCGGCTATAGAAATAGCTGGCCAGACCGAACTCGGTGTTGTTGGCAGCAAAAATGGCTTCCTGCTCGGTCTTGAACTTGAACACCGGCGCGAAGGGGCCAAAGGTTTCTTCCTTGGCGCACAGCATGTCGGCGGTGGCGCCGGACACCACGGTGGGCTCGAAGAACTGGCCGCCCAAAGCATTGCCACCGGTTTCTATCTTGCCACCCTTGGCGATGGCGTCCGCCACATGGCGCTTGACCTTGACGATGGCCGCGTCTTCGATCAGCGGGCCCTGCATCACGCCATCTTCAAAGCCGTTGCCGACCTTCATGGCCTTGACCTTGGCGGTGAACTTGGCCACGAACTGCTCGTACACGCCTTCTTGCACATAGAAGCGGTTGGCGCAGACGCAGGTCTGGCCGGCGTTGCGGTACTTGCTGGCCAAGGCGCCTTCCACGGCCGAGTCGATATCGGCATCGTCAAACACGATGAAGGGCGCGTTGCCGCCCAGCTCCAGCGACAGCTTTTTGACCGTATCGGCGCATTGCTTGATCAGGATGCGGCCCACTTCGGTGGAGCCGGTGAACGAGAGGTGGCGCACCACGTCGCTGGCGCAAATCACCTTGCCGATGGCAATCGAGTTGTCGGCGTCGGCGCTGAGCATATTGAGCACACCGGCGGGGATGCCGGCGCGCATGGCCAACTCGGCGGCAGCCAGGGCGGTCAGCGGCGTGAGTTCGGCCGGCTTGATGATGACGGTGCAACCGGCGGCCAGGGCCGGTGCCACCTTGCGGGTGATCATGGCCAGGGGAAAGTTCCAGGGTGTGATGGCAGCGCACACGCCGATGGGCTGCTTGATCACCATCAGGCGGCGGTTGTTGTCGAACTGGGGCAATGTCTCGCCGTTGACGCGCTTGGCCTCCTCGGCAAACCATTCCACGAAGCTTGCGCCATAGGCCACTTCGCCCTTGGCTTCACCAAAGGGCTTGCCCTGCTCGGCGGTCATGATGCGGCCCAGGTCCTCTTGATTGGCCATCAACAAATCAAACCACTTGCGCAGGATGATGCTGCGCTCCTTGGCGGTCTTGGCCTTCCAGGCCGGCCAGGCGGCGTTGGCGGCAGCTATTGCCGCGTCGGCATCGGCCGGACCGAGGTTGGCCACATCGACCAGCTTCTGGCCATTGGACGGGTCCAGCACATCAAAGCGGCTGTTGCCACCCACCCATTGCCCGTTGATCAGGGCATCGGTCTTGAGCAGGGTCGGGTCTTTGAGCAGGGAAAGGGGAGAGGTCGTCATGTCCATGGGGTGTTTTCCGGTAAGAGCGAATGCCTGTGGGCCAGGCCAGAGAGGCGTAAGGGTAACGGCTTTTAGGATTTGACGCGCCCGCGCAGCCATTCCAGCGCACCCATCAACGAGGCGGTAAACAGAATCAGCAGCGTGGCCACGGCGGCGATGGTGGGGGAGATGTTTTCGCGGATGCCGGTGAACATCTGGCGCGGCAAGGTGGTCTGTTCGGGCCCGGCCAGGAACAGGGTCACCACCACCTCGTCAAAGGAAGTGGCAAAGGCAAACAGCGCGCCCGAGATCACACCCGGCGCAATCACCGGCAGCGTCACGCGAAAGAAAGTTTGCAGCGGCCCGGCACCCAGGCTCAGGCTGGCCTTCACCAAATTCTGGTTAAAGCTTTGCAGCGTGGCGAGCACCGTGGTCAATACAAAGGGCGCGCCCAAGGCCGCATGCACCAGCACCAGGCCGGTGTAAGAGTCTGAGAGGCCGATCTTGGCAAAGAACAAATAGGTGCTCACGCCCACGACGACGATGGGCACCACCATGGGCGCAATCAAGAGGCCGGTGATCAGGCCCTTGCCAAAGAACTGCACGCGGGCCAGGCCGACGGCTGCCAAGGTGCCAAGCGCCGTGGCAATTAGCGTGGCCAGCGGCGCGACGATAAAGCTGTTCTTGGTGGCGCGCGCCCAGTCGCTTGACGCAAACAGCTCCTGGTACCAGCGCAGCGACCAGCCCGGAATCGGATAGGACAGAAACGATGAGTTGCTAAACGACAGCGGGATGATGACCAGAATGGGGGTGAGCAAAAACAGCAGCACCGCGCCCGAGAGCACACGCAGGCCGTACCAGCCGAGCTTGTCGGCGAGGTTGAAATAGGCGGGGAATTGAGAGGGTTTCATGACAAAACGACCCGCAGGGCCGCCCCAAGGGTTGTTTGCGCCCACTCGGGGGGCAGTGAATACACGCAGTGATGAACGTGGGGGCTCATGGTCATCCGAGGCTGAGTTCGGCTTTGCCAAAGCGGCGGTAGACGGAGTACAGGGCCAGCGTGGTGATCAGCAGCACAGAGCCCAGCGCGCAGGCCATGCCCCAGTTGATTTCCACATTGGTGTACTGCGCCACGTAATAGCTCAGCATCTGGTCACCCGCGCCGCCCAAGAGGGCCGGGGTGACGTAGTAACCAATCGAGGTAATGAACACCAACAGGCCGCCTGCCGCAATGCCGGGATAGGTTTGCGGCACATAGATGCGAAAGAACGCGGCCATGGGTGAACTGCCCAGCGACACGGCGGCGCGCACATAGTTGGGCGGCACCGACTTCATCACGCTAAACAGCGGCAGGATCATAAAGGGCAGCAGGATGTGCACCATGGCAATCACCACGCCCAAGCGGTTGAACAGCAGGGGCACCGGGCTGTCGGTGAGTCCCGTGAACATCAAAAAGCGGTTCACCAGGCCATTGGTTTGCAGCAGCACGATCCAGGCCGCAATGCGCACCAGCACCGAGGTCCAAAAGGGCAAGAGCACCAAAATCATCATCAGGTTGGCGCGGCGCGCACTCAAGGTGGACAGCCAATAGGCCAGCGGGTAGCCGATCAAAATGCAGACCAGGGTCACCACAGAGCTGATGCTGAAGGTGCGCAGCAGGATGGCACTGAAAGCAGCCTCTTCGGGGCCTACCTTGACGATATCGCCCTGCGCATCGCGCTTCAAATCGAGCGAGGTCAGCAAGTAGTCGGGGGTCCAGCGCGAGCTGTTCTTGGCAATGGCCAACCAGTAGGGCAACTCGCCCCAGCGTGGGTCTTGCGCCAGCAGTTTGTCTTTGACCTGTGCGCCAGTCAGGGAACCGATGTCGAGCTTGGCACGGTAGGTGGCCATGATCAGCGAGCGCGCGCCGCTGACCTCGGAATTGAGGCGGCGCGCCAGCACGCCGGCTTGCGCGGTCTCAGGGATGGCATTCAGGTCGGTGACCAAGGCCGTGAAGACCTCATCCGGTGGAAGCGTTTTGCGGTCCCAAGCAGACAGGGCCTTACCCGTTTGCACCAGGGTGTTGGCCACCTCGGGGTTTTCGACGGCACGCACCAAGAGCGCCCCCAGCGGCACCAAAAAGGTGAGCGCCAGAAACACCAGCAAAGGCAGGGTCAGGGCCATGGCGCGTACACGCTTGCGCCGCTCCACCCGCCCCAAACGTGCGGCGAGTAAAGACATATCCAGCGTGCTTGCGCTCATGGTCAGACCCTGTTCTTCTCTAGGTGATTACTGTGCAGCCCAGGCGGCAAAACGCTTTTCCAGCGCCTCGCCCTGGTCGGCCCAGAACACGGTGTTGAACTGCAACGCGGTTTTCACGTTGGCAGGCGAGGTGGGCAGCAGGGCCAGTACCTTGGCGTCAATCTTGGGCAGGGCCTTGTTATTGGTCGGGCCGTAGGAAATGTGCTTGGTGTACTCGGCCTGTTCATTGGCGCTGGAAGCCATGGCGATGAACTTCATGGCCAGCTCCTTGTTGGGCGTGCCCTTGGGCATGACCCAGAAGTCCAGGTCATAAATGCCACCGGTCCAGGTGATGGCCAGGTTCTTGCCTTCGCGCTGCGCGGCGTCGATGCGGCCGTTGTAGGCCGTGGTCATGGTCACGTCACCGGCCACCAGGAACTGGGGCGGCTGCGCACCGGCTTCCCAGAACTGGATGTTGGGTTTGAGTTCGGTCATCTTCTTGAAGGCGCGGTCGGCACCGTCCTTGGTCGCCAGCACCTTGTAGATGTCAGCGGGTGCAACGCCGTCGGCCATCAAGGCGAATTCGAGGTTGTAACGCGGGCCCTTGCGCATGCCGCGCTTGCCGGGGAATTTCTTGGTGTCCCAGAAGTCACCCCAGGTCACAGGCGCGACCTTGAGCTTGTCGGCGTTGTAGGCCATGACGGTGGACCAGATGAAGGTGCCCACGCCGCATTCATGCACGGCAGCGCTCTGGAAGTCGGCCTTGGGAGCCAGCTTGGACCAGTCCATTTTTTCAAACAGGCCTTCGTCGCAACCGCGGCTCACGTCCGGGCTTTCCACTTCGACCACGTCCCACGAAACCTTCTTGGCTTCGACCATGGCCTTGATCTTGGCCTGCTCGCCGTTGTATTCCACCTGCACCACCTTGGCACCGGTCTTCTCGAACGGTTCGAAATAGGCTTTCTTTTGCGCGGCGCCATTGGCACCGCCAAAGTTCACCACGGTCAGCGTGCTTTGGGCCAGAACGGGCAGGGCCAGGACGCCGGCAATGGCAATCAACAAGGGCTTCAGTTTCATCGACGTTTCCTTCAAGGGAGAGAGTTGAAATGCTGGGAATCAGCGGTACACACGCAGGTGTTCGGGGGGGGCGTAGACCTGGAAGGTCTGGCCGGGTTGGGGCAGGGCGGCGTGCGCCAGCGCCATCTTGATGGTTGCGGGCTCTTGGCCGGCCACCTCGCAGCGCACGCGCAGGTGGTCGCCAAAATAAATCAGGTCCAGCATGCGGGCCTCGAAGGTGTTGGCACCGGCCTTGTCTGCCACCTGCAGCCGCTCGGGCCGCACGCCGCATTGCACGCTGTCACCGACCTTTGCCTGGTTGACGTTGACGCCTTGCAGCTGCACGCCGTTGGGCAGACGCAGGGTGCAGGCATTGCCCGTCACCGCTTCAATCTGGCCATCGAGCACCGTGCTGTCGCCCACGAAGCTCGCCACAAAGCGGTTCACCGGCGTCTCGTACAGAGTTTCCACGCCGTCGATCTGCTGGATCAGGCCATCATGAAAAACCGCCACGCGGTCGGACATGGTCAGCGCCTCCGACTGGTCATGCGTGACGTACACAAAGGTCACGCCCAGGCGGCGGTGCAGTTCCTTCAATTCAATCTGCATGTGCTCGCGCAACTGCTTGTCCAGCGCACCCAGGGGCTCGTCCATCAGCACCAGCTGGGGGTCAAACACCAGGGCACGGGCCAGTGCCACGCGCTGGCGCTGGCCGCCGGACAGTTGGCCGGGAAAGCGGTCGCCCATGGCACCGAGCTGCACCATGTCGAGCGCACGCTTGACCTTGGTCGCCTGATCGGAGGCCGACACCTTGCGCACGGTGAGCGGGTAGGCAATGTTGGCGGCCACCGTCATGTGCGGGAACAGGGCGTAGTCCTGGAACACCATGCCGAAGTTGCGCTTGTGCGGTGGCGTGCGGGTGATGGGCACACCGTTTAGGCTGATCTCGCCGGCGGTGGGCGATTCGAACCCGGCCAGCATCATCAGCGTGGTGGTCTTGCCCGAGCCCGAAGGCCCCAGCAGCGAGAGGAACTCGCCCTGCTCAATCTCCAGGTTCAGGTCGCGAACCACCAGGTTCTTGCCATCGTAGGTTTTTTCAACGCCGGTGAAGCTGACGAGGGTTTTGGGGGCGCTCATGGGGTCCGGACGATTAGGCTACTGAGGCGGCTGCGTCAAAGCAGGCCGCAATGATGGCCAGGCCTTCATCCAGAATGGCATCGCTGGCGGTCAGGGGAACGAGCACGCGGATCACATTGCCGTAGGTGCCGCAGGTCAGCAAAATCAATCCGCGCTGGGTGGCTTCAGCGGATATGCGCTTTGCCAAATCGGCATCGGGCTGCTTGATGTCGCCGTTCTTGAAAAGCTCGATGGCCACCATGGCACCCAGGCCGCGCACATCGCCAATGCAGCTGTGCTTGGCGGCCATGGCTTTCAAGCCCGCGGTCAGGCGCACACCGACGTCCACACTGCGTTGCAGCAGGTTGTCTTTCTCGAAAATGTCCAGCACGGCCAGGGCTGCGGCGCAGGCAATGGGGCTTCCGGCATAGGTGCCGC
Organism: uncultured beta proteobacterium; assembly: GCA_903886275.1. Classification (GTDB taxonomy): domain Bacteria; phylum Pseudomonadota; class Gammaproteobacteria; order Burkholderiales; family Burkholderiaceae_C; genus Allorhodoferax. The sequence goes on along the minus strand of CAISLN010000002.1, from coordinate 13,308 downwards.
CCAGGCCGCCGGGGCCGGCAGCATCCATCACCTCGGCGCGTCCCACCACGGCAGAAATCGGGAAGCCACCGGCCATGGACTTGGCCATGGTGATCAGGTCAGGCGCCACGCCGCTTTGCTCCACCGCAAACCAAGTGCCGGTGCGTCCAGCGCCGGTTTGCACCTCGTCGCAGATCAGCATGATGCCGTGGGCATCACACAGGACGCGCAGGCGTTGCAGCAACTCGGTGGGCGCCACATGGAAGCCGCCTTCGCCTTGTACCGGCTCCAGGATGATGGCGGCCACCCGCTTGGCTTCGATGTCGTTCTTGAAGATGGCTTCCACGGAAGCAATCGAGTCGTCCACCGTCACGCCATGCAGGGCATTGGGAAACACGGCGTGGAAGATCTCGGCAGGGAAGGGGCCAAAGCCGGTCTTGTAGGGAGCCACCTTGCCGGTCATGGCCAGGGTCAGCAGGGTGCGGCCGTGGTAGCCACCGCCAAAGCAGATCACGCCGCTGCGGCCGGTGTGGGCGCGCGAAATCTTGATGGCGTTTTCTACCGCTTCAGAGCCGGTGGTCAAAAACAGGGTCTTCTTGGCAAAGTTGCCAGGGGCCTTTTCATTGATGCGCTCGGCCAGTTCCACATAGGGCTCATAGGCCAACACCTGGAAGCAGGTGTGGGTGTATTGGTCGAGCTGGTCCTTGACGGCCTGGATGATGACGGGGTTGCAGTGCCCGGTGTTGAGCACGGCAATGCCACCGGCGAAGTCGATGTAACGGCGGCCTTCCACATCCCACACCTCAGCGTTCAGGCCCTTGGCGATAAACAACTGGTGGCTGTGTCCCACGCCGCGCGGAATGGCCGCCTCACGGCGGGCGAACAGGGCTGCGTTGGTGAAATTGGCGTCGCGTTGCATGCTGAAAACTCCTGGTGTCTTTTTCGGTGCCGCAGTCCGGGGCCGGTCTGCGGTGAAGGCGCGACTTTAGGGCCCTGGGCTTGGGGCTAACATATACAGATAGCCCCCTGTATTGGATGCACTGTGCAGGCCCCTCAGCCAGTACAGATTAACCCTTGCATGTGTGGCACCTTTCTTGCTCGCTTTACTCCTCCATGTTCGTTCTTGACCCCCAATCTCCCACCCCTTTAGTGACCCAAATCGTGGGCGGTTTTCGCCAGATGGTGGACGACGGCTCCCTGCGCGCCGGTGCCAAGGCGCCGTCCATTCGCCATTTCGCCCATGCCAATGGCGTGAGCGTCTACACCGTGGTCGATGCCTATGACCGCCTGGTGGCGCTGGGCTATTTTTTGTCGCAGGCGCATTCCGGTTTTTTTGTGCGCAGCCGGGGTGCCTGCGGCGCGGCCGTGGCCGGAGGGGCCGGGCAGTACAGCTTTGACTCCATGTGGTACCTGTCGCGCATCTTCGAGAACCGCAAGCTGCACAACAAGCCCGGCTGCGGCTGGCTGCCGGGCGACTGGTTGTTTGGCGACGGCATCAAGCGCAGCCAGCGCGCGCTCTTGGCGGCCGATGTGGACATGGGTGGCTATGGCGAGCCCAAGGGTTTTTTGCCGCTGCGCCAACTGGTGCGCGACAACCTGGCCGCGCGCGAGATCGTGCTGGGTGCCGACCAGGTGCTGCTCACGCAAGGCTCCAGCCAGGCCATGGACCTGGCCGCGCGCAACCTGGTGCGCTCCGGCGACACCGTGCTGGTGGACGAGCCGGGCTATGCCAATTTGCTGTTCTCGCTGCGCTTTTTGGGTGCCCGCTTGGTAGGTGCGCCGCGCACCCCCAACGGCTATGACCTGGAGCTGCTGGAGCAGCGCATCATCACCCACAAGCCCAAGGTGTTCTTCACCCAGCCGCGCCTGCAAAGTCCCACCGGCTCCACTGCTTCGCTTTCGCAGCTGCACCGGGTGTTGCAGCTGGCCGAGAAGTACGACTTTGTGGTGGTGGAAAACGACATCTATGCCGACCTGGACCCCCAGGCCCACCCTTCGCTGGCCAGCCTGGACCAGCTCAAGCGGGTGATCTATATCGGCAGTTTTTCCAAGACCATTTCACCCAATATCCGCGTCGGCTATATGGCGGCCGGGCCGGTGCTGCTCGATGAGCTGGCACGCCTGAAGATGCTGTCCGGCCTGACCAGTTCCGAGTTCACCGAACGCCTGGCCTATGGCGCGCTGATCGACGGGCGCTGGCGCAAGCACATCAAGACCCTGAAGGACCGGCTGGCCAAGGCCCAGCAGCTGTTGGCGACCCAGTTGTTGGACGCCGGTTTTGAGCTCTTCACCGAGCCCAAGGCCGGCATGTTTTTGTGGGCCCGCCATCCCGCCGTGCAAAACGCCGCCGAGCTGGCCTACAAGGCCGCCGAGCAGGACATCCTGCTGGGCCCAGGTCACCTTTTCTCGGTCGATCTGGAGCCCAGCCCCTGGCTGCGCTTCAACGTGGCGTGGGCGCAGGACGAGGCGGTGCAGCACTTCTTGGCGGAGCTGAAGGATGTGGGTTGAATGCTGGGTGCGGCATTTCAAACAGCACGTGGTCGTTGGGCTGGGTGTCACCTTGGGACATCGCTGCTCAGGCCAGTAGCCCATTTAAAAATTCATCAGCGCGGCACATCTTGAGTTCACCCAATGTGTAGCTGTGCCGCAGGTTGCGCACCACCTGATTGGCCTGTGCGCTCGGGTGCTGCAGTGCAAAGCGGCTCCAGGCCCGGTGTGGCTTTTCGTCCGACAGTTTGCATTCCACCAATTGCGTGAGCTGTTTTTTTTCGCTCAACACAAAGTCCACCTCGGCGCCATCCTTGGTGCGGATGTAGTGCAGCGCTGCTTCCTTGCCCTGTACGTCGTGCTGCCACTGCACATGCTTCAGCAAGGCTGTGGCCACGAGGTTCTCAAAGCGAATGCCCGCGTCGCCTTCCACCAGACCGGTGTCATAAAAATACACCTTGGGCGCTTGCAGCACTGAGCGGGCAATGTTGTCGTGCCAGGGGTGCACCACAAACACGATGAACAGCGCCTCCAGAATGTCCAGGTATTTTTTCAGTGTGACCGGCGACACAGCCAGGTCCCGCCCCAGGCTGGCAAGGGACAGCGGCGAGCCCACCCGGCTGCGCAGCAACTGCGCAAACAGCTTGATGGTGTTGACCTCCTGGATGCGCGAAAACTCCAACACATCGTCGCGCACCAGTCCGTCGAAATACGGTCTGCGCCAGCGCTGGGCCTGCTCAGCCGTGTTAGCCAGGCAGGGCTCAGGAAATCCGCCGCGCTCCAGCAGGTGCGTCAGCGCGGCATCGGCCTGGGTACCGGTTTGCTCACACCATTCGCGCACAGAAACCGGATGCAGGCGTAAGCCAAAAAAGCGTGGTTTTGCCAACTTGGCGCGGGCCGGTTAAAAAAACCATCTTGTGCGCCAGGTCTGAGCGCACGCGGTCATCTAAATAGCGTTTCATTGGCATATTTTTCGACTAAACGTTAGTGCTTTGTTAAAAAGTCGCGACTTTTTAACAAAGCTATTCATAAAAGTCGCAATTTTTGGGTTCCAGATTCCTTTGGAACCCACCCGCAGGCCGCCCTCTTCGCCGAGAAACGATAATCGGGGACTTCCCGCCTATGGCGCCCATCGAACCTGCACCAAAAAAGCCCAGACATGACACAGCCCGTAATGAGCGTTGCCGACATCCGCAAAACCTTCCTCGACTTCTTTGCCTCCAAGGGCCACACCGTGGTGGCGAGCAGCGGCCTCGTTCCCGGCAACGACCCAACGCTGATGTTCACCAACTCCGGCATGGTGCAGTTCAAGGACGTGTTTCTGGGCACCGACAAGCGCTCCTATGTGCGCGCCACCTCGGTGCAGGCCTGCCTGCGTGCCGGTGGCAAGCACAACGACCTGGAAAACGTGGGCTACACCGCGCGCCACCACACCTTCTTCGAGATGCTGGGCAACTGGAGCTTTGGCGACTACTTCAAAAAAGAGAGCCTGCTGTGGGCCTGGGAGCTGCTGACCGAGGTCTACAAGCTGCCCAAAGAGCGCCTGCTGGCCACCGTCTACGAGGAAGACGACGAGGCCTATGACATCTGGACCAAGGTCATTGGCCTGCCACCCGAGCGCGTGATCCGCATCGGCGACAACAAGGGCGGGCGCTACAAGAGCGACAACTTCTGGATGATGGCTGACACCGGTCCCTGCGGCCCCTGCTCGGAAATCTTTTACGACCACGGCGACCATATCCCCGGCGGCCCGCCCGGCAGCCCCGACGAAGACGGCGACCGCTTTATCGAAATCTGGAACAACGTGTTCATGCAGTTCGACATGGACGAGGCCGGTGTCGTGACACCGCTGCCTGCCCCCTGCGTGGACACCGGCATGGGCCTGGAGCGCTTGGCTGCCATCTTGCAGCATGTGCACAGCAACTACGAGATCGACCTGTTTGACGCGCTGATCAAGGCGGCATCCCGCGAGACCGGCGAGGCGGATCTGTCCAACAAATCCCTGCGCGTGATCGCCGACCACATCCGCGCCACCGCCTTCCTGGTGAGCGACGGCGTCATTCCCAGCAACGAGGGCCGGGGCTATGTGCAGCGCCGCATCGTGCGCCGCGCCATCCGCCACGGCTACAAGCTGGGCAAGAAGACGCCGTTCTTCCACAAGCTGGTGGCCGATCTGGTGGTTCTCATGGGGGATGCCTACCCCAAGCTGCGCGCCGACGAAAAACGCATCACCGAGGTGCTGCGCGTCGAAGAAGAGCGCTTCTTCGAGACCCTGGCCACCGGCATGCAAATTTTGGAAGAGGCTCTGGGCGACGGCGCGAAAGTGCTGCCCGGCGATGTGGCCTTCAAGCTGCATGACACCTATGGCTTCCCGCTCGACCTATCGGCCGATGTGTGCCGCGAAGCCGGTGTGGAAGTCGATGAGACAGGTTTCCATGCCGCCATGGAGGCGCAAAAGGCCAAGGGCCGCGCCGCTGGAAAATTCAAGATGGACAAAGGACTTGAGTACACGGGCGCGGGCAATACCTTTGTCGGCTACGACCATCTCACGCAGACCGCCCGGGTGTTGGCCCTGTATACCGAGGGCACACCGGTGGCCGAGTTAAAGGCCGGTCAGATTGGCATCGTGGTGTTGGACACCACCCCCTTCTACGCCGAGAGCGGCGGCCAGGTCGGTGACGTGGGCGCCATCTTCAGCGATGTCGGTTTGTTTGAAGTGCTGGATACGCAAAAAATCAAGTCCGATGTGTTTGGCCACCACGGAGCCATTAAGAGCGGCACCTTGGCCGTGGGCGACAGCGTCACGGCCCATGTGGACGCTGCGGTGCGCGCGGCCTCCATGCGCAACCACTCGGTTACCCACCTGATGCACAAGGCCCTGCGCTTGGTGCTAGGCGACCATGTGCAGCAAAAGGGCAGCCTGGTGGATGCAGAGAAGACCCGCTTCGACTTCACCCACAACGCACCCGTCACCGACGCGCAGATCCGCGAGATCGAGGCGATCGTCAACACCGAAATCCTGGCCAATGCGCCCACCCAGTCGCGTCTGATGGGCATTGAAGACGCCAAGCAAACCGGCGCCATGATGCTGTTTGGCGAGAAGTACGGCGAGATCGTGCGCGTGCTCGACATCGGAACAACAACCGAACTCTGCGGCGGCACGCACGTCAAGGCCACCGGCGACATCGGTTTCTTCAGCATCACGTCCGAGGGTGGCGTGGCCGCTGGCGTGCGCCGCGTCGAGGCCGTCACCGGCATGGTGGCCCTCGACTATGTGCAGGGCATGGAAGCCACCTTGGGTGGCGTGGCCGGCACGCTGCGCGTAACCAATAGCGAAGTGCCCAGCCGGGTGGCATCTCTGATGGCGCTGGTGCGCGATCTGGAAAAAGAGCTGACGGCCGCCAAGGGCAAGCTGGCCTCGGTCAAGGGCGATGAACTGGTCAACAGCGCGCTGTTGATCAACGGCGTCAAGGTGCTGGTGGCGCGCCTGCCGGGTGCCGACACCAAGACCCTGCGCGACACCATGGACAAGCTCAAAGACAAGCTCAAGACCGCCGTGATCCTGTTGGCCAGCGTGGACGGTGACAAGGTGCAGATCGCCGCCGGTGTGACTGCCGACACCACGGCCAAGGTCAAGGCCGGCGAGCTGGCCAACTTTGTCGCAGCCCAAGTGGGTGGCAAGGGCGGCGGCAAGCCCGACATGGCCATGGCCGGTGGCACCGAGCCCGCCAAGCTGGGCGACGCGCTAGACACCGTAGTGGCTTGGGTGACGGCCAAGCTCTGATGGCAAAGCTGTAATCCGACCGCGTCGCCTTGTTGCCCTCCTTTACCGGTGCAACATGGCAGCTTTACCCGAGTGGCTTATCTTTGGCAGGTGGCGAAGTGACGCCCACCTGCACTTACCTCCCTGGCAGGCCATTAGCCGATGGTTGGAACCCAGCACTTCAAACTGCTGGGTTTTCTTTTTTGGGCTCCGGGAATGGCTGGACTTTGCTGGTGCCGCTGTACCGTGCAGCATGGGGCGCGGTAGCCGTGGGTGCACGGTTGACGGCCTTTGTAGAAAGGAACGATTTTTTGACGAACAGTAAGTTGCGATTTGTTGTGGCGGCCTGTGCGCTGTCGATGGCATCGGTTGTCAGTGCCAATGGGGCGTGCGGCCAAAAGTTGGCGCCAAAGGGCAGCCCTGTGTGCGCGCCCGCAGTCAAAAAAGCGGCCGCAACCAGGGGCGTCAGCAAGGCCACGCATGGAGCCCGGGCCAAGCCCAAGCACAGAACCAAGGTCAGAACGACGGCCAGAATCAGAACCGTAGCCAGGGTCGCAAGCATGGTTGCAGTCACTACGCAAGTAGCGGCCGAGCTGGCGCCGGTGTCTGCCAATGCGGATTGCGAAAGTACCCAGACCCTGGCGCAAGGGGGGGCGGCCTTGTGTCTGGCGGCTGCCGCGCCCAATGCGTCTGTCCTGTCCCCAGCTGCGCTGGCCAATCCGGGCACGGCCTGCTTTGCAGCGCTTGCCGGCTCCAATGCTTCGAGGCAACTGGCCTCCAGGGTTCCATTCCTGTCGGCCAGTGCGGCTAGCTCTGCTGCGTTGGCGAATCGGGGTCTGCCCAACCGGATGGAAAAAGAGGAGCTTGGCAGCGTGATCGCCGGCTATTCCATGTGCCTGGACATGGGTGCCTCCTGGCGCAAGCAGACCTATACGCCAGCGGTCGTCAGCGCATTGGATGCCTATTGGCGAGGAGCCCAGGCCATCCTGAGCGCGCTTGCCAGCGGAAAGCGGACCTTTGGCGATGCGGCCAAGGCGATTGCAGAAAACGACAAGGCCTTTAAGAGCCAGATCGACCATTTGTAAAAGAACCTGCAGCCTACTGGCAGCCGGCAAATGTTCAACCCTTCTCTTTGATCCCGCCGCGTTGCTGCAAGGCTCTCGCTCAAGTCGTCACCCTCTTGTTCCGTGCCCGTCAATGCCTTGCTGAGAACCGGAGTTCTGCCTGCAGTCCACCCCCCACTCGGTTGGACAGGACCAGTCTTGCGCCATGCTGGCGTGCAATGCCATGTGCGGTGGCTAGACCCAGGCCGACGCCACCGCTGTGGCGGTTGCGCGAGGCCTCCACGCGGTAAAAGGGCAGCAGCACCTGTTGGAGCAAGTCCGGTGGTATGCCGGGGCCCCGGTCGCTGATGCGTATGCACAGCGCACCGGCTTCCTGCGCCACTTCGATCTCAGCGCCGCCGCCATAGCGCAGGGCGTTTTCAACCAGGTTGGTGATGCAGCGGCGCAGGGCCGACAGCTGTGCCCGCAGGTGCAGAGGTGCCAGGGCGCAAGGGTCTTGCTCTGTCAGGCTTACCGCATGGCCGCAGTCTTGGTTGTCGTGCACCAGGCTTTGCACCAGGGCGCGCAGGTCCAGCGTCACCCAGGGTTCGGCCTCGGCGCTGCCACGCAGGTAGTCCAGTGTGGCGCGGATCATGGTGTCCATCTCGGCGATGTCCTTGCCAAAGCGCTGGCGCTGTTCGTCTTGCTCCAGCGACTGCACGCGCAGCTTCAGCCGGGTCAGCGGGGTGCGCAGGTCGTGCGACACGGCGGCCACAAACTGGTCGCGCTCGGCCAACTGGGTCTGTATGTGTTGCTGCAATAGGTTGATGACGGCAGCGGCTTCGCGGCATTCGCGCGTGCCCGCCTCAAGGATAGGGGCGCAGTGGATATTGGCGGCGAGTTCGTGCGTCGCCTCGGCCAGGCGGTGCATGGGGGCGGCCAGCCAGCGCGCTCCCACCCAGGCCGCCATCAAGACGGCGCTCAGGCGCACGGCGATGTCCAGCAATACGCCCTCTGGCGGTGGGTGGCCCGGGGGCGGGCCCTGCGGCGGTGGTCCCAAAGGACGCAACTCAAACAGCAGCGAGAGGGCCAGCACATGGCTGGCAAGGGCCACCGCAATCAGCAGCAACGCCAGGCGCCCAAACAGGCTGTCGGGCAATGCTTTTTCCAGCAGGGCGCCCAGCCTTGTCCACGTGGCGTTCACGCGCGCCAGGCCGCGCGCACCTGCACCGACTGCACATTGAACAGATAGCCGGCGCCGCGCACGGTCTTGATCATGGAAGGTTCGCTGGCATCGTCGGCCAGCTTTTGCCGCAGACGCGAGACCAGCAGGTCGATGCTGCGCTCAAAGGCGTCCATGGCGCGGCCACGGGCCTGCTCCATCAGCTGGTCGCGGCTGAGCAGGCGCCTGGGCGTCTGCAAGAAGGTATTGAGCAGGCGGAACTCGGCGTTGGACAGGGCCACCACCAGTCCGGTGGGCGAGAGCAGGCTGCGCTCGGTGCGGTGCAGTTCCCAGCCGTCAAAGGCCACTACATCGCTGCAGGCGATGCTGATCTCAGCGTCCTGCGTGCCCTGCGAGCGGCGCAGCACCGACTGGATGCGCGCCACGAGTTCGCGCTAGAAAGCACTGCATTGTCTGAAGGGCGAAAATGGACTGCATTGGCCATCCAGTAAAGGGGCTCAAACGACCATTTGTATCGGCCCTGGTACACAGTGGAAAAGTCCGGCTTACATGGGTGGTGAACAATCGGTGCGTTGCTCAAGGCCGCAGGCTGCAGGGTGACATCTTCCCCACCATCACAAGGAATGAGCATGAGCACCATCAGCGCAGTCAGCAACTCGGGCTCCAGCAACGCCTGGGCCGCCCTCAACACACAACGCAAGCAGCAACACGAGGCCAAGATGTTTGCCAAGGTCGATGCCGATGGCAGCGGCGCAGTGAATCAAACCGAACTCAGCAGCATGCTGGGCGACATCAGCGCCAAGACCGGCACCAGCCTGGGCGACAGCAAGGCCTTGTTCACCAAGATGGACAGCAACTCCGATGGCGGCCTGAGCAGTGACGAGTTGGCCAAGGGCATGAAGGCCCTCATGCCGGCGCCCTCGACCATGGATTTTGCCCAGTCCAAAGGGGCACAGGGCGCCGATGGCAGCAGCGCCCCCCAGGACGGTCCGCCGCCTGCGGGCAGTGGACCAGGTGGACCGCCGCCCGCAGGCGGCCCTGGGGCTGCGGGCGCAACCGCTGGCGCCTCGTCGAGTTCGAGTACCACCTTTGACCCGCTGGATATCAACCAAGATGGCACGGTCTCCGAAGTGGAGCGGCTAACAGGGGCCTTGAAAGACCTGGCCAAGACCACGCAAACCGACAGTTCGGGCAATAGCTCCACATCCGAGGTCGCCAAGCTGGCGCAAAAGCTGTATGAGCAAATCAGCAGCAGTGTGCTGTCCGACAGCAGTAGCAGCCAGCTCAGCGCGACGGCCTGAGGCAGGGCATTTCCTGCCACTGCGCGCCGGGGCTCAGGCCTCGCTCACCCGTAGCGCCAGGGCCTGTATCTCTGGGGGCAGACGGCTGGCGCCGCTTTGGCCCTGCTGCGACTGGATCAGCCGGCGCACCGTTTCGATATGCGGCATCACCGGGCCAAAAAAGCGCGCCTGTCCTGCGGATGCAATCAAAAGGGTGGGGAAGTCTTCCACCTCGATCGGGTCCACGACATCCGACTCGTCTTCGATATCTATCCAACGGAAGGTCGCCTGTGGAAACTCCGAGCGCAGGCTCTCAAACAGGGGGGCGTAGTCCTTGCAGGTGCCGCACCACTGGGCGCACAGGCAGGCCACCAGCAAGGGCTCGGACAGGGGGGCATTCGGGTTTGACATGTCGCAATGGGGAGGCATATATGCTGTGAGTCTATGCTTATGTCGGATCGTGGCTGGCCGACCTTTTACACTATGGGGTTTGCCGTAGCGCAACTTTGCAACACCACAAGGGCCCCATGAGTGCATTTCTGGACGAAACCGTATTAAGCGTAAACCACTGGACCGACCGTCTGTTCAGTTTCACCACCACCCGCGACCCGGCGCTGCGGTTTTCTAATGGCCACTTCACCATGATCGGCCTGCGCCAACCCAGCGGCAAACCGCTGCTGCGCGCCTACAGCATTGCCAGCGCCAATTACGAAGAGCATCTGGAGTTCCTCAGCATCAAGGTGCAGGACGGACCGCTGACCTCGCAGCTGCAACACATCAAGGTGGGCGACAAGATTGTCGTGGGCAAAAAGCCCACGGGCACCCTGCTGATCGACTACCTGCTGCCGGGCAAAAACCTGTACCTGCTGGGCAGCGGCACCGGCCTGGCTCCCTTTTTGAGCGTGGCGCGCGATCCGGCAACCTATGAGCGTTTTGAGAAGGTCATCGTGGTGCACGGCGTGCGCGAGGTGGCCGAGCTGGCCTACCACGACTACCTGAGCTTTGAGCTGCCCGAACACGAGTTCCTAGGCGAGATGGTGAGCGAGCAAATGCTCTACTACCCCACGGTCACGCGCGAACCCTTTCGCAACCAGGGCCGCATCACCGACCTGATCGAGTCCGGCAAAATGCAGGCCGACTTGGGCCTGCCCACGCTCGATCCCTTGAACGACCGCGTCATGATTTGCGGCTCCCCGGGTTTGCTCAAGGACCTGAAGGTGATCCTGGAGAAGCGCGGCTACTCTGAAGGCAGCACCACCAGCCCTGGCGACTTTGTCGTTGAACGCGCCTTCGTCGAGCAGTAGTCCCTTCATACCCAGGAAATCCATGTCCCATTACGATCTCTACGCCATTGGCAACGCGCTGGTGGACTCCGAATACGAAGTCACTGACGCTCAACTGCAGGCCCTTGGCGTGGAGAAGCGCCACATGACGCTGATCGATGCCGAACGCCGTTCCCATTTGTTGGCCGGCGTGCACGGTCTGCACAGTCGGCGCACCGGTGGCGGCTCGGCCGGCAACACCACGGTGGCGCTGGCCCAATTGGGCGGACGGGCCTTTTATTCCTGTCGCGTGGCCGACGATGAACTAGGCGCCTTCTACCACCAGGACCTGCTGGCCAATGGTGTGGCCACCAACCTGTCGCACAGCGCCTTCCCCGAGGGCCAGACCGGCGTCTGTTTGGTGATGGTCACGCCCGACGCCGAGCGCAGCATGAGCACCTTTTTGGGCGCCACCGCCGACATCGACCACAGCGCCCTGCACGCCAAGGACATCGCCAAGTCCAAGGTCTACTACATGGAGGGCTATCTGTCGGCCTCGCCTACGGGTCTGGACGCGGCGCTCAAGGGCCGCGCCCTGGCCAAGGAGGCAGGCGTCAAGCTGGCCACCACGCTGAGCGACATGAGCATGATTAGCTACTGCCGCGCGGGTCTGGAAGCCATGGTCGGTGACGACCTGGACTATCTGTTTTGCAACGAGGAAGAGGCGCAGGTCTGGTGCGCCAGCACCGACTTCGATGCCATCGTCTCCAGCATGTCCAAACTGGCCAAAGTGGTGTGTCTGACGCGCGGCGCCAAGGGTTGCCTGGTGATTGAGGGCGAACAGCGCACGGCAGTGCCAGCGGCAGTGGTCAAGGCCATAGACACCAATGGCGCGGGCGACATGTTTGCCGGCGCCTTCCTGTTCGCCGTCACCCACGGCCACAGCCACGCACATGCCGCGCGTTTGGCCAATGGCGCGGCCGCCACCGTCGTCGCACAGTACGGCAACCGGCTCACGCCCGAGCAATTGCAGGAAATTCGCCGCGAGTTTGAGGCGGCGGTTTAACGCCATTTCCAAACCAATGCAGGTGACGGTTCTATCCGTTGACCACCCCCACCAGGGTCAATGAGCCGTCATCTGCAAGGACTGTTTCTAAACTACAAGCCAAGACTTCGTCCACCTGCCCTTTGGCATCAAAGGTGACATGCAGTGAAGCCTTGGGGCAGCAGGTGCCCATTCAACACGTAGCCTTGTGCAAGCGCGCAATGGTCATGGCGCTCCATCGGTTTACTTGGCAGGAACGCTGGCGGCTGGTGATGGGAGAGTTGGCGCTGCATCTTCCAGGAGCTCTATGCTTTTGATAATTTCTAACACCTGTTTGGTGAGGTCGCCTTTTGGGCGTCCATCTACCATTTGAGCGACAGTGCCGCCGCCCGTTTCATTTCTTGAGTCGGCATTTTTGTTCCCGCCGCACACATCGAACTAAGCAAGGTATGGGCTGCGTCTGCGTGCTTGAGCAAGTTGTTCCAAACGGCATAGAAGCCAGCGCTGTCGGATGGAGCTATTCCGCCCTCATCCTGACTGGTCAGCAGCGCTTTGAGTTTGGGGCTGTCGCAGCGTTGGTCTGCAACCTTGGTGTCATCGCCGTAGCAGTCCCAGCCCAACTGGCCGGTAAATGCCAATTGGATGCTGTCTGAATTGTTTTCGGTGGTGCCAGACTTCAAAAATGGGGTGCTGATCAGCATGATTTTTTTGACTCCCTTTATGCTGAAAAACTGCGCTTGGCGGCGGGAGTGCCAGTAGGAAGTACGGGCATCGCCACCTCCATGGCGAGCACGATGTGGGGCTCGGCCAGTTCGGGGAAGCTGCCCTCTTCTGCATCCACACCGCGTATGGCGTCGTTCTGTTCTTGCAGGCCCTTGGCCACTTCGCCCTAGTCGCATGCGTCCTGCGCCTGGTGCTGTTTGGCCAGCTCGCCCAAGGCGTCATGCTGGTCCTGCGCTTGATCCAACCGGGCCATGGTCTCGCCCATGTCCTTGGCGTGGGTCTGTGCGCCTGCACGCCCCTCGGTGCTGATCAACAAACCGGCCTTGGCACGCAGCACGCCGTGGCCATCGGTGCGCAGCTCAAGGCCTTCGCCACGCGCATCTGGTACGCACTGGCATCTTGATCCTGCTGCGTCACCTGAAACGCGCCGTTGTGGTCGCTCCAGACCAGCCGGTGCACGCCATCGCTGTGCTGAAAGCAATACGAAATGCCCCACTCCTGCATCAGCCTTGTGAGGAACTCAAAATCGGTCTCGTTGTATTG
>CAISLN010000001.1 GCA_903886275.1 uncultured beta proteobacterium | reverse complement strand
CGTGATCAATCCAGTGACCTGGAGCCAGGGCAGCTACACGCCGGCCAGCAACAGCATGCGCTTCACACGCCCGACCAGCACGGCGGATGCGAGTTGGGGACCGTTCGAGGCGCTCAACATCGGCGTGGCGGTGGATGATGCAGATGGCGCGGGTTTCGCCTTTACTGCCAGCACCGACTCCAGCGGCTTGACCTTCGACGGCACAACGCCCGCATCCTGTTTGCAATCAAGCGCCACCGCCTGCAGAAAATATGCGAGCCTGACCGGCGGCGCATTGGCCCAAATGCTCTTGGGCCGCATCAAGCTGAAAAATGCCTACGGATCGGAGCGAGGGCCTTTGAATATTCCTATGGCATTTGAATATTGGTCTAGCAATGGCTGGCGCAAGAACCCTTTGGATACCTGTAGCGGACTCTTTCTCAAAAATGAGAATTTTGGGTTTGAGTTCCCCGCGGTGACGGCCCTTAACAAGCTGCAGGCCTGCGACACCGCCATCACCATAGCGCCCAGCGCGGCGGCGGACACTTTCCCCTATGCGCTGACCTTGACTGCGCCGGGTTCAGGCAAAACCGGCTGGGCCGATATCACGCTCAATTTGGGGAGCACAGCGCCCAGCACGCAATGCAATACGGTGGGCACACCAAGTCCGGGTATTGCCCCGACTTCGGCCAAGACGGCCACCACGACCGACATGCTTTGGCTGCAGAACAGCGGCGCAAACCCCAAGGCAAGGGCGACCTTCGGGGTATTCAAAAGCCCGCTGATTTATAGGCGAGAAAATTATTGAAGCCTGTCATGGGGCCGTAGAGCGAATGGCAATACATAGTTTTTTTTGCCGGCACTCCAGCGCACGGCCACTTGAGATGCCAGCCAGGGTTGGTGCGCACGTCACAAGCCCACCAGACGCAGGCATGCGCAGTTGATCAAATCTTGGTCAGATTGATGCGCAAGTTATCCGGCATTCCATCAAGACTTTTCCGCTGCGGCTCTGCACAATCGCCGCTCCGCTGAAACAGTGCATCTGTGCCGCAGCGGTAGGACTGCGTCTGCAACCGATGCCATACAACCGCTTGAATATTGGATATGCGTTATGAAAAATCTGAGTCTACTTATCAAGGCCGCCATTTGCTCGGTGGGATTTCTGCTGGTAAGCACCGGCCATGCCGAGGGGATGAACAGCGCCGCAGCCATGGCGACACTCACTATCGTTCAGCCTTTCGATGCCGTGCCTGGAAAAAACCCGGCTGAGGTCTACAAGGCCATGCAGAACATGGCCAACGCGGTTCGCAAAATGCCGGGGCTGATCGATGATGTGGTGTTGGAAAACAAGAACCAGGAGATCAAGCCAACGCATGTCCACGTGATGCGCTGGAAGGACCAAAAGAGCTGGGAAGCCATGTTCGCCAACGCTGCTTTCCAAAAGGCAATCCGAGACAATGCCAGCTATTTCACAGTGGATGGCGCTGGCATTTTTACGCCGGTGAAATAGTTCCGTTTCCACGTCCAGTGGAAACGCGAAGGCCCACCTGGCCTTGCTGACGCAAGGCCAGGTGGGCCGACAAACTGCCCAATAGAGCGCTGTGCGGGCAGCTATCGTTTGCAAGGCACATCCGATAGCCCATGCGCGCCCCAGGCACATAGGCCGCGCTCGTTATGAATTCCAACCGCATGCGCAACAGACGCACGCTGCGGAACAAACCCGCTTCTGGCCGTGACCGGCGATGCCTTTTTTGCACCGCGCCGGCCTCTGATCGCCTCGGATGCGGTGTGGCGCAAGGACTGACGGAAACCCGCGCTGCGGGAGCTGCCATCCCGCACAATGCAGTGACGGGCGGCGCAGCGCACGCGCGACGGTTTTTACTTTCCAAGGACACACCATGACCCCTGAATCAGCCGGCAGCCTGCAACTGCGTGTGGGCTTCGAGATGGAGTACCACTGCCCGCAGCCCACGCCCATGATCCTGGCCCTGAACGTGCACTACTCGCGCGCCGGCGACTTGCTCTACCCGGACCGCCTGGTCACCGCTCCGGAGGTGCCGGTTGAGGCCTACCGCGACCTGTTTGGCAATTGGTGCAGTCGCCTGGTGGCACCGCAGGGGCGCTTTGTGCTGCGCGCCGATGCGCAGCTCAGAGACAGCGGTGCCAGCGACGCCGTGAACTGGGGCGCCGTGCAGACACCGGTGGAGCAGTTGCCGCAAGACACGTTGGTATTTTTGCTGGGCAGCCGCTACTGCGAGACCGACCAGCTCAGCGCGATTGCCTGGTCGCATTTCGGCCACGGACCGACAGGCTGGGCCAGGGTGCAGGCGATCTGCGACTTTGTCCACAACCATATTGAATTTGGCTACCGCCATGCGCGGCGCACCCGCACCGCCTGGGAGGCCTATAACGAACGCACCGGCGTCTGCCGCGACTACGCGCATCTGGCGATCGCCTTTTGCCGCTGCATGAATATTCCGGCGCGCTACTGCACAGGCTACTTGGGTGATATCCGCATTCCGGCGGTACCTGGCCCTATGGACTTTGCCGGTTGGATGGAGGTGTGGCTGGGCGACCGTTGGTACACCTTTGATGCCCGCAACAACACGCCACGCATAGGCAGGGTGTTGATGGCGCGCGGACGCGATGCCTGCGATGTGGCATTGGTCAGCACCTTTGGGCCCAATACCCTGCAACGCTTTACGGTCTGGGCCGACGAAGTGCCGGCCAGCATGAACCCGGCACAGGATAAACACTGAACCCCAGCGCAAGCCCGCTTGGGGCGGCGCGGCGGGCTACGCCATCCAGAGCCCGCCCATGACCAGCGCCACTAGCCCGACCAGGGCCAACCACCAGCCCATGTGCCACTTGCCTGCGGGCTGCTGCACCGCCTGCTCGGGGTCGTTGGTGGCCGGCGCGGCGGTATAGCGTAGCGTGTTGGCGGCAAACTGGGCTTTGCACCCAGCGCCGCAAAAATAAAACAGTTGTCCCATGTGCTCTGAGTGATGAAATGACCTGGTGGTCACTGGCATCCCGCAGACCGGGTCTTTTAGTGCGTTGCAATTCTCCATGCGTGGATGGTATGCGATAAGCCAACGCCATTTTCCCTGCCTGCGCCCAGATCGACACCGATCTTGCAGGGCTATAGCCTGCAGACAGGCCTTGCCGGGCTACATGGCACCTGTGCACACCCCAACCGGACAATGATTGACCGGGTTTTTTAAACGAAATAAACTGTTTATACCGTTTAAAAAGACTGGAGCGCGCGCATGCAGGTCAGTAAAACCAATGGCCAGACGGCACCGAGCAAGGTTGCCACGCCCTCCCGAAAAGTGGCAACTGCCAAGCCGCCTGGCCAAGCCGCCTGGCCAAGGCGGAGCAAAGGCGGCCACCGCCGCGACCCCAGCGCAGAAAGCTGCAGCAGCCAAGCCTGGCAAGAAGGTCAAGATGGTGCGCGACAACATCTCCATCCCCAAGGCAGAGTACAAGGTGCTAGCCGAGCTGAAGCTGCGCGCCGCCCAACTCGCGCAACCGGCAAAGAAGACCGAGCTATTGCGTGCCGGTATTCAAGCGCTAGCGGCCATGCCCAATGCCGCCTTTGTGGCAACCCTGCGTGCGATACCGAACAGGAAGACCGCAGCCAAGTAGCGTGTAGCTCCATTTTTTAATCAAGCGTGCACTTTGTCGGCCCGCACGGCCGAACGTACGGTCTGCGGCGGACCTTCGCATTCAGGTGGGACGTAAAAACGCAATGTGCAAGGCGCTATAGTCTGCCGCAGGGCTGAACCAGGCCTGTACCGCACACCCTCGCCGTCGCCGGACGGCCCCAGACTATGGAACTCGAACTGAAATTCGCTCTGCCTGCGCCAGACCCATTGCTGCTGGAAAAGCAGCTCCGATGCAGCGCGCTGATAGGCCGGCGCAAGCCCCTGCGCCAGCAATTGCACAACACCTACTACGACACGCCCGACCATGCGCTCAAGCGCCATGGCATGGCGCTGCGGGTGCGCCAGATCGGCACCAGCGCGCACCCGGCCTGGGTGCAAACCCTCAAAACAGCCGGCGTGGCCGGCTCTGCCCTGAGTCGCCGTGGCGAATGGGAGCATGCGCTGGCGGGCCCGCAACTCGACGCGGCGCTGCTGCAGGGCACGCCATGGTCCGAACTCGACCCACGGGGGGAGTGGTTTGACGCGCTGCAGCCGGTATTTACCACCACCTTCGAGCGCCTGAGCTGGCGGATAGTGCTGGATGAAGGCGGTGTCGAAGTGGCCTTGGACCGTGGCACGGTATGGATGGACGGCCACAGCACAGCGCTGTGTGAACTCGAAATCGAGCTGCAAAGCGGTGTGCCCACCGCGCTGTTTGATACGGCCGCGCAGATCGGCCAGCATTTGGCTCTGCTGCCGCTGCACATGAGCAAGGCCGAGCGCGCCTACCGCCTTGCACAGGGCACGCTGCATGCACCGCTGCGCGCCCAGCCACCGGCACTGAACGCGAACATGGAGCTGGCTGCGATCGCCCAGGCCCTGTTGCGCGAGAGCTTTCTGCAGTTCACCGCGAACCTCAACACCTGCCGCAACAGCGAGGCGCCCGAGGTGCTGCACCAAGCGCGTGTGGGCTGGCGGCGTTTCAGGAGCGCACTCAAGCTGTTCCAGCTCGGCGCTGCAGACAGCGATCTGCCCGACCTGGCACCGCTTAGGCCCATGCTGGACCGCATGACGGCGCTGCGCGATTTGGATGTGGCGTCTACCGAGGTGTTGGCGCTCTACGCGCAGGGCTACCAGGGCGACAACCGGCGGCGCAAGCAGCATTGGGCCAAGCTCGAAGCGCTGCTGGCGCAGGCACAAGAAGAGCAACGCCAGGCCATGCGCCTGTGCATGCAGGAGCCGGCGCTGGGGCTGTGCCTGCTGCAGCTCACGCGCTGGATTGAATGCGGCACCATCGCCGTGCCGCAGGGTGGGCACAGCGTCGCCAAGTGGCTGAAAATCCGGGTGACCCGGTTGGCCGAGCAGATGCAGTCCATCCCTGCGCGCACGCAGGATGTGCTGCTACAGCACCGCCTGCGTATTCTGGCCAAGCGCCTGCGCTACAGCGTGGAGAGTCTGCGCCCGCTGCTGCCGGCCAAGCGCGCACAGCGCTGGCACCGCAGCGCCACTGCCTGCCAGACCCGCATCGGCATGCAGCGCGACCTGCAGCAGGCGCTGGCGATTGCCGAGACCCTGCACGCGCCCGAGGGCATTGTGGAGTTTTTGCGCGGCGTGCGCTTCAGCGATAAAAGGCTTCGACCGGGCCCTTGATCTTGATGAGCAGGGGTTTGCCCTTGCGGTCCAGCGTCTTGCCGGCGGGGACCTTGACCCAGCCTTCGCTGATGCAATATTCCTCTACGTCCATGCGCTCTTTGCCGTTGAAGCGAATGCCGATGTCATGTTCAAACACGGCCGCAACATGGTGCGGGCTGCGCGGGTCTATCGACAAATGATCGGGTAGCGCCGGGCGCTCGGTGACTTCACTCATGCACTTCTTTCCAGTGGGGGTTGGGGCATGCGGGCGACAGTTTTCGCAGCGCATGCGAAGGTGATGTGTTGGTGCGGCTGGCGGGGATCGAACCCACGACCCTTGGCTTCGGAGGCCAATACTCTATCCACTGAGCTACAGCCGCGATCTAGATCAAGCATTGTAGGCGCAAAGGCAGGGGGCGGCCGCTATAATCCAGCCTCATTCTGATGACCAAGATCAACTAAGGAAACCATGAGCGACCACAGCAGCGCAGACGCGCACGATGAAGCCCATAACGGCCCCATCAAAAATCCAAAGCAGTTGCTGCTTGCGGTGGCTTACTCCTTTATCTTGCCGGTGTTCATCATCATCGGTCTGGTCTACACCGTGACATCGAGCTTCAAGCCCGGCGCCGGTTCGGTGGACCCGGAACGTGCCACGGCCGAGCGCATCCAAAAGGTTGGCATCGTCGCCATTCGCAGCGCCAACCGCGAAGCGCGCAACGGTGAAGAGGTGTACAAGGCGGTGTGCTCTGCTTGCCACCTGGCCGGTGTCATCGGCTCGCCCAAGTTTGGCGACGCAGCCGCCTGGGCCCCGCGCATCAAGACCGGTTTCGATACCCTTTGGAATTCGGCTCTGAAGGGCAAGAATGGAATGCCCGCACAGGGTGGCGGCGACCAGAGCGATCTGGAAGTGGCACGTGCCGTGGTCTATATGGCCAATGCAGGCGGCGCCAAGTTTGCCGAGCCCAAGGCTCCAGTTGCTGAGCCCGCCAAGTAGGCTCTTAAGCTTCACTCAAAAGCCGGTCACTGCACCGGCTTTTTTGTTGCCTGCAAGGCTTGCGGGCTGGTGACATAGCCGTAGCGTGTGGGCAGTTCGGCAAGCAGGATGGCTTCCACTTGCCACAGGCCCTGCTCTATCGCATCGGCGGCGGCGCCCACATCTTGCGTATGCACCAGACCAAAGCCGCTACGGGTCTCGCAATACAGCCAGCCGCGCTCATCGGTCCAGCATTGCTGCCATTGCGCAGGGCTTCCGTCGTGGGAGGTCAGGCTGAAGTCTGAGCCCACACGCCAGACCCAAGGGGTGGCCTCAAGCTCGACATAGACGCGCTGCGGGCCATTCTGGAAGTACCACTGACCGGCATCATCGGCCGCGTAGTTGCGTTGTATAAATTCGATCAGCTTTGCATGCTGCAGCAGGCTGCCCTTGGCCCCCGCGACGCCGCTGGCAAAGCCGCCTCTGGCCTGTGACTGCTCATCACGCATATACCAATTGCCGCGCGCGTCCAGCCCCAGCCAGCCGTAGCAATGCGGCACGTTGGGCCATTTGGCCATGGCTTGTTTGACGATGGTGTCCATGCTGCTTTCCATTCAATCGAGTTGCTGTTCCAACCAGTCGCCCACCCGTTCCGGCAGGTAGCGCAGATTGCCGGGCGGCGAGCCCTGTGCGAAGCCGACATGGCCGCCCTGCTCCGGCTGCCAGAGTGTGACATGGGCGCTCACTTCCTGTGCGCTGGGCAGGCTCCAGGCCGGAACGAACGGGTCGTTGCGCGCATGCAAGACCAGGCTGGGCAGGCGCAGTGCATGCAGCAGTGGCTTTGCAGAGGCGCGTCGCCAATAGTCTTCGGTGTTGCGAAAGCCATGCAGCGGTGCGGTGAAGACATTGTCGAAGTCATACAGGTTGCGCGCCAATTCGAGCGCCTGGCGATCAAACAGACCGGGATGCTGCTGCAGCTTGCGCAACGCTTTGGGCTTCATGGTGCGCAGGAACATGGGCGTGTAGATGTGGCGGTTCACGCCCCGGCCCAGCGCCCAACCGCCGGCCGCGAGGTCTATGGGGGAACAGATCGCGGCCAGGCCCTTGAGCACGCTGGCAGCGCAATGGCCCGCCTCCTGCCCCCAGCGCAACAGGGCGTTGCCGCCCAGGGAGATGCCTGCCGCCACGATCGGCCCGCTGTGCTGCGCGCGCAGTCGCCGCAGTATCCAGTCGATCTCATTGTGGTCGCCCGAGTGGTAGGCGCGTGGTGCCAGATTGATCTCGCCGCTGCAGCCCCGAAAGTGCGGCACGGCATAGGCCCAGCCCCGCGCTTGTGCATAGGCAGCAAAGGCGCGCGCATAGTGGCTGTGGGAACTACCCTCCAGTCCATGGAAGAGCACCAGCAGGGGTCTTGCATTCGCTGTGGGTGAGCCAAGCCAGTCCACATCGATGAAGTCGCCATCGGGCGTGGTCCAGCGCTCACGCCGGTAGTCTGGCAATGCGCCATGACGCCCGAGCAGCGCAGAGCCTATGGTCTGGAGGTGGCCGCCGGGCAGCCAAAGCGGCGCCCGATAGACCTGTTGCGCGCCCGGTACGGGCGTACATAACGGCGTGCGCTTCAATGCAGAACTTTGGGAGCCTCGCCCATTTCCTGCGCGCCGGCGGATGTGCCGGGGCTGGCATGGTGCACCACCAGGCGCCAACCCTGGGCGGTCTTGTGATAGACGTTGGTGGCAATCACATAGCCCTGCGCCAGGCCCTGTGGCGTCTGCAGGTCTATGCGCTCCAGCACATGGTGCACGGCACTGGAGACGCAGTCCACGCGGCGTATCTGCACGGCGCTGACCGGAATGTTGCCGCCGTTGGAGAATAGCGATTCAAAGGCGGCGCGTATGGCCGGCGCACCCAGCAGGCGTGCACCGCCGGGATGGACGCAGGCAATGTCGTCCTCATCGGCCCAACAGTCCATCAGCTTGTCAAGGTCACCGCTGCGTAGGCAGTCGTAAAAAGCAGCCTCGACATCATCGGGGCTGCCGGCAGCGGCCTGTAATTTGGCTGGGGTTCGGGACATGGGCGTGATTTTCCTTCATGTGGCGAATCTATCGGCAGAAAAAACAAAACCGCCCGAAGGCGGTTTTGTTTTTAAGCTGCTGGAGCGTTTTACTTCTTCAGACGGTATTTGCGCAGGGCAGCGATCTGGGCCACCATCACCGAGAGCTCAGCACTGGCCTTGGCCAGGTCGATTTCGCTCTTGGCGTTCTTGACGGCTTCTTCAGCGGCTGCCTTGGCCTGGTTGGCCTTCTCGTCGTCCAGGTCCTTGCCGCGTATGGCCGTGTCAGACAACACGGTGACGCAGTGGGGTTGGACTTCCAGAATGCCACCGGCGACGAAGATGAACTCTTCGCTGCCATCGGCCTTTTCAATGCGCACAGAGCCAGGCTTGATGCGCGTGATCAGCGGAGTGTGGCGGGGATAGATCCCCAACTCGCCAGCTTCACCGGGCAAGGCGACAAAGCGCGCTTCGCCGGAGAAGATGGACTCTTCTGCACTGACCACATCAACGTGGATGGTGTTCATGGCTTAGACCTTCTTGGCTTTTTCGAACGCTTCGTCGATGGTACCGACCATGTAGAACGCCTGCTCGGGCAGGTGATCGCACTCGCCGGCCACGATCATCTTGAAACCACGGATGGTTTCAGCCAGGGTGACGTACTTGCCGGGCGAACCGGTAAACACTTCAGCCACGTGGAAAGGTTGCGACAGGAAACGTTGGATCTTGCGCGCACGGGCCACCGACAGCTTGTCTTCAGGAGCGAGTTCGTCCATACCCAGAATGGCGATGATGTCGCGCAGTTCCTTGTAGCGCTGCAGCGTACCTTGCACGGCGCGCGCCACGTTGTAATGCTCTTCACCGACCACATTGGGATCGAGCTGGCGGCTGGTGGAATCCAGTGGATCCACTGCGGGGTAGATACCCAGCGAGGCGATATCACGCGACAGCACCACGGTGGAATCCAGGTGGGCGAAGGTGGTAGCAGGCGAAGGATCGGTCAAGTCATCGGCAGGAACGTAAACGGCCTGGATGGAAGTGATGGAGCCGACCTTGGTGGAGGTAATGCGCTCTTGCAGACGGCCCATTTCTTCGGCCAGCGTAGGCTGGTAGCCCACGGCGGAAGGCATACGACCCAACAGGGCGGACACTTCGGTTCCGGCCAAGGTGTAGCGGTAGATGTTGTCCACAAAGAACAGCACATCGCGGCCTTCGTCACGGAAGGATTCGGCAATGGTCAGACCGGTCAGGGCCACGCGCAGACGATTGCCTGGGGGCTCGTTCATCTGGCCGTACACCATGGCCACTTTGGACTTGGTCAGGTCTTCGAGGTTCACGACGCCGGAGTCGGCCATCTCGTGGTAGAAGTCATTGCCTTCGCGGGTACGTTCACCCACACCGGCAAACACGGACAAGCCGCTGTGTGCCTTGGCGATGTTGTTGATCAGTTCCATCATGTTCACGGTCTTGCCCACACCGGCACCACCGAACAGGCCGACCTTGCCGCCCTTGGCGAACGGGCACACCAGGTCAATCACCTTGATGCCGGTTTCCAGCAACTCCTGCGAGGGGCTGAGTTCGTCGTATGTAGGGGCCTTGCGGTGGATCGACATGTGCAGGGTTGCGTCAACCGGACCACGCTCGTCGATGGGCGCGCCGAGCACGTCCATGATGCGGCCCAGAGTGGCTTGACCCACGGGCACCAGAATCGGCTTCTCGGTGTTGTGCACCATCATGCCGCGGCGCAGGCCGTCGGAAGAACCCAGAGCAATGGTACGGACGATGCCGTCGCCGAGCTGCTGCTGAACTTCCAGAGTCAGGGTGGAACCTTCCATCTTCAGCGCGTCGTAAATGCCAGGCATCTTGTTGCGGGGAAACTCAACGTCCACCACCGCGCCGATACACTGAACAATCTTTCCCTGAACCAGGGCGTTAGCTTGAGCCATTGTTTGCTCCAAAAATTAAATCTATAACTAAGTGAACGAAGGCTGCGGCTTAGACCGCGGCAGCACCCGCAACGATTTCGGACAACTCTTTGGTGATCGCGGCTTGGCGGGTCTTGTTGTAGACCAGCTTGAGTTCCCCGATCACGCTACCGGCGTTGTCAGTGGCGGACTTCATGGCAACCATCCGTGCAGACTGCTCGGAGGCCATGTTTTCGGCCACTGCCTGGTACACCAGCGCTTCCACATAACGTGTCAGCAAGTCATCGATCACCGACTGCGCGTCCGGTTCGTAGATGTAGTCCCAACCGTGCTGACCACCGCTGGCCTTGGCCTGTTCACTCATCTCAGCAGCAGACAGGGGCAGCAATTGCTGCACCACAGGTTCTTGCTTCATGGTGTTGATGAACTTGGTGTAGCACAGGTAGACCGCCTTGAGCTCGCCCTTGGCGTACGCATCGAGCAGCACCTTGACGGGGCCGATCAGCTTGTCCAAATGCGGCGTGTCACCGAGCTGGGTTGCATGTGCAACCACCTTGGCGCCCACACGGTTCAAAAAGCCCAAACCCTTGTTGCCGATGGCCACAGCCTGCGCAGTGTCACCCGCTGCCTGCAAATCACGCAGCTTGCTGGTCACGATGCGCAGCACATTGGTATTCATACCGCCGCACAGACCCTTGTCTGTGGTGACGACGATGAAACCAGTGGTCTTCGACTCGTTGGCCTGCATGAAGGCATGCGTGTACTCGGGATTGGCTTTACCGAGATTGCTCGCAATATTGCGGATCTTTTCGCTGTAGGGCCTGGCCGCACGCATGCGTTCCTGCGCCTTGCGCATTTTGGACGCGGCGACCATTTCCATGGCTTTGGTGATCTTCTTGGTGTTTTCCACCGATTTGATCTTGCCGCGTATTTCCTTGCCTGCTGCCATTGATGGCTCCTTGGGTTATGGATTTACGCGAACGATTTCTTGAACGCAGCGACAGCGGCTTTGAGTTCGGTCTCTGCGTCGGCACAAACCTTCTTCAGGGACTTCTTGGCGTCGCTGTCGTCGGCCTTGGCTGGCTTGGCATCCCACTTGGCACCGTTCTTCTCGATAGAGGCCAACAGCTCAGCGTGCTTGTCCTTCAGGAAGGCATGCAGACCGTGCTCGAAGGCCAAAACGCGTTTGACTTCGATGTCGTCCATGGCACCCATGTTCACTGCGAACAGTGTCACGCCCATCAGGCTGATGGGAAGGGGCTGGTACTGGCCTTGCTTGAGCAGCTCGGTCACGCGGGCACCGCGGTCGAGTTGCTTGCGGGTGGACTCGTCCAGATCGGAAGCGAACTGCGCAAACGCAGCCAATTCACGGTACTGTGCCAAGTCGGTACGGATACCACCGGACAGACCCTTGATCCAGTTGGTCTGGGCTGCACCACCGACGCGGGACACCGAGATACCAGCGTTGATCGCGGGGCGAATGCCGGCGTTGAACAGGCTGGTTTCCAGGAAAATCTGGCCGTCGGTAATCGAGATCACGTTGGTCGGCACGAAGGCAGACACGTCACCGGCTTGGGTCTCAATAATGGGCAGGGCGGTCAAAGAACCGGTCTTGCCTTTTACTTCGCCCTTGGTGAAGTCTTCCACGTACTTGGCGTTCACGCGAGCGGCACGCTCCAACAAGCGGCTGTGGAGATAGAACACGTCGCCAGGGTAGGCTTCGCGGCCTGGAGGACGGCGCAGCAGCAGCGATACCTGACGGTAAGCAACGGCTTGTTTGGACAGATCGTCATACACGATCAGGGCGTCTTCGCCGCGGTCGCGGAAGTATTCGCCCATGGTGCAGCCGGAGTAGGCTGACACGAACTGCATGGCAGCCGATTCAGAAGCCGTAGCCGCCACCACGATGGTGTATTCCATGGCGCCGGCTTGTTCGAGCGCGCGCACCACGTTCTTGACCGAAGAAGCCTTTTGGCCGATCGCAACGTACACGCAGGTCATGTTTTGACCGCGCTGGTTGATGATGGCGTCGATGGCAACTGCCGTCTTGCCGGTCTGGCGGTCACCAATGATCAGTTCGCGCTGACCACGGCCGACGGGAACCATGGAGTCAATCGACTTCAGGCCGGTCTGCATGGGTTGGCTCACGGATTCGCGGGCAATCACACCAGGCGCGACCTTTTCGATCACGTCGGTCATCTTGGCGTTGATAGGACCCTTGCCGTCGATAGGCTGACCCAGCGCATTGACCACACGGCCTTTGAGCTCGGGGCCCACTGGCACTTCCAGAATACGACCCGTGCATTTGACGACGTCGCCTTCGGAGATGTGCTCGTATTCACCCAGAATCACGGAGCCAACAGAGTCACGCTCAAGGTTCAGTGCCAGTCCGTACGTTGGCAAGCCATCGCTGCCAGCGGGGAACTCCAGCATTTCGCCCTGCATCACGTCAGACAGACCGTGAATGCGGCAGATACCGTCGGTCACCGACACCACGGTGCCCTGATTGCGGATGTCCACGCTGGCGGACAGTCCTTCAATACGGCTCTTGATCAATTCAGAGATTTCTGCGGGATTGAGTTGCATGACTCTTTCCTTCTTTCTTTGGTTAGGGCTGCAGCTTGGGCCTTGGGCCTCAAGCTGTCAGAGCCACTTTCATTTGTTCCAGACGTGCCTTGACAGATGTATCAAGAACCTCGTCACCCACCACAACGCGAATGCCACCGATCAACTCAGGCTGTAATTCAACAGACACATTGAGCTTGCGGGCAAAGCGTTTTTCCAGTGTTGCTGCCACGTCTGCCAGGGCTGCCTGGTCAATCGGGAAAGCGCTATAAACCACCGCATCCGAAGAACCGCTCTGGGCGTTTTTCAAGGCCCTGAACTGTGCTGCGATTTCGGGCAGCGCGCCGAGGCGGCTGTTGTCAATCACGGTGCGTAGAAAGTTCTTGGCATGATCGCCCAGAACCGACTGGGCCACACCCGTGATGAGCTCAAAGACCTGTGCAGAAGTCACCTTGGGACTGTCGGCGAATTGCAGCAATTGGGGATTTCCCGCAATCGCTGCTAATTCGTCGACCCAGGCGCTGACCGCAACCAAGTCACTAGCTGAAGCCTTATAAAGGGCCTCGGCATAGGGTCTTGCAATAGTGGCGAGTTCGGCCATGGTGTCCTCTTACAGCTCGGTCTTCAAACGGCCCAGCAAGTCCGCATGGACACCGGCATTGACTTCCTTGCGGAGAATCTGCTCGGCACCCTTGACAACCAATGCAGCCACTTGCTCACGCAGTGCTTCACGGGCTTTCACGGTTTGCTGTTCGGCTTCAACCTTGGCGGCAGCAATGATCTTGTTGCCCTCTTCGGTTGCTTTGCCTTTGGCTTCTTCGACGATAGCCATCGCGCGGCGTTCCGCATCGGCCAGACGGCCAGCGGATTCGTTGCGCGACTTGGCCAGTTCGTCTTCCACACGCTTATTAGCGTGGGTCAACTCGGCTTTGGCCTTGTCAGCAGCGGCAAGGCCGGCTGCGATTTTTCCTGCACGCTCATCGAGTGCTTTTGCTATCGGTGGCCACACGAATTTCATCGTGAACATCACCAATATAAAAAACACTACCAGCTGCGCGAAGAATGTTGCGTTAATACTCACAACAACACCTCTCTAAGTTGGATGAGGTGAAAAGACTTAAGCGATCTTCAGCACGAAGGGGTTGGCGAACGCGAACATCATGGCGATACCGACGCCAATCAGGAACGCAGCGTCAATCAAACCGGCCAGCAAAAACATCTTGGTTTGCAGTTCATTCATCAGCTCGGGCTGACGTGCTGCAGACTCAAGGTACTTGCTTCCCATGATGCCAATACCGATACAAGCGCCGACAGCACCCAGACCAATGATCAGACCAGCGGCCAACGCGACAAAACCTAGAACGTGTTCCATTTAAGAGCTCCTATGGATTTAAGTTAACAAGAAAACAAGAATTGAAATAACCGACAAACTCAGTGGTGGTCGTGGGCCTGCCCCACATACACCAAGGTCAACATCATGAAAATGAAGGCCTGCAGAGCAACTATCAGAATGTGAAAGATAGCCCAACCGGTACCCGCAACCACATGACCCAACCACAAGGCGATGCCTGTAGCCGACCCGAAACCAACCGCACCCATGAGTGCGATCAACATGAACACCAGCTCGCCAGCGTACATATTTCCGAACAACCGCATGCCGTGTGAGACGGTCTTAGCGGTGAATTCAATCAGTTGCATGCTGAGATTCAGCACGCCCAGAATCAGAGCGAACAAGGGGTTCTTGCTGGTGCCAAATGGTGCTGTCACCATTTCGTGCGCCCAGCCGCCCATGCCCTTGATCTTGATGTTGTAGTACAAGCAGACCAGCAGCACCGCGCAGGACATGCCCAGCGTCATCGAGAGGTCGGCCGTAGGAACCACACGCATGTAAGCATGTTCAACATCGTGACCCGCAGCGCCGTAGATCTGTTGCCAGATCATGGGAATCAGGTCCACTGGCAAAAAGTCCATGGCGTTCATCAGGAACACCCAAACGAACACGGTCAGTGCCAGGGGTCCGACAAACTTGCGCGATTGGGCGTTGTGAATAATGCCCTTGGCTTGCGAGTCCACCATCTCGAGCAAGATCTCGACGGCTGCTTGCATGCGCCCCGGCACACCGGCCGTTACGCTGCGCGCTACGCGCCACATGAAAAACAGGCCCACCACACCCAACAATACCGACCAAAAAATCGAGTCGATATTGAAGACGGAAAAGTCAATCACGCCCGACTGCTCGCCGGTGCGGAAATGCTTCAGGTGGTGACCTATGTATTCACCGGCCGTAAGGCCATGTTCAACCATATTTTCTTCAGCAGCCATCAGTTACTCGTATCAGTTACTTTTGCCGTTAAGCGTTTCATATTTGCACCGGCTTGGGCTTTCGTTTGAAACCCAGAGCGATCCAGTACCCCTTCATTGTCACGATCAAGCCGATCAGCATGGCTGGCCAACTCAATCCCGACACCATGCGATGGGCTGCAAACAAAATGCCCACCGTCACCACAATCTTGACCAATTCCCAGACAAAAAAACTTAGCACCGCGGAACCCGGGTTTGCCTTCGCAAATTGTCCTGTGACACCTCTTGCAAAAAGCGCAGCTGGAACAATAACTGCCAGTGCGCCGCATGCTGCAGACCATCCAACCGTCTGACTTCCTGTCACTCCCCATGAGACCAAGGCCACTAGGACCCCAATCACCAACTGACCCGCAACAACCCACCAAGGTGAGATGGAGGGATGTTGGGCGCGAAGTGCTTCTGCTTGCTCTGCCGTCAGAGGCGTGAAATTAGAAGCTTCTTCTACTTCAGTGTAGGGTGCAATTGTGACCATCTCAGATTACGCCTAGGTTACAGATTGACTGCCCGTTTGTGCACAGCCCGCGATTATACGTAGAAACCCGCTCACGGATTACATGCCCTTTACAAATTGAAGGCCGCATCCAGACGGGCGCTAGCGCTGCATAATTTGTCCACACTTCTTAGTTGCTATGCCCCTATCTGAACCGCCCGATGCCAAGCCCGCCGCCCCGCGCGCCGAGTCCCTGATTGAATACCCCTGCCAATTTCCCATCAAGGTGATGGGCACCAAGGTGGAGGGTCTGGTGCACGCGATCACCACCATCACGCTACAGTTTGACCCGAATTTTGACGCCAGCACCATCGAGCTGCGCGAGAGCAAGGGCGGCAAATACCTGGGCGTGACAGTGACCGTGAACGCCACCAGCCGCGAGCAACTCGACGAGTTGTACCGCACGCTCAGCACCCACCCTATGGTCAAGGTGGTGCTTTGAATAGCGCCTGATGCAGACTATCCAATTGCAGCCTATCCAATTGGGACGCGTTGAATACGCGCCTATCTATGCGGCCATGCAGGCCTATACCGCGCAGCGTGACTTGGGCGCCGCAGCACCCGATCAGGACCAGCTCTGGATCTGCGAGCACCCGCCGGTCTACACGCAGGGCCTGGCCGGCAAGGCAGAGCACATCTTCAACCCGGCCAGCATCCCTGTGGTACAGACCAATCGGGGGGGTCAGGTCACCTACCATGGCCCCGGCCAAGTGGTGGCCTATCCGCTGCTCGACCTCAAGCGCGCGGGCTACTTCGTCAAAGAGTATGTGCACCGCGTCGAAGAAGCACTGATTCGCACCCTGCTGCACTTTGGCGTGACCGGCCACAGGGTGGCGGGCGCACCCGGCATCTATGTGCGCCTGGACGACCCGGCAGGACATGCGCCCTTGGCGAACCGGCCGCAATTGCAAGAGCCGGGCGCACGACCGAGCGAGCCAGACTTTACCGGCCTGGGCAAGATTGCCGCACTGGGCATCAAGGTCAGCCGCAACTGCACCTATCACGGGCTGGCGCTCAACGTGGCGATGGACTTGGAGCCCTTTGGGCGCATCAACCCTTGCGGCTACGTGGCATTGAAAACCGTGGACCTTTCTACAATCGGCTACCAGGTCAGTTGGCAAGATGCCGCTGACATACTGAGCCGCAAGCTCGCAACCTATCTGGCGCCTTAAACCGCCTGCACCCTGCCCACACACCATGAGCCACAGCGAAGAAGCCATCAACCCGACCGTGCGGGAAGTTCAGAGCACCGAAGACTACAACCCACTGGCCAAGCAAAAGGCAGCGGCCAAGCTGTCGCGCATTCCGATCAAGGTGCAGGCCGCCGAGGTACTCAGAAAGCCGGACTGGATTCGCGTGAAGGCCGGCTCGCCCTCGACCCGCTTCTATGAGATCAAGGATGTGCTGCGCGCCAACAAGCTGGTGACGGTGTGCGAGGAGGCCAGTTGCCCCAACATCGGCGAATGCTTTGGCAAGGGCACCGCCACCTTCATGATCATGGGCGACAAGTGCACGCGGCGCTGCCCGTTTTGCGATGTGGGCCATGGCCGACCCGACCCGCTGGATGTGGACGAGCCCGACAACCTGGCCAAGACCATTGCACAGCTCAAGCTTAGCTACGTGGTCATCACCAGCGTGGACCGCGACGACCTGCGCGATGGCGGCGCCGGCCACTTTGTGGAGTGCATTCGCAAGACGCGTAAACTCTCGCCCAAGACGCAGATCGAGGTGCTGGTGCCCGACTTCCGTGGCCGCGACGACCGCGCGCTGGAGATCATGAAGGCAGCCCCGCCGGATGTGCTCAACCACAACCTGGAAACCATCCCGCGTTTGTACAAGGAAGCACGCCCTGGCTCGGATTACAACTTCTCGCTCAACCTGCTCAAAAAATTCAAGGCACTTTTCCCCGCCGTCACCACCAAGAGCGGGCTGATGGTGGGCCTGGGCGAGACAGATGAAGAAATCCTGGAGGTCATGCGCGACATGCGCGCCCACAACGTCGAGATGCTGACCATTGGCCAGTACCTCGCACCCTCCACCAGCCACCTGCCGGTGCGCCGCTATGTGCACCCCGACATCTTCAAGATGTTCGAGGCCGAGGCCTACAAGATGGGCTTTAAGCACGCGGCCGTGGGCGCCATGGTGCGCAGCAGTTACCACGCCGACCAGCAGGCGCATTCCGCCGCCGCAGCGCCAGTCAACACAGGGGCGTGAAGATGAAAGTCCTGGTTCTCAACGGCATCAACCTGAACATGTTTGGCAAGCGTGATCCGGCGCAATACGGCACGGTCACGCTGGAAGAAATCAATGGCCGGCTGGCGGCACTGGGCAGCGAATTGGGTGCGACGGTGAATTGCTACCAAACCAATAGCGAGGGTGCGATGTGTGAGCGCATCCACCAGGCCTTTGCCGAGCAGGTGGATGCGGTGCTGATCAATGCCGGAGCCTGGACCCACTACAGCTACGGCATCCGCGATGCGCTGGCCATACTGAGCTGTCCGATTGTGGAGGTGCACATGTCCAACATCCACGCCCGCGAGGCCTTTCGCCACGTGTCGGTGTTTGCGGACATCGTGCGCGGACAGATCTGCGGCTTTGGTGCCGACAGCTACCTGCTGGGCCTGCGCGCTGCTGTGGCCGCACAGACCCCAAAAAAATAAAGAGAGAGAGACCCACATGCCCTACCAAGCCCATCCAGACCGTTACCAAGGCAGCATGCCTTACCGCCAATGCGGCAAGAGCGGCCTTCAACTGCCCGCCATTTCACTGGGCCTGTGGCACAACTTTGGTGATGCCACGGCCTTTCAAACCCAGCGCGACATGCTGCGCACCGCCTTCGATTTGGGCATCACGCATTTCGATTTGGCCAACAACTATGGCCCACCCGCCGGCAGTTCAGAGACAAACTTCGGCGAGCATATGCGGCGCGACTTCAAGCCCTACCGCGACGAGTTGATCATCTCCAGCAAGGCCGGCTGGGACATGTGGCCCGGCCCCTACGGCCAGGGCGGCGGCTCGCGCAAATATGTGCTGGCCAGCCTGGACCAGAGCTTGAAGCGCATGGGTCTGGACTATGTGGACATCTTCTACTCGCACCGCTTCGACCCGGACTCCCCGCTGGAAGAAACCATGGGCGCGCTCGCAACGGCCGTGCAGCAAGGCAAGGCCCTGTATGTGGGCATCAGCAGCTACTCGGCCGGCAAGACGCGCGAGGCCGCCGCCATTCTGAAAAGCATGGGCGTGCCGGCGCTGATTCACCAGCCCTCCTACAGCCTGTTGAACCGCTGGATCGAAGAGGACCTGCTGGACGCGTTGGCAGAAACCGGCATGGGCTGCATTGCCTTTAGCGCCCTGGCCCAGGGGCTGCTGACCGACAAGTACCTCAACGGCGTGCCCGCAGACGCCCGCATCAACCGACCCGGCGGCGGCTCGTTTACCGCCGACCACCTGAGCGCAAAAAACCTGCAGCATGTGGGCGCACTCAACGAGATTGCCCGGGCCCGCGGCCAGAGCCTGGCGCAGATGGCGATTGCCTGGGTGCTGCGCGATGCGCGCGTCACCACCGCCCTGATAGGCGCCAGCAAGCCGGCACAAATTGTGAACCTGGCCGGTGCCATGCAGAACCTGGCGTTCTCCACCGCTGAGCTGGCGCAGATCGACCAGCATGCTGTGGAAGGTGGCATCAACCTCTGGCAAAAGCCCTCCACCGACCAGCGCCCCAATTGAGCGACGCTGGCCGCGCGACAAGCACCCTGACACCACGGAAAGGCGGCAGCGCCATGCTGCTGGCACTGGGGGCCATTGTGTTGTGGGGAACCCTGGCGCCCCTCGGTGTGTCGCTGCAGCATGTGCCGCCTTTTTTGCTGACCGGCTTGGGCCTGTTGGTGGGCAGCGTGATCGGCCTGCCCCTGTCGGGCTGGAAGCTGTCTGCCTGGAAGGTGCCCCCCGCCACGCTGGGCCTGGGGGTGTATGGGCTGTTTGGCTTTCACTTTCTGCTCTTCATTGCCCTGCGCCATGCGCCGCCGGTGCAGGCCAATTTGGTCAACTACCTGTGGCCGCTGGGCATTGTGCTGATGGCACCCCTGCTGTTGCCCGGCATGCGGCTGCGGCCCTTGCATGTAGCGGCTGCACTGCTGGGTTTTGCCGGTGCGGCGCTGGCCATTTTGGGCGGGAGCGATCTGCAGGGCGGCTTTGCCTGGGGCTATATTCCGGCTTTTTGTTCGGCCTTTGTCTGGGCCAGCTATTCGCTGCTGAGCCGGCGTGTGGCGCCCTTTGCCAGCTCTGCCATTGGCCTGTTTGGCGTGGTCTCGGGTCTGCTATCCCTGCTGTGCCACGCGCTGTTGGAACAACCCGCCTCGCTCAGCGCCGGCGATTGGTTGCGGGTGCTGGCCTTGGGGTTGGGCCCACTGGGTGGAGCCTTTTATCTGTGGGACGCCGCACTCAAGCGGGGGGACCCGCGCCAGATCGGCGTGCTGTCTTTTCTCACGCCTCTGCTCTCCACCCTGGCCCTGCTCTGGGTGCGCGGCGAAGCGCCCAGCCTGTCCATAGGGGCCGCCGCGCTGATGATTGTGGGTGCGGCCGTCGTGGGCGCAAGGGCAAAAACGGACTAAGAATTTATGGGCGAGGGAGCAGCAGCTGCGCCGGATCTTCGGACTGCAACACCTTCTCGGCCCACACCGCCAACTTGGCGGCGTCGGAGCGCAAGATCTCCTGTTTGACCGCAAGGATCTGCGCCGGGTGCATGGAAAAACTGCGCAGGCCCAGGCCCAGCAACAAGCGGGTGAGCGAAGTGTCGCCGGCCATTTCGCCGCAGACACTGACATCTTTGCCCTGGGCGCGGCATTCGGCAATCGTGTTGGCCACCAGTTGCAGCACCGCCGGGTGCAGCGGATCGTACAGATGGGCGACCGACTCGTCGGCACGGTCTATGGCCAAGGTGTACTGGATCAGGTCGTTGGTGCCAATCGACAAAAAATCAAAGTGCCTGAGAAACAGCTTAAGGCTCAGCGCCGCAGCTGGTATCTCGATCATGGCGCCCAGCTTCACCGGCCCATAGGCGACGCCCCGGTTGTCCAGCATGGCGCGCGCGTGGTCTATGTGCGCCAGCGTTTGGCGAATCTCGCGTGCCTGGGCCAGCATGGGCACCAGCAAATGCACCTGCCCGTGGGCGGCGGCGCGCAATATGGCGCGCAACTGGGTCAGAAACATGGCCGGGTCGGCCAGGCTCCAGCGGATGGCGCGCAGACCCAGGGCAGGGTTGAGGTGCGCATGGTCGCGCAGGGTGTCGTCCAGCGGCTTGTCGGCCCCCACATCCACCGTGCGTATGGTGACCGGCAGGCCCTTCATGCCCTCGACGGCGCGCTTGTAGGCCTGGTACTGCTCTTCCTCGTCCGGCAACTTGCCCTGGCGCCCCATGAAAAGAAACTCGCTGCGAAACAGCCCCACGCCCAGGGCTCCGGCCTTGAGGGCAAGTGCGGCGTCTTCCGGCATTTCGATATTCGCCAGCAGTTGCACCCGCTCGCCATCCATCGTGACCGCCGGCGTGTGCAGCAGGCGCTGCAGGCGTCCGCGCTCAAGTTCGCCTTGGCGCTGCTTGAAGCCGTATTCGGCCAGGATGATGGGCGAGGGGTCCACGATGACCACACCCGAATCGCCGTCGATGATGACCCAGTCGTCCTGACGCACCAACTGGCTGCAGGTGCGCGCGCCCACCACCGCAGGAATATCCATGCTGCGCGCCACGATGGCGGTGTGCGAGGTGCGCCCACCGACATCGGTGATGAAGCCGGCAAACACGCTTTGTTTAAACTGCAGCATGTCGGCCGGCGACAGGTCATGCGCCACCAGCACCAGGGGCACGTCCACCGTGTCGTCGAGTAACAGGTCCTGCTGCGACTGCTTGCGCGCAGGACGACCGTGCGTGACCATGGGCGAGGCGGCACCCTTCATGGCGCGCAATACACGCTCCACGATCTGCTCCAGATCGGCCTTGCGTTCGCGCAGATAGGCGTCTTCCATTTCGTCAAAATGGCGGGCGATCACTTCAAGCTGCGTCGTCAAGGCCCACTCGGCGTTGTACAGGCGGTTGATGATCCAGTGCTTGACGCCGCTGACCAACTCCACGTCCTGCAACAGCATAAGGTGCACATCGAGCAGCGCACCCAGTTCGGGCGGCGCCTCCTTGGGGCCCATGCGGCTGATGCTTTCTTGAAGGCGGCGTATCTCTTCCACCACCGCATCGCGCCCGGCGCGCACCCGCTCAATTTCCGCTTCGACCTGGGTTGCTTCGATAAAGTAATGGGCCACATCGACGCGGCTGGAGGCCACCAGCACGGCGCGCCCTATGGCAACGCCGCGTGACACCGCCAGGCCGTGGATGGAAAAGGTCAAGCTGCAACCTCAGCGCGCGGTGCGGCTAGCCGATGTGCGTGGGCGGGGCTCATTGGCCCTCGCCAAACTTGTCGGAAATCAGTGCAAGCAAGGCATCCATGGCTTCTTGCTCACGGTCGCCGCTGGTTTCAAGCTGCACCTCGGCGCCAATGCCTGCAGCCAGCATCATCACACCCATGATGCTCTTGGCGTTGACGCGGCGCTCACCCCTTGTCATCCATACCTCGCAGGGGAAGGAACCGGCCAGCTTGGTGAGCTTGGCAGAGGCGCGGGCGTGCAGCCCCAATTTATTGACTATGGTCGTGGTGCTGTTGATCATTGATTTTTCTCTGCTGATTCTGCGGTGCGGTGACCGCCACCTGCATGATGCTTTGGGTGCCACCGGCCATGGCGCGGGAGATCAGCATATCCAGCGGCTCATGGCGGTAATTGACAGTGCGCAGGAGCATGGGCAGGTTGACGCCGGCCACCAGTTTGGACCGCACGCCATCCACCACCTTCTGCGCGATATTGCAAGGCGTGGCGCCAAACACGTCGGTTAGCACCAGCGTTTGGTAAGTGGCCAACTGGCCAAGCATCTGCATGGCGTGCGCCTGTGTGAGCTCTGGTGCCTCGCTAGGCGGCACATCCAGGGCCATGACGCCCTGGTCCGCATCGGGAAACACATGCAGCAACCCCGAGCGCAAGGCGCTTGCCAGTGGGGCGTGAGCGATGATGAGAATGCCGGTGTTCATAATGGTGGCGCTTTAGTGCTGCGATTATGGCCGCATTGCCCGACCGCCAAACAATATACGGCGCCAAGTTCACAGCGGCTTCGCTGGTTGCTGCGCCGGGTCGGTCAACGCAGGCGCGCCTCGTCCACCAGGTTGTCGATCTGCTCGTGCGCTAGCTGAGGTGCAAAGGCGGCAATCTGGTAGACATCGCCCTGCGCCTGCAACCACTTGAAGCGCGCCTGTAAGGGACTGCCATTGGGGTACTGGCCTTGTACCAGCAGGTCGGTGCTGCGGTCTGCGTCACCGCTGTTGGCCATGGCCTGTGCCACGCGCATCTGCACATTGTCCAGACTGGCCTGGCGCAATGCGGCGAGCAGCGCAGTTGCCTGCGCCGCATCCACAGAGCGCACCAGGCTGATGGCAAACAAGACGCCCTCTGCCTCGCAGCCCAGCACTTCCATGGCCAGGGTCTGCCCGGCCAGCAAGACGTTGCGGCTTGCATGGTCAGGCTTGCATGGCAGCAGGGTTTGCAGTCGGCCCAACTGCACTTCACGCCAGTTGAGGCTGGGGCTGCAGCCGGCCAAGGCGCCAAGCAGCACCACAGACAACCCCACGCGCGTAAAGCCCTGCTTCATTGCAAGGCGCCAAACACCTTGCTGAGGATCGCGCTGCCGGCTTGCACCGGGTTCTGGCGAATCTTCTTTTCTTCTTGCGAGATCATGAAGAACAGTCCGTCCAGGGTCTTGCCGGTGACATATTGCTGGATGTTGGCATCCTCTTTTTTAAGCAGTCCGAGCTCGGAGGCCTTACCCGCCACGGCGTTGTATTTGTCGGCCAGCCCCACTTTGGCGGTCGCCTGTGTGACCACTGGCAAAAATTTGGCTGACAGTGCCGGGCGGGTCTTGCTGGCGAAGAATTCGGTCATCGCCGTATCGCCGCCGCTGAGAATGGCCTTGGCGTCAGTGACCGACATGGTCTTCACAGCGTTGAGCAACAGGTCGCGCGACATCGGAACGGCAGCCTCGGCAGCGCGGTTCATGGAGGTCAGCAGCTCATCGACCTTGTCGCCCTGGCCAAAGGTACGCAGCAGTTGCGCCGCGTCGTTCAGGTAGCCAGGCAGCGCAATGCGCACCTGCGGGTTGCCCAAAAACCCGTCCTTGGCGCCCAACAAGCCAACAGCGGAGAGTGCTCCCTTTTCGAGGGCAGCCTTGAGGCCCTGGCTGGCATCGGCACTGCTCAGATCGGCCAGCGTCAAGGCGTGCGCCTGACCCACCGCTGTCAGAGCGACAAGACCAACCAAGGGGAGTAAATTAAACTGTCTTCTGTCCATGGCACTTCCTTTGTAAATACACAATGCGCCTATCGCGGCCGCCATGGTAGTCTTTTGTGGTGCGGTGTTGCCGATGAACTTGTGCTGCCAGGCAGGGGCGGATAGCCGCAACACAAAATGGTGATTCTTGGTTTCTGAAACATGGGGTGCATATGAGGCGCTTTGGGCAATGGGCAAAGTAGGCGGCGGCAGGGGGCTTTGGGCCGACAGCACGGGAATTTCGCTGGTGCAGCCGGTTGGCACGGAGGCGCTGGATGCGGTGCGCCACTTGGTACGCGAATATGCCGCGACCTTGCAAGTGGATCTATGTTTCCAGCAGTTCGAGGAAGAGCTTGCCGGCCTGCCCTGGGACTACGCCGCACCACGCGGCAGTCTGTTGCTGGCAACCGTGTTCGGAGAACCTGCCGGTTGCTGCGCACTGCGCCCCTTGGATAACGTGGACTACGCCGACGCCTGCGAGATGAAGCGCCTGTATGTCCGTCCCCAATACCGTGGCCTGGGTCTGGGACGCAGATTGGTGGAAGCGATGCTGGACCAGGCGCGCCAAGCAGACTATGCCTGCGTGCTCTTGGATACCTTGAGCGATATGGAGGCCGCGCGCGCCCTCTACGATGACCTGGGCTTTGAAGACATACCGCCCTATTACTTCAACCCGATTGCGGGTGCCCATTACCTCAAGGCTGAACTCTGACGCCCAACAGAGTGCAGGCTTGAAGCTGCGTGCCCGGTGTTCGACACCGCGACACGCATTGCGCTTATCAAGCCTTGGCTTGTACCAGCAGGGTGGAGGCGTCGCTCACCTCTAACTTGCCGCCAGCTTCCACATTCAAGGTCGCGACCTTGCCGTCTTTGACCAGCATGGAGTAGCGGTTGCTGCGCAGGCCCAGGCCCTTGCCGGTCAGGTCCAGCGTCAAGCCGGTAGCCTTGGTAAACGCGGCGTCGCCATCGGCCAGCATGCGCACCTTGGTGCCGGTCTTTTGGTCACGCGCCCAGGCGCCCATGACGAATGCATCATTGACGCTGATGCACCAGATTTCATCTACGCCAGCAGCCTTGAAGGCCTCAAACGACTCCACGTAGCCAGGCACATGTTGGGCCGAGCAGGTGGGGGTGAAGGCACCCGGCAAAGCGAACAGCGCGATGGTCTTGCCAGCGCTGGCCTTGCTCACGTCCACGGCGTTCGGGCCCATGCTGCAGCCTTCGCCTTCCACTTCGATAAATTCCATCAGGGTGCTTGCGGGAAGGGTGTCGCCTACTTGAATCATGGAGTGCTCCTATTTGTAAAACCAATGCTAAATCGTCCGCAATTGCACGAAGAGCTTGTTACGCCAAAATGCAAAACGGCCCACATTGTGGGCCGTTTATCAAAGTCCTGCAGGGACGTAAGTCTTTAGACTTAAACCGCTGCAGCCTTTTGCACCAGACGGGTCGCAACCCAGTTCTTGGTTTTCGAAATCGGACGGCTTTCCGTGATTTCAATCATGTCACCCGTCTTGTACTCGCCCTTTTCGTCATGGGCGTGGTACTTGCTGGATTTGCCGACAATCTTGCCGTAGAGCTCGTGTTTGACACGACGCTCGATCAGCACAGTGACTGTCTTGGCACGCTTATCGCTGACCACCTTGCCAATCAAGGTGCGCTTGAGGGATTTTTTAGCTTCCGTCATGTGGGCTCCTTATTTGGCCGCAACGCTAGGCGTTGCTTTTGCGGTTGCAGTGTCAGCGCTTTGCTTCTCGACAAGAATAGTCTTGGCGCGAGCAATATCACGGCGCGCAGTGCGCAGCGTAGCGGTGTTGTTGAGTTGTTGCGTGGCTTTTTGCATGCGCAGGCCAAAGTGGGCTTTTTGCAGCTCTTTGACTTCCACTTGCAAACCGGCAACGTCTTTTTGGCGTAGTTCAGTAGCTTTCATTTCTTTAATCTCCTGATTACTGGCCAATCATGCGGGCCACGAAGGTGGTACGCAAGGGCAGTTTGGCGGCAGCCAAACGGAACGCTTCACGGGCCAACTCTTCGGTCACGCCGACGATTTCAAACACGATTTTTCCGGGCTGAATTTCAGCCACGTAGTACTCGGGATTGCCTTTACCGTTACCCATCCGCACTTCAGCGGGCTTTTGGGAGATCGGCTTGTCGGGGAAGACGCGAATCCAGATACGGCCGCCACGCTTCACGTGACGGGAAATTGCACGACGTGCAGCTTCAATCTGGCGAGCCGTCAGACGGCCGCGATCAGTACATTTGAGACCGAAGTCACCGAATGCGACCGAGCTTCCGCGGGTAGCAATACCGGTGTTACGGCCTTTTTGCTCTTTGCGGTATTTCCGGCGAGCGGGTTGCAACATGGTTATTCTCCTTTACCGTCAGCTGCTGCAGCTGGCGCGACTTTGCGAACGCGCTTAACGGCTGATGGGTTGGCATTGGCACCGAGTGCTTCTGCAGGCTTGTCGCTGCCGTCAGCAGGAGCCGCATTGGCACCTACGGGACGACGGGCACCGGCTGCAGGGCGACGGTCACCTGAAGGACGTGCACCACCGCGGTCATCCCGACGGGGACCACGGGGACGACGCTCTTCATCGTTACGGGGCTCAACGGCTGCAGGCAGGTCATTACGACCCAGCGTGTCGCCCTTGTAGACCCAGACCTTGACACCGATGATGCCGTAGGTGGTCTTGGCTTCGGAGGTTCCGTAGTCAATGTCAGCGCGCAAGGTGTGAAGTGGCACGCGACCTTCGCGATACCATTCGCAACGGGCGATTTCAATGCCGTTCAAACGACCAGACGACATGATCTTGATGCCCAGTGCGCCCAAACGCATAGCGTTTTGCATGGCGCGCTTCATGGCACGGCGGAACATGATGCGTTTTTCGAGCTGCTGCGTGATGCTGTCGGCAATCAGCTTGGCATCGATTTCGGGCTTGCGCACTTCTTCGATGTTGACTGCGACGGGCACGTTCAGCATTTTGCCGAGGTCACGCTTGAGGTTCTCGATGTCTTCGCCCTTCTTGCCGATCACCACACCCGGACGAGCCGAGAAAATGGTGATGCGTGCGTTCTTAGCGGGACGCTCGATCAGGATGCGCGAAACCGAAGCATTCTTCAGCTTGGCCTTCAGGTACTCACGCACCTTGATGTCTTCAGCCAGCATGCCGGCGAAGTCACGGTTGCTGGCGTACCAGCGTGAATTCCAGTTACGGCTGATGCTCAGTCGAAAGCCGGTTGGGTGGATTTTTTGTCCCATATCTTCCTGGCCTCTTTCAGTTACCAACCGTCACGTACACATGGCACGTGGGTTTCCGGATTTGGTTACCGCGACCTTTGGCGCGGGCCGTGAAGCGACGCAGCGATGCACCTTGTTCGACGTAGATGGTCGTAACCTTCAGTTCGTCGATATCGGCACCGTCATTGTGCTCAGCATTGGCAATCGCAGACTCCAAAACCTTCTTGATGATCACGGCAGCTTTTTTCTGCGTGAACTGCAAGATGTTCAGGGCTTGATCCACTTTTTTGCCGCGAATCAGGTCCGCGACCAGACGACCTTTGTCTACCGACAAACGCACGCCACGAAGGGTTGCACGAGTTTCCATGGTCACCTCCTTATTTCTTCTGGACTTTTTTGTCCGCAGGGTGGCCCTTGAAAGTACGGGTGAGCGCGAACTCTCCCAACTTGTGGCCTACCATTTGGTCAGTGATATACACGGGCACGTGCTGCTTGCCGTTGTGCACGGCGATGGTCAAGCCGATGAAATCGGGCAGGATCATGGAGCGACGCGACCAGGTCTTGATCGGCTTCTTGTCCTTGGTAGCCACGGCCTTTTCGGTCTTGGCAACAAGGTGGTGGTCTACAAACGGACCTTTTTTGAGTGAGCGAGTCATTTAACCTTCCCCTTACTTCTTGCGACGCGACACGATCATGACCTGCGTGCGCTTGTTGTTACGGGTACGGTAACCCTTGGTCAGATTACCCCAAGGATCGACTGCATGACGGCCTTCGCCAGTCTTGCCTTCGCCACCGCCGTGTGGGTGGTCCACCGGGTTCATCACCACACCGCGAACGGTGGGGCGAATACCCATCCAGCGCTTCACACCGGCTTTGCCGAGTTGACGCAGGCTGTGCTCTTCGTTGGCAACCTGGCCAATAGTGGCGCGGCAGTCAATGTGAATCTTGCGGACTTCACCAGAGCGCACACGCACTTGGGCGTAGGTGCCTTCGCGAGCAAGCAGGGTGGCAGAGGTACCCGCAGAGCGGATGATCTGAGCGCCCTTGCCCACTTGCAGTTCCACACAATGGATGATGGAACCAACGGGGATGTTGCGGATTGGCAGCGTGTTACCCACGCGGATCGGGGCTTCCGAACCGCTCAGGATGGTAGCGCCGACTTCCAGACCACGCGGAGCAATGATGTACTTGCGTTCGCCGTCTGCGTAACACACCAAAGCGATGTGTGCGGAACGGTTGGGATCGTACTCAATGCGCTCGACCTTTGCCGGAATGCCGTCCTTGTTGCGACGGAAGTCCACCAAACGGTAGTGGTGCTTGTGACCACCGCCCTTGTGACGGGTAGTGATGTGGCCGTTATTGTTACGACCGGCGTGCTGGAATTGTGGCTCCAGCAACGCTGCGTGAGGTGCACCCTTGTACAGGTGGTCACGCGAGATCTTCACCACGCCACGACGGCCTGGGGAAGTTGGTTTGATTTTAATGACAGCCATGATTACGCAGCCTCCCCACCAAGGTTCAGCTCTTGACCGGGCTTCAGCGTCACATAGGCTTTGCGAACGTTATCGCGACGGCCCACCGACTTGCCAAAACGCTTGGTTTTGCCTTTGGTGTTCAGAACAGAGACGCCCTTGACTTCCACCTTGAACATCAATTGCACAGCGGCCTTGATTTCGTACTTGGTAGCGTCTTGCAGCACTTTGAAGGTCACAACATTGCTTTTCTCTGCAACCATGGTGGCCTTTTCGGACACGATGGGAGCAACCAGCACCTGCATCAAACGACCTTCGTTGAATTTGGACAGATTAGGACCGTGGCTCATGCGAACATCTCCTGCAGTTTGCCCATCGCAGCCTTGGTGACCAGAACCTTGCGGTAGTGGACCAGCGACAGCGGATCAGCGTAACGGGGCTCGACCACCAGCACGTTGACCAAATTGCGTGAGGCCAGGTACAGGTTTTCGTCAACTTCATCAGAGATGACCAGGACGGAGTCCAGATTCATCGCCTTGAACTTGGCAGCCAGGGCCTTGGTCTTGGGGGAATCGACCTTGATCGAATCCACCACAGCCAGACGGCCTTCGCGAGCGAGTTGCGAGAGGATCGAAGCCATACCAGCGCGGTACATCTTCTTGTTGATCTTCTGCGTGAAGTTTTCGTCAGGCATATTCGGGAAAATACGACCGCCGCCGCGCCACAGAGGCGAGGAGGTCATACCGGCGCGAGCGCGACCAGTTCCCTTTTGCTTGAATGGCTTCTTCGTCGAGTGGTGAACTTGTTCGCGATCCTTCTGGGCACGGGTGCCCTGACGCGCGTTAGCTTGGAAAGCCACCACGACCTGGTGAACCAGATCTTCGTTGTATGCACGACCAAACACGGTCTCGGGCGCTTCGAATTTCGAAGTAGCCTGGCCTTGGTCATTCAGGAGT
The DNA here is from genome assembly GCA_903886275.1 of uncultured beta proteobacterium. GTDB lineage: Bacteria > Pseudomonadota > Gammaproteobacteria > Burkholderiales > Burkholderiaceae_C > Allorhodoferax. The sequence goes on along the minus strand of CAISLN010000001.1, from coordinate 1,374 downwards.
TCGAGCTGCATTAGTTCGCTCCTTTGGCTGCTTTGGTTTTCACGGCGGGACGAACGGTCACAAAACCACCGGGCGCACCAGGGATAGCACCCTTGATGAGCAGCAGTTGACGCGCTTCGTCGATACGGATGACGTCCAGATTCTGGGTCGTCTTGGTGACGTCACCCAAATGGCCAGTCATGCGCTTACCGGGGAACACGCGACCTGGGTCTTGTGCCATACCGATGGAGCCGGGAACGTTGTGCGAACGGCTGTTACCGTGCGACGCGCGTTGCGACTTCATGTTGTGACGCTTGATGGTTCCGGCGAAGCCCTTACCGATGGAGGTGCCTTGCACGTCCACTTTTTGGCCCACAACAAACACATCGGACACAGGCACTTGCGCGCCGGCGATGTACTTGGCAGCGGTATCGGCTGCAACACGGAATTCCTGGATGATTTCACCGGCTTCAACACCTGCCTTGGCAAGGTGACCAGCAACGGGCTTGGTGATACGCGAAGCTTTACGCGCACCGAACGTTACCTGCAAGGCAACGTAGCCATCGTTCTCTTGGGTTTTGACCTGAGTGACACGGTTGTTAGAAACGTCCACCACGGTAACAGGAACTGCATCCCCGTCGTCCGTGAATAGGCGCATCATGCCAACCTTGCGACCCAGCAACCCTAAGGAATTGCTAAGACTCATTGTTTTCTCCGTAACTTCCACCGCTGCAGCTTCAATTGGTTGCAGGCGTTTTGCGTGAAAGACTGTTAATAAAACCGCGCCAAAAATTCAGCGCAGCCTGCGAGTATAGCGTGCTGTTGCCAATTAGGCAATAGCACGCTGCATCGACTCTTGGTGAACCCGGCTTGCACCGGAATTCGGTCTGCTTATTGCAGCTTGATTTCCACGTCCACGCCGGCTGGCAGGTCCAGCTTCATCAGTGCGTCAACCGTCTTGTCCGTAGGATCAACGATATCCATCAGGCGTTGGTGCGTGCGGATTTCAAACTGGTCGCGACTGGTCTTGTTCACGTGGGGTGAACGCAGAATGTCGAAACGCTTCATGCGGGTTGGCAGGGGCACGGGGCCCTTGACAATCGCGCCGGTGCGCTTGGCGGTATCCACAATTTCAGCGGCCGATTGGTCGATGAGTTTGTAGTCGAACGCCTTCAGGCGGATGCGGATTTTTTGCTTGGTTGCCATGGTAATTCCTTGTGATGTGTGAATTACGCGATGATCTTGGCAACGACGCCAGCACCAACGGTACGACCGCCTTCGCGGATGGCGAAGCGCAGGCCTTCTTCCATGGCGATGGGGTTGATCAGCTTGACCGTGATCGACACGTTGTCACCAGGCATCACCATTTCTTTGCCTTCTGGCAACTCGATCGCG